>JAEWKM010000032.1:0-46342 GCA_023386035.1 Pseudomonadota bacterium
GGGGGGCGGCCCCCTATCCAACCCGGCCCCCCCCCCCCACGCCCCCTCCCCCTAAAAATCTTATTTGTATTCCTGCCTGTAACAGAAAATCTTTTAACCTGAAGCGGGGCTTACAGAGGCAGTGCGCTCCTGCATTGGCAGACTTTGACTAGCCGATGTTTAATATCTTCGCTGTTGTCAGCATAAAAAAGCGCAGCCAGGTTGCTGCGCTTTTTTATGTAATATTGCTGAAAAAGATGTGTCTTGGAAGAGCCGTTACCCTTCGTACTTCCTGAACACCAACGAGGCATTATGCCCGCCGAATCCAAACGCGTTGGAGAGCGCCAACGTTGTATCGGATTTGACGGCAGTATTGCATATGTGGTTCAGGCCGCATTCCTCATCCGGGTTGTCCAGATTGATGGTGGGCGGCAGCAGTCCATGCTGCAATGCCAACAAGGAAATGATGCCTTCAATGCCCCCGGCTGCGCCGAAAAGATGTCCGGTCATGGACTTGGTGGCGCTGACCCTCACCGTGTCCAGACAATCGCGGAAAACTTCCCTGATGGCCTTGGCCTCGGATTTATCGCCTTCCTTGGTTCCGGTGGCGTGAGCGTTGACGTAGCCGATCTCACACGGGGCTATTCCGGCCTGTTTGATGGCAATATTCATAGCCCGCGCCGCGCCCTGAAAATCCGGCGACGTGATGTGGGCAGCGTCGCAGGTTGCGCCATAGCCTACCACTTCACCCAGAATTTTGGCCCCGCGCTTTTGGGCGTGTTCAATATCTTCAAGCAGAAGAACAGCAGCGCCTTCACCCATGACGAATCCGTCACGGTCACGGTCAAAGGGCCGGCTGGCCTGAGTAGGATGGCCGTTATTGGTGGACAGGGCCTTCATGCTTGAAAATCCTGCGAACAGAAAAGGATGAATGCCCGCGTCGGCCCCACCAGCCAGCATCATGTCGGCGTAGCCGTGCCTGATGCTCAAAAAAGCTTCGCCAATGGCGGTGTTGGCGGTGGCACAAGCCGAAACAGGGGCGTAGTTTGCGCCTTTAAAACCTGTTTTGATGGCAATGACGCCCGCAGCCATATTGCTGATCATCATCGGCACCATAAAAGGCGACACACGGCGAGAGCCCTTGGTGAGAAACGCCTCATGGTTGCGCATGATGGTTTCAATACCGCCAACACCAGAGCCCACATACACGCCAGCCCTTTCGGCATCCCAGTCCTCACCGGAAAGATTGCCCATATCAATGGCCTGCTTTGCAGCAGCGTAGGCATACTGGATGTAAAGGTCGTATTTTCTGGCATCCTTGGCGCCCATATAAGCTTCAGCGGGGAAGTTTTCGACCTTGCCCCCAATCTGCACAGCCCCTTCCGCAAAGGCAGGGTCTTCAAGCTTTTTTACACCGGACGTACCAGTTGAAACGTTTTTCCAAAGTGTTTCGGCGTCATTTCCAGAGGGTGAAATGATGCCGTATCCAGTTACAACCACCTTACGCATAAGCGCTCCTGAACTTTTATTTACATATCAAGGTTATAATCAAATGCACACGGTATGCACATGGCGTATATGCATCCGGCGGCAAACCCGGCTTCTGGCCGACCCCGGCCACGCTCCGGGCGGTATGGTCATGTAAAAATCCATGCATGGCTCAAAAAACGCGCCCGCGTTGCAGGAATATACTTTCTGGCTGCCGCTGTAAAAACAAACGGCATCTGGCAGTGCAGACGGCAACGTGCGCCGTGCCCACGCAGATCAACCATAATATTCTTGAAAACGCCGCACGTTAAAGTGCCGTCCGTCCAAAATGCGATCTCAGGCAGCATTCATGCCGCATATGACACGGCGCGCCTATGTGCGGCATCAGGCATGAAGACTCCATAAGCCTACTGCTGCGCCAGATCGCTTACCTTGGCCAGCAGGCGCAAGAGCTGCTGCGCCTCTTCTTCTCCCAGTCCGTCCAGTATACGCTGCTGCGCCTCGGCCCGGTAAGGCTCCGCAGCATCAAGGCAGGCTTTACCATACGCAGACAGGTGCACCATTTTCTTGCGCGTGTCGTTGGGGTTCGGCCCGGTCTCAACCAGGCCAGCCTTTTCAAGCTTTTCCACATTCCGGGTGACGGTGGTCTGGTCCATGCTCAATGCCCGCCCGATATCGGTAATAAAGGGTTCGGGCATGGCGGCAATGGCTCTGAGCAGTCCATACTGTGTGCTCCGCATGCCGCTTTTCGCAAGATAACGGCCATACATCTGCGAAAGCTGGCGGTCTGTCTTGCGAATTTGCAGGAGGATGCAGGGAAAAGGCATTAGTTCTCCAGAGTACTTTTCATGTATATACATACGTTACAGGATCAGCCGAAAAAGTCAACGTGGCGAATTGCATCCTCAATTATAAGGTCTGCGAATATTTTCTTTCACAGCTGCCCGAATGCTTGACTAACCCGATTTTTGAAAATAGATTTCAAATCCGAAACAACCCCACCTTGCTTCTCCGCCCAGCGATTTCCGCAAATCGGATATCCTGAGGAAATACGGGAGCGCCATAATGCCGGAATCCTACACCGCAGATGCCGCGCTGTTCTCATCTGACAGCGCACGAGCCAATATTGGCGGCCTTACCTACTCCCTGCGATTTGCCATTGCCGGCAACCCCAACTGCGGCAAAACCACAGTTTTCAACGCCCTTACCGGGGCACACCAGCATGTGGGCAACTACAGCGGTGTTACTGTTGAAAAAAAGGAGGGCTTCATTCGCCATCAAGGGCAGGAGATTGTACTGGTGGACCTGCCGGGCACCTACTCCCTCTCCGCCTATTCGCAAGAAGAAGTGGTGGCCCGCAATGTGCTTTTGAGCGGCACGGTGCAGGCCGTCATCAATGTGGTGGACGCGGGCATTCTTGAGCGCGGCCTGCTGCTTACGGCCCAGCTGCGTGAAATGGGTCTGCCCGTGGTGCTGGCCTGCAACATGATGGACGAAGCCCGAACCGCAGGCATTGCTATTGATTTTGAAAAACTTTCTGCCCTTATGGGCGTACGCGCCCTGCCCACGGTAGGCACAAACGGCAAGGGATTGCGTGAAGCTCTTGACGCCGCCCGCCAGTGCACCCTGGCCGACGCCAGCCCCGCCGCGCAGCACGGCATAAACCCGGCGCATGCTGCCCATCAGGCCTTGCATATCAGCTATGGCCCCTTGCTTGATCCGGCGTTATCCCAAATGGAAGAGCTCATTGCGGGCAGCAACAGCATGGGCACATCGCCCTACGCCCACTGCGCGCCGCGCTGGCTTGCCCTGAACCTTGTTCAGGACGACCCGGAATCCCTTCAGGCCGTACGCGCCGCAGACCCTCTGCTGGCTGACTGGCTTGAAGCCATTTGCCGTGATCTGCACCAGACCCTGCACGCGCAGAATCTGGATGCCGAAGGCCTTGTGGCGGATGGACACAGCGCCTTTGTGCGTCAGGTCGCTTCGGCCTGCATCAGCAAAACCGGCAACCGTCAGCGGCTGGGCATGACAGACAAACTGGACAGATTTCTGGCCCATGCCTTCTGGGGCGCTTTGATTATGCTGGGCGTGCTCTACGCTATGTTTCAGATCACCATTGTGGCGGGTTCCTACCCGCAGGCATGGCTGGAATCCGGCTTTTCACTGTTGAGCGAACTGGTCAGTTCTGCCCTGCCCGAAGGGCTGCTGGCCTCTCTTATTGTGGACGGTCTTATTGCGGGTGTTGGCGGGGTGCTCAGTTTCGTGCCTCTGGTGCTCATCATGTTCGCCCTTATCGCCTTTGTGGAAGACAGCGGCTATATGGCGCGCATGGCCTATATTGCAGACAGGGTCTTTCAGATGTTCGGCCTGCACGGGGCCTCGGTAATGCCCTACATCATTTCCGGCGGCATTGCCGGAGGCTGCGCCATCCCCGGCGTTATGGCCACACGCACCATGCGCAGCCCCAAGGAAAAACTGGCCACCATGCTTACCCTGCCCTACATGGCCTGCGGGGCCAAGCTGCCCGTCTATCTTTTGCTGGTGGGCACGTTCTTTCCCGAAAATGCCGCCAACATGATGTTTGCCATCATTCTTCTTTCGTGGACTTTCGCCTTTCTTGTGGCCCTTTTTTTGCGCAAAACAGTGCTGCGCGGGGATGCCACGCCTCTTGTTATGGAAATGCCCCCGTACCGCCTGCCCACACTGCGCGGCATATGCATCCATTGCTGGGAACGCACCTGGATGTACCTGAAAAAAGCGGGCACGGTGCTTGTTCCCCTGGCCATGCTCATTTGGGCGGGCATGACCTTTCCCGCGCTGGACCCGCAACTGGCCCTGCCCTTTGAAAACAACATCGCCCGCCTGTCTGCGGCGCTGGAAGCGCCGGAACTTGCCGAAGAAGAGCACGCCGACCTTGAAGAAAAGCTGACAAAGGCCGAAGAAGCCCTTAGCGCCGAAAGGCTGCGCAACTCCTTTGCCGGACGGCTGGGCACCGGGCTTGAAGACGTAACGCGCCACGCGGGTTTCAGCTGGCGCACCGACGTGGCCCTCATAGGCGGCATTGCCGCCAAGGAAGCCATTATCTCCACACTCGGCACGGCCTACGCCCTGGGCCAGCAAGACCCGGACGACGCCGTTTCTCTGGCAGAGCTGTTGCGCAAAGACCCCAGCTGGAATCAGGGTTCGGCCCTGGCCCTGCTGATCTTTGTCATGCTGTACGCGCCCTGCTTTGTAACCCTGGTAGTTATTCGGCAGGAATCCGGCAGCTGGAAATGGGTTTTCTTCAGCATTATTTTCAACACCCTGCTGGCCTTTGCGATGGCCGTGGGCATTTACCAGACCTATTGCGTCTGGATGGGAATCTGACATGGCCCCAGACGGAAAAAAGGATGCCAGCATGGGCATCAACGCCTTTTTGAGCACCGGCATCGTTGTGCTGGCCCTCATATTTTCGGCCAGCTTTTTCTATTATATGAATATGGCCCGCGACATCAGCGTGGCCAGCACCAGAATTTATGGCGCGTACCTGCCCCTTACCGAAGCCCTCGACAAGGCGGACGAGCAAAAAGAACATCTCTGGCGGCTGTTGGGCGAAACCGTGCTTGCGGCCTCAGGGGCGCAGAGCAGCCAGGACATACAGGCATCCCTTGCCCGGTTGCACCAGACCCCGCAGGGCACAACAGCGCAGCGTCAACGCTGGGAAGATGCCGTATCCGCCCTTGAGCGCATCGCCGTTTTACTGGCGCAGGCGCATGATCTAGAAATGGAATTATCCTCCCCGGTTCTGGAGGCCAAAAACACGCCACAGCACGGCGGGCAATCCGTTGCAGAAAGAGCAGCGTATGTTGCGGGGCGTCTTGCCTCTGTAAGGCAGGCCCTGAATTCGGCCCTTACCGACTTTACCACGGCCCTTGCCGGATTTGGCACGCGTAACCCCCTGGCTGATGAAATGCACGGGCAGTTGCGCCGTACCGCCACTTTGGCGCACG
The DNA here is from genome assembly GCA_023386035.1 of Pseudomonadota bacterium. GTDB lineage: Bacteria > Desulfobacterota > Desulfovibrionia > Desulfovibrionales > Desulfovibrionaceae > Desulfovibrio. The sequence goes on from JAEWKM010000032.1 coordinate 5,460, forward strand.
ATTTTGAGAACAAACTGCTGCTGGGTTTTCTTTTTCTTGGTGCGGGCATGATGACGCTTTACGGGATTTTGCGTCTGCAAGTGGCCCGCCCGCTGCGCGGCATTATGGCCTATCTGGATCAATTGGGCACTGGCGTGAAAAAACTGCTCCTGCCCAGCAGCCGCATTGTGGAAATACGCAATATCGCCTCAGCTCTGGACAATTTGAGCACCTACCTGAGCAAGGCCACCCTTCAGTCTAAAATACTGGTTTCAGAACACGACCGCTTTCAGAAGATGTCTCTTGTGGACGGACTCACCGGAGTTCGCAACCGCCGCTCGTTTGACGACAGCCTGCGCGGGCTCTGGCGCTCCGCCAAGGAAAGTCAGACACCTCTGGCGCTTATCATGCTGGATGTGGACAAGTTCAAAATCTACAATGACAGTTATGGGCATCAGGCTGGCGATGAATGCCTCAAGCGTGTGGCGGCAGCCATGACGCGGGCAGCCCGTTCCACCGATATATGCGCCCGCTATGGCGGAGAAGAATTCGCCCTGCTTCTGCCGGGAGCCGATGCGCATACGGCCCGCGCAGTGGCCCACCGCGTACACCACGAAATCGAGCGTGAACAGTTGCCGCACCCGTCTTCTCCGGTGAACGGTTTTGTCACCGTAAGTCTGGGCGTGGCCAGCCTCGTGCCCGGCAAGGATATGGGCAATGACGGCAAGCTGCTGGTGCGCAATGCCGACGCCGCCCTGTACGACGCCAAATCCGCAGGGCGCAACCGTACGCATGTTTACGGAGAAGAAATGGTCTGCACCCCGGCAGCTGTGCCCGCCTGATTTTTTTGGGTGCGGGCCTGCACAGCCCATTTGCCTTGACGGACGCTGTATTTCTTGCAGCTCGGCATTTCCTGCGGCTCACCTACCTGTAAGTATGTTTTACCGTAACGGCTTTTCTCCACACCCCAGCGGGTATTTCAAATTGCGCTCGGCAAGGGACGCCGCCTGCAAAGCCGTGATCCCGGCATGCGACTGTTGCCGCATGCCGGGATCACATAGTTTTGCGGGGTTAGACGCCGCAACAAACGTGGCTCAAGCGTTGAGGATGTGCATCCTCAACGCTACTTTGCTCTAGACCGCACCGTCTCTTTTCATGCTTTCAATAAGATCGCGCAGCACCTGCGACTGACGCGCAAGTTCGGCCACGGATGCCGTTGAAAGCCGCATGGCTTCGGAGGTTTCAGCGGAAATGCGGTTAACATCCTCCACCGAACGGTTGATCTCTTCACTGGTGGCAGATTGTTGTTCCGCCGCTGTGGCGATGGAACGCACCTGATTTGACGTTTCTTCCACCAGAGCCACAATTTCCTGCAACGCTTCCCCAGAAGCCCCGGCCAAAGCCGTGGCAGCGTCGATCTTGTTGACTACCTGCTCCACATGCCCCACATTTTTGCGGGTTCCGTTTTGTATTTCTGTGATGGCCTCGCCCACTTCGCGGGTGGCGCTCATAGTTTTTTCGGCCAGCTTGCGCACTTCGTCAGCTACTACTGCAAAACCGCGCCCGGCTTCGCCGGCGCGTGCAGCCTCAATGGCCGCGTTAAGAGCCAGCAGGTTGGTCTGGTCTGCAATATCCGAAATAACGCCAAGTATCTGGCCCGTGCTTTCGGCCTGCTTGCCCAGAGCGGTCATATCCGCCTTGAGTTCCGTTGCCTGTCCCTGAGCCTGCCCAATACCGCTCACAGCCTGAGAAACGACATTTGCGCCCTCTGTGGCGCGGTTTCTGGCGTGGTCTGCGGAAGAAGCGGCCTCGGCGGCATTGCGGGCAACCTCGGTCACGGTGGAGTTCATTTCCTCCATCGCCGTGGCGGTTTCGCTGGCGCGAACACTTTGCTGTTCCGCGCCTCTGCTGGACTGGTCAACCTGTACCGAAAGCGCTTCAGAAGCGTCGGTTATGGCCCGCACCACGCCCTCAAGACGCGAGGCGGCATGCAGCATGCCTTCGGCCTTGGCCTTTTCGGCAGCAGCGCGGGCTTCTTCCGCCTCTGCGGTGGCCAGAGCTGCGCGGTCGGACTCCTGCTTGGCAAGACGGGTTTTTTCGTCAGCCTGGGCTATCATGTCCTTGAGGCTTGCCACCATTGTACGCAGATTTTCTGCCAGCTTGCCGATTTCATTGCGTGACCGCAGAACCAGCGCTTGATCCAGCCTGCCTTCGGCCACATGGTCAGCGTAGCTTTGCAGCTGACGCAAGGGGCGCACGGCAATCCTGTCCAGAGCAATCAGGGTAATGATGATGAGCGCTGCCACGGCAATACCGCCAATAAGCAGCATGATGTTGCGCTGATCCATAGCCGGGGCTTCAATCTCGGCCACGGTCATAGTCACGCCCACCACCCAGTTCCAGTGGGGCACATCGGCCCAGGCCAGCATGCTTTCATGACCATTGCTGCCCTTGTAGGTGACGCCCTGGCCAGAAGGGCTTCTGAGCATGTCGGCAATGCCGGGCTCGGCAGCAAAATTCTTGAGAATAAGCTCGCTGTTGGGGTGGCCTATCATGACGCCTTCTGGCGAAATAATAAAGGGATGCCCCGTGCTGCCCAGCTTGATGCCCTGGATATAGTTCTTCATAAGGCCGTCGATGTCGTAGGACATGCCCACGCCGCCGATGACCTTTCCACTGTCGTCACGCACTGGCGCAGTTACGCTGACAATAAGCTTGCCCGTGGCGTAGCTCTTGATGGGCGAAGAGCTGAAGCCCTCCTTGCCGGCAAGAGCAGCCTGCACGTATTCGCGGTTGGCAAGATCGTTGTGCTTGCCTTCCTTGCCCTGCGCACGCGTGATTACCTGCTTGCCCTGACGGTCAAACAGATAGAGCGTGTTCACGTCTGACGATGCCTGCGACATGACGGAAAGAAAGGTGGCAGCCCCTTCCTCGCCCATGCCGGTAAGCAAAAATTCTTTCAGTCTTGGGGCGTTTGCCACGCCACGAACCAGCATCACCTGCTGCTGGCCGAAGTCTGACAAAGACTTTGAAATGGTTTGGGCCATGAGTTGCATTTCGTGCGTGCGGGCTTCAAGGCTGGAATCATAGCTAAGCTTGACCACAACCCCGATAAGCGCCGACTGAATGGCGATAACAACCCCACCCACAAGCAACAGCATTGCTGTCCTGATACTTGAAAACATCCTTTCCTCTCTTTGCAGAAGTTGGCAGCGTTTCTGCCCCGGCATTGTCTGCCAAAGGGAGTAACCTGCGTACGTACCGGTTTATGACTGAACGTCCGGGTCTGCCGAACCGGAGCACAGGCAAAAAGAGATGCGGCGGCGTAACTATTGTTACTCCACCGCATTTTATCGGACAAGCGTTAATATGCTTATTTTTTTTGCAAATTGAGCCTGCGCACTACTGCATCCGCCCCCATGCTGGCAAATTCCGCCACTTCGCGGCCATCACGGGCGCTCTGGGGCAAAAGAAGTTCCGGCATATTGGCAAGGCTCTTGTCGGGCGTAACGCCGTATTCCGCAGGGAAGGCGTCGCTGAAATACATATCCTGAAATCCTGCGAACTTCAGGGCGTGGGCCGTGGCGTCCAGCACCGCGTGCTCGTGGTCGCCCACAAGGCCAAGGGCGCGGGCATTGCGCAAGCCAGCCAAACATTCGCCGCCCTGGGTGCAGGCGATATGGCCGTGGCGGTTGCCAACGATCATAGCGTCCATAATCTGCTGTTCGGTCACGCGCACCACCTGGAAGGCACGCTCGCCGCCAGCTTCAATAAAGCGCTCGGCCAGCATACGCACACGGGGGAAGGACACGGGGTTGCCTATCATGGCCGCCTGGGCCACGCTGGGCTGCACGGTTACGGGCTGCCAGTGGCGTGAGCCCTTGGGCGCGTCATAGTAGCGCCACACAGGGTCAGCATGCTCGGACTGCACGCCAAAGATGCGCGGCAGACTGGTGATGATGCCCAGATCAAGCATTTTCAGCAGACCGCACATGATGGCCGTGATATTGCCCGCGTTGCCGATGGGCACAAAGAGGCACTGATCGGTCATGTCCCAACCGTACCACTGCGCCACTTCATAGGCATAGGATTCCTGCCCGAGAATGCGCCAGCTGTTCTTGGAGTTGAGCAGGGCCACGCGATAATTTTCAGCCAGCAGTTCCACAACCTTCATGCAGTCGTCAAACACGCCCGGCAGTTCCAGCACTGTAGCACCGCTGCCAAGAGGCTGCGCGAGCTGCGGCGGCGTCACCTTGCCGTGGGGCAGCAGCACCACGGATTTGAGGGGCGCGCCCACATAGGATGCGTACAGGGCGGCAGCAGCCGAGGTGTCGCCCGTTGAGGCGCAGACCGTGAGAACTTCGTCCCACTTGTTGCGGCGGCAAAGCCACTTCAAATAGCTGAACGCGCAGGCCATACCCCTGTCCTTGAAGGAGGCGCTGGGGTTCTGACCGTCGTTCTTATAGGCAAAGGACACGCCCACCTGATCGCGCAGGGCCGGGGCCGCCTCCACAATAGGCGTGATGCCGTCGCCCAGATAGACGATATCGTCTTCGTCCAAAAGCGGAGCCAGCAGTTCGTAATAACGAAAAATGCCTTTGAGGGCCGTCACGCGGGTGGCGCTGCGGTCATCAAAAATCTGCCGCCACTCCTGACCGCTGCGCTCCTTGAGCTTGGTGAAATCAAGGTTTTCCAGCAGAAAAACACCACCGCACTGGGGGCAGGTGTACAGCAGGTCGTCGCCGGGGTAGCGCGCGCCACAATCAAGGCAGACATACTCCATGCGGCCGCGATAGGCCGGAAAATCCGCGTGGGACATAAGACGAACTCCTTCTTGGCAAGCCAGGGGGAAGAAAGAATTACCGTAAAAAACCTTTCTTCCCCCACCCCGGCCTGCAAACTGATGCTGGCCGGGCCGCTTCAAAGGCTTTTTACCCGCCCGACGCAAAGGGCGTCAGACAATCCAAAATATGAGCAACCCGGCCTGCTGACGGCCAAGGCAGTTGGACAAAAAATTACTAGAGCATGTTAAGGTTACCCTGCTCTAGCGGCAGCTCTTAATTTCCGTCCTGGCCCTCGCCTTGCGCCCCGCAGGCCGCTTCGCACTGGCTCTTGCTTTTCTGCCAGCTTTTTTCGGTTCCGGCGCGCAGGCGAACAATGTTCTCCTTGTGCTTCCAGACCACAACGGCCCATACGCCAAGGCTCAACGGCAGCCAGGTCCACTGCCCGCTGACGGCCAGAGCCACGGGCAGGGCCGTAACCAGCGTCAGCGATCCCAGCGACACAAAGCCGCTGCGCCAGATAACCAGCAAGCACAGAATCGAGGCCGCAAGAAGCTGCCAGATGGCAAGGGGCAAAAAAACGCCGATACTCGTGGCCACGGCCTTGCCGCCCTTGAACTTCATGAAGCAGGAAAAAACATGACCCAGCACGCAGGCCAGGGCCACAATGCTTACAAAAACGGGAGAAGGATTGATCTTGAAGGCCAGCCATACGGGCACGGCCCCCTTGAGCACGTCGCACAAAAGCGTGGCGACGCCCCATTTAAAACCACACAGCCGGGCCACATTGGTGGCTCCGGTGTTACGGCTGCCGTTCTCTCGCGGGTCAATACCGCAAAAGGTCCGGGCGATAACCAATCCCCACGGCGCGGAGCCGAGTATATAGGCCAGGGCTATCCATAAAACTTCCAGCATGGTTTTCTCCGCAGAGTGCTGTTGAGGCCGTGGGCCTTTTGATGTGCCGCTCGAGAAAACGGCGGGCATCACCAGCCAAGACAATTTTTATGGGCCGGGCGCTTTGGCTCCGGCATTCTCCGCAAGCCGCTTTACGTCTGCAGCCGGTAAAAAACAGACTGCCTCAAAGGCTTTTGACCATTGACCTGCGCGGGCAGGCAGAAGACCTTGGCCTCTTGCGCCTACCCAGTGGTAGCGGCTTCGAGAATCATGATCTCGTTATACAATGGGTGCACCTTGCCGATGCGCACATCTACCTGCAAACCGGGGTGCGCCCTGTCGTCAAAGAGCTTTCGCCTGCCGCGCACAAACATGCCCTGATCAGGCAGGCTTACGCTGACAAAGGCGTCATTTTCTTCTGTAATCACGCCGGGCCACCACACCTTGTCTCCCTGTTGGCGGAAGAACAGCAGTTTCCAGTAGCGCGGGCGGAAGCGCTGCACCTGCCCTGCCCCGTCCAGCGCGGGCGAAAGGGCCTGCAACAGACGCACAAGCATGTCTTCGCTCCAGCGGGGCTGGCCCGTACACAAGAAATGCACCACCTGCGCCTCGTTGACAAGGTCAGGATACCTGCGCAAAGGCGAAGTCATAGGCGTGTAGCGGTCAAGCCCCAAAGCCGCATGCGGCTTGGCCTGCACTTCAAGTCCCGAAGGCGTCAGCGCGCGCATAATGCGCGTCATATCCTGCGGGGTACTCCATATACCCGCGTACTCGCGGGGCAAAACAACATCCTGCACCCGGTGCAGCATGGACATGCCGCGCTCCAAGGCCCAATGGGCCACAGCGGCACTGGCGAGAATCATCATCTCCGCCACCAGCATCTGCGCGTCAGGCGCGCTGTAGTCCGGCCCCACATGCACGCGCACTTCGCCCCCTTCGCCTTCCAGCGAGATGGCGGGATCGGGCCTGTCCATAACCACTGCGCCGTCTTCAATTCGTGCGCCCTGCCTTTTGCGGGCCAGATCAAGCCCGGAACGCAGCTGCTCGACATGAACGGCAGCGGGATTTTCAGGCAAGGGAGCGTCAGGATTTTCAGCCTGCGCATCCAGCACGGCCTGACTGTCACAGTAGGTCAGGTTGGCGGCCAGACGCACGCGGGCCAGGTATACCCGGCAAGGGCCGAAGCGCCCGCTGCTGTCTACCGGAACCTCCACGCACATGGCGGGACGGGATTCGTTGGCAACCAGGGAATAGGCCGCCGTGCCCAGAACTTCCGGCAGCATGTGGCAGTCGCCTTCAGGCAGATAAATGCTTGTGCCCCGGTGCAGCACAGCCTTGTCCAGGGGGCTGCCAAAGGGCCAGTACAGCGCAGGACAGGCCAGGGCCAGGGTAAGCAGGTAGCCGTCTTCCGTGGGTTGCACATGAAAGGCGTCGTCCACGTCGCGGGTGCTGGCACTGTCGATGCTTATGAAGGGCAACGCACTTTCGGGCAGCGGTCCAGGCTCAAAAAGCAGCGAAGGCGAAGCGGCGGGTACTTCTGTAGCCACCGCAGGAATGTCTTCGTCACACATGCAGCCCGCAGGCACGGCAGACGCAAAAAGTGCAGCGTCGGGCATTTCGCAGCTCTGGGCGGCGCGAACCAGCGCGTCCACCTGTTCGCTGTGCGGCGTCCACCAAGTGTCGCCAGAAACATAGCCTGCGCGGTCCAGCCAAAAATTGTAGTGCGGCGGCACCTTGCCCCAGGCTACCAGCAGTTGCAGGGGCAAATGCGGCACATCCGGCAGGCCTTTGCCAAGAGTGCGCCACAGGGCGTCATACTCCTGTCCTTCCGGGTCAACCATGCGGGCGCGCAGCACCTCTTCAAGGCTTTCAGCCACTTCATCAGACGGCCATTCTCCGCTGGCGCCCCCTTCCGCCGGGGGTGGCGGCAGCTCGCGCTTGCGGCAGGCCACATCCCACAACATGCGCAAAAAGGCCGCGCCGCCCGCAATAAGGGCTTCGCGTTCAAGGCGGTTTTTTTCTTCCACCAGGCGCTTTTCAACCATATCAGCGGGAAAAACCTGAAAATCCGGGGGCTGGAAGCGAAAATGACTCTTGCAGGCCAGCAGGGCGCGGCCATAGGCAGACACCTGATCCGTAGAGGGATCAGAAGTGAACAATTCTGCAAACCACGTGGCCGGGGCCACGCTTACCTCGCCCTGAGCCAGCTCCCACACGTCCATAACGGGCACATCGGCGGCCAGGTCTTCACGGCTCTTTTTATGCTGCTCAAGCAGGCGCACCGCTTCTTCACGGCCAAGATCCGCTCCATGCATGGGGCCAAGCCAGGGCAGCAGGCGCGACGCATTGAGCCGCGTTTCGCGGCGGTTGGGCAAAAGAAGGCGCAAGCGCCCCCCGACTTCTTCAGTAATAAGGGCAATCTGAACAGCGTTGCCCTCCATATATTCCACCACGCAGCCCGGCGCTGGGTAGCGCACACAATCCGACATGCCTGCTCCTTCAGAAGGCGCGCCAGACAAGCATTACCGCCATGCGCCTTCGACAGGGACAATCATTCATTTTTGTTTTTCTGGCAAGTGCCCGATTTCCGGCAGGGCCACATGGCAGCCACTTTAGAGCGCCTTGGCTTCTAAAAAGTTTAAAGGCTCTACAGCGGCACAAGAATGCGCCGCGCCACAACGCGGTATGGGTTCTTTTGAAAATTGCATTTTCGGCAGAATGACACATCCGCGATGTAAAATATTGCAAAGATAATTTGATCTGAAGCGCTTCGCGCCTGAAAAGCTGACAGGTATTTGCCCCGGCACCTTGCCGCGCGCCGGGCGCCAACGGGGCTAACGAGGCAAATGGGGCCACCGGACGTCACCGGGAGGCAACAGGCTTTGCGCCGTCAAACGGCCACCGCAAGCGCCAAGGGTTTCAGACTGATGCGCCCTTACGCGCACTGGACGAGAAAACGCTAAGCCGCTATAAAAGCGTTCCACGGACAACTTTTTTCCGCGCGGTCAGCGCGAGTCGGCGGGAGCATATGAGCAATATCATCCACCAAAGCGGAGGCAGCCGTACCCTGGTTATGCAGGAGCCTGAAAAACCCCAGCTCTACCGCGAACTTTTTCCCTATACCAGCGTCTGCCGAACGTCCTTTGACGAAGTGCTGCTGGCCCCGCGCCCTGCGGAGCAAATGCGCATTACCGACACGACCTTTCGTGACGGCCAGCAGGCCCGCCCGCCCTATACCGTCAAGCAAGTGGCCAAGATGTTCGATTTTCTGCACCGCCTGGGCGGCAAAACCGGACTGATCACTGCTTCGGAATTTTTTCTTTATTCCGCCAAGGACCGCAAGTGCATCGACGTGTGCCGCGCCCGTGGCTACCGCTTTCCCCGGGTAACCGCGTGGATCCGCGCCACCAAGGACGACCTCAAGCTGGCCCGCGATATGGAATTTGACGAAACCGGCATGCTCACCAGCGTGTCGGACTACCATATTTTCCTCAAACTGGGCAAAACCCGCCAGCAGGCTATGGACATGTATGTGGGCATGGCCGAGCAGGCTCTGGAATGGGGCATCATTCCACGCTGCCACTTTGAGGACATCACCAGGGCCGATATTTACGGCTTCTGCCTGCCCCTCGCCCAACGGTTGATGGAGCTTTCGCGCCAGAGCGGCATGCCCGTCAAAATTCGCCTGTGCGACACTATGGGCTACGGCGTGCCTTACCCCGGCGCGGCCCTGCCCCGCTCGGTGCAGCGGATCGTCCGCGCTTTTACCGACGAAGCGGGCGTTCCCGGCCAGTGGCTTGAATGGCACGGACACAACGACTTCCACAAAGTGCTCGTCAACGGCGTTACCGCATGGCTGAACGGCTGCGGCGCGGTCAACAGCACGCTTTTCGGTTTTGGCGAGCGCACGGGCAATACCCCGCTTGAAGCCCTGCTGGTGGAATACATATCCCTTACGGGCGACGATGCCGCCGCCGACACCACCATTCTGAATGAAGTGGCCCAGTTCTTTGAAAAGGAACTGCACTACCGCATTCCCCACAACTATCCTTTTGTGGGCCGCGACTTCAACGCCACCAGCGCGGGCGTACACGCAGACGGTCTGGCCAAAAACGAAGAAATCTACAATATCTTCGACACCAATCACCTGCTTGGCCGCCCGGTGCCCATCATCATCACCGACAAAACGGGCCGCGCGGGCGTGGCTTACTGGATCAACACCAACCTCAATCTTGAAAAAGACCGGCAGGTTTCCAAAAAGCATCCGGCCGTGGGCAATATCTACGACGCCATCATGGCCGTCTACGAAGAAACCGGGCGCACCACGCACTTCTCGCACGAAGAAATGGAAGCCCTTGTACAAAAATTCATGCCCGAACTTTTTGCTTCCGAATTCGACCACATGAAGCAGCTGGCTGGCGAACTTTCCGCCAACCTTATTGTGCGGCTTGTGCACAACAAGGACTTGCTGGATTTTGGCAAAAAAGCCTGCGGCAGACTGGACGAATTCGTACGCAAGTATCCCTTTATCCAGTACTGCTACCTCACGGACGCCCAGGGCCGCCTCAAATGTTCGGCCATCACCGACCCCGTGTACAAAGAAACCTACGAAGCCCTGCCCATTGGCTACGACTTCTCGGACCGTCAGTGGTTCAAGATGCCCATGCAGAGCGGCGACCTGCATATTATGGATGTGTATCAGTCGCACTTCACGGGCAAACTCATTATCACCGTGTCCTGCGCTGTTACGGATGAAAAGGACAATATCGTCGGCGTTATCGGCGTTGACATCCAGCTTGAGCAACTGCTCAAACGCGCGCGTTCTCTCCAGCACGAAACAGAGGACAACGACGACAACGACTAGCAGTTTCAGGTGGGCCGGGCTCGGGATGGCCCGGCTCCGTTTTGAGGAAACGCTGATTTATTCCGCTTGGCGGCGTTGCTTCACTTTTTTGAAACAGTCGAGGACGGAAGAGCCCATTCCTGCTTCAAACAAGGTCGCGCCTTGCCAAACGAAATAACTGCGCGTTTCCAGGAGGCTCTTTAATCAGTGCTTCCCTAGATACTGGTTAATTTTAAGATGCTTCGCATCTCAAAGTTGTCATTCTGCCGGAAATGCAGTTTCCGGCAGAATCCACGCCGCGTTACGGCGCGCTGCGCTCTTGTGCAGCGTTAGGGCATGGAACCTTTTTTAAAGTTAACATGCTCTATATTCACCGACAGTTAAAAGGACAGGGAACATGCGCAAGACTGTGTACTGGATTGAAGGCGATGGCATCGGCCCGGAAATCTGGCAGGCCGCCCGCCCGGTGATTGAAGGGGCCATTAGCGCCGCTGGAGCCGACCTCACCCTGGACTGGGTGGAGTTGCTGGCTGGCGACAAGGCCGTGAAAGAAACCGGGCATCCCCTGCCCGACGCCACCCTTGAAGCTCTGCGCCATGCCGAACTTGCCATGAAGGGCCCCCTGGGCACCCCTGTGGGCACGGGCATACGCAGCCTTAACGTGGCCCTGCGCCAAACCCTTGACCTTTACGCCTGCATCCGCCCCGTGTGCCACTTTGAAGGGCTGGAAACCCCGGTCAAGCATCCTGAACGGGTCAACATGGTTATCTTTCGCGAAAATACAGAAGACGTGTACGCGGGAGTGGAATTTGCCGCCAATACCCCCGAGGCCCGCAAGCTCATCGCCTTTTTGCGCGACGAACTGGGCGTGACCAAGGTGGGCGACACCGCCGCCGTGGGCATCAAGCCCATGACAGAGGCCGGGTCCAAACGCCTTGTGCGCCGCGCCCTGCGCTTTGCCCTGGACCAGAAGCAGGAAAGCCTCACCCTTGTGCACAAGGGCAATATCATGAAGTTCACCGAAGGCGCTTTTCGCCAGTGGGGCTACGATGTGGCCGCGCAGGAATTCGGCGACCTCACCTGCACCGAAAAAGAGCCCGTGGCTGGACGCCTTGTGATCAAAGACCGCATAGCCGACGCTATGTTCCAGGAAGCCCTGCTGCGTCCTGAGCAATATCAGGTGCTGGCCACGCCCAACCTGAACGGCGACTATATCTCCGACGCGCTTGCCGCGCAGGTGGGCGGCCTTGGCCTGGCCCCCGGCGTCAACATGTCGGACACCCTGGCCTTTTACGAAGCCACCCACGGCACCGCCCCCACCATTGCAGGCAAAGACAAAGCCAACCCCGGCAGCGTCATCCTGTGCGGCGCGCTTATGCTGGAACATCTGGGCCAGCACGACGCGGCCAGCCGCATTCGCAAGGCTATGGGCAAGGCCATCACGGGCAAGTCCGTCACCGAAGATCTGGCCGCCCAGGTTACTGGCTCCCGCGTGGTGGGCTGCAAGGAATTCGGCGACATCATCGGTTCGTATCTGTAAAAATTCTTTTTAGGAGAAGGGAACCTTTCAGTGCGGCCAATCCGCAACTGAAGAAGCCCTTCTCCTGAAGCCAAAGCAAAATGGGGCTTCTGTAGCGCGATATGCAGCGGCCCCAATAATACAGGGACACGCCCCATAGTCTGAAGCCCGTCCCTTTTCACCAACAAGGTTATGTCATGATTTCACTGGAAACCCTGCTGATCTTCGTGCCGATGGCGGCCATACTGGTGATCCTGCCGGGACCGGACTTTGCCCTTATTGCCAAAATCTCGCTGCTCAATGGCCGCCCGCAGGGGCAGGCGGCAGCGTGCGGCGTGGCCCTTGGCATCTGCGTGCACACCACTGCCGCCATGCTGGGCATATCTGCCATTATCGCCCAGTCCATGCTGTGGTTCAGCATTCTCAAATACGCGGGCGCGGCCTATCTTGTCTGGCTTGGCATTCAGGCCCTGCGCAACAATGGGGCCGTAAGCGCCGCTGTGGTGAAAACAGCACCGCGTGACGGCGAGACCGCTCACGAAGCTGCTGAAAATCCCGTTGCGGAACCCCGCCTTTCGGCCCGCCAGTGGTGGTCTTTTTTCTGGCAGGGATTTTTGACCAATGCCCTGAACCCCAAGGCTGTCATCATCTTTTTGACATTTCTGCCGCAATTTACAAACCCGCACGCACCGCTGGCTCCGCAGTTTCTGGAGCTTGGCGGCATCATGTCGGCCCTGTGCCTGTTCTGGTACGTCCCCCTGGCCTACATGCTTGGCCGTGTGCGTCATGTTTTTGAGAACAGCCGTTTTCAGCTCTGGCTGCAACGCTTTACAGGTTTCGTCTTCATTGCCTTCGGCCTCAAACTGGCCGCGGCGCAGTCCCGCTAACCAGCGTCGCGCCAGCGACTCCCAAACCCAGCAGGAAGGTCTGCCAACATGATTGAGCTCATAAGCAATGCCGTTGTCATTGACGGAAACACCATCCGCAGTGCCGAAGAGGCCCGCGCCAAGGGTGTGGATTTGGAAGCCGCGCGCAAAAACAGCCTGTCTGCCCGCATTCTTGCCGCGCATAACACCGCCCCCGAAGGCGAGGATGTGCTGCGCGTCCGGTTTGACGCTCTGGCCTCCCACGACATTACCTATGTGGGCATCATCCAGACCGCCCGCGCCAGCGGCCTTACCGAATTTCCCGTGCCGTACGCCCTCACCAACTGCCACAACAGCCTCTGCGCCGTGGGCGGCACCATCAACGAAGACGACCATCTTTTCGGCCTTGCGGCTGCGCAGAAGTACGGCGGCATTTTCGTACCCCCGCATCTGGCGGTCATCCATCAGTATGTGCGCGAAATGATGACCAAATGCGGCGGTATGATCCTTGGGTCTGACAGCCACACCCGCTACGGCGCTCTTGGCGTCATGGCCATCGGCGAAGGCGGCCCGGAACTGGTCAAACAGATTCTTGGCAAGACATACGATGTGGCCAATCCGCAAAAAATAGCGGTCTGGCTTGAAGGCGCGCCGCGCCCCGGCGTTGGCCCGCAGGACGTGGCCCTGGCGCTTATCGCGGCCGTGTTCAAAAACGGCTTTGTGAAGAACAAGGTACTGGAATTTATGGGCCCCGGCGTGGAAGGCCTTTCAGTGGAATACCGCTGCGGCATCGACGTCATGACCACGGAAACCACCTGTCTTTCCTCCATATGGACCACGGACGGCAAGGTGCGCCAGTACCTTGAAAAGCATGGCCGTGCCAACGATTACGCCGAACTGCGCATTGAAGGCCCGGCCTGTTATGACGGGCTCATCCGCATTGATCTCGACAAGATCGTGCCTATGATCGCCCTGCCCTTCCACCCCAGCAACGCCTACCCCGTGGCCGAAGTGGCAAAGCATGCCTCCGAACTGCTGGCCCAGGTGGAGGACGAAGCCCGCAAGCAGTTTGGCGACGCCGCCAAGGGGCTGAATCTTTGTGGTAAAATCCGCGACGGTGGCCTGTGGGTAGATCAGGGCATCATTGCTGGCTGCGCTGGCGGCAGTTTTGAAAACATCACGCTGGCCGCCGCCATTCTGGACGGCAAAAGTACGGGCAATCTGGCCTTCAGCCTGTCTGTCTACCCCGCCAGCGAACCGCAGGGGCTTGCGCTTGTCAACAACGGTTCCACGGCCAAACTTATGGCCGCTGGCGCTGTGCTCAAAAACGCTTTCTGCGGCCCCTGTTTCGGTGCGGGCGACACCCCCGCGCACGGCGCGCTGTCCATTCGCCACACCACGCGCAACTTCCCCAACCGCGAAGGCTCCAAGCCCGCTAACGGCCAGCTTTCCGCCGTTGCCCTTATGGACGCCCGTTCCATCGCGGCCACGGCTGCCAACGGCGGCCGCCTGACGCCCGCCACGGATCTTGACTGGTCAGCGCCCGGCCTTGCCGGCGTTAACCTCGACTACCGCTTTGAGCCGCTTATTTACCACCGCCGCGTATATAACGGTTTTGGCAATCCCAAGCCGGAAGTGCCACTTGTCTTTGGCCCCAATATTGCCGACTGGCCCGCCATGAGCGCCCTGCCGGATCACTTGCTGTTGCAGGTCGTCAGCGTCATCACCGACCCAGTGACCACAACGGACGAACTTATTCCTTCCGGTGAAACATCGTCCCTGCGCTCCAATCCCCTCAAGCTGGCGGAATACACCCTGTCGCGCAAAGATCCCGGTTATGTGGAGCGCGCCAAGGCCGTTGACCTGATGGAAAAGGCACGTCTGGCCAATGCGGCTGATCCCGAGCTGGTGGCCCGCGCCCGCGCGCTCTTTGCCCTTTGCGGCCTGGATATCCTGCAAGGAGCCGCCGATCTCAAAAACGTGGGCCTTGGCTCCACCATCTTTGCGGTCAAGCCCGGCGACGGTTCTGCCCGCGAGCAGGCGGCGTCTTGCCAGAAAGTGCTGGGCGGCTGGGCCAACCTTGCGGTCGAATACGCGACCAAGCGCTACCGTTCCAACCTCATCAACTGGGGCATGCTCCCCTTTATCGGTGACGCGGATCTGGCTGAAACGCTCCAAGTGGGCGACTGGCTGGCCGTGCCCAACGTGCGCAAGGCCGTAAAAGACGCGGCACCGACCATTCTGGCCTATGTTGTGCGCGAAAGCGGCAAGGCCGAACAGATAGCCCTGACCCTCAAGGATCTGACCGACGACGAACGCCAGATTATTCTCGACGGCTGCCTGATCAATTTTTATAATTCTACGCGCAAGCAGTAAGCGCGCACCCCAAAAAACATACGACGCTGGCCGCCGCTTCCGGTAGACGAAACATACCGGAAGCGGCGGTCAGCGGTTTCAAGGACGAAAGTTATGAATCCAATTGAAGAAATGAGACAATCCTACCGGGATATGATCCCAATGGCAGGCGTTGGCGATGAGGTCGAGAGCGTCAGGGACATAAGCATTGAGGCAAGCAGCCCGGCACGAAAAATCACCCTCAGAATTTACACCCCCAAGCAGGCAGCCCCGCAAGCAAGCCTGCCGATCTTCTTGTTCATGCATGGCGGTGGGTTTATTTCCGGCGACCTTGATACCCACGACGTTTTGCTTCGGGGCATTTGCAACGGCGCAAAGTGCGTTGTTGTTTCTGTAGATTACCGCCTGGCCCCGGAACATCCTTTTCCTGCCGGACTGGAAGACGCGTACGCTGCCCTGCTTTGGACCAGCGGCCACGCGGCTGAACTGGGCGGCGACAAAACACGAATCGTGGTGGGCGGCGACAGCGCTGGCGGTAATCTGGCGGCCTCACTGGCTCTGCTTGCCCGCGATAGAAAAGGCCCGCAGCTTCAGGGCCAGTGGCTGATATACCCCACCGTAAGCAACAGGATGGACACGGAATCCTGGATAAAGCTTGGCGACGAGCATTTCCCCACCCGCGAACTGAACAGCGTAATGATCTCATCCTACATTGCCGACGGTACAAGCATTGACGATCCGCTGGCCGCTCCGCTATGGGCCGAGCTGAGCAATCTTCCGCCCGCGCTTGTCCAGGCTGGTGGTATTGATCCCCTCAGCGACGAATGCAGGCAGTACGCGCAAAAGCTTGAAAAAAGCGGCAACGAGGCCAGCTTTCTCTTTTATCCCGCGCACGAGCACGGCTTCATTCAGTTCTATAAGGATGAAGAGAACTTTCCCGGCGCAAAACCTGCCTTTGAGCAGGGGCTGACCTGGCTGCGGGAAATATTTTTGCGCAAGGCACGTTAGAGTCGATTAGCTTTTTTGAAGAGCTTGGTGGGGAGGAACCCTTTTGTAAAAGGGGGGCACTTACCCCTCCCCCCTAAAACTTTTATTTCAGCGAAGTACAGAGAACATCCCGATTTTGAGCGGGCGTCCCTGCTGCAAAGCGACTCATCTAGAACAGACCAACTTTGAAATGCATTACATTTCAAAGCTGCCATTCTGCCTAAAAATGCAATATCTGTTGAATTTTCGTGGCATTACGCTCTCGCGTGGCGTCAGAACCTGCCCGTTGATGGCAATGCGCGGCGCGCAGGGAGATCACCCGACCAAAGGAAGGGAAGCTCCCGCAGCAAAAGCCGCGCAGCCCTCGCGCAATTACGGAAGATGGAAAGTCCTTGAAGGCTAACCCGTGGGAGTGGAGAGATACGAAAACTCAGCGGGGTGGCCCGGCGTGATCTAGGGGGAGTGCAGAGGGGGCCTCGGAGGGGCGGCAGCCCATAACAGGCCCCTCTGCCGCACGCCGCGCAGGCGGCCCAAATGAGAAGGTCAGAACAGCCAAGAGTAGGTTTCTTTTAAATTTCTTCACATTTAAAAATTACAACGCCCTACATGTAAGCCCGCTGTGGAAAGCAGCTTTACAGCGGGCCGCGGGCACGGAGAAGACTTAGGCTCTTCAGAAAATTGGAGCTTAAATTGCTGCACGGCGCGTGTATATGGTGACGTCATTTTTGAAATAAAAAAACAAGCCATGCATTGCTCAAGCAAAAGACCGTCAGCCCATTGGGCTGACGGTCTTTTGTTTATTTTCCGCTACATCGGCAGCAAAGGCATTTCAGGCAAGAAACTGCTTTGAAAGGCTATGGCGTACTAAGGAAAACCCAACAGCCCGCCCCGGCAAAGCCTGCCTGCTGCTCAATGCTACAGGTTGGCGGCGTACCAATCGCCTGCCAGACGCAGCCCCTGCCGCACATCAAAGCGGGGAGCATAGCCCAGACGGGTTGCGGCGCGGCTGATGTCAGCCAGACTGTGCCGCACGTCGCCAGCGCGAAAATCGCGGTGTTCTACCTGAGCGCTGGCAGCTTCCGGCTTATGGCGCGCCACTTCTTCACGAATAAGGCCAAAAAGCTCATTCAGGGTGGTACGCTGTCCAAAGGCCACGTTGTAAATGGTGTTGGTGGCCTCGCCCACAGCAAAGCTGGCCAGCAGGTTGGCCTCCACCACATTTTCAATGTAGCAGAAGTCGCGGCTGGTTTCGCCGTCACCGTTCACATAGACGGTCTCGCCCTTGATGAGGCTGGCGAACCACTGGGGCACAACGGCAGCATAAGCGCCGTAGGGGTCCTGGCGCTGGCCGAAAACGTTGAAATAACGCAGCCCGACACTGGAAAAACCGTAGCAGCGGCTGAACACATCGGCATAAAGTTCGTCCACATACTTGGTAACGGCGTAGGGCGACAGGGGGCGGCCAATCTTGTCTTCCACCTTGGGCAATTCGGGCGAATCGCCATAGGTGGATGAAGAGGCAGCGTAGACAAAGCTTTTGACTCCGGCATCGCGCGCGGCCACCATCATTTGCAGGAAGCCCGTGATATTGCAGCTGTTGGACAGCAAGGGATCGTCAATGGAACGCGGCACAGAACCGAGCGCCGCCTCATGCAGCACATGCTGCACGCCTTCGCAGGCCTTGTGGCAGGTATCGATATCGCGAATGTCGCCTTCAATGAATGTAAAGCGGCTCCAGGCTTCAGGCCCGACGATATCACGCACCATGTCCAGATTCTTCTGGTAACCGGTCAAAAAGTTGTCCAGCCCCACAACGGTCTGGCCCATCTTCAAAAGGTGCTCAAGCAGATTGGAACCGATAAAACCCGCCACGCCTGTAATCAACCAGCGGGAAGGGGCGGCCTGCATAGAGGCACACAATTGGGAATACGCGCTCATGTTTGCGTCCTGTTTTGCAATGATTTGTTTCCGAAAGGGGTCAGGCTTGACGCCTGCCCATGATGGAATTGTATTATTCTACGCTGGTCAGCCATTGCTGTAAAGCAGGCCGGGCCAAGGCTGTACTCATGCCGGGCAGCCTCGCGCCTGACACCAAGATGGCACAAAATTGAATTTGGACGGTTACATCCCCCTTTTCAGTTATCCTCTCAGATGCTATAGCCTTTCCCATGCGAGCGCGGCCTATCTTTGTGACAGACCGATGCCAGCGCCAAAGGGAGACGCGAGGAAATGAAGATCATCGTTCTGGGCAATCAGGCCAGGTCCATGAGCAATTTCTGGAGCGTACTGGTGCGCCACATGTTCCAGGCTGGCCACGAGGTAATTTGCTGCGCCCCGCCGGGCGATGCTGGCGCTGAGGCTATGCTGGCGACCCAGGGCGCGCGCCTGCTGCACTACCCGCTGGACCGCAAGGGGCTCAATCCCCTGCACGATCTGCGCACCACCGGAGCGCTTCTGCGCATTTTTAAAGAAGAAAAGCCCGATCTGCTTTTTGCTTCCACCATCAAGCCCGTCATTTACGGATGCATCGCTGCCCGTGTGGCTGGCGTGCCGCATATTTATGCCACCATCACTGGC
The DNA here is from genome assembly GCA_023386035.1 of Pseudomonadota bacterium. GTDB lineage: Bacteria > Desulfobacterota > Desulfovibrionia > Desulfovibrionales > Desulfovibrionaceae > Desulfovibrio. The sequence continues at coordinate 24,261 of JAEWKM010000032.1, forward strand.
CTCGGGTACGCGTTTGAGGCTGACAGCTTTTTCAAAAAATGCGTCAACCGTTTGAGCGCCCTGCTTTACCGCACGGCGCTTTCTGGTGCTGAAGGCGTATTTTTTCAAAACGAAGACGACATCAATGTATTCCGCAAGGCCGGAATTCTGGGTCCCCGTGCCCGCATTTTGCGCGCGCGCGGAACCGGGGTGGATACCAGCCGCTTCGCCCCCACGCCCCTGCCCGGCCTTGCCGAAGACGGCACACTGAGCGAGCCGCCCGTTTTTCTTCTGGTAGCCCGCCTGCTGGAAGCCAAAGGAATTGAGGAATACGCCCAGGCTGCGCACGAACTCAAGGCCAAACACCCCAAGGCCCGCTTTCTGTTGCTTGGCCCCGAAGAGCAAGGACTTGGCAGCATCAGCCTTGAGCAGATACGCCAGTGGCAGGAACAGGGCGGCATAGAATACCTTGGTGAAACAAGAGATGTGCGTCCCTACATAAGCGCCGCCCACGTTATGGTGCTGCCTTCGTGGCGCGAAGGCACGCCCACTTCCATTATGGAAGGCATGAGTATGGGCCGCGCCGCCGTGGTTACGGATGCCCCAGGCTGCCGCGAGGTTGTGCGCGAAGGTTATAACGGCTACCTTGTACCCTTGCGCGACCCCAAGGCCCTTGCCGCAGCTCTTGAATCCTTTATTCTGCGGCCTGACCTCATGCTCAGCATGGGCGCCGCCGGACGCCAGATGGCCTTGAACGATTTTGACGCTGAAAAGGTGGCCGCGCACATACTTGAAGATATGCGTGTGCCCGTGACGCCAAAACCTGACGGCGCGGCGCAATAAACTTTTTGCAGCGCCGGGCTACCGCAAGGGACACCGTGGCGCAGCCTGTGGAAGGGTTCGGCCTTGTCCGCTCCAGGGGCTATTTCTAAGTAAATGATTTTGCGCCAAGGGCAAGGAAAAGGCTTTTTTACGAAAGGAGTGTACTTTTTCGGTACATGACGGGAGTAAAAAATGGCCTTTTGACGCAGCCAGTTGGACAAAAGAATTATTTAGAAAGAGTCCTTGTCCGGCTTTACCTCCGGGCCTGCCAGACAGAAAAACATATTTGTAAAGCCAGCGTCAGGCTTCATCAGGACGCCGCGCGTAAAGCGCTGTTTTCGACTGGCATGCCCTCAGAAAAACGCCTGCGCAGTATGTGGTACTGCCAAGCCGCTTTTTCTGATATGCAAGATGTGAGAACGGCAGTTTAGCCAAGGCGAACGAGTGAAAACTGACCAAGTATCTCCCTCAGAGGATAATTTGCAATGATAAGCAGCTATCGTATGGGACTTTTGCAGGCGCTGGACCTGGTCTGCATTCTGCTAGCCCTGACAATTTCCGGCCTGACCACGATTGCCCCGGACCTGAGCGTTTTTGACGACTATACCGGAGCCACGCTCTTTACCATTTTCTTTTACATGCTTTTTTTCTACATACTTGACGCCTACAGTGTGGGTCAGGAAGACTTTAAGGAAACCACGGGCCGCGTGCTTGTAGCCTGCCTGCTTGGCATCATCTCTTCTGCTACTGCCTCATACGCATTCCAGCACTGGCGCTTTGACCGCGAAACCGTTGTCATGCTCTTTGTGCTTTCTTTCAGCTTCAGCCTGCTCTGGCGCTGGCTTTACCACCTCAATGCCGACAAACTCACCCATCCCCTGCGTATTTTGCTTGTGGGCGTTGACCGTGCAGGCAAGGTGCGTCAGCTGCTGGCCGAAGGACTGCCGCAGGCCGAAATCATCGGCTATGTGGGCGAACGCGATCAAGGCCCGGACGCTGGTCCCTGCCTTGGCCCGCCCTTTCTTGCTCTGGACATAGCGCAGGAAAAAAAGGCCACAATGATTCTGCTCTTGCCCGATGCGCCCATTGACGACGACATTGCGCACGAACTGCTTGAAGCCAAGCTGCGCGGCACGATGGTTGTGGATATTCGCAGTTTTTACGAACATGTGGTGCAACGCCTGCCCCTTTCGCAACTTACGGACGAATGGCTGCTGCAGACCGAGGGTTTTTCGCTGAACACACGCGGTTCGCTGCGTCGGCTCAAGCGCGCGCTGGATATGCTTATCTCGCTGCTGCTGCTCATACCCGCAACGCCAATCATGCTGCTGACCGCCCTTATTGTGCGCCTGGAATCGCCCGGCCCGGTCATTTACAAACAGGATCGAGTGGGCCTGTTTGAAAAGGAATTTACGGTGTACAAGTTCCGCTCTATGCGGGCAGACGCCGAAAAAGACGGTGCCGTGTGGGCCAGCGCAGGCGACGCCCGCGTAACCCGCTTTGGCCGCTTTATCCGCAAGGTGCGCATAGACGAACTGCCGCAGATCTGGAACATCCTCAAGGGTGATATGAGCTTCATCGGCCCCCGCCCCGAGCGCATGGCCTTTGTGCAGAAGCTCAAGGAAACCATCCCCTATTACAGTTTGCGCCACACCATCAAGCCGGGCCTGACCGGATGGGCGCAGGTTTGCTATCCCTATGGCGCTTCTGAGGAAGACGCCCGCCGCAAGCTGGAATACGACCTGTATTACATCAAAAATATGTCTCTGCTGCTGGACATCAATATTGTGTTCAAGACCATTGGCGTGGTACTTTTTCCCAAGGGTGCCCGCTAGAGCATTTCGACTTTGAAAATACACATTTTCAAAGTTAATCTGCTTTAGAAGATTTTGCCTCAAAAATTGAAAACGGCCCTTTTCTTTGCGGTTGCGTGCGTGAAAGCTCGCTTCTGCCAGAAAAGGGCCGTTTGACGTTGCCACAACAAAAACACAATCAGACAAACTTTGATCCAGTTTGCCCTTGTAAGGGCGTCTGCGTTCAAACAATCCCTGCCCGTGCTCCAGGATCGGTTGCAGGCAGTTTGTGTGCAGGCCCCACAGTGCTCGCGCTCTGTTAGAGCATTTAAATTTTTTCAAAGTTAAAATGCTCTAACGCTGCACAAGCGTGCAGCGCGCCGCAGCGCGGCGTGGATTCTGCCGAAGATCGCATTTTTCGGCAGAATGACAACTCTGAAATGTAATGCATTTCAAAGTTAATCTGCTCTTGGCGGCAACTTGATATTTTGAACCCCCGTCAGACGGATTGCTGCCAATCTGCCTAACGGGGGTTTTGAATTTTATCCTGCAAAACTGCTGCGGAATTTTATCCTTTTACGGCCACATAAATGCTGAAAGCCGCTTCCGGGTTCCAATGGGCAGGGTACAGCTCAAAACAGGGAGCCTGTGCGTTATAGGTATACGTCTGCTGGCTGCCGAGCCATTTTTCAAAAATGAACGTGTACGCCTCCCCAAGGCTCACCAGATTGGGCACACTGCAAACCGCGTACTTTCCAGCCGGAATATCCACATGCTCCATATCTGCGGAAAGCTGGCCTTCCGGGGCCTCCACGGCAGCCCAGTAGTCAAAATCCACTTCATTAAGCATGATGGCCACACCGTAGCCGGGCGTGGCTTCGATTCCCGCAATCCTGGGGCAAAGTTTTTCCCATATGGCTGGGCAGTCCTGCTGGGCTTTGGACATGCTGGTGCGCACCTTGATGCCAGTCAGATGCTTTGCCTCATAATCCACCACTGTTACATTGAAATCGCCCATGTGATTACTCCCTGTATGTATTGCAAATGCTGTTAACTCGCGGGGCAGCGTAGCCCCGCCAGACGAACCTGGGCGCAAAGAGCCACCACGGCGCGTTCTGTGTACAGTGCCGCAATTCTCGTAAAGCCGCTCGACTTTTTTTGCGGTTCCGGTCACCGTGCCAAGGCGTGCCTGCCGCAAAGGCAGCGTATGCTGGAGAAAATATGGAAAAAATGTCATATCAGGACCGTATCAACCGCGTGTTGCGGCATATTGAAAAGACCCTTGGCTCGCGCCCGGATCTTACGGAGTTGGCAGACATTGCCTGCTTTTCTCCTTACCATTTTCATAGAATATTCTCAGCAATGGTCGGTGAAAGCGTTGCTGCCTATGTGCGCCGTTTGCTGCTCGAAAGATCTGCCCTACAGGTTGCGCATACTGGCGAACCCATCACGCAAATAGCTCTTGATGCAGGCTATGAAAGCGTGGACGCCTTTACCCGGGCCTTTCGCGCGCACTTTGCTACCCTGCCTTCGGAGTACCGACGTTCTGGCGGGCACCTGACGCGGGCGCGTCAAAAAAATCCCGATGCGCCGCTTTTTCACCATCAGATTGTGGGCGCGCCTGCCCTGGACTTCCGGCTTGTAAAATTTCCACCAGTGCTGGTGGCAGCCATCCGCCACACGGGGCCCTACAACGATTCTGGCGCGGCCTGGCAGCAATTGATGGCCGCCATAGGACCCACGGGCCTTTTGGGACAACACACCGTTGCCTACGGCGTCAGCTATGACAACCCAGACCTGACGCCCGAGCAAAAATGCCGTATGGACGCCTGCATAAGCCTGCCTGCATCCGTGACCCAGGAGAGTCCACAGGTGCGCGAGCTGTTACGCAACAAGGAAATATTTCTGCGGCATATTGGCGGCGACTGCGACTATGTGGCCGTAAAGGTGCATGGCCCTTACGACCGCTTGCACCCGGCCTATCGCTCTCTTTTTGGCATGTGGCTGCCGCAAAGCGGGCGCGAACCTATCAATGACCCGGGCTTTGAGGCGTACTACAATTCCCCTGAAACGACTGCTCCTGAAAACCTGCTGACAGAAATTTTTATTCCGCTCAAGGCATAATGGATTAGCATAAGGCGGGCCTGAGTTTTTTAAGCGCCTTTGCTCAGGCGAAGTAGTCTAAACATGCTCTAACAGCCACTCTGCTTCGGCGGTTGCCGCCAATATAGAAAACGGCCCTTTTCATCCGGCTGCGTACTCAAGAATTCGCTTCCGTCATGAAAAGGGCCGTTTTGCGCATGTGACTGTGCCGTCAGGGCACATTTTCCTGTCACATCAGGCAGGTTGGGCCTTTTAAGCTTTTAGTCTATTTAGCTATCCTGCCGAAGTAAATATGAATTTCAGAACAAGAATGCCCGAAAAAACGTGCGTGACAACACTCCCTGGCAGCTCAACCGTGAAGCGACATGCTGCCGAAAGGATCTGCCTAGGGTAGCCCTCATCTCAAAAAAAGGACTTCATGTCTTTTGCTGAATAAAAACAGGAGTTTTATGGGAAGAAGGTGTGGGGGAGGGCCCCCTTGTACAAAAGGGGCCCTCCCCCACAAAGCACTTCAAAGGTAAAATGCTCTAACAAGAAAAAACGGCATTGCGGGTATTATTGCTCGACAGGAAAAATATTGCGAAACACCACACTGTCGTCCTGATTGCGCACTTCAACAATCACCTGGGCATTGACCAGATTGAGCCGCCCCGGCAGGCGCACAACAATGACGGTGCGCTTGAAACGGCTGATGCGAAAATCACCCACATTTTCAGGATCAAAACTCAGGGGATGTTTTGTGCCGTCGGCAGTGAGCAGCGTGCCGGAAACCGTACCTGCGGCCAGTCGCTGGCTGTCAGTATTGCGCAAATCGAGGGCAATTCGCAGCTTTCCGCCGCGCAGCGCCCGCACCTGCACATTCCCCACCTTCACATAATCAAGGTCAATGGCAGGAAATTCTTCATGCCCCGGCCCTTCCATGCCGCGCGGCGCTTCAGCTTTTCCGTTATCTTCTTTGTCAGGGGCGGCAGTTTCAGCGGGTGTGGCAACGTCTTCGCCGCCCAGACGGCGCAGCACCAGGGTGCGGCCCTGCACGTCTTCCTCACGCAGCAGCTCTTCAAGGTGTTCAAGACGCTCTGCTGTGGCCTGCGCCTCTTGATAGTCGCTTTCAAAGCGCAGCATGTTGGCCCGCAGGGTGGCGTTTTCCTGCCAGAGTTCCCAGCACTGCCAGCCAAGGCCGGCACTCAGAACAGGCAGGCAGGCGAAGAAAAACAGCGCTGCGTAAAAACGGCCCCGGCGGACGCGAAAACTGCGCCGGGGGCCGTTATCCCTCATAAAAATGATGGAAAGGCTTTCCTTGTATTTCAAGGTCTGGCCCCCTGGTTGGCGGCACGGGCCTGAGCCATGTCAGTCTGACCGCCGGGAGCAGAGGGAGCCGCTGGTGTAGCAGCCCAGTCTTCGCGCACAATGCGCCACTGCTTGCCGTCGTACTGAAGCAACAGGGTCTTGGTGCCCCGGTCGCTGTTGCCCGAACTGTCGGCATACGTCTGGTTCATGTCAGCGCGAATACCCTGCTTGTCCACCACAAGCCGCAGGCCTGAAAGCTGTACGAGCGTGGGCTTGACACGGCTCCACAGAAGTTCTTTCTGATTACGGATGTTTTTGGCGCCCCAACGGCCCTGTTGCACGGCATTGCTGGTGTAGTAATCTATATACTCGTCCAGCCGGCCGGCTTCCCAGGCACGCCGCCAACCTTCAAGGGCCTCGCTAACAGCGCCGCTGACCTGATCGAGGTAGTCGGCAGCAAGACCAAGCTCCTGAGGCTTGAATTGGGCAGCCACAATGCGCAGGTCGCCGTCGTCACCTCTGCGCCACCAGAGCGTGCGCACGCCTTCGCTGATGCCGCTGGGACTGGCTATAAGTTCTTCACTATGGGTGACGGCCAGCTTGTTCTGCACCTCAAGTACGGGCTTGCGGCTGATATAGCGCAGCCAGGGCGCGCCAAGATGCTTCTCAAGCTCGCGCCATGCAGTATTGTACGATTGACCGCGCGGGGTGCCGGGCTCCCGGTTATACCGGGCATGATCGTAAAATTCAGCCAAGGAGGGCGAACGCGAAGCCAGGGCCGCGCCCCACCCACTCAGGGCCTGATGCAACTGCGCCCGCACCTCTGGCGTCAGGCTCAAATCCTGCGCGGCAAGGGCGGCAAGCTTTTGTGCTTCCTGCTCCTGAGCGGCACGTTGCGCCACAAGCTGTTCCGCTGCCAATTTGTCGGCAGCAAGTTTTTCCTGCGCAAGCTTGTCAGCGGCAAGTTTTTCGGCGGCGAGTTTTTCCTGCGCCAGCTTTTCGGCGGCGAGCCTTTCGGCCTCAAGCTTTTCGGCAGCCTGCTGCGCCGCAAGGCGTTGGGCTTCCGCTTCCTGAGCGGCCTTTTCGGCGGCAGCGCGGGCAGCAGCGGCTTTTTCAGCAAATGCGCGTTCTTCAGCCGCACGGGCCTCTGCGGCCTGCTGCTGGGCAATGCGCTCTTCTTCAGCCTTCTGGCGGGCGGCCTGTTCGTCAGCCGCGCGCTGTTCGGCGGCCTGTCTGGCAGAGTCTTCCATAGCCGGGCGCGCACCCCAGTTCACCTCCGCCGGAGGCGGGGCGTTCAGGCGGCGCGGCACAAGAGGATCGCTCAACGCCACGGATTTACCCGGCGCTGCTGCTTCAGCCGCAGCCTTGTCAGCCAGCTTGCCGCTGTCCGTAGAGGCCGCAATTGCCGTAGAAGCGTCGGCTACATCGGCAGCGGCTTCCGGCATATCCAGGCGCGGCGGCAGCGGCGCTTCGGAATCAGCGTCCGAGGCCACCTGCAAGGGAGCCTCCGCCACAAGCTGGCCACGCTGGTACGCGGCGCGCATGCCGAGATCGCGGGGGGTCCACTCCATGCCGACTATACGAAATTTTTTGTCCTTGCCGCGCTGCCAGTAGAGACGGCGCACGCCTTCGGTGGAAAGGTTGGATGCCGCGTAAAACTGCTCGGACCAGGTCACCCAATAGCCGGGACCCTCGAGCACATGAATTTTGCGGTTGTAAATCTTAATAAAGCCAAGAACTTTGAACAGCCGTTCCTTATTGAGCTTGAAAGCGGCAAAGCTTTCAGACATGGCCTTGGTGTAAGATTCGGGGTCATAAAACTCGAACATCTTGTCCGAGCGCGCAGCCCAGGCGTTGCTCCACGCCTGCATGAGCCGCCGCAGTTCCCGGGCCGAATTGCTGTCAGCCTGCAGAAGGGTGTTCTCGTCCAGCTTTTCCGCCAGCACTACCGCCGTGCCGGGCACAAGGCTTGGCCCCACCTCGTCGATTTCCTTGAGGCCGATGGCAACGCAACCGCGCGTGGAAAGGGGCTCAATGCCGAAGCCCTTACTGTGAATCCAGATGCCGTGGCCTGTTTTGCCGCGGAGCTTGTCGACAGGGTTGGGATAGTTGAGCGTGTAGGCTATGCCGCCGTATTCTTTGAAATCCAGCCCGTTGGCAATCTTGTATTCCACAAAATAAATGCCTTCCGGGGTGCGCAGGTCGTTGAGAACCTGTTTGTCGCCGGGCAATTGGCCTGTGGTGCAGGGATAGCTGAAACGGAGTTTGAGAGGGCTTTTCTTTTCGAAAAACATGAAGGTCTGGCGGTTCTTGTCCACAGCCACCAGATGCGAAGGCAAGCCTTCATTATACAACGAAGGCTGCCATTCGGCGGCGCTGACGGCCAAAGGCGCAAGGGCGCACAAAAGCAGCGCCAAGATACCTGTAAGCCCGCGCAAGGCGGGCAGGAAGGCGATTAGGAAACAGCGAAACACGACAGCCAGGCAAGCTGTAGCGCTGCCCACCATGTTGGCAGGGTCAGCGCGCAAGGGCCACCAGTTCCGCGCGGGTGAAGAGGGCAAGCAGTTCATATCCCGCCTCACGGAGCTTTTCACGGCCACCTTCTTCCCTGTCCAGAATAGCACACACGGCAACAATGTTCAGTTCCGCATCGGTTATTCTATGACAGGCTTTGAGCAGCGAACCGCCCGTGGTGACCACATCTTCCAGCATGGCGACACGGTCGCCAGCCTCAAAATTGCCAAGTCCCTCAACATACTGTCCGGTGCCGTGGCCCTTGGCCTCCTTGCGCACCAGCAGCCCGTTCAAGGGTCTGCCTTGCTCATGCGAAATGACCGTTGTGGAGGAAACCAGAGGGTCCGCACCCAGGGTCATGCCGCCCACGCCCTTGATATCAAGGTCTTTGAGCATATGATTGAACAAAGTGCCGATCAGCCACGAGCCTTCGGCATGCAAGGCCGTGACACGACAGTCGAAATAATAGTCGCTTCGGCGGCCCGAGGCCAGCACAAAATCGCCTTCCCGATAAGATTTTTCCACCAGCAGGCGCGCCAGACGGCGCTTGAGTTCCATCATTTGTTCTTCAACGGCGCTCATGATGACCTCGGCTAGCCCTGTGCGGGCTTGTTGTCGAACACGCGGGCGAAAATTTCGTCCTCGTGCTGCAGGTAGTAGGAAGGATCAAAAAGCTCATTCAGGGCTGCTTCGCTCAGGCGGGAACGCATGTCAGCGTCGCCGCGCACAAGATCGGGGAAGGGCACGCGGGTTTCCCAGCTCTGCATGGCAAGCCGCTGCACGGCTTCGTACGCCTGCTGGCGCGGCATTTCAGTGGCGATAAGGGCCGTAAGCACTCGCTGCGAAAAATACAGGCCAAAAGAGCGGTCCATATTTTCGCGCATACGCTCGGGCTTGACCACCAGCCCGTCCAGAAGGCGGGTGAGGCGGCTCAGGATGTAGTCTGCCAGAATTGTGGAATCGGGCATGATAACGCGCTCCACCGAAGAATGGCTGATGTCGCGTTCGTGCCAGAGTGCCTGATTTTCAAGCGCTGCCAAGGCATTGGTGCGCAGCAGGCGTGAAAGCCCGGTCATGTTTTCGGCAGAAATGGGATTCTTTTTGTGCGGCATGGCCGAGGAGCCTTTCTGGCCCTTGGCAAAGCCTTCTTCCACTTCCAGCACTTCAGTGCGCTGCAAATGGCGAAGCTCCACGCAGAGGCGTTCTATGCCGCCGCCAAGAATGGCCAGCGAAGTGAAGAAGTGCGCATAGCGGTCGCGCTGAATGATCTGGGTGGAATGCGGATCAACGCCAAGACCCAGATGGGCCAGGGCGCGCTGTTCCAGCTCGGGCGACAAAAAGGCGTAGGTGCCTACTGCGCCGGAAATTTTGCCCACGCGCACACTCTCAAGCCCGGCTTCAACCCGCACCAGATGACGCGAAAATTCGGCGTAAAACCCGGCCATTTTGAGGCCAAAGCTGGTGGGTTCGGCATGGATGCCGTGGGTGCGCCCCATGCACAACAAACCCTTGTGCTTGCGGGCCAGGGTTTCAATGCTTTGCAGAAGCGTGCGGATGTCACGGATGATAAGTTCACCCGCCTGCACCAGCAAAAGGGCGTTGGCAGTGTCGACAATGTCGGACGAGGTGCAGCCCAGGTGAATGTAGCGCGCGTCCGGCCCGACTTTTTCTTCAAGCGAGGTCAAAAAGGCGATGACGTCATGACGGGTCACTTCTTCAATTTCAAGAATGCGATCAACGTCGATGGCGGCTTTTTCGCTGATGGTCTTCACGGCTTCAGCGGGAATGCGGCCCATTTCGCTCCAGGCCCGGCACACGGCAACTTCAACGTCAAGCCATGCCTGATAGCGGTTTTCCAATGTCCAGATGTTGCCCATTTCCGGGCGGGAGTAGCGTTCTATCATGACAGCCTCATGAGGTCGGTTTGGCGGCGCTGGCCTTGGGGGCCGGGGTTGCGGGTGCGGCCACCGGAGCGGGCGCGGCAGCGGGTGCCTTTGCTGCCCCGGAAGGTGCTGCGGCGCTGCTGGCGGCACTCTCTGCACCCTTGGCGGGCGTAGAGGTTGCTTCAGCTGCGCCGGACGGCGCGGACGCCTCCGAAGATGTGGAAGATACGGAAGACGAGCCTTCTTCCTTTATTCCCTTGCGATAGCCGTAGTCGTCAACATACCAGCCACCGCCCTTGAGTACAAAGGAGGTTTGCGACATGATGCGCGGCGCGGCTGTTCCGCATTTGGGGCAGGGTTCTTCGCCCTGATCGGAAGGGCTTTTTACCCATTCCTCAAAGCGATGCTGACACTGGGGACATTGGTATTCGTAAATAGGCATGATTACGCTAAAAGACGGTTGCTGCGCTGCCCGACCCCACCGAGCCCGGCCGCGCCGACCGCACGCTGGAAGTTATGTGTCGCTTGCCAAATGCCTACATCCCGCCGCGCCGGAGCTTAATAGCCATATCCGGCGGCCGGGAGCCTGTGTGCGAATTTGCCAGAGCGCGCTTCAGCCAGTTTGAACTTGCGCATGACGCAAGAGGGCTGCTGCCGATGCAGCCCCCACCAAAGCGACACGGCCTTATGGGCCTTCACAAAAACTAGGCCTTGGCAGCAGCCTTGGCTTCACGCACGCGCTGCTTCAGGCGCTGGGCACGGCGTTGACGGCGACGATCAAGTTCTTTTTTACGTTCGATTTTCTTGTGAGCCATAATTCCCTCCGGGGTGAGCCCCATTGATATAAGTGGGTATTCATAGGCTCTTTCTGCGGCAAAGTCCAGCACCATATGCCAGAATGCGCCACAGGCGCGCTTTTTGCCGTTCGGGTCAGTGCCCGCTTCCGCAAGGTATGCGCTTCAAAAACTTCGCACACTTCCCCTGCCAGTTCGCAGCATAGGTCTCGCATGCGGAGCATGACCTTGCGCGCAGCAACGCGCACAACAACGTATCCCCTCTTATTCACCAAACTTTTCAAGGCCAATCACCACTGCAATTACCGCTGCAATCAGCCCTTCTGTTGATCGTAAAATCCGCTGATTCCCTGCCCCACTCGCAGTTCGCAGCCAACGAACCCGTGCCGTGCAAGGATTTTTTCCACCTTGCCCACAAGCTCGGGGGGCAGGCTTTCTACCTGAAGCACTGGCCGTGGCGTAAGACGCAAACGCAGGTCGCCCAAAGCGGGAACCGCAGCTTCCCTGCTTTGCCCCGAACACGGTCTGTGCGTTGCACCGCTTTCGCTCTTCACGTTTTTGGCGGCAGGGCACGGTGCAGCAGCCGGGCTTGCGGCATCCTGCATTACCGCCACGCCAGCAAAGGACAGGTCAGGCAGCATCAAGGCTGCCAGATCCTCTTCGGCAGCAGCCAGACGAACCAGTGCTTCTTTTTGCGGCTCAAGCCCATAGGCCAAACGGGTAAGCAAGCAGGGACGCGCGCGCTGCTCGGGATCGTCCAGCCCCGTAGCCCGGGCCACAGCACGAATGACAGCCTTGCTCATGCCTGCCTGCGCAAGCGGCGAAACCACTCCCGCCTCTTTGAGTGCGCGCAATCCGGGGCGGAATGCATTGAGGTCATCGGCGTTACTGCCATCGCAGAGGGTACGTCCCTGTTGCCCGGCCTGAGTCAGAGCCGCGCCAATGGCAGCCAGCAATCCTGCCTTGCAGGCGTAGCAGCGCTCCTGGCTGTTGTTGGCCACTTCGGGCAGAGGCAGAGGGTCAAAGTCCACCACGAGCAAGGGCAGCCCACGACGCTGTGCCCAGGAAAGCGCCCAGGTGCTTTCGCCAGCCGGAATATGCGGCCCACGAGCGTGAACCGCCAGCACGTCACAACCGCACAGTTGCGCAGCATGGCAGAGAAAACGGCTGTCTATACCGCCGGAAAGCGCAACCACCAGCGGCGGCAGACCACGCAGAACGTGCGTTAATTCCTCTGGCAGATTTTCAGGCCGCATTCCGCTGCAAGAAACCAACAGCGTTTCCGGCGCAAAAGCCTTTACCGTGCAAGCCGGATTTATGGATTCATTCCTTTCATCCATATATTTTGTCCCTGTCGTCCATATATAATGATGTGTTCCTGCCTGCCCGGTTGATGCCCAAGGGGCTGCGCCACGGTATTGGACCAATGGGCTGAATCAGTAGATTGGCCCCGTGAGCGGAACTGACGGGCTGAACGGATAAAGTCCTGCGGGGCTACGCACGCCGCGAAGCTAAGGAAGCACTGATTAAAGAACATTCTGGAAGCGCGCAGTTATTTCGTCTGGCAAGGCGCGGCCTTTTTTTGAAGCAGGCGTGGACTCTTCCGTCCTCGACTGTTTCAAAAAAAGTGAAGCAACGCAGCCAAACGAAATACATCAGCGTTTTCCTAAAAAAAGTGCAGGGAGTTTGCACGCCCTGCACCACAAAAACTTTCTGGCCCTGCGCCTACCAGGTCAGACGCATCTTGGCCCCGTGGGCGGCCATGTATTCCTTGCACTGGCGGATACTATACTGCCCGTAGTGCACAATGGATGCAATAAGAGCCGCCGAAGCGCCGCCCGTGGTCACAGCCTCAAGCATGTGACGGGGTTCGCCAGCACCGCCGGAAGCAATGACAGGCAGGGACACGGCATCGGCAATGGCGCGGGTAAGCTTGAGCTCATAGCCGTCCTTGGTGCCGTCTGCATCAATGGAGTTGACGCACAGCTCGCCTGCGCCCAGATCCTGACAACGCCGCGCCCAGGCAATGGCGTCCAGCCCCATGCGCTTGCGGCCGCCGTGAATGACAATCTCGTAGCCGGAAGGAATCGCAGGGCTCACAGGCACGGCCAGCACATCCATTCCTACCACCACAGCCTGCGAACCAAAGGCGTCCGCCCCCTGGCTGATGAGGTGAGGATCCTTCACCGCCGCAGAATTGATGGAGACCTTTTCGGCCCCTGCCAGCAATACGGCGCGCATGTCGGCCACACTGGAAATGCCGCCGCCTACGGAAAAAGGAATGAATATTTGCTCTGCCACGCGCTCGACCACATCAAGAAAGATGCCGCGGGCCTCGGCAGAAGCTGTAATGTCGTAAAAGACGATTTCGTCCGCGCCTTCCTCATAATAACGGCGGGCGCTTTCCACAGGGTCGCCGATGTCTTCATTGCCCACAAATTTGACACCCTTGGTCAGGCGGCCATTGCGCACATCCAGACAGGGAATTACCCGCTTACTGAGCATGACGCGCCTCCCGGGAGTTCAGACAGTAATCATAAAAATTGCGCAACAGTTTCAGGCCGGGCCTTCCGCTTTTTTCCGGGTGAAACTGGGCCGCCCAAAGGCCTTCACGCCCGTAAAGCGAGCAAAAGGTACGCCCGTAGGTAGTGGTGGCCAGCACAAGAGAAGGATCAGGATCAACATAATAACTGTGAACAAAGTAGTATGCCGCCGTGGGCTCAATGCCCTCAAGCAGAACACAGGGAACCACGGCTTCAATGCTGTTCCAGCCCATATGGGGAATTGGAGCGGGAGTCCCGTCCTCCTGAAGCATATGGTCCTCAAAGCGGCGGCTGACGCCTTGCACGATGCCAAGGGTGGTGGTGTCGTTTTCTTCACTGCTTTGCAGCAAAATCTGACAGCCAAGGCATATGCCAAGCAGGGGTTGCCCCCTGCGCACAACCTGACGCAGGGCTTCGTCCATTCCGGCTTCCGCCAGAGCGCCCATAGCCTGCCCGGCCGCTCCCACGCCGGGAAAGATAACTCCTTCGGCACGTTCGAGCGTTGCGGGGTCCGCAGTAATGACGCATGGTATGTCCAGATGCTCCAGAGCGCGGCGCACGCTCGTCTGATTGCCCGCCTTGTAGTCCAAAATGGCCAGCATGGTGCTTCCTTACTTTGTTACGCAGCCCCGGTGAACCCCAGGCTGCCTTGTGCGCAGAGAAGGGATGAGCATACATTTTTGCCGCGCGGCAGGCAACGCGCCCCACGAGGGCGGACGCGACGCCGGGGCGGCGCAATCCACAGAATTGGCCTGCGCCCGTAGTGACAAAAACAAAAATCACGGTTATTATTAAAACCGTGAAGAATACAAAGTTTATTATACTGTTTTTTATAATTTTTTAGTAGTTTGATTTTGACAAAGTGTGGAGGCAATCATGTATTTCCCCACTGCTGGTATTGAATGCAATCCTTTGCTGCCCTTTGGCGTGGCCCTGGGCATATCTTTTTTTACGTCTATGGGCGGCATCTCTGGCGCTTTTCTTCTGCTTCCCTTCCATATGAGCGTACTGGGCTATGTGAACCCCAGCGTCAGTGCCACCAACCAGTTTTTTAACGTGCTGGCCTGTCCACCCGGTGTCTGGCGCTACTGGCGCGAAGGCCGGCTGGTCTGGCCGCTGACGCTTACCGTGGCCGCAGGCACATTGCCGGGGGTTTTTCTGGGGGCGCTTATTCGCATCAACTGGCTGCCCGACCCGTCAGACTTTAAAATTTTCGCGGGCCTTGTGCTGCTGTATGTTGGTGGCCGCATGGCAATCACCACATGGAAAGCCCGGCACAACAAGGCCGAAAACATGCGCCCCAAAACCGCTACGGATAAAGATTCCACTTGCCGTCAGACAGCTATGGGCTGCTGCCATGTGTTGGAGTGGAACACGCGCTCTCTGATTTTTGTCTTTCAAGAAAAGGAGCACAGGGTTTCAACCCGCCAACTGGCGCTGCTCAGTTTGGTTGTGGGCCTTGTTGGCGGCATTTACGGTATTGGCGGCGGCGCTATTATGGCGCCTTTTCTGGTTTCTTTTTTTGCGCTTCCGGTTTATGCCGTGGCCGGAGCAACGCTTTTTGCCACCTTTTTAACTTCGGTGGCTGGGGTAAGCTTTTATTTTATGCTGGCCCCCTTTTATCCTGGTATGGCTGTGGCCCCCGATTGGCGCATGGGCATATTGGTTGGACTGGGCGGCATGTGCGGCATGTATTTGGGCGCGCGTTGCCAGAAATATATTCCCGCCACGGCATTAAAGTGCCTTTTGGCGGCCATTTTGCTCTTTACAGCCATACGGTATCTGGGCCAAGGTTTCTAGCGGCTGCCTTTCTTTGTTTGGGGCGGCCCATTCAAAGGATACAGCATGAATTCGAATTCCCGGCTGCCCATTGGCCTTTTCGATTCCGGCATGGGCGGCCTCACCGTTCTCAAGGCTCTGGCGCAACGTTTGCCCGGCGAAGACCTGCTCTATCTCGGCGACACAGCCCGGCTGCCCTACGGCACCAAAGGCCGCGACACCATTATTCGCTATACGCTCAAGGCCGCTCAAAAGCTGGTTGATATGGGCGTAAAAATGCTGGTAGTGGCCTGCAACACAGCCACGGCAGCAGCTTTGCCCGTTTTGCGCGAACACTTTGCCCCCCTGCCCGTTTTGGGCGTGGTGGAACCCGGAGCCCAGGCCGCAGCCGCTGCCAGCCGCAACGGACGCATTGTCGTGCTGGCCACGGAGGCCACCATTAACGGTGGAGCCTACCAGCAGGCTATTACGCACATTCGCCCCGAAGCCACGGTGCTGGTACGCGCCTGCAACCTCTTTGTGCCCCTGGCCGAAGAAGGCTGGATGAACGGCCCTATTGTAGAAGGCATTGCCCGCCGCTACCTTGAAGGTTTTTTTGACGCGCCCGAAGGTGAAAATCAGGGAACTGACGCCACGCTGCCCGACACAATGCTGCTTGGCTGCACGCACTATCCCCTGCTTCAGGGCGCGTTGCGCGAGGTTGTAGGGCCGGAGGTACACATTGTGGACTCCGCTGCGACCACTGCGGAATTTGTGGCGGAAGAGCTGGCCCGTCTGCACCTGCTGCACCCCGAAGATCGGCTTGCCGGCAATGCAACCCAAAAAGACCGTCGCGGGAAAAGCCGTTTTTTGACAACAGACCACGTTGCCCGCTTTATCCGCACTGGCAGCCTGTTTTTGGGGCGAGACATGGCCGAAGGCGAAGTGACTTTGGTAGATCTTTAATAATTGGTTTTTATTTTCAGCTATTTCAAAAGACTACCCAAAAAATTCAGGCGCAGCCATAGCCCTTGCAGATATGTCTTTTTTGGGGCACGCAAGGTCAAAAAGCTTGAGCGGCGCGCGTTTCAAGCTTTTTCGTTGACAGAAAAACATCGCTAACGTAATGAAACAACAGTCTGACGGCGCAATAAAACGTCATCGTTCGAAATCCCCCATGGCGCGCTGTGTCGGGTTGGCATAGCAGCGACTATCCCATGCGAGATCGGCCCGTCGGGCCACCGCCCTCCGGCCATACCGCCGTGTCTGGTCCGATATGGCACCAATCAGGGAACAAACCGAAATCCTTTATGGAGAAGCATCATGACTAAAGCTGAGCTTGTTGAAAAAATCCATGCCAAAGCCGGCCTGCCCACCAAGGCCAAGGCCGAAGAAGCCCTTGACGCCGTTGTGGCCTCCCTGCGTGAAGCCCTGGCCTCTGGCGAATCCGTAACCTTCACCGGTTTCGGCAGCTTCAAGGTTGTGGAACGCGCCGCCCGCAAGGGTCGCAATCCCCGCACTGGCAAGGAAATCACCATTCCGGCCAGCAAGGTTGCCAAATTCACGCCCGGCAAGGGCCTGAAGGACGCCATCAAATAAATATGGCTTCATAGAGTTTTTGCGGCGCGTTCTCCCCCTACTAGGAGAACGCGCCGTCTTTTTTATTTCTGAAGCAGGGGCCATTCTTCTGATGCCCCACCCCCCAAAGCCTCATCGGCCAGCCCCCTTCGTGCATGGCCCATCCGTCAATCCGCACAGCGTGAGAGAAAGCAGTGAAAGCAGACGTGACATATGAGTTCCACCACGCTGGCTATCCTTCAGATGAAGAGCGGCCCGGCGAAGTTTTCAGTGAGCAGGCGGGCATGTACACCGCTGATAATCCGGGGCGGTTCAAAATCCAGTGGCACCGCTTTACCGAGGCGTCTCCGCTGCATCCGCTTATCAAAAAACTTCCCCACCTCGCCTTCAAGGTAAACAACCTTGAACGGGCCGTTGCTGGAGAAGATGTCATTCTTGGCCCCTATGAACCCATCGATGACTATTTTGTGGCCATTATCAACGATAATGGGGCTCCGGTGGAATTCATCCAGACAGACCTTGCAGATGAAGAAATCTGGCGCAGGGCAAAAGCTGGACAGGGCGCGCTTTATAGGAGCGAAGACCTGTTTGGTCAAAAATAGGCGTATCTTGAGCGTGCGCGCAGGCAGCATGAATCACAGTCCGTCGGAATGAGATTTTGATGAGATTTCAGGGTGCGACACAGACTGCCGAAGCGCGTTGCAGGATAAGCAGCGTGCCGCAAGCCTTGCTGGATGCCGCCCGGCGGCGCAAAGCGTGGCCCAACAAGGGTTGGCGGCATGCGAGCGCACACGAGCGGGCACGGCAAATGCCGCCTGAAAAACAGATTATTCAGAGGCTGCCCTGGCCCGCGAATGCTATATTCAGGTTACTGTGATGCCCCTCCCTTGAATTTCGGCGCAGAATACATTACTAGCTTGTGCAACGCCAACGCGCGCACCCTGCGGAGGGGTGGCAGAGCGGTTGATCGCGGCGGTCTTGAAAACCGTTGAAGGTGTGAGCCTTCCGGGGGTTCAAATCCCTCCCCCTCCGCCACAATGTTATTAAATCAGCTCACGTTCATTCTATGAACGTGAGCTGATTTTTTTGTGCCCGTCAGCTAACGATTTCTCCTCATATCCCCACAGATGGTCACCCTGCGCCAGCAGCCTGAATTCAAGAGCCTCGCCTTGAAACCTCTCCACTCTTTTCCTTATGTCATTGCGCCAAGCTGGCGCAAGCAAGCTCAGTTTGCCGCATCCGGTTGTTATACTGAGCGTCGCTACCTTAGTGGAAGTCAGAGCGCCTGGGCCGACTTCCTCCAAAAGGTTGCTAGCCAGGAAATTTTCTGCATGCAAAAAACAGGGTCGCCAAAAGGCGACCCTGTCAGGACTGTCAAAAAAACCGATTCTAGAACGTGTAACGAATGCCAAGGCTGAATTCATTGGCATACGGGGCCATGCCGACCTTCATCTTTTCGCCAGCAATGGTCTTTTCATTTTCATGATAGCCAAGGCCCACAAAGCGGTACGCCAGGTCGGCGGACAAGTTGTCGGTAATGGCATAGGCTACGCCCGCGCCTGCGTTCCAGGCAAAGACGGTGTTGGTTTCGTTATGGCTCTTGCTGCCCCAACCGGCGATCTCCATTTCATACTTGCTCTGGATGAAGCCCATGCCCACGCCAGCGCCAACATACGGCGTGAAGGCCGTGTCGTTGTGGAAATCCCAGTACGCATTCAAGAACAAGGTCTGCAGATTCCACTGCCCCTTGAGGCTGGCGTCCCTTGCATTCCCCTTCAGATCCCATTCTGTTTCACTGTTGGTGCGGATGGCGTATTCAAGTTCAGTACGCACCGGCACCTGATACATGGGGAAAAAGTCAAAACCGACAAAAACACCGCCGCCAATGGTGTTCTGGGTGTAGTTGTCTACATCAAAAGCTTTGGTAGCTCCCCCCTTGGACACGTCGCCCGTGCTCTGGATGGAATCAATAAATTTCAGCCCCATATAGAAGCCATTATCTGCCGCAAAGGCAGAAACCGAAAGCGCCAATGACAACAACGTGGCGAGAAAAACGCGCTTAAACATGTTCCCTCCAATCTTTTTAAGTTGCTACACATCTTGCCATTCAGCTGGCAACGTAGCCTAGTCTTTTGCTAAAAATACACCCTGGCATTCTTTAGTTCAACTACTATATCTGATTGATAAGAAATTAATGAAGAAAACATGCAGCGAAAACACCTAAACATTTCCTTTTATCGCACAACTTAGAATTGTTTTATGCAGAAACCCCATACAATGAGAGTGGACATAGTTATATAATTACGCCTCAGAATATCCCAACACACCGCTTTTTTTCAATTTTACAAACAAACGCACAAGATTATCCACGCCTGGACATGTGAACGATACGCGCTCAAGCACCGCAACGGGTGCTCATTGTTTGAAAAACCGATAGTGACGTCGCCCACGTGGATTTACTTCTGAATAGACAATTATTGGCGATTTATGTTGCACATAACAATACGGCAACCCAATAAACCGCATTGTACATACATCTTTCAGGCATCATTGGGCTTTAAAATTATTCAAAACACGTTTACAGCACACCCTGACACATACTATCCTGTTAAAAAAGCTTGATAACCTGCAATAGATCATACAATAAGCATCTTTTATGGCTGCAGCTTTTGAATAACATTAAAAATATCATAATAAGTATAACTATTCTGAGCTTTCCAGGTGCATATAAATAAAATCATGCCCATACAGAAAACCATATGTGGGAATTTAGTTCCGATCACCGTTGATATAGATACCAATATATTCACAAGATAAAGTATTTTCAAAAATAAAACATTAAGCACTTGAGCTGTTTAGTATGGTAATACAGGTCCCCTTATTAAGAATTGTTCGCAATACTATTGACAATACCCCGTAACGTGGCAATTTACTGCATGTAAGCATGTGGTTATGCGCTAGCTGCCCTGCTTCCGCAAGGTGCCCCACGACCTTGCCCAAAGCCTCAATGCTCGGAATCTGCACAGAAATCCGAGTCGGGCCGTCCCTGAAAAGGTTATCGGCCTGGAACACGGAACAGCCTTATCCCTGTTCCCCCTCCCAAAGCCACTACTTCGCCGCACGGCGTTTTACAGCAGTACATCTTGTACCTGAGGACATGCCCACGCACAGCAAACCGCAGCCACGCGGCTTGGCTGGAGCAGGCAGCCCCGGAACAAAAGGCCACGCACTGCCGTAACCGCCACGCAGCCCCAGATATTTTGGATCATACCGCCAGCGCAACCACGTATGGCCGTATGCAGGAGAAATCATGAACACCATCATACTTGCTCACCCCACGGCTGGACAGCACACCACAGTAAAAGCCACTCCCGGCAGCAGACTCAGCATGGACTTCGTGCTTGAAGAAGCTACTGTTGAGCGTCAGGGCGAAAACCTTGTTTTTGTTTTTGACGACGGCTCCAGCATACTCATAGAAGATTTTTACGTAGACTTTACAGGAGAAAACCTGCCCGAATTTGAAGTTGGCGGCCAGATTCTCTCCGGTTCTGACTTTTTTGCGGCCCTTGGCCCTGACCTTACCCCGGCTGCTGGCCCTGAAGCTGCGCGCAGCGCTCGCTATAACGAAATGGGCAATGCCGACCTGGCCTCGGGCATAGACCACCTGGATGGTCTGGACATGAGTATTCCCGGTTCCGCCGTCAGTATGGAAAGCCAGCTGGCTGCGCCTCTCATGAATCTTGGCGCGGGCAACAACTCCGGCCCCGTTTCTGGCGAAGGGCCCACGGTGCCGCCCATTGGACAGAGCTTTGTAGCCGACGTTCGCGCGGTTATGTACAACACTGGACCCAACAGCGCCGACCATGTTGTGACCACGCCCATCTTTTTTAAAAATGCCGACGGTTCCGTGGTGAATCTTGCAGGCGCGCCCGCAGGTTCCTACGCTGTTGCCTGGTCTTTTCCGGCGGACTGGGACAGCAGCTGGCTTGCTGATCCTGCTGTGGAAAACGGTCAGCTTGTTTTCAAGCTGAGCCCCCAAGGCCTGCAAATGCTGCAACAGACAGGCGACGACTCCTTCCTGCGCGGTTTTGTAACCGTAACCGTGACCATGAACGGCCAAACTTCGGAATATAAGGTCGAAGTTGTGGGCACGCAGGGCACCTATTTCAATTCAGCTGACTATGACGAGCAGTATGGCGCGGTTTCCGGCCTTGGCACGGACTATATCGGCGAATACCATCAAGGTTCCGGCCAAAACGGCAGCTACCACATCACCTCGTCCTCCAAGAACAACGATATTGTGCTGAACGACAGCCTTGTTGGCGGCAGTTATGTCCACGCCAGCGGCAACCCGTCTGACATGGGGCACGACTTCAACACCATTCTCATGAACAAGGGCGTGATCAATACTGGCGGCGCAACTGCCGTTACATCCTATGACGGCACCCTGCGCGTGCATGACGGCGTGAGTGCCGAGGGTGGCAACGCCTCCAACTCCATAGATATGGGCAAGGGGCAGATCCACATCAGCAACACCTCCGGGCACGGCGTCTCGGCCAGCCAGGGCGCTAACACCATTTCCGGCAATCAGATTCTTGTCGAGGGCAGCGGCGCGGGCGTCTATGCCGAGAACGGCGGTCAGAACAGCATCATTAACACTGGCGACAAGCCCCTTACCATCATCGGTGAAGGTGAAGGCGTGTATGCTGACGGGGCCGGGTCATCCAACTATATTTCCAACCAGCACGGCACGATAGATATTACGGGCCAGTCCGTTGAGGGTTTGGCCGCCACTGGCAACGGGGCCAACTATGTTATTGGCAAGAACGTGAACATCACGGGCGCTTCGGGCCAGGCCGTGCCCGGCGTGGGCATGTCCGGCGCAGCTGGCATCTTCGCTTCCGGCGGCAGCATCAACGAAGTCACCGCAATGGACGGCGACGTGACTGTCACGGGGCACCGTGGCCTGGAAGCCGTTTCCGGCGGCAGCAATGACGTGTCTGTGGAAGGCCAGGGCAATATCACCGT
>JAEWKM010000022.1:0-30680 GCA_023386035.1 Pseudomonadota bacterium
TATCAGCAAAAAATGGACTATGCCCATCAGGGATTGGAAGGCAGCGTTGAACAGATTCGCCATACAATTTGAGGAAAGATTTCCAACTTAATAAGTAAACCGATTACACAAAGTTATGGACACCCCCATATCGGTAGGTTTTCCTGCCTAGCCTTGAAATCTTAAACAGAAGGTTACCAATTCTGCCTCATGATCAAAAGAGCGCCGAGGTCTGGCATGTAGAGCTCAAACTTGATCTGCAGTTCTTCGTTTTGCGCTGTTGCCTGCCATTTCCTTGCTGATGAGCTACTTAAATGGCAAGACAGCCATTTTTTCTACACAATTTTGCGTTGTCTTAAGCCATCTTTTTAACATACTGTTATCTTTGTCAGAGATGTATGCATTGTCAGATTTTTTAAAAAGTCTAACCTTATCCATCTGTTTATATTTATCTGTAGATTTAAAACGGTCTACAATGTCATTGTAGTCCTCGTCTGGTGAAACCATTGAGTCATACATGAGGAGGCCGATGCAGCGTGCAGGGATAGAGTTCGAATGAAAACTGTCTGGAATTATGCATTTTCTCATTTTGATCAACTCTGCCACTTCATTGATCGGACGAGGATCACCATCAAGCATTTGCTCAAGAGAGAGGTCTTTTATTTTTCTCTGCAATCTTATTCCGTTAATTTTATTTTCAATATCATCGTCATGGAACTGAGATGAAATTTGAAGTGTATCTGTAGTGTTTTTCATATCTTCGATAAAAGATTCTCTTCCCACAAATATTGTTCCTATTGCGATTTTAAAGGTAGCGTAACGGGCTCTTTGCTCTTCGTTGCTATTATACGGGAGGGGGGGGATTGGCATTGATCCATTTTTTTGAAAAAAATCAAGGAGAGTATCAGAGCTACATGCTCCATCAATATCCCAAAAATAATAGCCAAATTTCTGAGAAAAGAAGAGCAATCTTGCTGCCGCATGAATTTCATCGTCATTTAAGCTTGTTAAAGAATAAGCAGTTGGTTCTCCACAAATATCGCAGACACATGCATTAATTATGCATCTGAGAGTGAAATATTCTTCATCAATATAGTGAGATAATGTATTAAGGCAATTTCTATTAATATTAATTAATTCTTGATGATTTTTTGATACGTGTTTTGCTGTATAAATAAACTTCCAATAATCTCCCGCAAGTATATTGCGTATCTCAATGTCCTCAGTAATTTCATTTTTTTTATTGTTTCTTCTGCAGTCTGCAACATCATCTTCCGATACAACTTTTAAAACATTCTTAAAATTCTTAGTCATTGCTATTATTTCCCTCCTTAACAAATTTGAAAGGCGTATTGCTCAAAATTAAATCTGCAACACCCGCAGCACGTTTCATAGCCTCATCCGCAAGATGTGCGTACCTTTGGGTCATTTGCGGGCTGGAATGTGTCAACAGTTTCTGTAGGGTATATAAGTCAACCTTCCCGCTGGATGCAAGAAATGACGCATAAGCATGGCGCAACCCGTGAAGAGGGCGAAAATTTTCAGGTAGCCCTGCGTTCTTTTTAACCCTTCTTGCAATCCGACGAAAATCTGCCCTTTGCTCTCCATTTTTGCCAGGAAAAACAAACATACTATTTGTACGGTTGATATTAAGCAAGATTGAGTGGGCGGCATCACTCATTGGAATGTACTCAGTCGTTCCTTTCTTGGCAGACTCGCCACGCAACGTGATAATTTTTCTTTCAAAGTCACAGTCGTCCCATCGTAATGCAAGAAGTGCTCCTTTACGCATGCCAGTCACCATCGCCAGTCGGATTAATGCCGCTGCATCTTGATCGGGTTCCGCATCAAGAGCTTCAAGTAGTTTGCCTAATTGTTCCTCCGTAAGAGCTTCTGTTCGTTGCCCATCAACACGAATTGATTCAATTACGAGTCGCCCCGGTTGAAGCGGAGGGCAAAGGGCACGTTTGACCCCAAAGTTGATGATAGCTCGCAGTTGGGAAATTGCTCGTTGGATCGTACCTTCGGATTTACCAGCCTTGAGGCTTTCCGTTTTGAAAGTATCAATGTCAGCTGTTATGATTTCTTCTGGGATTTTTCCCCCAAAGCGTGAGCCAATGTGTGTGTTGTATCGACTGATGTCACGTTGACGGCCTTTGTGTTCAGGATGTGCTTCTTGATATGCCTCCCAAATTTTATCTAACGTCCAGCGGCTTTGCTGCGCCTGGCTGGCTTCGGCGTAGGCCTTTCTTTTTTCCGTATTGGGCTGATCCTTGCCACGCATTCTGTCCGCCCGTATCTGTGCTGCCTTTGCTTCCGTCATGCCGCGAGACGCTTTACCAACTGGTTCCTCTATAAGCTTTGCCTCGCGTCCACCCTGCCGGTACACAATGTAGTACGTACGTTCCTTATGGTCGGCATCAAGCCTAAAGTAGACCCCAGCATATTTTTGAGATTTTTCGCGTTTCGATTTTTTCATGGCTATCCTCGGCTGCGTGTTGGGAGACTTCCCTTCCCAACACCTTTCCCAACACACATTATGAAATGACGTAAAAATTGATGGTAGTCAATGCAACAGAAGTTTATAAAAATTCAATAATTATATTGACTAGAAAAAATTAGTAAAAAGTCATAGAAATACCATACGCGCCTTCGCAAGGCGGGGGTCGAGGGTTCAAATCCCTTCTTCTCCACCATTTTTTAAGGGGTTACCTGTATTCAGGTAACCCCTTTTTTGTTTTTCAATACCATTCCCAGCACGCTGGCTAAAAAACAGAAACAATTAGTAAAAAAATCGCGGTGGTATGCCCTTTTTCGAAAATGGCAAAACTCGAAGTTGGTTCCTATCCACTCCATAGGGGGCAATACCTTTTCCTTAATGTTTCCGGCGAGTAAGACTGGCAGTTGAAGCCATAGAATAAATTTGTGCCCGGCAGATGTGTAAAAACAGCCTGCCGGGCACATGCGCTTACTTGGGAGCCATAAAGAAAGCGCTGCCGTGAGTGTCGCGTCATAAGGCTGAAAGGGTCTGACTAGAGCATTTTACAATGCTCTAACGCTGCACAAGCGTGCAGCGCGCTGCAACGCGGCGTGGATTCTGCCGAAAATCGCATTTTGGCAGAATGACAACTTTGAAATGTAATGCATTTCAAAGTTAATCTGCTCTAAAGGCGGCACCTTCAAGGGCACGGTCTCTGCACGCATTTTTGCCATATCGCCCCATATGTATCCATACGACCTATCCATCTAGTGCGTCCGTATGCTGCGCCCCGTATATTGTGCCCATATCATGCTGCTGTGACAATGAGGTTCCTATTGATGCAGCATTGCTCTGAAAAAATCCAACTTGTGACACGTTACCGGGTATGAGCAACGGAGTATGGGACGGTTGCTACAAAAATGTTTTGTTTGCTGGTTTGTTAGAACAAAAAAGTTCCATATGATGATAAGAAAAAATTATAACAGTATGAAATAATAAGTTATTTTCCGTGGAATAAATAATGCAAATATCTTGGACAGTTGCGCACTTAAAACCACTACTTCTGAAAGGAGTGCCTGATGTCCATGAGTTTTTTGTCCCTGGCAAGACGTAAAACATTGCCGGTTCTGTTGGCGTGCGGCATGTTATTGCCCGCAGCGACAAGTCATGCGCAAGATGCGCCCCAGTATACGGCGACCATCTCTGCTGCCACAAATCCGTTAAGCACAAGGGGCATTGTTACCTCGCCCAATTACCTTGCTTCGCAGGCCGGGCTTGAGATTTTACGTAAAGGCGGCACTGCTGTAGACGCGGCTATTGCCACAGCCTCAACGCTGGCGGTGGTCTATCCGCAAATGTGTACCTTGGGCGGCGACAATTTCTGGCTGATCTACAATGCAAAAACTGGCGAACTGAAAGCTCTCAATGCCAGTGGCCGCTCCGGCGAAAAAGCCACCATAGATTTTTATAAGTCCAAGGGTGTTACCAAAATACCTTCACGCGGATACCTGGCAGCCAATACGGTTCCCGGTGTTGTTTCAGGCTGGGGGGCGGCTTACGAATACAGCAAGGAAGGCATGAAGAGTCCTTTGCGCTGGAAAGACCTGCTGGCATCCGCCACTGATTATGCCGACAAGGGTTTTCCTGTAAGCACATCGCTGGCCTTCTGGAGCAAGATCAACACCAATCCGGCTGATTCCGAATTTCGTAACCTGCAACGGTTTGACGCCTTTCGCAAAACCTATTTGCACGAAGACGGCAGCCCTTACACGGTTGGTCAGGTCATGCGTCTGCCCGAACTGGCCGCTACGTTGCGCCAGCTTGCCGACAAAGGCTCCAAAGAATTTTATACCGGAGACATCGCCAAGCGCATTGTGGCCGACTTGCAGGCCAACGGCGGCATGCTGACCCTCAGCGACTTTGCTGCGCACAAGGCAGACTGGGTAAAGCCCATATATGCCGATTACCGGGGCTACAAGGCGGCGAACTTCCCTCCCAACACTCAGGGCATGGCTTCGCTGGAAATTTTGAATGTTCTCAATAATTTTGACATAAAGGCTATGGGCGAAGGCACGGCAGATTATTACCATGCGTTGATTGAAGCCACAAAAGAAGCCTTTGCCGACCGCGACAAATACCTTTCTGACCCTGACTTTGTAAAAATTCCGCTGGATTATCTGCTTTCGCCACAGCATGGCAAGGATCAGGCTGCGCGCATCCGTATGGATAAGGCCGCTGAAAAGCTGACGCCCCTAGATCCCAAGGGCGACACCATCTGGCTTGGCGTGGTAGATTCAGAAGGCAACGCGGTTTCACTGATCCAGAGTGTCTATCACGATTTTGGATCGGCCATCGTTGCGGGCGGCACTGGTGTGCTGTTGCAGAACCGGGGCAGTTTCTTTTCACTTGATCCAACCCACGTGAACCATCTTGAGCCCCGCAAACGTACGTTTCATACCCTTAATCCCGCCATGCTGCTCAAAGATGGCAAACCCTTTCTGGTGTACGGCACTATGGGCGGCGAAGGCCAGCCCCAGACCCAGGCCGCCATTGTCACGCGGGTGGTTGACTTTGGCATGACTCCACAAGAGGCCATATCCGCGCCTCGCTGGCTCTATGGCCGCACTTGGGGCGCTGCTTCCAATGACCTCAAGCTTGAGGGCCGGATCCCTAAAAGTGTTGTGGATGAGCTCCATCGCCGTGGGCATCCTGTACGCTCGGTTGAAGATTACACTGATACAATGGGCCATGCGGGAGCCATCCTTGTGGATCAGGCCAGCGGAGTGCTTCAGGGGGCAACCGATCCCCGTGGTGACGGTCTTGCCGCCGCCTATTAACCATAGCTGAACAGGAGTACCTTCTCGAGATTTCCGGCGCTGCAGAGGCCACTTGCAGCAAAGATATCCTGTTTACCAAAAGCCTCCATCCACAAGGGATGGGGGCTTTTCGATTGTGTGGCGAGTGTGTCGCATTGCAGAGGTGTTGAACGAATGGTCTTGTGTTTGCTGTCCTGATCCATAAGAAGGGTTTATCAGCGATTCTGTAAAGCCCTTCGGGCCATCACTGCCGGGAAGTTGGGGTGAAGGCCGCGTATTTGTTTCACTGCCGAGCAAGCATTTTAGAATTATCATGTTATAGTTTGAAATATTATCCTATAATGATGCGGTGCTTTGTTCTTGTTCGCTTGTTGATTGTTTGTTAAATTGCAGGCGCAATCACGGCACAGGCCAGATGAGAAAAGTATTGTGATTTTTAAGCAACAAGGCGGGTTGGAGCTGCGTTTGCTTTTTATTTTGCCTATCGAAAAGACGTTTTCAGATCAGAACTTTATGGATTGTTTTGCTGGCTTCAAAAAGATTTTTGCAAACCCTAGATCAAGGAAGTTCGCTGCACATGCTTTCATGCTTTAAGGCTTATGACATTCGAGGCCGGGTGTCAGATACGCTTAATGCGCCTTTGGCTCATGCATTGGGGCGGTCTGTTGTTGAGGTGTTCGGCGCACGCCGGGTTGTAGTGGGGCGCGATGCCCGCCTTTCCGGCCCGATTTTGCGCGATGCCCTGGCGAAAGGATTGAACTCCGCTGGTGCAGAGGTTACGGATATCGGCCTGTGCGGCACGGAAGAAATTTACTACGCAGCTGCCAATCAGCCTTTTGATGCGGGCATTATGATTACTGGCAGTCATAACCCCGCAGATGAAAACGGATTCAAACTCGTACGCGGCGGGGCTATTCCTGTCAGTGGAGATTCCGGCCTGTTTGCCCTGCGCGACCATGTGCAAGGCCTGCTTGCCCAAAGCGGGGCACCTGCTGCGGATGAAGGCAATACAGCCATATATGAAGCGTCTTTTCGGGCCGACTACGTCCGCTGGCTGCTGGAGTATAGCGGCGCAACACAGCTTGAGCCGGGGGCCGGCCGCAAGCCTCTCAAAATTGTGGCTGACGCTGGCAACGGCTGCGCTGGCCTTGTATTGCAAGATTTGAAGGCATCGTTGCCTTTTGATTTCGTGTGTCTGCATATGGAGCCGGACGGCACATTCCCCAACGGTGTTCCCAATCCATTGCTGCCTGAGCGCCGCGCTGCTACCGCTGCTGCCGTGCGCGAGGCAGGAGCGGATATGGGCGTGGCCTGGGACGGCGATTTTGACCGCTGCTTTTTCTATGATGGCGAAGGCAATTTTATTGAAGGTTACTATTGCATTGGCCTGCTGGCGCAGGAACTGCTGCGCCGCGTTCCTGGCGGCAAAATCGTGTACGATACACGGGTGTACTGGAATACCCGCGAAGTTGTGCTGGCCGCCGGAGGACAACCCATTATGGGCAAGACCGGGCATGCCTTCATGAAAGAGCGTATGCGGGCCGAGGATGCCGTGTATGGCGGCGAGATGAGCGCGCACCACTATTTTCGAGATTTTGCCTACTGTGATTCCGGCATGTTGCCCTGGCTGCTTGTGGCAGGCCTGCTGCACCGTACGGGCCGTTCACTGGCGGATCTTGTGGCAGAGCGTATGGCTGCGTACCCGTGCAGTGGAGAAATCAATCGCCGCGTTCAGGACGCTCCCAGCCTCATGAAACTGGTGCGTGACCGCTATGCGGACGGGGCTGTTTATGAAGACGGCATTGACGGCGTCAACCTTGAGTTTGAAGACTGGCGGTTCAACCTGCGTATGTCCAATACAGAACCCTTGTTGCGCCTGAATGTGGAGACCAGAGGCAATAGAACGCTCCTGGAAGACAAGACCGAAGAAATTTTGCAGTTACTAAAAGAAAAGGGCGGGGCTGTGCCCGCGTAAAAAAAATTACGTCCAACAGACCAGAAAAGTTGTATTTTTTTCTTAAAGATACAGGCGGTGTAGTTTACGATGTCTGGCTGCAACTGCGCAGGAATTTTATTCCAGGCGCAAAATCAATAGCAGCA
Source organism: Pseudomonadota bacterium (assembly GCA_023386035.1). Classification (GTDB taxonomy): domain Bacteria; phylum Desulfobacterota; class Desulfovibrionia; order Desulfovibrionales; family Desulfovibrionaceae; genus Desulfovibrio. Next base: position 7,375 of record JAEWKM010000022.1, read on the forward strand.
TACTTGTGAGAATTGTGAGGATGTTCATGCCGGATATAGTTCCTGTCATTCTGTGCGGTGGCAGCGGTACGCGCCTGTGGCCCCTTTCGCGTGAGACCTATCCCAAACAATTTGTGGATCTGGGGGACGGAAGAACCCTGTTCAAGGATACTGTGCTCAGGGCTCGGCGTGCGCCGGAAAGCGTGGAACCGATCATTGTTTGCAATGAAGCTCATCGCTTTTATGTCACAGCGGAGCTTTACGCGAGCGGTGTACACGGAAAAATATTGCTGGAACCAGCACCGCGTAATACCGCTCCAGCCATAGCCTTGGCGGCTTTTGCCCTTACAGCCGGGGAGGATGATCCCCTCATGCTGGTGCTGCCCTCAGACCATGCCATTGATAATGAAAGTACTTTTTTTGACGGTGTGGCGCGTGCGGCCAAGCTGGCTGCCAGAGGGCATATCGTCACTTTCGGTATAGAGCCCACTGGCCCGGAAACAGGGTTTGGCTATATTGAGCAGGGCAAGAGCTTGGGGACTGAAGGCTTCAAGGTTGCCCGCTTTGTCGAAAAGCCCAGCCTTGAAGTTGCTGCAAGCATGTTGTCCCAAGGCGGGTTTTCGTGGAACAGCGGCATGTTTTTGTTCCGGGCGTCAGTATATCTTAAAGAATTGGAGCGGTATGCTCCCCATATCTACGCCAGCTGCCGTTCAGCCTGGGAAGACCGCAAAGACGATGGAGCGTTCTGCCGTCCAGACAATGCTGCATTTCTTTCTTCGCCGTCTGATTCCATAGACTACGCGGTTATGGAACACACGGATCTGGCAGCAGTGGTGCCATTGCACACTGGCTGGAGCGACCTTGGCTCCTGGGAGGCCTTTTATCAGGCAGGCCAGCCGGACGATTGCGGCAATGTCTGCTCTGGCGACGTTATGGCCGAGGGATCGGAAGGCTGTTATTTTAACGCCAACCACCGTTTGGTGACGGCCATAGGCGTGCGCGACCTGGTGGTTGTGGAGACGCAGGACGCTGTATTGGTGGCCCCGCGTGACCAGGTTCAGGATGTGAAAAAGATTGTGGGCCGTTTGCAGCGCGATCAACGAGCGGAGTGCAGGCAGCATCCCTTGGTGTACCGCCCGTGGGGAAGCTACGAAACACTGGTTATGGATGGCCGTTTTCAGGTCAAACGCATTATCGTCAATCCTGGTGCGGAACTTTCACTGCAAATGCACCACCATCGCGCAGAGCATTGGGTTGTAGTGAATGGCACGGCTGAAGTTACCAACGGCAATGAAGTACGTTTATTTTCTGAAAATCAGTCTACCTACATCCCTGTTGGCACAAAGCACCGTTTAAAAAATCCTGGCGTCATCCCCCTGGTGCTCATTGAAATTCAGTCCGGGGCATACCTGGGTGAAGATGATATCGTGCGGTTTGCCGACGTGTATGGAAGAGAAGGGTAAGCGATTTACAGTTGTGGGAGCCCCCAGGTGAGCACTTATTTTTACGAAAACTTGCATGTTCAGCCTGTGCAGTCGTGCACGCTAGGGGCGTTGCTTTTAAAGTTGGGGAATGGCTGCCCGGTAAACTACTGGATCCATGTGCGATGGATCAACGTGTAGTTATATGACAATCGCCCTAAATAAGGAAACAACCATGCCCTGCCAACTCGTCACCGGCGGCGCGGGATTCATCGGTTCGGCCTATGTGCTTCAGGCCCGCCGTGCCGGAATTCGCGTTATAAATCTCGACAAGCTGACCTATGCGGGCAATGCGGCAAGCCTGTCTGCGCTGGCGGACGACCCGGATCATATTCTGGTGCGCGGCGATATTGGCAATGAAGAGCTGGTGGCTTTTTTGCTCCAGACCCACAAGCCTGACGCCGTGGTCAACTTTGCCGCTGAAAGCCATGTGGATCGTTCCATTGTCGACCCGGACGCCTTTGTGCGCACCAACGTGCTGGGCACCTCGGCGCTGTTGCGTGTGGTCAAAGATTGGTGGCGTTCCCTGTCTGCTGACAAGGCTGCGCGTTTTCGTTTTTTGCATGTGTCCACCGACGAAGTTTACGGCGCTCTGCAGCCCGGCGACCCGCCCTTTACAGAAATCACCCCATACAGCCCGAACAGCCCGTATTCTGCCTCCAAGGCAGCCAGCGACCATATGGTGCGTGCCTTTCACGAAACCTATGGCCTGCCGGTGCTGCTGACCAACTGCTCCAATAATTACGGGCCGCGCCAATTTCCTGAAAAGCTCATTCCGCTGATGATTCTCAATGCTTTGGAGGGCAAACCCTTGCCCGTCTATGGCAGTGGGGCCAATATTCGCGACTGGCTGCATGTGGAAGACCACTGCGCAGCCATCGCCCGTGTGCTTGAGGCGGGCCTTGTTGGCCGTTCATATAATATTGGCGGCCATGCCGAACGCACCAATCTGGAAGTGGTGCACGCAGTGTGCACGATTCTTGACGAAATGGTTCCCTGGGCGCACGGGGCTTACGCAGGGCTTATAACCTACGTAACAGACAGGCCCGGTCACGATTTTCGGTATGCCATTGACTGCTCCAGAATCGAAAAAGAACTGGGTTGGAAGCCTGTGCACAAGTTTGATTCCGGCCTGCGGGAAACCGTGAAGTGGTATCTTGATAACAGCGCCTGGGTCGAGCATGTGCGCAGTGGCGCATACCGGGACTGGCTTGCCGTCAATTACGGGCAGCGCAATGTTGCAGGCGGAATGGGAGGTGCGCGATGAGCCAGTGGAAAGGCATCATTCTGGCCGGGGGATCAGGCTCGCGTCTCTATCCCTTGACCCTGAGCGTGAGCAAACAGCTCATGCCTATCTACGACAAGCCCATGATTTATTACCCGCTGGCCACGTTACTTATGGCTGGCATTCGCGACATCTGCCTTATTTCCACGCCAGAGCATTTGCCGCTGTACCAGGCTTTGCTGCATGACGGCTCCCAATGGGGGTGCTCAATACACTATGTTGAGCAGCCACGCCCGGAAGGGCTGGCGCAGGCCTTTCTCTTGTCAGAGGATCACATTCGCGGGCACAATACCTGCCTTGTGCTTGGCGACAATGTCTTTTTTGGCCACGGCATGCCGGAACTCACGCGCGAGGCCATGACGCGGCCCAGCGGGGCCACCATTTTTGGTTATCATGTGCGTGATCCGCAACGCTACGGCGTGGTGGAGTTTGATGAAAATCGCCGCGTTGTAAGTATTGAAGAAAAACCACTGAAACCCAAATCAAATTTTGCTGTCACAGGGCTCTATTTTTATGACAGCGACGTGGTGAACATCGCCCGCAGTGTGCGTCCTTCGGCACGCGGCGAGCTGGAAATAACGGACGTCAACAATGCCTACCTGTCCCGTGGTGATCTGCACGTTGAACTTGTGGGGCGCGGCATTGCCTGGCTGGATACAGGCACTCACGATTCGCTCATGGATGCGGGAGCCTTTGTGCAGGCGGTGGAAAACCGCCAGGGGCTCAAAGTGGCCTGCCTGGAGGAAATAGCCTGGCGCAACGGCTATATCTCGTCTGATGACGTGCGCGCCCTGGCGCGGCCCATGGCCAAGACAGGGTACGGACAATATTTACTGGATCTTGTGGATACAGGGATAGGCCAATGGAAGTAGTTGCCACGCCCATTGCGGGAGTTTTACTCATCAAACCCAAAATTTGGGGCGACGCGCGCGGATACTTTGTCGAAACCTGGCAGCAGGAACGCTACGCAGCGGCGGGCATTGATCTTCCCTTTGTGCAGGACAACCACTCAAAATCGACCTATGGCATTTTGCGTGGACTGCACTTTCAAAAAACACGGCCCCAGGGCAAGCTGGTAAATGTGTCTTTTGGCAGCGTGTTTGATGTGGTTGTAGACATTCGACGCGGATCTTCCAGCTTCGGACAATGGTACGGTGTTGAACTGACGCAGGATAACCAGTGGCAGCTGTGGGTGCCGCCGGGATTGGCGCACGGCTTTACCGTTACCAGTGAATCTGCCCATTTTCACTACAAGTGCACGGAATATTATTGCCCCGAAGACGAAGGAGCCATCCGCTGGAACGATCCTGATCTCGGCGTGGTCTGGCCCGTGGATCAGCCAGTGCTGTCGAGCAAGGACAAAATTGCGCCTTCCTGGCAGGAATTTCAGGCGGGCCTTGGCGCAGACTGATTTGCGGATGCGCATCGGCAAAACAGCGTTTGACGAACTTACAGAAAATAAAAAGCTCCCCACCATAATGGGGAGCTTTTTGTGTTTTTAGCCAAGCAAACAAATCGCAGCAAAGTGCGCTGGAAGTGCGCTACTTTCGTAACTTCTTACAGCATTTCCAAAAATGCTTCGATGCGAACCTTGAGTTGTTCGGTATCGGTTTCAGAGTAGTCGGTTTCCACCTGAAGATAGGGCAAGTCCAGATCATTCTGCACAAATTTTTTCAGGGTCCAGGCTTCGACGGCGTAGGTCTGACAGCCCTGCCATGTCAGATCCATTACAGCATCCGCCGAAAAATCAGCCGCCATCTGGCGCAAGGCGTCGTAACGGTTGGGATTGGGCGACATGACGGCACACGGTACTTCCAGGTAGCGGCGGGCCATCACGGTCAGCGGGTCACCGTCTTCTTCCATCATGACGCGGGTTTTCTTGTAGGCAGAACAGTTGTCCAGACAAACCACACTGCCGCCGCACTCCTCAATAAGCCGCACTACCTTGTGCGACCCCATACCGACGGGAACACCCGTCAGCAAGATGCGCGGGGCGTCGGGGCTGGTTGTACCTTGCCCCTCATCGGCCAGACGGCCCATTTCTTCCGCCAGATCTTCCAGCATGGCGATGCCCACTTCCTTGTCGGGAAAGAAGGAGGTTTTAAAGGCGATCTCCACCAGTTCAACGCCAGTGACGGGCGATGGCTTGCGCTGGGCCAGATCCATCACAGCCTTGAGGGCCAGACGCTCGCGGTTCATAAGCACGATGGCCTCACGCAGCTTTGCGTCGCTGATGGTCACACCAAACTCTTGTTCAAGGCGGCGTACCAGGTCTTCAAACTGTTTGCGCCAGTAGCCCAAAGCGTCGTCGTTCTGAATTTGCGGCAACTGCAACAGGGCTATGGGCTTATAGGGCGCAAGCAGTTCATACATTTTTTTCTTGCCGTCACAGGTGGTGTCGGCCACCACAATGTCAGCAGCAGCCAGATAAGGACAGCTGTCCTTGAGGGCAAACCCGAAGCTGCTCTTGATGAGGGGGCAGAGGGAGCGGGGCAGGATTTCTTCCGCTGCGGGTATGGAATCATTCTTGGTGCCGCAGAGCGAAACCGGAATGGCCCCGGCGGCCAGCGCAATTTCAGAAGGGGAGTAAAGGCAGAATTGGCCAACTACCTTTTTGCCGTTCTGTTTGGCTTCCGTAAGGTTGAGCACGTTTTTTTCAAAGGCTGTGGTGATTTTGTCAAAACTGGCGCACTTCATGATTGCTCCTTGGTTTTGCCCTGCTTTGGCGGGCTGTTCCTCACTTTTTTCGCTCAACTCGCTGAACTGCCAGAAGGGCCGCGCCCAGAGCGCCCACAAGTTGCGGTTGCTCTGGCACCTGCACAGGCATATCGAGTTCCTGAGCAAGAAAACTGCAAAAGGCAGGGCTGGTAGCCATGCCCCCTGTGAAAACGCATTGGCCGGTAAAGGCGATGCGGCGGGCAAGACCTCGCATACGTCTGGCAATGGACACAAAAACTCCGGCGGCCAGATCGGCAGGCGCGGTTCCTTGAGCCAGCAGGCCGACGATTTCTGTTTCAGCAAAAACAGCGCACATGCTTGATATGGGAACGGGTTTGCCGTTGGCCGCAGCTTTTCCCAGTTCATCAAGCGGCATGCCCAGAATCCCGGCTAGCACTTGCAGGAAACGTCCGGTGCCCGCCGCGCATTTGTCGTTCATGACAAAATCACGCACGCCGCCATTTTCATCCAGGCTGATGGCCTTGCTGTCCTGCCCGCCGATGTCGAGCACAACACCTGAACCGGGAAACAGCCATGCGGCTCCCTTTGCGTGGCAGGTAATTTCAGTAATGGTTTTTTGGGCAAAGGGCAGGGCAATACGTCCGTAGCCAGTAGCCACAACCTGCTCCAGATCATTGCGGTTGGCGCCAGCCCTATGACAGGCAGCGTCCAGAACTGCTTCTCCTGCTTCGCGCGTGTTCCAGCCAGTGGGCAGCAGCGCGCTGCCAACCACGGCCTGAGCGGCGGAGTCAAAAATGACGGCCTTGGCGGCCACGGAGCCCACGTCTATTCCGGCTGCAAGCATTGGTTTTCTCCTGCACACAGAAGTAAAATGATTCATTTTAGAGCATTTCAATTTTGAAATGCTCAGGTGGCTGCGTGAGCAGACGCCCGCCGTGGAGGCGTAAGCACAGCTCCAGCCGTTGCGGCGAAAGAAGTTACGGATGAAGACAGCACCGCTATTTATTGCGCGATTAAACGCCGTAACGAGCGTGTATTTAACTTTGAAAATACACATTTTCAAAGTTAATCTGCTCTAAAGTTAGCCTGCTGCTGCAAAACAAGTGGGCAGACCCAATTGGCCGGGCTGCCTTTAATTGCAGAAAAACATACAAGTTTGAAAATACCGCGGTTCAAAATCAATCTGGGCTGGGGCATCGCATGGCCTGATCGCGGGTATATGACCAAGGGCCAAAAAAAGCCCCGCATGGTGCGGGGCGCGCTGTGAAGAGGAGGGTTCGGCGGAAAATCTGAACCGCCTAATGATACAACAAAATGGCGCTGTTCAGAAATTCAGGCGAGACAACCTGCCCCACAGCGCCAATATTCAAGTCATGCCAGAGCGTGTCAGGCTCCGGTTTTTGCAAAGCATACATGATTCGGAGGCGCAAAAGACTGAAGGCGCGGGTTCAGCCGCCGCCAGCGTGTCCATTGTCGCCTGTAGTTTCATGTAGTCTCCAGAGTAGTAGCGCGCCTAATATAAAATCGGTACACACCGTTCGCTGCGGTGTGCCGCGATAGTTAGCTTGCGGGCCAATTGTCAGCGCAGCGCAGCGAAATTTTACCAATGACCATCCGCAAAATAAAAATGCTCTTGATAGTTAACTATCACTAAAAGGATCTGAACTGTCAATTGACCCGGGCAGAGGTTTTGCCGCGCAACGGCAGCTCTGGGCTGCGCCTGTGGCCGCCTGGTTTTGCCGGGATGCTGCGGCAGTAGCCACGGGAGCTGCCAGCGGGGCTGCCGCCAGTGCGCTTCTTGCGTTGTCCACAATATCTTCAACAGAAGCCAGATACTCTTCCAGTGTGCCCAACCATTGGCCGAGGCACGATCGGCCCCTGTCTGTCAGGGCATATTGCCTGCGGGCCGGGCCGCTGCCTTGCATATCCCAGGCACAAGTCACAAGACCTTCCAGTTCCATACTTTTGAGCACGCGGTAGATGCCCGCCGGATCTGCGGGTTGATCATTGAACATGGCCCTTTCGGCCAGGCGTTCAAGGATAAGGTAGCCGTGCAGATTTTCGCGGGCCAGCACTGCCAGAATGGCTGGCCGCACCAGCCGGGTAAGGTTTTTGCCAGTGCAGGCGCAACCTTCAAAGTGACTGTCTTCCGGAACCGAAAAATTCGTCCGGTCTGTACAATCAGCGCCGTGCTCTTCATCGGGGTGGAGCGGTGTTTTTAGCTTTTTTAACGTTTTCATGCTTGATCCGTGATTGTTCCGCGCCGTATCAGGACGCCGACAAGATGCTGTTCAGGATTGCCGAGAAACAGCCAAGGGGTAAGATACAGATTCTGCTTCCACCCTAGTCAGAGGCACAGACATTGTCGAGGCTGCGTAGGGCGATTTTTTAGTCCTCGCTTCGGACAAGTATATTCAAAGTGTGTTGCTCTGTTATTTGACTTGGTCTAATAGCGGGAGTAGTCGGATATATCGATTTTATAAAAAGCGCGCTTGTAGCGTGGTTATGGCGGATCATGCCGCCAGGAGGCTTGCCATGCCGAGTGATAGGAAGACGAAAGAGGTTTTTGGCGCTGAAGAAATAGATATGCTGCTGGATACGACTGTCAGCGACAGGCACGTTGGCCATCTTCTGGAAAAAGCAGACAGCATGAGCCGTGCCCTTGCGGGCAACCGGGGGTTCATCTGGGGGGCCATTGGCATTGACAGTACCCCATGCGACATGGGCTGTACTTTTTGCAGTCATGCCGCCCAGTGGGACGCCTATAACACTTCTCCACCCCTTACTGAAGAGGCCATTTTGGAAAAAGCCGGGCAACTGGCGGACGGCGGGGCAGACTTTGTGGTTTTGCGCACGACGCAGCATTATCCTCTGGAAATATTGCAGCGTTTGGGCCGCCTGACGCGAGACCGCATCGGCAACGACATCCATCTTGTTATCAATACGGGTGAAATGAGTCTGGAAACGGTTCGGGCGCTCAAGGATTCCGGTTTTTCCATGTCCTATCATGTGGTGCGGCTGCGGGAAGGGCAAGACACGGGGCACAGCGTGGATATGCGTATGCGCACCATTGAGAACGTGCTCAAGGGCGGCCTTGAACTGCAATATCTTATTGAGCCGCTTGGGCCGGAACACCGCGCCGAAGAAATTCTTACCGAGGCTCGCCGCGCGCGGTCTTTGGGAGCGTCAGGCACGGGGGTAATGGCGCGGGTGCCCATTATGGGTACGCCGCTGGCGCGGTTGGGGCAGGTGTCGGACTCATACCTGAAGCGCGTGACCGCCATTGCCCGGCTTGAATATCCAGACGGCGGGCAGCATCTTTGCGTGCACCCGCCCACCCCGCAAACTCTGCGCTGCGGGGCCAATACCATTATTGTGGAGCAGGCCGCCAACCCGCGCGATACGGTATCAAGCCTTGGTCCGTGGCGGGAATTTGACCTGCCCGGAGCCCGCGCGGTGTTGCGTCAGGCTGGCCTTGAGGTGCGCCCGGCCAAGACAGAAGCGTGATTTTTTATAAAGCACAGTCCGTTATGTCTGGAGTAAATTACCTTTGAAATACTTTTTTCAAAGGTAATCTGCCGATAAATGCAATCTCCGCCCCAGGCAATAATTTTTCACATTTGTTAAGAGCACAGCGTTTACCCAAGCTCTGCCTTGATAGTAAAAGCGCCCCCTGCCAGTTGGCAGAGGGCGCTTTTATTATTCAACGTTATGAAGTTGCGCTATTTCGCCTGCTGTTCGTCTGCAGCAGCAGGGGCGGAAGTCTGCGGGGCGTCGCTTGCGCCGCCGCCAGCACCGCCAACAGCGGGAGCGCCTTCCGGTTGCGCTGCAGGCACAGGCTCGGCAGCAGAACCAGCAGGGGCAACCTTGGCGGCATCGGCTGCTTCAGGCGCAGTACCTTCAACCTTGGGGGCTGCAGCGGGCGCAGCAGGAACCTTGCCGTGCTTCATGTCCATCTCTTCCATCACCTTGGCATCGTAGGCAGCGGCTTCTGACGCAGCTTTTTCAAGCGCCGCTTCCACTGGCGAGAGCTGTTTGCCAGAATCCGGGCTGGAACCTTCTGGGGCAGGAGCCTGTGGCGCAACCGCGTCCGGTGAAGCGTTTTCTGGCGAAGCGTTTTCGGGCGTAGTGCCCCCTTCGGCAGGTGCTGCGGGCGTTGCCGCTTCAGGCGCGGGAGTTTCAGCAGCAGGAACCTCAGGCGCGGGCATCAGAATTTCTTCAATATGCCGCAATTTGGCCTGCGGAACTGCCTTCAGTTGCGGGCCAAGCAGCAGGGTGCCCGGCTGGGCCAGAAGGATGACAATGATGGCGCAGATAAGCAGCGCGCCGCCCATGCCGCCGTGGGCGCCTTTGCGCACCATGCGGGCCAGAAGTATTGCGGCGACAATGCATATGACGCCGAGAATGGGCAGAGCCTTGAGGCCAAGAACCATTTCACGCTGGTCGGCGGTGAGGGTGAATTTGAAGAAGCCCCCCATCCAGTCCAGCGTGGGGCCAAAGCCAGCTGCGGCCAAAGCCATGCCCGCATGCAGCAGGCAGAGCGCGGCGAAAATAAAGAACAGGCGGCCACCCAGGCCAGTGAGGCGCAAGAGCGCCTTACCCAGCAGAGGGGCCGCAAGGCATATAACTGTAAGAGACGCGCTGACCGGGTCATAGGCCGTCAAGCTCAGAACGGCGGCCACGGCCACGCTTATCCACATAAAGGCGATGCCAGCCCTGTCCTTGCGTGAGGCCGCGAGGTCGCCGGGGGCGGTTCGCAGTACCCGTACCCAGGAAACACAGGCAACAATAGCCAGCCAGGGCAGCAGGCCCGCAGCGGCTATGAGCAGGGGCAGCCACCAGTTGGTGCTGGGCCAGGGCCACAGCATGAGGCGCTCGCCCAGAAACTTCAAATATCCTTCGGGTTGCTGCCACAGCATGACGCCGCCAAGCCAGCAGGCCACCAGAAGAAGCAGCAGCACAAAACCCGTTACGCCGTCGAGACCCTGCGCCCGGCGGAAAGTACCGCGCCAGCCCAGAAAGAAAATGCTGGCTATCAGCGGCAGCATGATCTGGAAAAGACCGCCTGTGAGCCCGGCCAGAGCCGCCAGCACAAAACCAGCGGGCAGGCTTATCCAGGCATGGGGCTTTTGCCAGCCGTGGCAGAGCAGCGCCAGTGAAAAGAGGGTAAGGGCAGTGGCCAGACTTTCAGGCCCGGTAAAATGGGCCAGAGGTACAAAAAGCGGGGCGGAAAGAAGAATCATGCCGCCAGCCAGTGCTGCCTGCGAGTTGAGACCTGACACACGGGCAAGGGTCCACACGCCAAGGACGCAGAGTATTGCGCCCGCAAGACCAGCGAGGGGGAAGAGCAGGTGCCCGAAGCTGGGACCAGCCATTTCAAGAAGGCACTGCATGCCCGCCAGATACCAGTGGTACACGGGCCAGTGAGCAAGCCCCGGAGCGGCGGGGGCGAGCCACAGCCCACTCTGGCTCGTCTGGTTGAAAATAAGAATGCTTTCGGCTTCGCGCGGGCAGTACAGGCCATTGCCCATAAAAGCGGGCCATGCCTGCGCCAGCAGTATCAGCAGTAAAAAGAACGGCCCTACTCGGCTGGCGGTTTCAAAAAATTTTTGCGCGGGATTGGGCTGCACAGCGGCGGTAGCAGCGGGACCCGCTGCGGCGACGCTTTCCTGGGCAGGCGCGGATTTGCTTGCCCTGCCGCGCCACGATGAAAGCATACCCCGGCCCTTGGGTTTCTCTTCATTTTGGCTGGTCGAACCTTGGGCGCTCGTTTGCCCGGCAACATGGCCAGCCGTTTGGGCAGAAGCAGAGTCGGGCACATAGCCCGCATTGTGGGCTTGGTGTGGATCCTGCGAATCAGAGTGCGTTTCATGCGGGTCAGGTGAAGCCGTGCAGGAGCACTGCAGTTTTTCGCTTTGCTCCCCATTGGGCGCATGGGCCTGAGCGTCCTGCCCAGCCCCGTTGGAAGGGGCCTGGTCCACAGCATCCACAGAGTCCGTGCGGTTGTGCTGGTCGTCTTCAGGCTTGGTGGGGTTCTGGGTCATTGGTACGCTCCTTCAGAAGTTGCCGCCTGTCCCACGAGCAGCACATGCCGGGACTGGCGGGCGTCAAGGTCAAGTTCCACAGTAGGCCCTTGCACGGGCAGGTTCTGGCCTTTCAGGATATCTCTGGCTCCACGCGCCGGGGCTGGCAGGGCGCAGGCAAGGCGCTGGCTTTTGTTTGAAAAATTGGCAGCCAGCAACCAGTAGCCGCCGCCGGGCAAGGTACTCAGAACACCTACGCAGCCAGACGGGCCGGAATAAATATTTACAACACGCCCCCCCGCCAGACCAGCATCCCGCCGGGCTCGCAGAAGTGCGGCCAGTTCGTGAACAAAACTTTGCTTGTCAGCCCATTGCCTGTCCAAAGCGCCAAAAGCCAGCGGCGCAGGGGGTACCCCCCCGGTGACGCCCAGGCGCTCATCCCACAGGGGTACGCTGCCCATACTGCCCGGCATGCCCGCCGGAGGTTGCGGCAGGTTGAGCGCACCTGTCATGTCCTGCGGGCTGACAAAGGTCAGGCCGGGAAGCCCCACACGAAACGAGAGCAGCAATAAAACTGTCTGCCGCATGGCCGCCGCATGTTCAGGGCGGGCAGCGGATGTGGAATCCAGCCCCAGGGTCAGAGCTGCAAGCCCCGCCTGCGTGCTCCACAGCGTGGTATCTTCGGGCGATGCCTTGGCCAGTTGCTGCGCCCGGCGTATCATATCCCGCCCCTGCGGCAGATCCAGCAGGGGCCGCCAATCCACGCCCTGTACGTCCTTCTGCCCGCGCGCCAGGCGGCTGTGGTCAACGCCTTGTTCCAGTGAGGCGCGCAAAAGCCGGGTCAGGGGCGCGGCGTCGCTGCTCAGCAGGGCGTACGCCGTGGCGGGTTCGGTAATCGTATCACGCGTAAAATCTACTGCTGTATCCAGCACCGCTCTGGTCAGGGATGGCGGCAGCGCGTCATCTTGCATGGCCCAACCGCCATAACGGTGAATTTCGCGCGCAAGAGCATCCAGAGCTTCCAGACCGGGCGTCAGTTCCGCCAGGGCTGACGCCTCGGCATGACGGCCCGATGGAGCCAGACTTTTCGTCAAATCTTTTGCCAAATCTTTTGATTGGCCGCCTGTCTGGCCTGAGGCCGCGCTTCCAGTTTGGGCGGGCACATCCAGCCCCATGAGGGCTTCCAGGCGCAGGCCTGCCAGAGTCTGTTGCTGCAATCCGGTATGGCGGATAACCGCTGCTGAAAATATACGCCGGGTCTGCCCCGAAGGGTCCTGCCACAACAGCACGGGGCGCAGGGCGTGGCCGCTGTAGCGGTATACCCAGCGCCGGGTCTGGCCGTCAGCGCCGCGCACTTCACCTGTGACCGCCCAGCCGCCGGAAGTCGCCCAAGGTAGGGTGTCCCGGCTGAGCGTCGGGGGCAAAAGACCGCGTTGCACAAGGGTTTGTACAGCCTGTGGCCGCAGGGGCAGGCAATCCCATTCATCGCCGGTGACTGGCAGCGCGTCCCAATCCTTTTGCGGCACAGCCATCATTGCATAAAGACCGTCAAAACGCGAGGCATGACGCGCCTGTAGAATAAAGTCCGGCCCAAGGCCCGTGGCAGCGGGCGGCAATTCGCCGCCCATCTGGATATTCTGTTTTTCCAGGCGGGCGGCTGTTTTTTCAAAGTCTTCTTCTGTCCCCAAAGCCGGGTCCAGACGCAGGGCCGTCACGTTGACGCCGCCGGGGGTGGACATTTTGTGGCTGGCCCAGATGTCGCCTTTTTCGCCTGTGGGGGCTACAAACAGCCCGTTCAGATCCGCCTGGCCAAGAGATTCCGGCAGACCCGACAAGCCGAGCGCCTTCCAGAAAGGCTGGCCTGATATGACCGTATGCGGATTCACATCCAGCCATGCCGGAGCGGCGGAGAGCAACAATGGCACTCGCCGGGCCGCAGCGCTGTTGCGCCAGATAAGTTCCGTGCCGGAGACCTGGGCGGTCAGCTCCTGTGTGGAGCCAAGCATGGACTGGCGTTCAAGCCATTGCAGGTAGCCCGGATCAGCGCGGGGCAAAACGCCGTTTTTTGCGGATGCCGCAGAGGCTGCGCCAGAGCCATGCCGCGCCGCGCCTTGCTGGCGTGGCGTGCAGGCGCAAAGCAGAAAAGCCAGCAGCGCGCAGAAAAAGAACGGCACAAAGCGCGAAGCCATAAATGATGCCGCAAGAAAAGACCGGAATGCTCCGGCACGCTGTTCTGGCCGCACTTGCCGCGTGGTCAGGACTTGGCCTCTTCCTCTGCCTTGGCCGTATTCCACAGTTCGTCCTTTTCGTCGAGGCTCAAAGCTGCAAAGTCCTGTCCCTGCTGACGGGCCAGTTCTTCCATCCGGGCAAAGCGTTTCAAAAAGCGGCGCGTAGCGAGATCAAGGGCTTCGCTGGCTTTGATGCCCTTGCGGCGGCCCAGTTCGGTAATGCTGAAAAGCAGATCGCCCAGTTCGTGCTTTTGGGCTTCGGCATCGTTGCTGGCCGAGGCGTCCAGCCATTCCAGCCATTCGGCTTCGACTTGCTGTTCCACTTCTTCATCCTCCGGCCAGGTGAACCCAACGCGGGCCGCCTTGGAATGGATGCGATAGGCCTTGAGCAGCGGGGGCAGGCTTTCGGGCAGGCTGTCGTACAGTCCCTTGGGCTTGCCGTCTTCGTCAGCATGTTCGGCCCGTTTGATTTTTTCCCAGGCCTTGAGCTGTTCGTCCAGACTGTCAAATACCGTATCGCCAAAGACATGCGGGTGGCGGCGGATCATCTTGGCCTTGTTGTTATTGAGGGCGTCGGCAAAGGTGAACTGTCCATCTTTTTCGTACAGACGGGCCACAAATAGCAGCAGAAAAGCCACATCGCCGAGTTCTTCGCGGATATCGGCCACATTGCCGGAGCGGATGGCGCTGACCAGCTCATGACTTTCTTCAATCACATAGTCGGCCAGGGTCTGGGCTGTCTGTTCTTTGTCCCAGGGGCAGCCTTCGGGGCTGGTGAGTTTGTCAATGATACCCTGCAACTCTTCAACTGCGTTCTTTTCCATAAAATCTACGCTTCCTTGCCAGTTACGAATGCGATGTTAAAGCCCCAGGCGCGATACCAGGTCAGGCGGCAGCCAGCCCCGAACCTGCGCCGTAAGAGCGGTGAAGTAGGGCAGCACGCGGCTGTGCTGCATAAAGGCCGCATGGGAGAAAAATTTTTGCAGCACAATCATGCCCAGAGACCACAGAAGCGCCCCCTTGGCAATCCCCAGCGCGGCTCCGGCCATTCTGTCGGCCCAGCTGACAAAAGAAAATGAAAGAATTTTTTGCAGCAGGCGAGCCAGCAGAGCCACAGCAATAAGTACACCCAGAAAAACCAGCACATAAGCCGCAATGGTACGCCAGCCCGGGTCGGTAATGAAGGCCAGGTGGGGTGAAAGCATGTCGTGATAGTTGTGGGCCACCCAAAAGCCGCCCAAAAGGGACACTATACCCGCTACCTCGCCCACAAAGCCGTTTATGTAGCCCCGCGCGGCAAAGAATGCCAGCGTCAGAACGACAATAAGGTCAAAAATATCCTGGCCCATGCTCTCTCCCTGAAACGTGTCCTTTGCCGCGTCAGTCACGGCGTCCCCCCGCAGACGGCAGCGCAAGGCAGCATAGCAAATGCATGAGCGCTGCACAATGTGTCCGGCAGAGGCGTGCATCTGCTGAAAATAGTGGTAATATGGACAGTTGCTTGAAGTGTTACGGCTCTGCGCAGTGAGAAAATCTGCTTCTTACTGCATTCCTGTTTTGACATGAACGGCACAGCGGTTACATTATAAGAATGCGCGAATAATACGCGAAGGATGTGCGATGGTGCGACGGGACTCAGCCCGTTTGCGCAAGACATAGGCGGGGCGGATCACAGCTATGGGGAGAGCGGGCATGAAGCTAAATGAGGGCCGGGGCCCGGTTGCCGGGGTGGTGCTTGCGGGTGGGCTTTCCAGCCGTATGGGCAAGGACAAGGCCCTGCTGCGCTTGCCGCTCCTGACAACCGCGATGGCGGCAGAGTCTCTTGAAGAATGCGCCGATGGCAGCATGCTGGCCCGTGCCCACTCTCTATTGCTTTCGCTTTTGCCTGTCTGTCTTGTTTCCTGCCGCGCTGATGCTCCCCGTCAGGGGTATGAGTGTGTTTTTGACGCCGTGCAGGGGGTTGGCCCCACGGCGGGCCTGCAAGCGGCTTTGTGCCGGGCTGAAGAGCTCGGCTATGCGGCCGTTCTGGCGCTTTCCTGCGATCTGCCATTTATGGACGCGTCCACCTTGCGCAGGCTGCTTGCGGCCAGAAGCGAGGCTCCGGTCACGAGTTTGGTGACAGCTTACCGTGAGCGGCCGACGGGCCGTGTGCAAGCCCTGACCGCGATTTACGAGGTAGCCGCTCTGCCATATTTTGCAGATGCTCTGGCGCAGGGGCAACGGAGGCTCGCCAGTGTGGTACCGCGCGAACTTCAGAATTTTTTGGACTATGAACCCCAAGAGTCTGGCCCTTTTTTCAACTGCAATACTCCTGAAGATATGGCCTGGGCTCAAGCCATGTTGGGACATAAAATACACGGTTTTTAGAAAAAGAGTGATTTTCACAGCAATGGCTGGCTGTTATGCCAGAAAATTGTTTTGCGCCGTAAATAGCGGGCCGGGCGAAAAGCCTTGGCATTTGCCCTCGGGCGGGTATCCGGCCATGTTGGATAAATATAGTTCACAGGTAGCAATAAAGAGTAAATTGACTTAAAGAAGTGCGAAACACAGCCCCCATCTGCCTGAATAAGGGCAGCATTATCTGGAGAAGAGCATGAATATTGGCTCCTATACTTTTGATGAATTTCGCCAGTTGGCGGAGAATTTTCACGGTTATGCGGCTCCTGGCCTGCTTGTGGGCGGGTATATGGTGGAGCTGGCCAAAAAACATCTGCCCGAAGGCACGCTTTTCGAAGCCGTGGTGGAATCGGGCAAGTGTCTGCCTGACGCGGTGCAGCTTTTGACCTTGTGCAGCATTGGCAACGGGTGGATGAAGATTCACAACCTGGGCCGTTACGCCGTGTCTCTTTTTGACAAGCACACCGGTGAAGGCGTGCGCGTGAGCATTGATCCGGTGAAGATGGCTGCCTACCCGGAAATAGAAGGGTGGTTTTTCAAGAAAAAACCCAAGAAAGATCAGGATGTGCCGCAGCTTGAGGCCGAAATAGAGCAGGCTGGCGACACCATATGCAAGGTTGAGCCTATAACGGTGAAGCACCGTTTCATCGGGCACAAGCACATGACGCGCATTGTCTGCTGTCCTGTGTGCGGTGAAGCTTACCCGGTAGAAGACGGCCCCGTATGCCGTGGCTGCCAGGGCGAAGCTCCCTATGTGGTAGCCCGGCGGGAAATCCGGGCGGTTGAACGTCATGAAGCCGCTACGGGCGTGCGCGTCGTGCCAGTGGAAGAAGCTGTGGGAAAAACCGTGGCGCATGACATGACCCGCATAGAGCCTGGCCAGTTCAAAGGGCCGGAGTTCAAGGCCGGGCAGCGTATCAGCGTGGGCGATATCTGCCGTTTGCAACAGATGGGGCGTTTTCATGTGGCTGTCACTGACAGCCCTGCCGAAGATGGGGCTGCTTCCCTTACCGCTGGCGATAGCGATCTGGTGCATGAAAATGAAGCCGCAGAGATTTTTGCCCGTCGCATGGCGGGCGAGGGCGTGGCCTATTCCCTGCCGCCCCGCGAGGGCAAGGTGGAATTTACCGCCGCAAGGGACGGCCTTTTCAGCGTAGATGTTGAACGCATGCGCCAGTTTAACCTTGTGCCCGAAATAATGGTGGCCTCCCGGCAGGACGCCACCCTGGTCAAGCAGGATGGCCCCCTGGCTGGCACGCGCGCCATTCCGCTCTTTATCACGCGCGAACGGCTTTCGCAGGCTCTTGAAGCTCTGGAAGCCGGGCCGCTTTTCAGCGTGCTGCCCCTGCGCAAGGCGCGAGTGGGTATTCTGGTCACCGGAACGGAAGTTTTTCAGGGCATCATTGAAGACAAGTTTATTCCTGTCATAACGGCCAAGGTCACCATGCTGGGATGCAGCGTGGCAAAGACGGACATTGTTCCCGATGACAGGGCGTTGATGGCCAAGGCTGTGGCTGACATGCGTGAGGCCGGGGTTGACCTGCTGGTCACCACGGGCGGCCTTTCGGTTGATCCCGACGATGTGACCCGTCAGGCACTCGTTGACGCAGGGCTGACCGACGTGCTGCACGGCGTGCCAGTACTGCCGGGAACCATGAGTCTTATGGGGCGCATACCCGGCTCTGGCGGCGACATGCAGGTGCTTGGCGTGCCCGCCTGCGCGCTTTACTTCAAGACAACCTTTCTGGATCTGGTGTTGCCGCGCCTGCTGGCCAATCGGGAAGTTACCCGCGCAGAACTCGCCCGTCTGGGCGAGGGGGGCTACTGCCTTGCCTGCCATACCTGCACATGGCCAAAGTGCTGGTACGGCAAATAGAGCATTTTAGCTTTGGAAACAGCCCCTGGCGGTGCGCGAAAGTTCCGTGCCCACAGCACGGCGTGGATTCTGCCGAGAGTTACATTTATCGGCAGAATGATTTTAAATGCTCAACATTTTACGGGCAGTCTGCTCAAGGTAAATTGACAGCGGGGCAAGTTGCTTGAATTAAGGTATATTTCACCCCAGTCTTGGACATTGAATAACCGCAGAACTGGCTTTTCATAGTGAATAAATAAAAATTAGGGGTAAGCCGCAAAAAGTGCTGGCTACCCCTAATTTTTTTGATTAAGAGGCTGTATCAGGCATCGTCGTTGGCACAACTAGTGTAATTTCCTAGTTCTCCCTGTTTGGGCGTCTATGATATACAAGGTCTTGCCTGTTGGCTAAAGCATGTGCATTGTCTTTCTTTACTGATCCGTATACTATAATAACCACATCTTTACGGATTTTAAGGTCGGATTTGTCCGGCCATTGCGGGTATGAATACTAGGGATTTCAGTGGTATATGTTTAACTTTCTGCTTTCCAGAAACTTTTTATACTTCATCGCATTTGGTGGTACAGCCGCTCTGGTGAACCTTCTTTGTGGTTATTTGCTTTATAATGCGAATCTGTTTCCCTATATCGTTTCTGTCTTTATTGCAGCCAGTGCAGGCTTGCTCGTAAATTTCATTCTGAATTACAAACTCAACTTCAAATATAAAGGGCGCAAGCTCTCTCAGCAGTTTGGCACATTTTTGGTTGTTGCCTTGATAGGTACACTGCTGACGGCTGTTGTCGCGCATTTTTCAATGCAATTGCTTCTTTTTTTCGAAATTGAAGACATTGCCTTGGCGGGCTTTGCTGTTTCTTCGCAATTTGTAGCGCATGTTTTTTCTGTTGGTGTCATAACCATCTATTCCTTTATTGCGCACAAGTATTTTTCCTTCAATGTTGGCATACGCAATCAATTGCGTAGAACTATCGCAAGTATAAAGAGCGGTGCATGAAAAGTATCATCATTGTCGGAGCAGGTCCTGCCGGACTGACTGCAGCCTATGACCTTCTTGTCAAAAACAGTGAAGTAGACGTCATTGTTATTGAAGAAACACAAGAGATTGGCGGTATTTCAAGAACCGTATGCCACAACGGCAACCGTATGGATATTGGCGGGCACAGGTTTTTTTCCAAAGATCAGACGATAATGGACTGGTGGAAAAAAATGTTGCCGCTGCAGGGCGCTCCTGCCAAGGATGACCTGATACTGCATCGGGAGCGAGCTCTTGCGCCCGGCGGGCCTGACCCTGAAACTGAAAACAGGGTTATGCTGCTGCGTGACCGTGTTTCAAGAATTTACTTTGCCAAGCGCTTTTTCGATTATCCACTCAGCCTCAAGATGGCGACTTTTCTTAACATGGGGCTGTTGCGCACCATGCGAGCCGGGTTTTCTTACCTGTGGTCCTGCGTGTTCAAGCGACAGGAAAAATCGCTGGAAGATTTTTATATCAACCGGTTTGGGCGTGAGCTTTATTCAATGTTTTTTGAATCCTACACCACCAAGGTCTGGGGGCGGCATCCTTCACAGCTCGCTGCCGATTGGGGTGCTCAGAGGGTTCGGGGACTTTCTGTCTTCAAACTTTTACTGGACAGCGTCAAAAAGGCCCTGGGACAGAAAGACAGCGGAAAAGCTGAAACGTCACTGATTGAAGAGTTTTGGTATCCCAAATTTGGCCCGGGCCAGCTGTGGGAACAGGTGGCCGCCGATATCGAGTCTATGGGGGGTAAAATTTTGAAAGGGTACACGGCAACACGTATCCTTTGTAAGGACGGCAACGTCACTGGTGTGGTTTGTGACACCGCCGAAGGCACACAGGTTCTTGAGGCTGATACCGTAATATCATCCATGCCGCTCAAAGATCTCATGCAGGCCATGAGCGACGTGGAAATTCCGCAAGATGTGGCCCGTGTAGCCGCTGGCTTGCCCTACCGGGACTTCATCACGGTAGGGTTGCTTGTACAGCGCTTCAAGCTGAAAAACACCACCGCCATGAAGACCTTGGGCAATATTGTGCCCGATTGCTGGATATATGTGCAGGAACCCGAAGTTCAGGTCGGGAGACTGCAAATATTCAACAACTGGTCACCTTACCTGGTCAAGGACCCTGAGAATACCGTATGGGTTGGAATGGAATACTTCTGCTCTGAAGGCGACAGCTTCTGGCAGCTTTCTGATCAGGAACTCATCAATCGCGCAATTGATGAAATGGTCACTATGAATATTATCAGCCGTGAAGATGTGCTTGATATGCATTGCGAAAAGGTCAAGAAAGCCTATCCCGCATATTTTGATACCTATGAAGAAATTGAAACGCTTCGCCGCTGGCTGACCGGAGTGGGCGGGCTTTACTGCGTTGGCCGCAATGGTCAGCACAGATATAATAATATGGACCATTCCATGCTTACATCTTTTTTCTGCGTGGACCATATCCTGGGCAGTAATGTCAGCAAGCATGATATTTGGAAAGTTAACGCTGAAAGCGAATATCATGAAGAAAAATAGGAAATTTAAGGGTTCTCTGATGCCGCTGGCGAGGCTTCGGCACTGTATCAGGCAGGAAAGACCGCCTACCGGAAAAAATGAAATGTCCAAAGCTACACGGTTTGTGGCGCAATACTTGCTTGGCCTGCCATTTTAGTATGGATGCCAAACCAGCAATGATGGACGCGTCTGGCGTCAACTCAACAGACATGAGGCCGTCAGTCTTTTTTCTTTGTGTATTCCTTTTTTGCGCCAGCCTGCTTATTCTGGGATATTCCGTAATCTTTAACCCGCTGGACCATGACGAATACGAACATTTGTATTCCGCATACTTGATGTTGCAAGGGCAAGTTCCCTATAGAGATTTTTTTCAGCACCATCATTTTTTATATTGGATTTTTCTTGCTCCTTTTGTAAAAAGCTTCCCAGATACGTACTATCTCCTTTACATCGGGCGCAGTTTGTCGCTTTGCGCACTACTTATAACGGCTTTTTATACATACAAGATATCGGTATTGAAAGGAGGAGACAGAAAGAGTGTCTTTCTTTTTGTTACCGTACTGTTAAGTATAGATATGGTCGTTCATTCAAGTCTTTTGGTGAGACCTGATATATTTATGGTGGGTGCATTTTTTTCAGGCCTGTATTATTACATTATCTATCTGAAAAATAAAAACCTGCTGTGCTTGGTTCTTTCTTTTCTGCTTTTTTTTGCATCCTTTCTGTTTCTTCAAAAAGCCGTTTTTCTTCTTTTTGGGTTCTGCCTCTGCGCAATCTACCAGCTCTATAAAAAAGAACTTTACCTTCGGGATTTTTTGATAGCCTTGGTACTTCCTCTCTTGGCGCTTGGCTATCTGCTGTATTTCATGTCGAAGGAACACGTGCTTGTAGATTATTTTGAGTTGAACTGGCTGTTCAATTTTAAAATTTCTATGGTTTACGGGTGGGTTCGTTTGAAGCTTCCCCTGTTTTTTTGCAGCATATCTCTCATTATAGCGGAAATAAGAATCATAAAAAGAGCTCCATTCCAGTTTACTTCGATAATTTTCTTGGGATTCTGCGTTTTCTTTGCTCTTTTGCCCACACCATACGAACAATATTACATTCCGCTCTTTCCCTTCATTGTCATAACTCTTTCGAGCAGCTTCAGCATATTGCAGGACCGCAAGATTAAAAATGCGATTGTTGCCTTGCTTCTTCTTCTTGTTTTTTACAATGCTGTTCAAAGTATAAGCAGTTTTGTAATGGATGGCATTGATAAGTGTGTTAAGCGGCAATATGACATAGTGCTGCGCGTTACCAGCGAAGATGAAGAAATTTTGGGCAGCCACGAAGTCTGTCCTGTCCGGCGGGATGTTCAGGGGTATTATTGGCATAATTTAGAATTGAGCCAACTTGACACGGAACATTTTTCCAGAGGCAAAGAGCTTTATGATATTCCCGAGCTGATCATGACAAAATCTCCAAAGGTTCTTTGGGTTGATTTTGTGGATGACTATTTTAATGACAGCAGGTTTAAGGATTTTATTGAGCAGAATTACACCAGGGTTTGCAATATTTATGTTGCTAAAAGTATTCCGCCTGAAGTGTATCAAGACTAGTTTTGTAGCGCGATTGCAACAGCAGAAGGCTATTTTTGAGAATACGGGCATAGGCTTGGCAGCTTGAAATAGAATTCAGCAGACTTCAAAATATTGAAAAACCATACACGCAGGTTTTGCGGTGATGTCAACAGGCCGTCCGGTATCCGGACGGCCTGTCTGTTTAGATTTCGCGTGTTTTTCATTCATGTAGCGCAAAAAAAATTCAGATAAAGCCCATATTAAAATTGTCAGATAAAATGGCATGTATTTCAGCATGATGGTGGCAGTGTGTTGGAATCAGATTTCAGCCATGCGGAAAGTTTTTCAATGCTGTTTAACGAGTATGCATTCGTAATGGTATGACATTTTGCTGTATAGAGAAAAAAGTCACAAACTACTGAGACTCCAATATAAATAATCGAACAATCTTGCGACATCACGATTTTTGGAATATGGTGACTACGATTCATTTTATTATCAGGGCGATCATTTTCTGTTCGCCAAAGCAGTTTTGCGCGGTTGCCTGCCTCGATCCCGCGCATACGATAGGCTTAAACAAGGAGAGGTCTTATGAAAAGCACCCGACGGAGTTTTCTCAAAGGTGTCGGTGCGGGGGTAATATGCCTCACGCTGGGGCACCTGGGCTTCGATTTGGGCGAAGCTCAGGCTTACGCCGTTAAACTCAAGATTGAAGGGGCTCGTGAAGTATCGAGCATCTGCCCCTTTTGTTCCGTTCAGTGTCAGATCATCGCTTATGTAAAAGATGGCAAGCTTGTCTCCACCGAAGGCGATCCGGACTTTCCCATTACCGAGGGAGCGCTGTGCGCCAAGGGCGCGGCTCTCTACTCGATGTACACAAGCGATCATCGCCTGAAAAAGCCCCTGTACCGTGCTCCTCACAGCGATAAGTGGGAAGAGAAGGACTGGGACTGGACTCTTGAGCAGATTGCACGTCGCGTGAAGGACGCCCGCGACAAGGACATGATCCTCAAAAATGAAAAAGGCCAGACGGTCAACCGTTTGGAATCCATATTCTGGATGGGTACCTCGCACGCCTCCAACGAGGAATGCGCCGTTATCCATCAAGCCTTGCGCGGCCTGGGTGTTGTCCATATGGACCACCAGGCACGGGTCTGACACAGCCCCACTGTTGCGGCTCTGGCAGAGTCGTTCGGACGCGGTGCAATGACCAACCACTGGATCGACATCAAGAATGCCGATGCGGTGCTTATTATCGGCAGTAATGCCGCTGAAC
>JAEWKM010000034.1:0-114376 GCA_023386035.1 Pseudomonadota bacterium
AACTAGCTAATGGGCCGCGGACTCATCCTCATGCAGTAACTTGCAAGCAGAGGTCACCTTTCCTCAAAAAGTTCATTTTGAGCGTATCCGGTATTAGCAGCCGTTTCCGACTGTTATCCCGATCATAAGGGCAGATTATCCACGTGTTACTCACCCGTGCGCCACTTTACTTAGGGCCGAAGCCCCTTTCACGTTCGACTTGCATGTGTTAAGCACGCCGCCAGCGTTCAATCTGAGCCAGAATCAAACTCTCCAGTTCAAATCTGTACAAGATTCCTGCTTTCGCAGAAATCGGAATCTCAATGACTTTCTTCCCACTCGCTATTCACTTGTCAATGAACCACTCGGCCATTTCGGCCCGCCGTCCTTTCGGGCGGCGCGAAGGAGGTTTATGCCCCCTTTCGTTCTCGCTGTCAACAACTTTTTTTCAATCCCGCCGAATTTCTTCAGGCGGCGTTGTTTCAAGCTGTATTCAGTTTTCGTAAGAACGAGGGAAGTTTATGCTCCCTTTCGCTCATCCTGTCAATCACTTCTTTTCGCTTTCCCGAAAATCCTTTCGAAGCAGCGAGTCAAAGTCATTATGCAGTTTTTCATGAACGCGGAGGAGGTTTATGCCCCTCTTTGCCCAGACTGTCAATCACTTTTTTCGCTTTCCAGAAAGTTTCCGGCATCGCAAGTCAAAGTCATTATTCAGTTTTGTATAAGCGAGGGAGACTTATGCTCCTCTTTTCGAACCCCGTCAATCACTTTTTTCGACTTCGCGAAACTTTGTTTCGTTTGTGTGTCGTTTTGAAGTCACCGCCGTTGCGCGAAACGAGAAGATAGGAGAACAGCCCCAAAGAGTCAAGGCTAATCTTGCTTTTTTTCAACATTTCCTACAATTGCCTTCAAATAGGCCCCATATCTCCCCTACGCATGCGCAACCCGCGCAGCACAAGTACCAGCCCACACCCGGCCAGTGCACCCTGCCAGGGGGCTGCCCCACCATACATAAGGACAGCCAGCGCCAGCATTGCGCCCAACGCTGCCGCGGTTGCGTAAAGATCTTCTTCCACAAAGCGAGCACTGTCGCCCAAGGCGACATCGCGAACAACCCCACCAGCCAGGGCGGACACTACCCCTAATACAAGGCAGCCTGTAACGCCCAGGCCGGAAAAGAATCCGGCAACGGCGGCGACCGCGGCGGTCAGCGACAAGCCCAGGCTATCCAGCCAGTAAAAGGCCCGCCACGAATGCCTACTGCGGGCAGCAAGCACGCCAATCAAGCTTCCTGTAACAGAGATGGCAAGGTAATCACCACGGTTCAAGGCCAGCACAGGGTGCCCCAGCAAGCTTTCACGCAGAAGCGGCGCAGCAAGGCCAGCCAAACAGGCCAACACCGCTGCGCCGCTGAAATGTGCCCCGCCCGATCTTGCGCGGCAGGATGCGGCGGCGGCCAGCATAAAGCTGGCCGCCAGATCAAGAACATATAATAAAGGGTCTTGTGTCATACTATATGACCTGTGCCCTGCGCCGCGCCAACCTACTTGGCAAGGCCCACAGCCCGCCGTTCGCGGATGACCGTAACGCGGATCTGCCCAGGGTATGTCAGATTTTTTTCAATTTTTTCAGCTATATCCTTGCACAGGACATAGGTTGTGTCGTCATCCACCTGGTCAGAATTGACCATCACGCGGATTTCACGTCCGGCCTGAATGGCGTAAGCCTTACTGACGCCGTCAAAGCTGGTGGCAATGCCTTCCAGATCTTCCAGCCTTTTCACGTAGTTTTCAAGCAATTCCTTACGAGCGCCTGGGCGTGCGCCTGAAATGGAGTCCGCTGCCTGAACCAACACAGCCAAAGCCGTGGATGGGCGCTGGTCTTCGTGGTGGGCGGCGATGGCGTGTATGATCTCCTGGCTTTCATTATACTTCTTGGCCAGGTCTGCGCCAATGAGCGCGTGCGGGCCTTCTACTTCATGGTCCACAGCCTTGCCGATGTCATGCAACAGGCCGGCGCGCTTGGCCTTCTTCA
The DNA here is from genome assembly GCA_023386035.1 of Pseudomonadota bacterium. Lineage (GTDB taxonomy): Bacteria > Desulfobacterota > Desulfovibrionia > Desulfovibrionales > Desulfovibrionaceae > Desulfovibrio. Next base: position 2,014 of record JAEWKM010000034.1, read on the forward strand.
CGTCCATGCCCAGTTCTGCTGCCATCATGCCGCACAGGGCGGACACTTCCAGCGAGTGCTGCAACACATTTTGCGTAAAGGAGGTACGGTAGCGCAGCTGCCCGAGAAGACGCACGATTTCGGGGTGAATGCCGTGTACGCCTGCGTCGAAAGTGGCCTGTTCGCCAACTTCGCGCACCTGGGCGTCCAGTTCCTGTTCGCACTTCTGCACAATGTCTTCAATGCGGGCGGGATGAATACGGCCATCCTGAATAAGACGTTCCAGAGCCATCTTGGCAACCTGACGCCTCAAGGGGCTGTAAGCGGAAAGAATGACGGTTTCAGGAGTGTCATCAATGATGAGGTCCACCCCGGTGGCGGATTCAAGCGCGCGGATATTGCGCCCCTCACGGCCAATGATACGACCCTTCATGTCTTCGCTGGGCAGGGCGACGGCAGTGACGGTCTGCTCGTTCACATAGTCGCCCGCATAGCGCTGGATGACATTGCAAAGAATTTCTTTGGCCTTGCGGTCGGCAGTTTCGCGGGCTTCCATCTCGATCTGGCGGATCATTTTGGCAGATTCATGCCGCGTTTTGGCTTCTACTTCTGTAAAAAGCTGTGCCTTGGCTTCTTCAGCAGTAAAGCCAGAGATTTGCGCCAAGCGTTGTTCCTGCTCCTCTATACGGGTTTGCAGAAACATCTCGGATTCGGTCAATTGCCGTTCCTTGCGGGCCAGATCTTTTTCAGAAGCGAGCAACTCGTGCTCTTTGGCGGTGGCTTTTTCAAGCTTTTCTTCAAGGCGGCCACTCATTTCTTCCAGCTTGCGTTCGCGCGTTTTTACTTCACGCTCACGCTCTTTGAACTCGTTTTCAAGTTCGCGCTTCTGGTTGAACAGGTCGTCTTGCCCTTGAAGCAAAATTTCTTTTTTTTGCGCCTGCGCCTCTTTGCGTGCCTCGGCCACAATACGCTTGGCCAGGTCATCGGCGTCGCCGATGCGCTTGGTTGTAGACCGCTTATACACCACCGCGCCCAGTGCCGCCCCCAGCAACACGGACGCCAGCAGCGCCACTATGAACAATGGGTCCATGAATCCAGCCTCTCTTTTATCAATACGGGACCAGCCCTAGAACCAGCCCGGCGAACACCGACAGCCCAATACAGGCCGACGTAGCAATGGAGCCCAAAGGGGCTGCTGAAACCCTGGCTGGATGCCGCAGGCGCGGCAATGAGGATGGCGTTGCAAAAAGAAATGAAGGCCCCATAGCGGAAGCTGGAATCCCAAACTACTGCTGAAAGCGGCTTTCCCCAGAGAGCCGTGTCATGCATGCGGTACAGAACCTGGATAACCAGGTCGGGAGCCTGTATATTCTCTTCAGGCGTCCCGGTCGTGGCCGGGCTTGCACACAGAGAACAGAGACGACTCCCTTTTACAATCTTGTCAGGTTAGCACCGAGGCATAAATCACGCGCTCCCCAGGGAAGCGCATAAGGAATCTAAAAAGATTCCTCTATCTTCGAAAGCAGGGTTCCGACGCGTTCATTCGCGTCAGCCTGCTCTTTCTGCGATTGCAACAAATCATCCGCCAGTCCAAGGGCCATAAAGGTCAGCAGAATATCCTTGGTCTGCCCTCCGTGGAACCTCAGTTTCTGGTCAGCAAACCGTTCTTCTACAAGCCGTACGGCTTCGTACACGCGGTCCATATCTGCACCGTGCTTGAAAGCTATGCTCAAGCCAAGAACGGTAAGGTTAATAGCATCCTGATTCACAAAAACCTACTCTACGCTGTCGTGCTCCTGAATGTTGCGCAGCACGGCATCAATGCGCGTAAGCGCCTGAGTACGCAGCTGTTCTTCATTCTCAAGAGCCTCACGCAGTCTGTGGTTTTCTTCTTCCAGAGCGGCCCTTTCCGCCCCCATAGCGGCAGACTCTGCGCTAATACGCACGTTCTCCGCCTTGAGGCGGTCAAGCCTGGCCAAAAGTGCCCCAACTTGAGTTTCAAGCTGTTCCAGAAGTTCCATGCTTCATAGATAGCATCGCACCAGAGCCTTGGCAAGAATGGATGCGGCAAAATCCAAAAAAAACCGCGCCGTTTCTGACTTGACGGCGCGGGTATATTTTATGGGCCTCAATGGCGGCTTTGCGGCACTTTGGGCTAAACAGTTTTCGCGTATTTGCTGTAAAATTCAGTCTGAAAACCGTGTGCGGGGCAAGCTCGTGCCTTTCACCGACTTGGACGGAACGTCACCTTACCGCGCCTGCGATGCTAATACCGCGTCAATTTTTTCTGCGCGGCAGGTTCTTCTGCTTTTCTCTGGCAATACCAAGCTCACCGGCAGGGACGTCCATCGTGATAACCGATCCGGCTCCCACAAGGGCATCATCGCCCACGCTCACCGGAGCTACCAGCGCGGTATTGCTGCCAATGAAAGCGTGCTGGCCTATCTTGGTGATATGTTTGTTTTTACCGTCGTAATTGCAGGTTATGGTGCCTGCGCCAATATTACTGCCAGCGCCAATATCGGCATCGCCAAGGTAGCTCAGATGGTTGGCCTTGGCGCCCTGCCCCAGTCGTGCCTTCTTCAACTCGACAAAGTTGCCCACATGCGATTCGGCCTCAAGCACAGCGCCGGGACGCAGCCTGGCATAAGGACCCACAAGAGCCCCTTCGCCCACCTGCGCACCCTCAAGATGCGAAAAGGAGCGAATCTGCGCGCCGCTGCTGACAACACTGTCGCGCAGCACGCAATGCGAGGCCACCGAGGCTCCACGCAAGACGCGTGAGCATCCGTAAATTTCGCAAGGGCCTGTAAGCTCCACACCGGGTTCCACCTCAGCCAGAAGCCCCACGCGCACGCTGTCGGCAGCGTGAATAATGACGCCTGAGGCCAGCAGGTCGCGCACACGCCGCGCGCGCAGTGTTTCTTCCATACGCTCCAGCTCCAGAGGGGAATTCACGCCCATGAGGCCGTCGTCACGCCCGCAGCGTACGCCGAGAACATTATATTTTTCCGCCACGGCCAAACCGACGAGGTCGGTGATATAATATTCGCCGCTCTTGTTGGTGTTGCCAAGGTGAGGCAGCAGGCTTTCCACGGCATCAAGCGCGCAGTAATACATGCCTGCGTTGACTTCGTTGGTGGGCGGGCCATAGAGCGCCGGATCGTAATCCTTGGCCTCCACAATGGCGCGCACTTCATCTCCCTGCCTGACAACCCGGCCATAGGCTCCGGGATTGTCCAGTTCGATGGTGGCAAAAGCCAGGTCGGCCCCCACGGCTTCGGCCAGAAATTGCCGCACAAGAGACTCAGAAAGCAGAGGCGCGTCGCCGTTGACAACCAGAAGATGCGTGCAACCAGCCTTGGTCAGGGCAGGCAAAGCCTGTATGAGAGCGTGCCCGGTGCCAAGCTGCTGTTCCTGAAGAACATGCGGCACTTCGGGAAAGGCGGCCTGCACCATGTCGGCCCGGTGCCCGGTCACAATCCACACATCATCAGCAAATACGGGGCGCAAAGCCGCAAGCACACAGGCCAGCATGGGTTCGCCCAGCATGGTCTGCAAAACCTTGGGCTTGTCGGAATGCATGCGGGTGCCCTTGCCTGCCGCCAGAATGAGGGCTGCGTTCTTTGGCATTACTGTCTCCTTATCTCTGCGCAAAAGCGGAATAACTTCACGCAGTGCAATAGCCTCTTGCGTGAAAAACGGCAAGGCAAATGCGGGTATGAATATCCCTACTCCCCGCACGGCTGAAGCGCGAGGATAGAGCACTTTCACTTTGAAATGCTCAGGCGGATGCGTGAGCAGACGCCCGCCGTGGAGGCGTAAGCGCTATTTATTTGCGCGGTTAAACGCCGTAGCGAGCGTGCCTTTAACTTTGAGAATATCTATTCTCAAAGTTAATCTGCTCTAGGGACGCAAAGCCGAGCGAAGCCACTATGCAGGCGGCCTTCCAGCGCCTTTGGCGCAAGCTGCCCCACTCTGGGGAAGAGACGCTTCAAAATCATGACCGCCTTGGCCGCCTGTGGCGAAAGGGTGGATTCCAGCGACAGGGCTGAAAGCAAGCATTTTACAGCGTAATATGTACGGATGTGCAACAGCTGCGCTTCAGCTTCGTCATCCCCCTTGTGCAAAGACACAGCCTTGTGCACAGCCTGCACGAAAAACTCTTGCATCTTGTTCGACATATCTCTGTTGAAGGCCATAGCGCCCACCGAAAACAGGCAGGCCGCAGCGTGTGCCAGCCAACCGGCAAACTTGTCCGAGGGATAACTTGGGATGCCGTCTAACATGCTGTGAACTTTCAAATGCATAAGGGCATCGTGAAAAAACATGCGCTCGGAGTTGTGCGTCATGTTGTCGCCGTGCTTTCTGTATATGACGAGCCCAAGAGGATTCACGCCAGCTCGGCAGCCAAGACCATAACAGCGCAGCCAAAAATCGTGGTCTTCACACGACTTGAGTGCCGTATCGAAAAAACCCGTCCGCCGCACAATGTCCATACGTGTCAGGTGGCAGTGCACCGGAGCCAAATTGGAATGGCAGGAATGTATATCCCAATGACTGTTGACCAAAGGCCACAGATACATGGGACCGGAATCTTCGCCATCCCGCTTTTCTTCACAGCGGCAAATGACCATGCCCAGATGGGGTTGCTCCGCGAAAACGCGCAGCTGGCTGGTCAGCAAATCTTTTGTGTACAGGTCGTCGGCGTCGAGAAAAGCTACAAAATCCCCCTTCGCCACCCTCAGGCCCGTGTTACGGGCAGCTGCGAGGCCCTGGTTATCCTGCCGGATATAGGTGACGTCCGGCATGATGGTTTGGGCCACTTCCTGGGTATTGTCCGTAGAACCATCGTCCACCACGATGATTTCCATATCGAAATTGTCAGCCTTTTGGCGCAAAACGCTATGCACGGCTTCTGGCAGAAACCGGGCATAATTATAGCTAGGAATAATGACGGAAACCAGCGGCGAAGATGGCATAGCGCGTCCTGCGGCGTAGGGGTGGCATAAGGGTGGGAATTTGTGCGCCAACGGGCATCCAAATAGACTGCCGTTGGCGCACTGATAGGCTGGGACCTTAAAAGGCGGTTATTCTAATCCTGCCAGATAAAGGTAAAGACCTGCTCGACGTCAGGATGCAGGGACAGATGCACGGGGCAGGAATAGGCGCTCCGCTCTATGCTGGCCTTTTCCTTTTCGGAATAAGACCGCGCAGGCATTTTAAAAACAACCTCAATCTTGCCGATACGACGGGGACTGGCGCTCATAGTCTTGGTAATTTCCACTTCAGTGCCTGTCACGTCCACACCGTGATTTTTGCCATAAATGCCAATAATGGTCATGGCGCAGGCACCAACGGCAGTGGCACACAGATCAGTAGGCGAAAAAGATTCGCCTTTGCCCTGGTTATCACTGGGGGCATCGGTAATAATCTTGGTGCCGCTCTGGTTATGCACGCATTCCATACGCAGATCACCAAGGTATTTGGCACTCACAGTAGCCATAAGGCCTCCTTGTTCCACACGCGGCTTCGGCGGAACAAGCGAACCAGCCTGTAAGCGCAGCGGATGGATTTGATGTTAAAACACCTGATGCTCACGCAGAATGTTGCAGGCAATAATCAGTAGCGTCAAGCCTCCCACCAGCTCTGCCCAGCCGTTGAGCGCGCAAAGATTGGCCAGCGTCTTGCCCAAAAACACGCCGCCAGCCGTAATTCCCGCGCAAATAATGCCTATCAGGGCCGCCTCGCCCCAAATGGGAGTGCCCAAAATGGCGAGGGAAAGTCCCACAGCCAGGGCGTCAATACTGGTGGCGACGCTCAACACCAAAAGATTGCTTCCGGCAGTGGGATCCACCGTGGGGCAGGCGCAGGATTCACGATGCCTGAGGGCACGCAGTCCTGACAAAGCCATCTTGCCGCCTATCCAGCCCAGCAGAACAAAGGCGATCCAGTGATCCCAGGATTCCATATACTCCCGCACAGACAAGCCCAGGTACCAGCCGATAACAGGCATGGCGAACTGAAAGAAGCCAAAAGCGGCTGAAAGACGCACATAATGGCGGGGCTTGGGCCTTTGCAGAGCACACCCCGAGGCAACGGCAACGGCAAAAGCGTCCATAGACAGGGCCACGGCCAGCAGAAACACGGCGAAAAACGTCATATGAGATCTCGTGCGCAGACAGACCGCGCATGCTGTTTATGGTTTTTGACAAGACCCAAGCACTATAGGGCATGCCCCGCCGCCGGACAAGTATACATATGCTGAAATACAAAATCGGCATACCCGAATCAGCGCACCCAGTTATGAAGATTGCCCAGGATATTGGGCAAGTTCAGCGCATGTACTTGCACGGCAATGCGCGGCTTCGCCGGGCGACAGAGCATGTGAAAGTATTGCTACGGCGCGCTTCACAGGCTACAAGACGGCATGCAAAACATACCTCTGGGACTTTTTTACTGGCAATGGGCCTCCAACATTCTGAATATCGGCATGAGCGCAGCTGCGGCCCTGCCTATCATCATGGCCCTGACCCTGCTGGCCGGAAGACGCGGCAACGCCCGCATGTGTATTATGGGCACACAGCGCCTCACGCGCCTTGCCCTGGGGCTTGGCCTGCTCGGCCCCCTGCTGACTGCCGCCGACCTTGCGGGCACGCTCATCAGCCTTGGCGGTTCCCTCAACGGCATAACACTGTGGGACGATGCGGTGCTGCCCTACACAACCACGGTTCTGGCCTGGGTTGGCGGCCTGTGCTGCCTGTGGGTTGTGGCATATATGGATAAAAGCTCTCCCCTGACCGCCGGGCTACCCGATGATGACGCCCCTGCCAGCAAAAGCGCCAAAGGCCACTCCTTGCGCAATGGGCGCCGCAATCCGGCCCCCATTGAAGGATCCGGCACATATGACCAGCTGGACGGCGAGGCCATGCGCAGCAGGATGTTCCTGTACCTGCTGGCCGGGGTCTGCTTTTTCGCGGCGCATGCCCTGCCCAACTGGTCCTTTTCCGGCCCGCCGCAAGGTATGGAGTGGGGGCGCATGGTTTCTGCCGTGCTGGGCACAGCCACCCACAACTATTTTACCAGCTTTGCCCCGGCGGGCGCATTGGCACTGCTGTCAATAAGCGTTTTCTACTCGGGGCGCGAACGCTCTTCCGCCGCTACCCCGGCCAGCTTCCCCACTGACGTGGACCTTGAAAAAGCCGTTCGCTGGTGCGCGCTGTGGGCATTGATAGGCTACATCCCCCGCTGCATCGACCGATGGGGGCTGTTCATTGGATTCTCGTTCAGCGGGCAAGGACTGCCCGACTGGCTCATGCCGCAGATCACAGGGCTGGTACCGCTGACCCTGGCCGTCGCCAGCTGGGCCATCTTGTTTACTTTGCGCTCCCGTCTGCAGGTGCTGTGGCTCAACTGGCTGGCCCTGGCTTTGCTGGTTGTTCGCCAAAGCCTGCCCTTCATTACATATTTGCTGAAGAGCACGGCCTGATCCGGCACTTTGCGCAGCCAAGACGTACCACATGAAGTTCATACAAAGTGAGGTTCCAATGCGCTTTTCCCTCTTTATTCCGCTTCTTTTTGTCTGCGCCCTGAGCATCGGTTCTGGCGGCTTGCCCGCGCAGGCGGCCTCAGAAACGCCAGCGGCCACATCCAGAGATTTTACCCGCTTTAGCGCCAAGCTGCTCGCAGGCTGGGACGGCGAGGAGCGCACGGGCTTCCGTTCCGGCAATGATGAAGAATGTATGCTGATTCTGGGCCTCAAAGACGAGGCCGAAGATAACTACAGGGCTCTTGTGAGCATCTTTGTTCTGCCCAATGAAAAAGGGGCCACAAGCGAAAACCTTGCTCAAGACCTGACCCAGTTTCAGGCTGACGCCACAGAGCCGCAGCAGGATGGCCATTTCTGGTCTTTCAGCGGCGAACCGCGCACCCAGGGCTTCAAGGCCTCTGCCCTTACCAAGGTTAACGCCACAAAAGACATGGTGCTCATAGCCATTATTCAAGACCCGGAAAATCTTGGCGCTCAGGAAGTTTTCGACAGTCTGAAGGGTCTCACCCCGCAAACCCGCGAACTTCTTGGCAAGTAATTCTTAAAAAAATCGACTCGCTCATAAGATAAAGCCGTTCATATGCACGATGCATGAACGGCTTTATCTGTTTTCTTGTCATATATAACGTACTACTGGCCTGCCACTACAGGCTATGACAAACTTTTTTTCAGGAAGCTTGACTGTTTTTGCAAAATTATCTAGAGCTTTCGTGTCTTATTAATTCTGCTTCAAAGATAAGGACCGTATGGACAGTTTACCCAGTAGTAGACAAAACACTGCAATCAGTTTGCCTGAAATAGCACGCCACGGCCAGTAACGGTTCCTTCCCGCTCGCCGCAGCCTGTTTCGGGCATCGGAGGCGAGCCATGAAAATCTCACTCATTCTCTGTATCGCGCTGGCTATAGCCTTTTTCGCCGGCAATCTCTTTCTGGTGCTGACAGCGTCGCCCCGGACTCTTCGTGTTTTTGGCACAGAGCCCGTGGCCTCTAGCGTCATGCCCGCACGATAGCCATTTCGGCCAGAGAAACAATTTTTCCCTTAACGCGCCTGCGCATAAACCGCCGCCACAAAGGCAGCACCCCGCAAAGGAGTTCCAAAGCTATGGACCATCCCCCTAGTAGCCCCGCAGCGAATAGCTCTCCAGCATTCGCAGCGGGCATGGCAATCAGAAACTTTTTTACCGCTGTTTCGGCCGCAAGGCTGCATCTCCTCTATTTTCAATAGACAGGGCATGCTTCCGTCGCGCGTCTGAAGCGGCAGGAGGCTATGCCAATGTTTTTCAATTTCTGCAAAAAAATCCGCCATGTGCACACTAGCACGGCTCCTCTGGCCATCAATGCCGCTGAAAAAAGCCTCAGCGAACTCATGGCTGGCCTTGACGCATGCCGCGAAGGCCTGACGGATTTTCAGGCTCAGACCCGGCTGGAAGCCGAAGGCCGCAATGACGTCGCCCGCGAGCGTGCGCCCCATCCTCTGATTCAGCTGGCCAGAGCCTTTAACAATCCTTTTATTTATGTGCTGCTAATCATCAGCGGCGTCAGCTTTTACAGCGACTACTGGCTGCCCTTGGGCGCCGGAGAAGAAACTGACTGCACCGGAGCCGCCATTATACTGGTTATGGTGTTCGTGAGCGGTATCATGCGCTTCTGGCAGGAATACCGCTCCAACAAGGCTGCCGAAGCTCTGAAAGCAATGGTTCACACCACGGCCACAGTCACTCGCCGCAATGAAGAGGGGCAGTCCGAAACCAGAGAAATTCCGCTGGCTGAACTGGTGCGGGGGGATATTGTGCGGCTCTCCGCCGGGGACATGATTCCCGCCGACATCCGGCTCATTCAGTCCCGCGACCTTTTTGTCAGCCAGGCGGCCCTTACCGGGGAATCTCTGCCTGTAGAAAAATACGACACCCTTGGCGAGGTGGCGCAAAAATCCGCCAACACCTCGGGAGCCGCCTCTTCTTCTGGCCGCGCGCTTGATTCCGGCAATATGTGCTTTATGGGAAGCAACGTGGTCAGCGGCACGGCCACGGCCATTGTTGTGGCAACGGGGTCCAATACCTACTTCGGTTCGCTGGCCAAAAGCATTGTGGGCAACCGCGCCCAGACGGCCTTTGACAGAGGCGTCAACAGCGTGAGCTGGCTGCTGATTCGCTTCATGCTCTGCATGGTGCCCATTGTCTTTCTTATCAACGGCTTTTCCAAGGGCGACTGGAGCGACGCCTTCATGTTCGCTCTGGCCATTGCCGTGGGCCTGACGCCAGAAATGCTGCCAATGATTGTCAGCGCCAATCTGGCCAAGGGCGCGGTGGCCATGTCGCGGCGCAAGGTCGTGGTCAAGCGTCTAAATTCCATACAGAACTTTGGCGCTATGGACATTCTTTGCACCGACAAGACAGGAACCCTGACGCAGGACAAGATCATTCTTGAACGTCATGTGGACGCATTGGGAAACAGGGATGATGACGTGCTGCGCCTCGCCTGGCTCAACAGCTTTCATCAGAGCGGCATGAAAAACCTTATGGACAGGGCCATTGTTCACTTTGGCGAGCAGCACCCCGAAAACGGCCTGCCACGGCATCTGCATAAGGTGGACGAACTGCCCTTTGACTTCGTGCGCCGCCGCCTTTCGGTCATCGTGTCCGACGACGCCGGAGATCACCTTCTCGTGTGCAAGGGCGCTGTGGAAGAAATGCTGTCCATAGCATCCGGGGTTTACGTACAGGGGCAACCCCTTCCAATGGACGCGCAGTGGCGGCAGAAGCTCACGGAACTGGCAGAAACCTACAACCGCGACGGCTTCAGGGTGCTGGCTCTGGGCACCAAAACCATCAGCCAAAGCGACGCTCAGGAACAGTACACGGCAGAAGCGGAAAAAGATCTGGTTATCAGGGGCTTTCTCACGTTTCTTGATCCGCCCAAGGACAGTGCGGAAGCGGCCATTGCCGCCCTGCGCGAACACGGTGTGGGCATCAAGGTGCTTACAGGGGATACCCCGGTTATTACGGCCAAAATCTGCCGTTCGGTGGGGCTTGACCCGGGCACAGTGCTCACCGGGGATGATGTGGACATCCTGAACGATCAGGAACTGCTTGTGGCGGCACGGCGGCACAACGTCTTTGCGCGGCTGACCCCCATGCAGAAGTCGCGGATTATCAAAACCCTGCAACAGGGAGGGCACACGGTTGGCTTTCTTGGCGACGGCATAAACGACGCACCCGGCCTGCGCGATGCGGATGTGGGCATTTCTGTGGATACCGCCGCAGACATCGCCAAGGAATCGGCAGACATCATTTTGCTTGAAAAAAGCCTGATGGTTCTGGAACAGGGAGTTATCAAGGGCAGAGAAACGTTTGGCAATATCATGAAGTATCTCAACATGACTGCCAGTTCCAACTTCGGCAACGTGTTTTCGGTGCTGGTAGCCAGCGCGTTCATTCCCTTTCTGCCCATGCTGCCCATCCAGTTGCTGCTCCAGAATCTTATGTATGATTTCTCGCAGCTTTCCCTGCCCTGGGACACCGTGGACAAGGAGTTTTTGCAAAAGCCCCGCAAATGGGACGCTAAAAACATCGGGCGCTTCATGGTCTGGATAGGCCCCACATCATCCATCTTTGACATCACCACCTATGCCCTCATGTGGTTTGTCTTTGGTGCCACCAGCATTGAGATGCAGTCACTTTTCCAGTCCGGCTGGTTTGTGGAGGGGCTTCTTTCCCAAACGCTGGTCGTACACATGCTGCGCACGCGTAAAATACCCTTTGTGCAGAGCACGGCGGCGCTTCCGGTTTTGCTGCTGACCGTAACGGTTATGGCCCTGGGCATTTACCTGCCCTTCTCTGGACTTGGCGCAATTGTAGGTCTTCAGCCTCTGCCCTGGAGCTACTTTCCCTGGCTGGTGGGCACCCTGCTCTGCTACTGCTTTGTGGCGCAAGGAATGAAGGTCGTCTACATCCGCAGGTTCGGCCGGTGGTATTAGACCATTTTAACTTTGAAAAAATTTACATGCTCTAACGCGAACATACGACAAAACCCGACAAGCCCATTACGGGCTTGTCGGGTCAACAAACAAGGGGCCGCTATGCGGCCCCTTACGCGTTTCACTATCATAGTACGGTTGGGTTGCCCCACATTCCGCAGTTTGTATGTGCTTTTAACCGAGGCGGCCAGTGTGCCGCCCTTTTGGTTTATTCCTCCCCAAGCTCGTGCTTGAGCCAGGACTTTACTTCAGGGGTTGGAGCGCTTATGCCGCGCCAGTCGCCATGCTCCTTGCGGAAATCTTCCATCAGGTTGGTGGGCAGGGGCAGGCTGATAAGGTCGTCGGCCCTTTCGGAGTTACGTCGCACCAGTCGCACCATAGGCGGGCTCTGCCAGCTGTCGACCACAAAATAGTGGGCCACGTCTTCCTTGGAGCGAACCGGAGGATACTCCGAATGCCAATCGTTATTGCCCCACTCAAGATACATGGTTACAGCATGTTCGGGGGTCAGATTCCAGTCTATATCAAAAAGTGCGAAGTCCTTTAATTGCGACATGGTGTCCTCCTCATTGGCTTACCTTATCAATAATCATTCTTGGAGGACTTGGCAAGACCCAATCCGTAAAAAACACCTTAACCTGCTTGAATACCGAATGAATGAAGTTAAAATATCAACCTATATCACATTTACTATTTAAATCATAAATTTACATATAATATACACTATTATGCTCCACAGGCCACCCGGCGCTTCTAGCGGCGACCCCGGCCCCTATTGCCGCACTATGGCAGCCATGCTAGGAGTAATAGTAACTTACCACCAACTGTGGAGGACATTATGGCTGAAACCATCCGCCAAGTTACCTTCAATCTCTTACGCAAGCTTGAACTCACCACCATATTCGGCAATCCCGGATCCACTGAAGAAACATTCCTTAAAAATTTTCCAAAAGACTTTCGCTACATACAGGTACTTCAAGAAGCATCCGCCGTGGGGGCCGCTGACGGCTATGCCCAGGCCACGCGCAGGCCAGCCCTGGTAAATCTGCATACATCGGCAGGCGTGTGCAATGCCATGAGCAACATTCTTTCGGCCAGCATGAACAAAACCCCGCTTATCATCACAGCGGGCAACCAGACCCGCGAAATGCTCCTTATGGAACCGTGGCTCACCAACGTGCAGCCTGCTGAACTGCCCAAGCCCTGGGTAAAGTGGAGCTACGAGCCGGTGCGGGCCGAGGACGTTCCGGCGGCCATCATGCAGGCCTACGCTATGGCTTTGCAGCCTCCGGCAGGCCCGGTGTTTCTGTCCATTCCCCTTGACGATTGGGACAAACCCGCCAAAAGCGAAGCCATTCTGCGCAGCGTCACCCGCCGCATTGGGCCTGACCCGGCGCGCATTGACGAGTTTGCCGCCATACTGTTGGCAGCCCGAAACCCCGTTCTTGTTTATGGTGCGGCCATTGCGCGGGGCAACGGCTGGCAGCAGGCCGTGGACCTGGCTGAAAAACTTGGTGCTCCCGTGTGGGCCGCGCCTGCCACGGAACGCCCGCCTTTTCCTGAAAGCCACCCCTTGTATGCCGGGACCCTTCCCTTTGCGACAGCCCCTCTGGCCAAAAAGCTTGAAGGGCACGACGTGGCTATCGTCATAGGCGCTCCCGTTTTTCGTTATTATCCCTATGTGCCTGGCCCATACATTCCTGAAGGTCTGCGCCTTTTGCACATCTCTGACGATCCCGGTGAAACAGGGCGTGCCCCGGTGGGCGACAGCATGCTCAGCGACCCGGTACTGGCGCTGGAGGCTCTTGCGGCCCGCGTGCATCCCAGGGATAGCCGCCCTGCGCCAGCGCACGCCACCCCGGTAAAACAAACCACAGCCGCACACGATACAGGCGGCCTGCTGACCCCACGGGAACTCTACACAACCCTGCGCGAAGCCGCGCCCGCCGAAGCGGTTCTTGTGGCCGAAACGCCCTCCAACCTTGGGGCTCTGCGAAAAGTATGGACCATCAACACCCCTGATTCCTTCTATACGTTCGCCAGCGGCAGTCTGGGCTGGGGTTTGCCCGCCAGTGTGGGCATTGCCCTGGCTGAACGGGACAGCAAGCGCAACCGCCCTGTTGTGGCCGTCATAGGCGACGGGTCCATGCAGTACTCCATCCAGGGACTCTGGACCGCGGCACAGCACGGCCTGCCTGTGCTTTTTGTCATTCCCAGAAACGGACAGTACGCCATACTCAAGTCCTTTGCCGCGCTTGAAAACACCCCCGGGGTGCCGGGGCTTGATTTGCCGGGGCTTGATATTGTCTCGCTTGCCAAGGGATACGGCTGCGAGGCTGTTCGCGCGGAAACGGCGGAGGATGTGCGCAAGGCTTGCGCTCAGGCTTTGACCCGCCCCGGCCCCACGGTGCTGGAAGTGCCCATTTCGCCTGTGATTCCTCCTCTGATTTAGCGCAGTTCACATTGGAGCATTTCGGCTTTTTAAGCAGAACTGCTCCAACGCTGTACAAAAGTGCAACGCACGGCAACGTGGCGTGGAATAAGACTAAAACTGCTTTGAAGGAATACCACCACAAGTAATACAAACTATGAAAATAGCCCCGGACTGTACGGTACAGTCCGGGGCTTTATTAATGAAGTTTTCAGCTATTGAGACAGGCGCTTACGGATAGGCAGGATTTACTTCTGATCCTCTTGCAAGGAAACCTGATCCCCTTGCAAGCCAAGCCGCGCATCGTTCCATAAGAGCACACAGCTTTCATCTTCCAAGTAGCGCGGCCAGCCACAGCGCATCAAGAAATGAACCGGGCGCAATCCTTCATGGGCAAAGGGCCTATGGCAGATGGCTCTTGGCAGTTGCAAGCCCTCGAAAGGCTTATGCCCCCTGCCGCTCTTTCAGCTTGCGCTGCGCCTCGCGGGCGGCAACGGCTTCACGGCTTCGGCGGGCTTTTTCTTCTTCGGCCCGGCGTTGCCTTTTTACACGCTCAAGCCGTGCCTGCTGGGCCTGTTCTCGTTGCACTCGCGCCTGTTCCAGCAATTTTTCGCGCTTGCCGTCAAAAACAAGGGTGGTCCGCAAGGCCGCAAGGCCAAAAGCTACTACGGACACAATAAGGATGAGCACCTTTTGTATGGACCACTGGTCGTCGCCCAAAATTTCGCGCAACCAGCCCAACCGCAAACTGTCGCCCCAGAAAACCACTACGGGCACGCTGATAAAACAAAGCAGCAGGCCTACGATTTCCAGCCACAAAAAGGTTTTGCCCATCGTAAGGCCAAACAGGGTGCCGTCGCGCACCATGCGCAAAAACTGCAGCCGCTTGCGAAGATTGCGCAGCAGTTCCGCCAGGCGCGGCGTATCGGCCTGCGTGCGTTTAAAAGCAGCGGCCTCTTTGAAATTGCAGGAAAAGGCCCGGTTGATGATGCCCGCACTCTCGTTGAAGTCACGGCTAAAATCACGCAAGGCAGTGGGAAAAGGAAACCATGAGGCTTCGTCCCTGATTTCCTGAATAATATCAAGATAATATTTATATTTATTGCGCAGTTCTTCTATTTCGTGGCTTATGCACTCCTCCAGTTCTTTTTCCAGAACTGGCCGCACTTCCACAACCTTGAGATAGGCAATGTAGTTGTTGGTATTGGCGAGTTTTTCCAGTTGCCGTACCTTTGCCCCAAGCTGCAACTGCACGGGATGCTCCGGCTGAAACCAGTCCTTGAGCCGTGAGTCAAGCGCGGTGATGGCCGGGCCGTCAGCCTCGGCCTTCTTTTTGGCCTCGGCCCACAGGTCATACAGGGAGGAAAGGATGAGCAGCCGCCCCCGCTCCAGAGCCGGGTCCACCAGAACACGGTTGAAGTACGTTGAATCTTCGCGAATAAGCTTGACCAACGCATCCAGCACCGCTTCAGCAAAGCCCATTTTGACCTTGCACACTATTTCGCGGTAGCGAACTTCCTGCCACTGGGGCATGACACGCCATATCTGCCCGTATTGCTCAATGGCCGCGCCAAAATGCCCCTGCTCTTCTTCCAGCCTGGCCTGTAAAAGTTCGTTCCAGGCTTGAAGCATGGGGGAAGGCGCGAGCATGGCCGCTTCGCCAAAGGCGCTGGAAGCGCGGGCAAAGTCCTGCCGCTGCACATGACAAAACCCCAAAACCATGCGCAGGCGCGAATCGCGCTGGTGCCGGCTGATGGCCTGGGTAATCTTTTTTTCAAGGTCCGTCAGTCCCTCGGGCGGGGTGGCAGCCAGTTTGTCCAGCAAGTCCCAGGCAGGGCTGTCGTCACGGGCCGGAGGAGTTTCATCAAATTCGGGCTCGCGCATGCGGTACAGCCAGTGCCGGGGCACATTGCGCAACTGGCACGGGCCGTTGATGTCCAGCACCCCCTGCAACACAAGCGCCGCGTCGCTGTCTTCAGCCAGCAGCGTGTCATAGCCCGCCACGCCTTGCGCCGTGAGCACCTGCTCGATATGCCGGAAACCCTCGTTAATGGAATCCAGATCAAGACTGCCCACCTTTTCCCACAAATCCTGGGGGCTGGGCTGGCAGAAACGCGTGGGGCACAGGACAGCAGTGTGGCTGTGAATACCGCAATAGAAGCAGCCCGTTTCGGCAGCATCGCCGCCTGTCAGCTGCGAAGGCATGAGTAGCGGTATGGAGCGCTCGCTGAGGCTGTTCTCATCCAGAAGAACATTGCACCAGCTGTCCATGCTCATCTGTTCGCCAGTGTAGCGCAGGTCGCGCACAGTGAACCCTTCACCAAGCAGATAGGCGTTGCGGTAGCTCAGATAGGGGAAGTCCGGCATGAGGTTGTCCCACTGCAAGCCGATCTTCTTGGGTAAGTCACTGTTGAAATTCAAATTATTGCGGTCAGCCACCACGCAAACGCAGGGCCAGCACGCGCCGCCTTCTCCGTTTTCTTTATCGAAGCTGTGCAGATAGTCGCGCAAAAATGTGCGCAGCATCAACAGATTGTCCACAGCCAGCATCACAAAAGAACCGCTGACGATGGATTTAATCTTGAGCCGCTGCAGCAGCACCTCGATTTTTTTGAACATGGCGCTCCAGCCACTCTGGAAGGCCTTGTCCAGCGGGCTGCCCAAGGGGTGCAGAATGGCAAACCACGCCTGTGTGGAGGCATAGGGCATGCGCACGTCTACCAGCATGGTGGCCCAATCCACAGGGCTCATGCCCTGACGGCCAGAACTGCGCTCAAAATCAATGCCGGGAAGATTTTTTTTACCTTCGCGGCTCTTGGGGTGCACCCATACTTCAAGGCTGTCGCGCACCAGCATTTCCTGCGCCTGAAGCGCAGCGTCCAGCAGCAGGCTTACATCGCGTTTGCGGCCAAACTGCAGACGGCCAGGGAAAAGCTCAATGCTGACAGGAAGTTCATTAAAATTACCCCAAACCATAAGCCGGGCCAGGGCCAGAAAAACATCGTCAGTAAAGAAGAACCACAGGGCCTGCTCTTCTTCTTCGCCCACCAGCATGCCGCCGTAGTTAAGCAGGGTCTGCCCGACAGCCGGGGCCAGCTTGCCATGCCAGCAAACCCAAACAACATGCCCCATCGTGCTCATGCGCATGTCTTGAGTGTCAGGAAGACGGGACAATAACTGTGATAGATGGGCCATGAACAAAATCCTTTATGGAGGCATGGGCCTGGTGTATGCTGTCGGAATGCCACAATCAGATGTGGATCAAACCAAGGCGGTCCATATGGATATTAACAAAACTCTTCAGGAACTCAAAGCCCGTCCCGGCTTCGCCGATCACGTGGGTATGATGCTGGTTCACAATGGCGTGGTGCGGGGCTGGTCCCGTAATGACCACGCGCCTGTCAGTGCGGTGCACATCACTCCTGACAGGGAAAAAATGACTGCCATTGTGCACGAAATGGAGCAGCGGCCCGGCATTTTCGCCATTGTGGCCGACGCCGAGGAAGGCTTGCTCAAACCCGGCGATGACGTGCTCTTTCTGGTAGTGGCGGGCGACATACGTGAAAACGTCAAGGCCGTCTTTGCCGAACTGCTGGACAGAATCAAGGCCGAAGCCGTCATCAAGCAGGAACATCTGCAAGCCTGAGGGCAGCATTTTCACCGCGCCAGCAAGCCAATGAAGGAGCGTCCCGCAGGAGGCTCCTTTTCTGTTCTATCGGCTGCAATAACAGAAAAATAAGCCCTGCCCCGATTTTTATCGCCGCATGACGGTGGCGCACGGCGCGCAGCATGACGCTGGCCGTGCTGCACGGTTCTGCATCAGCAAATTTCATCTTTTCCTGCCGAGCCCGCGCCCGCCTGCATTGCCAACCCGGCATTTATGTCTTATTTTAGTGAGATGCCGCCAGCCCCTCAGGCTGCTCAGGACCGTGGGTTCTGAGGTCGCGCTGACGCGCCCTGCAGGCGTGCACATTCGGGCCAAAGGCGGTTTGCCAGTGCCCAACAGAGGAGACTTCATGTTCGGCTTTCTTTTTAAGAAAATCTTCGGCAGCAAAAACGAACGTTATTTGCGCCGTCTGCGCCCCCAAGTACAGCGTATCAATGCCTTGGAACCACAAATGCAAGAGCTGGCGGACGAGGACTTTGCCGCCCGCATACTTCAGTACAAAAAGGCCGTTCAGGAAGAAGGCCAGAGTCTGGACGCCCTGCTGCCCGAAGTTTTTGCTCTGGTGCGCGAGGCCTCGCGCCGTGTGCTGGGCATGCGTCACTATGACGTGCAGCTCATAGGCGGCATGGTTCTGCACAAGGGCAAGATCGCCGAAATGAAGACAGGTGAAGGTAAAACCCTTGTGGCTACCCTGCCCGTGGTGCTCAACGCCCTGTCTGGCAAGGGCGTGCATGTGGTCACGGTCAACGACTACCTCGCCAAACGTGACTCGGCCTGGATGGGCCAGCTGTACGGATTTTTGGGTTTGTCCACGGGCGTTATCGTCCACGGCCTCGATGATGACGAGCGCAAGCAACAGTATGCCGCCGACATCACCTACGGCACCAACAACGAATTCGGCTTCGACTACCTGCGCGACAACATGAAGTTCTACGGGCATCAGTTGGTACAGCGCGGCCACAATTACGCCATTGTGGACGAAGTGGACTCCATCCTCATTGACGAAGCCAGAACGCCGCTCATCATTTCTGGCGCCTCCGACGAATCTGTGGGCTACTACCGCGTTGTGGACGAAATAGTCTGCAAGCTTCAGCCCGAGCATTATACTGTGGACGAAAAAGCCCGCACCGCCATGCTTACTGATGAAGGCGTGGCCTACTGCGAAGAGATGCTCAAGCTCGACAACCTCTTTGACCCCGCCAATATCACGGCGCAGCACCACGTTATGCAGTCGCTCAAGGCGCACCAGATATTCAAGCGCGACGTGGACTACATCGTGCAGGAAGATCAGGTGGTCATTGTTGACGAATTCACGGGCCGCCTCATGGCGGGCCGCCGCTACTCCGATGGCCTGCATCAGGCTCTGGAAGCAAAGGAAGGCGTGACCATCGCCGCTGAAAACCAGACGCTGGCCTCCATCACGTTCCAGAACTACTTTCGCCTGTACGAAAAACTTTCGGGCATGACCGGTACGGCTGATACCGAAGCCGTGGAATTTCACCAGATTTACAATCTGGAAGTTCTTTCCATTCCGTCAAACCGCCCGATGGTGCGTAAAGACTATCCCGACCTGATCTACCGCAGCCGTCAGGAAAAGTTCGATGCCATTGTGGAAGCCATTGCCGAGCTGCACAAAAACCGTCAGCCCGTGCTTGTGGGCACCATTTCCATTGAAACGTCCGAAATGCTTTCACACCGTTTGAGCAAGCTTGGCATTCCCCACAATGTGCTCAACGCCAAGCAGCACGAAAAAGAAGCGGAAATCGTTGCCCAGGCTGGTCAGGCCGGCAAGGTCACCATCGCCACCAACATGGCCGGGCGTGGAACGGACATTGTGCTGGGCGAAGAAGTGGTAGACCTGGGCGGTCTGCACATTCTTGGCACTGAAAGACACGAAAGCCGCCGTATCGACAACCAGCTGCGCGGCCGTTCCGGCCGTCAGGGCGACCCCGGCTCCTCACGTTTCTATCTGTCGCTTGAAGACGACCTCATGCGTCTTTTCGGTTCTGACCGCATCAAGGGCCTTATGGAAAAGCTGGGCCTGCGCGACGGCGAAGCCATTGAAAATGCAATGGTCACCCGCGCGGTTGAAGGCGCGCAAAAGCGCGTTGAAGCGCACCATTTTGAAATCCGCAAAACCCTGCTGGATTATGACAACGTCATGAACCAGCAGCGTGAAGTTATCTACGCGCTGCGCCGTGAACTGATGGTCGAGGAAGATCTTGACCCCGTTCTGGACGAATTCATGAACGACGTGCTGGACGACGTTTACAGCCCGCTGGACAGCGTGCCCGTGGACGATCAGGACGGCGTGCGCCACGCGGCCTTTTCCCGCCTGCGCGACGTGTTCAATCTTGACCGCGTGCTGCCTGAAAACGCCCGCCTGCCCGAACGCGAAGAATGCGGCCCCCTGGTTCACAAGATTCTGGAAGACCTCAAGGCAGAAACCAGCGACAGCTACCGTGACATCCAGCGCTACTTCATGCTGGAAGAACTTGACCGCTGCTGGAAGGAACATTTGCGCAATATGGACGCCCTGCGCGACGGCATTGGCCTGCGCGGTTACGGCCAGCGCGACCCCAAGCTGGAATACAAGCGCGAAGGTTTTGAACTGTTCCAGGCCATGCTCTTCCAGATCCGCGAAAACGTCTTCCGCGCTCTTACCAGAATTCGCGTAGCGCCGGCCGAGCCAATTGTGGACGCCATTGAAGTGGCTCCTGAAGCCGCCGAACCCCAGGGTCAGCCTTTGGCGCGCGAATTCCGCCACAGGGAAGACACCAGCCAGCTCTCCTACTCCGGCGGCGGCGAATCCGCAGAGGCTTCCAATACTCCTGCCAAGGCTGCGCCCCGTATAGGCCGCAACGATCCCTGCCCCTGCGGCAGCGGCAGAAAGTACAAAAAGTGCTGCGGCGTGGACAAATAAGAGTTTGTTTTCAGGGCCATGCCATTCCGGCATATTGGCCTGTTCGTAAGCCAGCAACGGGCGTGAGACAAGACATCACGACCCCGGACAGTTGATAGCAAAGGGGGCCGCGCAAAGCGCGGCCCCCTTTTATTTGTACCGCGGCTTGAGCATGGTTCACGGCTGTGTACTGCCAGGGCGGCCCAAGCTCCGGACATTCTGCCTCTGGCGCAGGAGCCCCTGTAACAACTGAGGCAAAAGTAAACGTTTTAGGCAAGGTCGTCCCGGCAGTGACATCCCGGCAAAGTCGCCCTTGCAGTGTCGCGCTGACAGTGCCGAGCCAAAGTAATTTTCAATTATCTCACTGATAATTAATGAGAAAAAGCCTTTTATGCAGGGATATACTCTGATGGTACTCGACCGCAATAAAAGGCGAAATTCGACACAGAAATATCTGTAAAGGCGCTCGTGACGGCACTGTACAGGAGATGAAACAAGGGGGAGGAATCCTTTTACAAAAGGATCTCTCCCCCACAAACCATTCAAAAAGAAGACGTTAGGCCATGTCTTCTGTGAGGATCATGCTACGGGCCGCTGCGGTTTCGTCCATGCGACGGGCTGGCAGGGTCACGGGAGCATCCAGCAAAGCCTGCGGGTTACTCCTGGCCTGCAGCATGATGTCTTGCAGGGCCTGGACGAAGGCGTCCAGAGTTTCCTTGCTTTCCGTTTCCGTGGGTTCGGCCATAAGGCACTCGTGCACGATCAGCGGGAAGTAGATGGTGGGCGCGTGGAAGCCGCGGTCCAGCAGGGCCTTGGCAATGTCCAGAGCGCGGGTGCCCTCGGGAGCCGAGGCCACGAACTCGTGGGCGCACAGCCTGTTGGCATAGGGTATGTCCAGAGTTTTTTCCAGACGCTTTTTCAGATAGTTGGCGTTAAGCACCGCGTATTCCGAAGCTCTGGTGAGGCCTTCGGCTCCCAGACGCAACATGTAGGCAAGCGCTCTTACCATAATACCAAAGCTGCCGTAGAAGGGGCCCATGTAGCCAATGGACTGCGGCACATCGTAGTCAAGATAGAAGGCTCCGTCCTGTCCCTTGCGTACACGCGGGGCAGGCAGGAAGGGAATGAGGCATTCGCTCACGCCCACAGGGCCAGCGCCAGGGCCGCCGCCGCCATGCGGGGTGGACAGGGTTTTGTGCACGTTGAGGTGCACCACGTCAAAGCCCACATCGCCCACGCGCATCTTGCCCATAATGGCGTTCATGTTGGCGCCGTCATAGTACAGCAGGGCGTCAATCTTGCGCAGTTCGGCCACAATGCGCGGCAGATGCACTTCCATAAGGCCCAGCGTATTGGGGCAGGTCATCATGAGACCAGCCACATCGTCGCCGTACTTCTGTATGGCGGCCACAATGGCATCCGGGTCAACCATGCCGTCGCGGGATTCGATGTTGATGGCCTCAAAACCCGCCAGCGCCGCCGAAGCGGGGTTGGTGCCGTGAGCGGCATCGGGAATGAGCATCTTTTTGGGATTGCGCCCCTTGGCCTTGTGGTAGGCGGCGATAAGCTTGACGCCCACAAATTCGCCGTTGGCTCCTGCCATAGGCTGCAGGGTGAAGGCCTTCATACCTGTCAGCTCGCAAAGCACATTTTCAGCCTGATAAAGGCATTCAAGCGCGCCTTGCGTGCAACCGACGCTGCGGCCCATTTGCGCCAGCATGGGGTGCAGGCGCGTGAAGCCGGGCAGCGAGGCCACGTATTCCGTAAACTTGGGGTTGTACTTCATCGTGCAGGAGCCAAGGGGATAAAAATTGGCGTCCACACAATAGTTGAGTTTGGAAAGACCGGTAAAATGACGCACCACGTCCAGTTCAGAGCACTGGGGCAGACGGGGTTCTTCCTTGCGCAGCAGGCCCGCAGGCAGTATGTCCGCAGCCTTGGGGGCTTCAGATTCTATACAAAAGGCACTGCGACCGGGCACGGATTTTGCGAAGATGGTTTTCACAACAGACCTCCCACGGTTTCGGCCAGCATGCCGATCTGCTGACGGCTGTTGCGTTCTGTGCAGGCCAGCAGCAGCACGTTTTCCATACCGGGATAGTATCGGCCAAGAGGATAGCCGGGCACGCATCCATGCGCTGCCAGAGCATCTACCAGCGACTGCGCGGGCATGGGCAGGCGCAGGGCCACTTCGTTGCCGTAAGGCGCGTCGTTGAGCAGTTCTATGCCCTTGATGGCGGTAAGGCGTTCCACTGCATAGCGGGTAAGCGCCATGTTGTTTTCCGCCAGCCGCGTGAGGCCGCAGGGGCCAAGCAGCGACATGTAGATAAGGGAGCGCAAGGCGCACAGGGCCTGGTTGGAGCAGATGTTCGACGTGGCTTTGGCACGACGGATGTGCTGCTCGCGAGCTTGCAGGGTGAGCACGTATCCGGTCTTGCCGTCAAGATCGTTGGTGCGGCCCACAATGCGGCCGGGGAACTGGCGGATGTGCTCTTTGCGGCAGGTCATGATGCCCAGGTAGGGGCCGCCGAACGACAGGGGCATGCCGAGGCTCTGCCCTTCGGCCACGGCAACGTCCGCACCCATTTCACCAGGAGTTTTCAGCACCGACTGCATGACCGGGTAAACGGAAATAACGCCGAACGCCTTGTGTTCACGGGCTTTGGCGAACACCTGGGTGTAGTCGGCCACAGCGCCGAAGAAGTTGGGGTTCTGCACAATGACGGCTGCAGTGGTGTCGTCAATGGCAGCCATGAGCGCGTCAAGACGGCTCACGCCCTTTTCCTGTTTCACGGTCTTGAGTTCAAGATCAAGACTGGAAATGTAGGAAGCCAGCATGACCCGCCAGATGGGGTTGACGGCTTCGTCCACCACCAGCACGCGGCGGCGGGTGGCGCGAATAGCCATCATGGCCGCTTCAAAAATGGCGGAACCACCGTCATAGACAGAGGCATTGGCGCAGTCCATGCCCATGAGGCGGCTTACGGCAGTCTGAAACTCAAAAATAGCCTGAAGAGTGCCCTGTGAGCATTCCGGCTGGTAGGGCGTGTAGGAGGTATAAAACTCGCTACGGCCAGAAAGCGCGTCCACAGCCTTGGGAATGTCGTGGGCGTAGTAGCCCGCGCCAAGGAAGGACATGATATCTGGACAGTTTTTGGCGGCCAGCCCTTCAAAGTAGGCGCAAACTGCGGCTTCGGACTGACCTTTGGGCAGATTGAACTGTTTGGGGCGCATTTCCGGAGGAATATCGGCAAAAAGGCCGTCCAGATCGCGCACCCCAACCACGGAGAGCATCTCGTGCAACTCTTCCTGCGTATGGGGGATATATGGCATATCTGCTCCTTGAACATGTTACGCGTGACGTGTGCTTGAGGGGCAAGGGCGTATCCGCTGCAATCAGCTGCGGCTGCGCCCGCCCGCTCAGAGCTGGCGGGCTGGTGCACCGCATCGATAAATCCTGGGCCGCAACCCCGGGGCCGTTACCGGTTCCTCAAGGCGTTGGGTAAGCTCTGAACAGCCTAGTGACCTTCAGTGGCGCAAAAGGCTTCGTAGGCAGCCGCATCCATAAGGCCTTCAGGTTTACGGGAATACTTGACGCGCATGAGCCAGCCTTCACCGTAGGGGTCGCCGTTGCATTTTTCCGGGGCCTGCTCCAGAGCGGTATTGATGCCCACAACACTGCCGCCGACCGGAGAAACCAGATCGCTGGCAGCCTTGACGGACTCAACGGAGCCGAACTCCCCTTCTTCGCTCACTTCGTCGCCTACCAGGGGCAATTCCACATAAGTGATGTCGCCAAGAGATTCCTGGGCAAAGTGGGTGATGCCCACCACTGCCTCGTCGCCTTCAAGACGCAGCCATTCGTGACTCTTGCTGTACAACAGATCCGTGGGATTGGTAGCCATGTGTATTCTCCTGAAAGTTGTTGTAAACACAGTGCGCACCGTGGCGGTACGCCAACCATCACAAATTCAGCAAGGCGCAGACATGCGGCTCACCGGGCCGCTGCTCGCGCCACGTTGGGTCAGGCCAGTTTTTTGCGGGCCGTGCCATCCTTGTAGAAAGGAATTTCCACCTTCTGGGCGGGCAGTTCCGTTCTGGCGGCACGAACCACAAAATTTTCGCCGTTCGCATGGGCTGCATCCACCCAGCCAAAGGCAATAACATAGCCAAGGGAAGGCGCGAAAGAGCCACTGGTAACACGGCCCACCACCGTGCCGTCAGGCAGGGCGATGTCGTCGCCGTGGCGGGCGGCGCGGCGGCCTTCAATCTTCAGGGGCACCAGAACTTCGCGCACGGTCTGCGCTCCTTCCTTGCCCACATAGGCAGCCTGGCTTGTCATCATGCGGCCCATGCCAGCTTCAGCGGGGCTATGATTTTCATCCAGATCATGCCCATAAAGCGGCAGGCCGGATTCAAGGCGCAGGGTGTCGCGAGCGCCAAGGCCCACGGGCTTCACGCGTTTGTCAGCCAGCAGGGCTTTCCAGAAGTCTTCGGTTTTGCCAGCGGGCAGATACAGCTCATAGCCCAGTTCGCCAGTGTAGCCCGTGCGGCTGACCAGAACGGGCACGCCCTGCCACTGGGCTTCGCGGAACGAGAAATAGCCGAGGTCATGAAAATTCTCGCCCATGAGTTTTTCAAGCACATCCAGAGAATCCGGGCCTTGTAGGTCCACCTTGCCCGTTTCGTTTGAGATGTCGGTAATATTCACGCTTTCGGGCAACCGGGCACGCAGGGTGGTCAGGTCGTTGGCGGCGCAGGCGGCATTGACCACGGCCATGAAGGATTCCGGGCCAAAGCGATAGATGATGCCGTCGTCAAGCACGCCGCCCTTTTCATTGAGCAAAAAGCCGTAGCGGCATTTTCCGGGGGCCAAGGTTTCAAGGTTGTGGCTCACGGCACGGGACAGGGCTTCTGTAGCGCCCGGCCCTTCAATGCGGAACTCGCCCATATGGCAGATATCAAAAAGCCCGGCATGTTTTCTGGTATGCAAATGTTCCGCAAGAATGCCTTCATACTGAATGGGCATGAGCCAACCCGCGAAAGGAGCCATTTTCGCGCCTTGAGCTTCATGCCAGGAGGTCAGCGGGGTACGCAAATCCGACATGTTTTCTCCTTGATTGGGTGTGATTACAAATAACTGCGGCGTGTAATGCACCAAACGCAGCACCCTAAAGACACCGACAACGCACTGATGAACTAAGGATACCACCTGCGCAGGGCAGGCACAAGAAGCGTGAAAAAATTATCAGCATCCAACGCAGGGGGCTGTTCTGGCCGCCCGGCGCGAACTATGAGGAAACGCAGCACAATATTATTCGCCGTGCCAGGCATATTGAACTCTATTATGCAAATTACCTTTGAAATGTATTACATTTCAAAGTTGTCATTTTGCCAAAAACTGTGATTTTCGGCAGAGTTCACGCCGCGTTGCATTGCGTTGCACTCTTGTGCAGCTGTAGAACATCTAACCTTTTTTAAAGTTAAAATGCTCTGCAGCGCCGTAAAAATTAACCTGCTCTAAAGTTCTCACGGTTGCGCAAAAAACCGTGTCATCACTACGGGGTCACAACCGCTGAAATACCGGGCCATATGGGCCTGATCCAATGCCTGTTCAAGCTGCGCAGGCTCGCGCGCGGTCCCCACAATGCCTTGCTCCAGCTCTTGAATGCCCTCGCCCGCATTGCAGAAAAAGTCGCCCAGAATTTTGCAGGCCGCTATATGCCCGTCTTTTACATCAAGGCGCAGCTCTACCGTTCCCCAATCAAACCGCTGCCGCTTGCGCTCGGTAAAATTGGGCATGGCCCCGTAGTTCCAGCTCCACCGGCGGTATTTTTCGTCAGCCAGTTTGTCGGCTTCGGCCATGACGGCTTCTGTCACCGAGCCGGGCTGATGTGCGCAGTGGCGTAACAGCGCTTCGGTCAACGCGGCAATGTCGCTGCCTGACCGCCAGAATTCTGAAATATTGCCCACACGCGAGCGTACCGAGGCAACGCCCTTGGACCGCATTTTCTCCGGGTCTACGTTCAGAGCTTCCACAAGGCGCTCAAAATTGACATCTATGAGCAGCGTGCCGTGGTGCAATACCTTGCCCCTGCGCAGCATCTGCCCGCTGCCGGAAATTTTACGGCCTCCGACCTCAACGTCATTGCGGCCCGATATTTCGGCCTGCACGCCAAGGTCAGCCAGCGCTGCGCACACAGGCTCCAGATAGCGCCTGAAGTCCACTTTTTCGCGGCCATTGGCGTGTTCAATAAAGGAAAAATTAAGGTTGCCCGTATCGTGGTATACGGCGCCTCCGCCGGTTATGCGGCGTATTACAGGCAGATTTTCGCGCCGGATGAAGTCTGCGTCCACTTCATCGGCAGTGCATTGATGGCGGCCCACAATGACGGAAGGACCATTTTGCCAAAGCAAAAAATAGCCGGGATGGCCGACGGGAAGGGTCTGAAGCAGGACTTCTTCAAGGGCAAGGTTGAAGGCCGGGTCTAGAGTCGAAAAAGTCAGGTGTTCCATGCTTCCTCCTCAAACCGAGAATGCCGTGCTTCAGGTACTGAGGTCAAGGGAACGGCGGGATATTTCCAAGATTATTGACAAATTTCGCGAAAGCCCGAGGTTTTTCGCCGATCTTTGAAGCGGCTGCCAGCAGGGGCCGAGCGGCCCGCCATTGGGGATTATAAGGGTAAAATTGAGCCTCAGTGCCAGAAGGCTGCCTGCCTTGTTCTATCTGGTCAGGCCTGTTCGAGCTGGCATTATCTCTGGCCTTGTCCGCCCCAACCCTGACCTTATGGGACCTTATCCAGCCATACCGTATTTTGCCCTGCCCTACCCGGCTGTATCAAGGGCACGGGCCAAAGTACCGGCATCTGCCTGCCCGCGTTCAAATGTCTGGCGAACCTGACCGTCTGTCATGACTATAAGGCGCTCACCCAGCCGTACCGCCTGCTCCGGGTTGTGCGAAACCACCAGCAAAGGATACTGGCGGGCAAGACGCAAGAGCAGTTCTTCAATATCTGCCGTGGCGTGTACATCCAACGAAGCCGTGGGCTCGTCCAACAACAGCACGGCAGGCTCCAGCGCCAAAGCCCGTGCCAGGCAAAGCCTTTGCTGCTGCCCGCCTGAAAGCCTCGCAGCGGGCATATCAAGACGGTCTTTCACCTCGTCCCACAGGCCAACCCCCACAAGAGCTTCCTCAATTTTATGGCGCTGCGCTTTCTGCGGCAGGCCCGCCACCACCTCAAGGGGAAGCGCAAGGTTGCGCTCCACGCTGACAGGCAGCACGTTGGGCGTCTGAAAAACCATACCCACAAGACGGCGAAGCTGGGCCAGTGGGCGCACGTTCACGCCGGGCGACGGGTATATGGCTTCAAGCCCATGCCCCAGATCAAGTTCCACAAGGCCGGAAGTGCGGCACTGAGGAAAGGCTTCATTGAGCCGGTTCAGGGCGCGAAGCAAGGTAGTCTTGCCCGAGCCGGAGCGCCCGGCAAGCACGGTGATGCCCTTTGCAGGAGCCTCAATGCCGATGTGGCGCAGTACCCGGCGCGAGCCGAAGTCCACACACAGGTCATTGATACGGACAGCCATATTCATGATACCCCCTGCCAGCGCCGACGGAAGCAGTTTTCCAGCCAGCGGGAGCACAAAAGCAGGGCCGCTGACAGTAAAAGCAGCACCAAAGCCGCGCCAAAGCCGCGCAGCAGTTCATCATTATCCTGATACTGCGCAGAGATGTAATAGATGGAAAAGGGCAATGCCTCGAACTTGTCTGCCAGCCCGGCGGGCAATCCGGCATTGGCTACCACTCCCGTAAGCATGATAACCGCCGTGTCTTCCGCCGCCCTGCCCGTAGCCAAAATGATCCCCCCCCATATGCCCGGCCCGGCGGCGGGCAGCAAAACCCGGCGGGCGAGCTGCCGCCGTGTGAATCCCAGGGCCGCGCCCGTTATCCGCAGGCTGCCGGGCACAGCCTCCAGCGCCTCACTGGTTGTGGTCACAACCACAGGCAAAACCAGAAGAGCCAGGCAGCAGGCCGACAAGAGCAAAGACGTGTTGGCTCCCGGCCAGACGGAGTGGCGCAAAAAAAGTATGAGGGTAAAGCCAAACAGCCCCATAACAATGGACGGTGTGCCCGCCAGCACGTCCATAGCCAGACGGATACGCGCTGCCTGACGCGGCGGAGCGAACTCGGCCAGATACAGCCCGCAACCCACACCGGGAAAAAGGGCCAGCGCCATAGTCAGGCCCACAAGGTACAGGGTTCCGGCGCAGGCAGGCCACAGGCCGTCCCAGACAGGACGGCGGCCCAGCAAGGCATCCAAAGGCGGCACAGTGTCAAAAAGCAAATGCAGGCCCAGTTGGGGCGCCCCCTTAACAATCAGAAAACCCAGCAAAAAAAGCACGGCCACACAGGGAATCAGCGCGCAAAGGCGCAGCAGCCAGCGCAGAAAGCCCTGCGGAAAAGCGCCGCGCCTCATGCTGTCACCGCCTGCTTCGCACTGGAACCCGCAGGAACCTCCCGGCGCACAAGGCGGCGCAAGGCCAGGCTTGCCGCGGTATTGACCGCCAGCAGCACAAGCCCCGCCACAAAAAGGGAATTATAGGCAGCCCCGCCCACCTCGTTGGCAGTAACCAGAGCCATGTGCGCTGTCAGGCTGCGCATGCTCTCAGAAAGACCGCCGGGAACCTGCGTGGCATTGCCCGCCAGCATAAGGGGAATCAGCGTGTCGCCCACGGCTCTGCCAAAGCCCAGAACCGCGGCGCTGGCCAGATTACGGCCAGACCTGGGCAGCACAAAGAGGCGCATCAGGTCAAAACGGCTGAACCCCAGCGCCAGCCCCCAGGGGCAAAGCCTCTCAAGCCGGGGGCGCAGACCCGCCATAAGAATCAGCGTCATTGTGGGTAAAACCAGCAAAACCAGCATAAGAGCCGCAGCGGCCAGACACATGCCCGTGCCGCCCAGCGTTGCCCGCGCAAAGGGCGTAAGCAGAAAAACGGCGGCAAAGCCGTAAACCACGGTGGGCACCGTGGTCATGAAGCGCACCAGCCCACTGATGAAGCGAACCAAGGGCAGAAATTTGGAATTTTCTTCGGTAAGCAGCCAGCAACTCAGGCCCACGGCCAAAGGCCAGCCAAGCAGCAAGGCCAGAGCTGCCAGCGCCAGCGATCCCACGCACATTGGCAAGATGCCGTACCGCCCTTGCCCGGGCTGCCAGACCCAATCCAGAGGGCTGCCAGGGCCGGAAACCTGTATTGCGGGCAGGGCCGCGGCCACAATCATGACAAAAAGCAAAATTACGGCCAGCACTGCCAGCCATGCAGACAAACGCAAGACCCAGCCGGGGCTGTCTGTATGGTCCGCCGTCTGCGGACCCGCAGGCGGAAGCGCCGAAGCGCTTCCTGCCTGATAAACTGCGGGCTTTCTACTTTTTGACATAGGGAATGTAGCCGGCCTTGGACACTATCTCCTGCCCGGCAGGCGTAAAGATGTAGTCCACAAAGCCCTTGGTGATGCCCCGGGGTTCGCCCTTGGTGTTCATATACAGCAGGCGGGTGACGGTATACTGGCCGGAAGCGGCATTTTCCTGGCTGGGGGCCATGCCGTCCACGTTCAGGCCCTTGATGCTTTTGTCCAGATGGCCGATGCCCACATAACCGATGGCATTGGGGTCCTGACTGATGGCGGTTTTCATTGCGCCGTTGGAATTGACCACATTGGCCCCGGCGGCGGATGTGCCCTTGTCCATAGCGCGCTCTTCAAAGGTTTCGCGGGTGCCGCTGCCGTCTTCGCGCACATAGAGGGATATGGCAGCGTCGGCACCGCCCACGTCCTTCCAGTTGGCTACCTTGCCGGAAAAAATATCCTTGATCTGGGCCTTGGTCAGCCCCGCAACCTTGTTGGCCGGGTTGACCGCCACGGCCACGCCGTCAATGGCGAAAGGAAAGGTTACAAGCCCGTATTTTTCCACTTCAGCAGGTTTGAGGGCGCGGCCAGTATTGCCGATCTGCACAATGCCCTCGCCCACCTTCTGCACGCCCACGCCAGAACCGCCCCCGGCCACGGTAATGCGCACGTCGGGGTTGGCCTCCATAATCTGCTTGGCGGCTTCTTTCATAACAGGAATATGAGCGGTGCCGCCCGCAATGTCTATAACGCCTTTTTGCCCTTTAAAGGCGTCAAGGGGAGTGGCCGGGGCTGCCGCAAAGGCTGTGCCCATGCCGCACAAGAGCAAAAGAGCCGCAAGGATTCCACGTTTCATGACTGTCTCCTACGGTTAGCGTGAAAGGATGGCGCGCGTGCGCCGCACTACTCAACAAACTAGATTCGCTTTGAAAATGCACATTTTCAAAGTTTAGCGCATTTAAATTTTGAAAAGTTTAGGTGCTTTAACGCAGCACAAGAGTACAGCGCGCCGCAACGCACTGTGGATTCTGACAACAATCGCATTTTCGGCAGAATGGCACCTTTGAAATGTGGTGCATTTCAAAACCAATCTGCTCCAAGGCGTGCTTGTTGCCGCTTTTGCCGCGCCAATGAGTCGCCCTTGGCCTTACGGCGGGCGTCAGCCCACGCTGCCGCCAGAGCATTTCAAGACGAAAATGCCCAAAAAGACGAGACCACGCCGCCGGAAGTCAGGTGTAAGAAAGAAGCCGCCCTTGCGAACTGTATTTACAATTGTTCGCTAACCGAGCACGGGAGACATCCAGCCCCACCTGACAGACGATCAGGTGACGCCGGAAAAACAAGGCAGGTATCCTTTGACGTCGGCAGGCTTCGCAAAAAGCGAAGCACTGCTCCGGCACTTTCTCCACAGAGAATTTACCAATGTGTTACAAAGGGCGACCATAGCTAAAAGAGTATCTGATGGTTTTTGGCTGGTCAAGCAAGGTGGAAATCCGTTTTTCTGTACTATTTGTACAGTAAAATACCAGCAGCCCGCTTTTACAGCATGCAATTATACGCCGAAAAACCGACGGGCATTTTGCCCGCATACACGCCAGAGGTCTTCAGGCTCCTCGCCACGCGTTTCGGCCACGGTTCGCGCTGTAAACACTGTAAAGGCGGGTTCGTTGCGTTTGCCGCGCCAGGGCAGGGGCGCAAGATAGGGAGCGTCCGTTTCCAGCATGAGGCGGTCAGCCGGAATGCCGATCACGGCCTGCCGCAAATCTTCATTGGCTTTATACGTCACCGGGCCGGGTACGGAAATATGCCAGCCGTTGCGTATGATGCGCCGGGCCAGATCCGGCCCTTTGCCAAAACAGTGCCACAACAGGGGATAATCTTTAAATCCCTGCGATTCAAGAACCATAAGGGTTTCTTCTTCAGCCTCGCGGCAATGAATGACCACAGGCCGCTCCACTTCGCGCGCCAGCCGCAATTGGGCAGAAAAAACCTCGTACTGCACCTCGCGGGGGCAGTCGTCCCAGTAAAAATCCAGCCCTATCTCGCCAACCGCTTTCAGGCGGGGTTCGTCTTTAAAGGCACTGCGCATGGCCTCAAGCGTGTCGGTCGTGCAGTCCTGCCCGTGGCAAGGATGAATACCCAGCAGAAAAAACACCTCGAGGTGGTCAGCAAAATAGTGCCGCCTGGAATTGAAATCTTCCGGCCCCAGAAAGACGTTGCCCACATGGGCCACGCCGCAGGCGCGGGCGTGCGCAAGCACGCTCTCCCGGTCCTGGTCAAACTCTTCGCCGTCCAGATGGGCATGGCTGTCCACGCCTTCAAGCGGCAATGCTACGGAGATGGGATCAATACGGTCAACGGATTTCTTGGACATGCTTACCTCGCGCCGATACATATCAACGCGCGTGAGCAAGGGCAAGCCGGGCCGGTGGAGGCCTGCCGCGGACGATTCCAGGCGGCAATCAGCGCCATTGCCAAGCAGGGGCAATAGGACTATGGTTAAGCGTTTTTGTAATCCCAACGTATGATTTAACATCACCTTTCCGGGGGAAATATGCATCTCCGCAAACGTATATTGGTTACGGGGGGTTCAGGTTTTCTGGGCTCTCATCTGTGTGAACGGCTGCTCAACGAAGGGCACGAAGTGCTTTGCGTGGACAACTTTTTTTCCAGCGCCCGCGCCAATGTTGAAGAGTTTCTCGACAACAGAAGGTTTGAACTTATCCGCCACGATGTGACCTTCCCTCTCTTTGTTGAAGTGGACGAAATTTACAATCTGGCCTGCCCGGCCTCGCCCATACACTATCAGCACGACCCCGTGCAGACCATCAAGACCTGCGTTCACGGGGCCATCAACATGCTGGGGCTGGCCAAACGCCTCAAGGCGCGCATTTATCAGGCGTCCACCAGTGAAGTGTACGGCGACCCCGAAATTCATCCGCAGACCGAAGACTATTGGGGCCATGTGAACCCCAACGGCATCCGCTCCTGCTACGATGAAGGCAAGCGTTGCGCCGAAGCCCTGTTCTTCTCCTACTGGCGTCAGGGCGGTCTGCCCATCAAGGTGGGACGCATTTTCAATACCTACGGCCCCAAGATGCACCCCAACGATGGCCGTGTGGTGTCCAACTTCATCATTCAGGCTCTCAAGGGCGAACCCATCACCATTTATGGTGACGGCAGCCAAACCCGCTCCTTCTGCTACGTTGACGACCTCATCGAATGCATGGTGCGCTTTATGGCCTCGCCCGTAGACTTCATCGGCCCGATGAATATGGGCAATCCCGGTGAATTCACCATCCGCGAACTGGCAGAAAAGGTTGTGGAAATGACGGGCAGCAAGTCTGTCATCAGCTACGAACCCCTGCCCGGCGACGACCCCAAACAGCGCAAGCCCGACATCACCCTTGCCCGCGAAAAACTGGGCTGGGAACCTCAGGTCAAGCTGGAAGACGGACTGAAAAGAACCATCGCCTACTTTGACGAGATGCTGAAACAGGGCATGGCCTAACCGCCGCCCATAAACCCCAAATGCCATGACGCTCTTTATCATAACCCTGCTCATTCTGACGGCCACGTCCGCCGCCACGGCACTGCTGGCTCTACTGCCGCCAACGGCTGGCAGCGGACGGGCTGCCAACCTGCTGGGCTCCTGCGGAGCCACAGCAGGTTGTCTGGCAGGGTTGTGCGCGCTGGCATTTTCTCCGTGGAGCGAAACGGTTTCGTTGAGTCTGCCCTGGGGGCTGCCCATAGGGGCCTGTACCCTGGGGCTTGACCCCTTGAGCCGCATCTTTTTGCTGCCCGTATTCGGCCTGGGACTGGTGTGCTCCATATCCGGCGGCATGGCCCTGCGCCACGAGCGGCCGCAGGAGCACAATCTGGCGACGCACTGGTTTTTCTACCTGCTGCTGCTTCTGGGTTTGACCCTTGTCATGGCCGCCCGCGACGCCGTGTTTTTCATGCTGTCCTGGGAACTCATGTCCCTTGCGCCCTTTTTTCTCATTGATTTTTATGACGGCGACCGTCAGGTGCGCGACGCTTCGTGGGTCTACCTTGTGGCAGCCCATCTGGGCGCCGTTGCCCTCATGGCCTTCTTTGTTCTGCTTTGGCAAAGCACGGGCACGACGTCTCTTGAAGTACTGCAAGGCGGCGCTGTCATGCAGGGGGTTGTGCGCGATGCAGGCCCCGGCGTGCTGACCGCTCTTTTCGTGCTGGCGGTTCTGGGTTTCGGGGCCAAGGTGGGCCTTGGTCCAACGCATGTATGGCTGCCGGAGGCTTATCCGGCTGCGCCCATACATGTGTCGGCCCTGCTTTCGGGGGCAATGATCAACGCTGGCCCTTATGGCATCATACGCAGCCTTGGCCTGCTGGCCCCGCCTGGCACAGCGCCTGAATGGTGGGGATGGGCCTTGCTGTTGATCGGCCTGGGCACGGGCGTTGTTGGAATTCTGAAAGCTCTGGGCCAAAGCAACCTCAAGCGCCTGCTGGCATACTCCAGCGTTGAAAATATGGGCCTCATATTTATGGGCCTGGGCGCGGGCCTCATTGGCCTGTCTTGCGGCAATGCCTGGATAGCAACCCTCGGTATGGCGGGTTGCCTCATGCATATGCTGAACCACGCGGGATTCAAGGGTCTGCTCTTTCTGTGCGCTGGCGAAGTGCTGTACGCCACGGGCACCGTGCGTATGGAACTGCTGGGCGGATTACAGAAACGCCTGCCTCTGCTGGGGGCTTTTTTTGCTCTCGGGGTGGCGTCCATTGCCTGTTTACCGCCCCTGAGCGGGTTTGCCAGCGAGCTTGTGCTGGCGCTCTCATTTCTTGACGGCCCCAATCTTCCCGGTCTCGAACGGCAGGTGGGCCTGTTGCTGGCGCTGGCGGGTCTGGCTCTTATCAGCGGCCTTGCCGTCGCCCTCTACACCAAGGCCTACGGCATCACTTTTCTGGGAGAACCCCGCACGGGCTTTGCAGCCAATGCCCGCCCCCTGGGCTGGAAAATACTCTGGCCTCTGGCACTGCTGGTCATGGTCTGCATAGCTGGAGGACTGGCTGCCCCGGCCTTTTTTGATCTGGCCTCCATGACGGGCCTTGCCGCCCTGCCCATGCCCAACGACATGCAGGCGGGAGCCGCCATGGGGCAGGAGCATGCACGCACCAGTCTGGCTATGGTCTCTCTTGTGGGTTCCATTGCCCTTGGGCTTTCCCTGGCTGGCATCATTCTGCGCAAGCGGATGCTCAAGCGGCGCAAGGTTGCTTCCATGCCTACATGGAGCTGTGGTTATCAGGGTGGAAGCCCCCGCATTCAGTATACTGACGCCGGATTTTCAGAGCCGCTGGGCAAAGTATTTGCGCCGGGCATGGGCCTTAACGTGCGTCTGGATCTGGATTCCCGGCTGTTTCCCGAAAGGGCAACGGCCAGCGTCACCGCGCCTGACCGACTGCGTAACGGCTTTTACACCCCGCTGTTCGAGGGCATAGAGCGCGTGTGCAATGCCTGCAAAATTATCCAGCACGGCAAGATTCACCTCTACATCCTGTATATCCTGACCACTGTGGTGGGCCTGCTTATATGGGGGTTGAGCGCATGAAACAGAGCATAATCGTCTATTTTGTGCAGTTTGTGCTGGCCCTTGTGCTTGCGCCTCTGCTGCCCGGCATCATCAACAGGGTAAAGGCCAAATTTGCGGGCAGGCACGGCAAGCCCATACTGCAAACCTACTATGATCTTGCCAAGCTCATGCGCAAAGGTGAGGTCATCAGCCGCACCACCACCTGGGTTTTCGCCTGCGGCCCCGCCGTATCTCTGGCTACAACCCTGTGCGCCATAGCCCTGTTGCCTCTGGGCGGCGCGACCTCACCCCTGGCCTTCACCGGGGACTTCATTCTGGCGGCGTATCTGCTGGGCATGGGACGCTTTGCCATCATGCTGTCAGCCCTGGACACAGGCGCTGCCTTTGAAGGTATGGGCGCAAGCCGCGAAGCCACGTTTTCCGCCCTGGCAGAACCTCTTTTTTTTCTGATTCTTCTTGTACTTACCAGTGTTACGCTGGATATGGGGCACAGCCCGTACACGGCTTTTTCGCTTTCGTCCCTGTTCGGCGGGCAAATCGCGGGAGCCTGGCTTACGGGCCGGGCCGAATTGCTGCTTCTGCCCTGTATTCTTTTCATTCTGCTGCTGGTTGAAAACTGCCGTATTCCTGTGGATGATCCCAATACGCATCTGGAACTGACAATGATCCATGAGGCTATGGTACTGGATCATTCTGGCCCCAATCTGGCCATGATCGTTTACGGCGCAGCTCTCAAGCTGTGGTTTTTCGCCGCGCTTATCGCTGGCCTGCTGACGCCCGCCCTGCCCCTGTGGCAACAGGCCGGACTGCGTGTTGTCATTGTGTTGTTGCTGGCAGTCATTGTGGGCATTGTGGAGTCCGTCATGGCCCGCCTGCGTATGGACCGTGTGCCCTACCTGCTTGGCGGCGCATCGGCTATGGCAGCCCTGGCCCTTATCCTGACCCAGGCGAGGTAGAGGCATGGAATCCGCACTGCAAAGCTGCCTGTTTATGCTCATGCTGAACAATCTGCTCATGCTGGGCACAACACGGCTCATGTGGCTCATACGCCTGACCGCCTTTCAGGGCATACTGCTGGCGGGCATGCTGCTGAGCCTGGAACATGCCTTGTTGGCCGGGGCTGTGCTGCTTATCAAGGGCGCTCTTCTGCCCAGTCTGCTCTGGCGCACCCGCAAGCGGTTGCATTCGCACCAGCGCATGAAGCCCCGCCTGCATGTGGCAGTGGGCGTGCTGGCTGGCATGGGCGGCCTTGTGCTTTCCCTGTGGCTTGAAGCGCGTCTGGTGAACTTACCCGCCCTCTTCCCGCCGCAGCTGCTGCCCACGGCCCTGACGACGCTTTTTTGCGGGCTCATTCTGGTGGTAGGGCGCACAACAGCCCTGTCTCAGGTCATCGGATACCTGATGGCTGAAAACGGAATTTTTCTGCTGGGCATGCCCCTCATGACTGCGGGCACCATGTGGTTTGAACTGGCCCTGCTGCTGGACGTGTTTGTGGCTGTTTTTGTTATGGGCATTGCCATCAACCACATCGGCAACACCTTTGAATCCATTGACGTGGGCCGTTTTCGCAGCCTCAGGGACTGATGGACATGCTGGAAGCCTTGCTTTTTCTTCCGCTGGGTGCGGGATGTATCATCCTGCTCGGCACCAAGGCCATGTGCCGGGTTCTTCTGCCCCTGACCGCTCTTGGGCATGTGATTTTGGCCGCCTGGACAACGCATGCAGTTGCCACAGGAGCTGAACCCAAAGCCCTGAGCGGCCTGCTGGCCCCCGACCCGTTAGGCACGCTTTTTCTAATGCTTGCCAGCCTTCTTTTCATGGCGGCTTCTGTTTATGCAGTCTACTACCTGCGAGAAGAAGACCGACTGGAAGTTCACGCAGATATTCACGGCGGCCCCGGTTTTACCAACGCGCCGCAACGCCGTCTGGCCGCATGTCTTTGCTTTTTTCTTTCATCCATAACGCTTGTGACCACCACTCCCCATCTGGGCGCTTTGTGGGTGGGGATAGAAGGCACCACACTTTCCAGCGCGCCGCTCATATACTTTCACAGGCATCAGCGTTCCCTTGAGGCCACATGGAAATACCTCATCATCTGCTCTGTGGGTATTGCTCTGGCTATGGTGGGCAACATTCTGCTTTCCGTGGCTTTTTATACGCCTGAAGGTATGGAGGCTATGGTGGAAGGCATGGACCAGCTAGGCTGGTTTGTCAGCCATGCCCGGGCTGCGGAAGAAACGTGGCTCAAAGCGGCCTTTATCTTTTTGCTTGTGGGTTACGGCACCAAAATGGGTCTGGCCCCGTTGCACAACTGGCTGCCCGACGCGCACAGTCAGGCTCCCTCCCTTGTTTCAGCACTGCTTTCCGGCGCGCTGCTCAACTGCGCCATGCTTGGCATCCTGCGCGGTCATCAGATCATGCTGGCCGCCGGACTTGGCGGATTCAGCGGCGGGTTGCTCAGTTTTTTCGGTCTGCTGTCGCTTATTACAGCGGCCATCTTTATTGTGGGGCAGGGCCACTACAAACGCATGCTGGCATATTCCAGCGTCGAGCACATGGGCATACTGGCTCTTGGCGTGGGCGTGGGCGGGCTGGCCGTATCAGGGGCCATGCTGCATGCAGTTTGTCACTCGCTGACCAAGTGCATGCTCTTTCTGCTTTCCGGTAATATTCTGGCCCGCTACCATACGTTTTCAAGCTATGACATCCGGGGCATGCGCTGGACCATGCCCGTGACCGGGGCGTTATGGATGGCTGGTTTTCTGGCTGTGGCCGGTTCGCCGCCCTTTGGCATCTTCATCAGTGAATTCATTATCTTCAAAGGTATGCTGGCGGCGAATTCTCCTCTGATTGCCACAACCTATCTACTTGCCCTTGCCGTAATTTTTGTCGGCCTTTCCGTCGCAGTGCTGCGCATGGTGCAGGGCAATCGCCCCGTGGATATGCCGCAAAACCAAACAGAGCCCCTGCTGAGCGTGCTGCCGCCCCTGATTCTGGGGGTAGCCGTTCTTACCCTTGGTTTGTGGATACCGGACTGGTTGTGGAATTTCTTGGGGCAGGCCGCAGCCCTCATAGGTGGTTAGGAGGATATCATGTCGTTCGACTACCGCGAGGCGGTTGATCTGAAAAAAGTAACGCGCTTTTCCGTGGCGGAACTGCGTGAACATCTCCGTCATGCCCTGGCTGGCGGCTGGCGCGTCTTGGCTTTTTTCGGCATTCCGGAAGAAAAAATCGTGAATGAGCAGCGCGACGCGGGTATTGCCCCCACGCGGCCCGTACCCATTGTTTTGTGCTGCGTGCTGGCCCATGAC
The DNA here is from genome assembly GCA_023386035.1 of Pseudomonadota bacterium. Taxonomy (GTDB): domain Bacteria; phylum Desulfobacterota; class Desulfovibrionia; order Desulfovibrionales; family Desulfovibrionaceae; genus Desulfovibrio. The sequence goes on from JAEWKM010000034.1 coordinate 40,797, forward strand.
GGCACACGCCGCCTCATGGCCCGCTGCACGAATGCGGTGACGGCCTTCATGTCGCTGACGCCCGATTTACCCCAGATGCACTACTTTGAGCGCGAAATTTATGAGCAGTGGGGTGTGGAACCAGTAGACCACCCCTGGCTCAAAAGCGTACGCCGCACGCCTGACAGTGCAGAGGCCCAGGCCCGCAATGCGGCAACCGCCGCAGCTGACGGTGAGGCCAGCCCTGCGGCTGAAGGCCTGCCAACCGCCCCTGTAATGGAAAATGCAGCAACGTCCCAGCCCTCGGCGCAGCCCACTGCCCAACCCTACCCCTTTTACCGGGTTGAAGGGGCGGAGGTGCACGAGGTGGCCGTAGGCCCGGTACATGCAGGCATCATTGAACCGGGGCATTTTCGCTTTCAATGCTATGGCGAAAATGTGCTGCACCTGGAAGTTGCCCTGGGCTACCAGCACCGCGGGCTGGAAGACATGCTTGTTTATGGCCCCGCTGCCCGACGCCTTCACCTGCTGGAATGCGCCGCTGGAGACAGTACCGTTGCCCACGCCACGGCCCATTGCGTGCTGCTTGAGCGCATGACGGGACATGAGCCCGGAGAACGCGCCCAGTTGCTGCGCCGTATTGGTCTGGAACTGGAACGTCTGGCCAACCACACGGGCGACCTTGGTGCCCTTGCCGGAGATGCGGGCTTTTTGCCCACGTCGTCCTGGAATGGCCGTATTCGTGGAGATTTTTTGAACATGACCGCCAGCCTGTGTGGCAATCGCTTTGGACGCGGGCTGCTGCGCCCCGGCGGCGTGGCATATGACCTTGACCCTCTTGAGAGCGCAAACCTGCTCAACCGGGCACGGGCAGCCTGGCAGGACGTGCGTGGAGCAGTAGATGTCATGCTGGAAGCCGTGACAGTGCGCGACCGCCTTGTGGACATCGGCATACTTGAAACTGGCACCGCCCGCCAGTTGAACACGGTAGGAGTGCCCGCACGCGCCTGTGGTCTGGATGTGGACGCCCGCTTTCACGCGCCGCTCAGCAATCTTCCCTGTGAGGGGTGCGCCCCCCGGCTGGAAATTACAGGCGACGTCATGGCCCGCGCCAAAGTGCGCAGCCGCGAACTGGACGACAGCCTGCGCCTGCTGGAACTTGACCTCGCCCGCTTGTCTGCCCTGTCAGCACAGGCAGACGCAGCTTCCGACGCGCCAGCAGACCATCAGACGAATCCACCTACCGCTGCGCCAGAAAAAGATTCTGGCGCGCCCCGCGATTTTACAGACCTGCCGCCGCACACGCTTGCCGTTGCCCAGGTGGAGGGCTGGCGTGGCGAAGTCTGCCACGTGTCTGTCACCGATTCGCAAGGCCGCTTGCTGGTCTACAAGGCAATAGATCCTTCGTTCCACAACTGGACGGGACTGGCCATAGCCCTGCGCGGCAACCAGATTTCAGACTTTCCCCTCTGCAACAAGAGTTTCAATCTCTCTTATTGCGGGCATGACCTGTGAGGTTTTGACATGCTGCGCATTATCAAGGAACGCATTCACCAGAAGTACCATACTCTGGACTATCCCCGTAAGCAGCCTGCGCTGTCGCCCCGTTTTATGGGCAAGCCCAGCCTCGCGCCCGTTGACTGCGGCGACTGCCGCGCCTGCTACGCAGCCTGCCCCACAGGGGCCTTGTTGCCCACCCAAGGCGCGCCGCACAGCACGCCCACTCTGGACATGGGACGCTGCACCTTTTGCGGAGCCTGCCGCGCCGCCTGCCCCAAACAGGCCATAGCTTTCACGGGTGAGCACCGCATGGCGGCCTTCAACCGTGAAGACTTGCTGGTTGTTCCGGGCCAGCCTGCACCACACGATGCCACGCCATCCGTGCCCGGCAAATTTTCCATATTCCGGCGCTCGCTCAAGCTGCGCCAGATCAGTGCCGCAGGTTGCGCCGCCTGTGAGGCCGACTGCAATGTGCTTGGCACCCTGGTTTACGACCTGCCGAAATTTGGCATCGACTTTGTCGCCTCGCCGCGCCATGCCGACGGCATTGTGCTGACCGGGCCTGTTTCAGAAAATATGCGTCTGGCCGTCCTGGATACCTACAACGCCATGCCCGAACCGCGCCTGGTGGTAGCGGTAGGCGCCTGCGCCATATCGGGCGGGCTTTTCCGCGATGGAGCACAGTGCAATAACGGCATCACGGATATTTTAGCCGTAGACCTTTTTGTGCCGGGCTGCCCGCCCAATCCCTGGACCATTCTTGATGGTTTGCTGGCACTGCGAAAAAACTAAAAAAATGCCCTAACCAACTGGGATATAATCTATTTCAGATTTTTCAACAGTTTGCTCTATTTTAAAAATGACAGGGCGCAAGCCATCGTTACAGCTACAGATTGCCACTCCTGGCTTACGGATCCAATCGCCATAGTAAAACAGGCCGTCGGCATGCCCTGCGCCGTGCGCCAAAGCAAACACATACTGATAAATGGCCTTCCAGGCTTCGTCGCAAAAGCCCTGGGGGCATGCATAGTCAGCATAAAACACCTGTCCTTCCTTGAGCATGGGACATGCAGTAAGCCCCGCCACCCCATATTCATCAGCCAATTGACTGTCAAAGTGTCTTTTTAATACTGTGATCTTACATTTGTTCATAGCTATTTCTCCATTTTGGCTTGCTGGATCTGCGGCTGTAGTGCTCGACGGACTAGAACTTCAAACAGATCAAGATGCTTTCTGATGTCAAAGTTTCCATCTGCTGCAACTCTGGCTATCAGGCCATCTAGAAGCGCATACAACCATATGGAAACAGCATCAAAATCAAGTGAGCCGTCAATCTCACCGCTCTCTGCGGCTTTTTCCAACAATCTACTAAAAACTATACGCATTTCTCTGTCACTGGAGATAAACGCCATGCGCATTGAATCGTCACGAGCGGCCACAGCCAGAATTTCCGTCCAAAGCCGATGATCAACGGGAAATCCAACATCGGTAATACAGTCTGTCATCAGGCTGATCACACCATTTAAAAAGGGAGCAGTGCAGGACGCCAGTCGGGCTTTTTCAGCTCCTTGGCGGTGCTCTTCTTCAATCATTGATTTAAACAGATCTTCCTTGCCACTGAAATGCACATAAAGACTTCCCTGACTTATGCCTGCCCGTGCTACAATGTCTGAAACAGAGCAAGCTGAGTAGCCCTTTTCGGCAAAGCATGCAGAAGCAGCGATTAACAGTTTTTCCCTTGTTTCCTTTTTTTGCAGTTCGCGCTTTGTCATAATGGTGCCCTTTAGAATAATGACTAACTAGTCAGTCATTATTCTTTCAAATTTTTTATGTCAACCCGCATCACACCGGAAATTGATGGGGTCCATTGCGAATAAACGAACATCTCCGGGAAGTAGTCCCGGATCTAAAGCAGAGGCCTACTTTCCGTCGCCCAGCTTTGCCAGCAGGGTTTTGCGGTTGATGCCCAGGCGGCGCGCGGCTTCGCTTTTATTGCCGCCGACCTGCTCAAGGGTATCCTGCACGGCCAGACGTTCAATTTCATCCAGCGTCATATTGGCAAAATCCAGCCGTGACGGACGTGGGCTTTCTTCTTCGGCTTCGGCAATGGTGGGCGGCAATTCACGCTCGCTGATATATTCGCCCACCAGCAGCACTACGGCCCGTTCCACGGCATTTTCCAGCTCGCGCACGTTGCCGGGCCAGGTGTGTTTTACAAGGCGATCCATAGCCGCAGGAGTGAACCCCTTGACCATCTTGCCGTTGCGCTCTGCAAAAATCTTCATGAAATGCATGGCCAGCAGGGGAATATCCTCGTGCCGCTCGCGCAGGGGCGGCAACTGCAAAGAAACCACATTGAGCCGATAGTAAAGATCCTGCCGAAAACGTCCCTCTTCCACCTCAAGGGCCAGATCCTTGTTTGTAGCCGCCAGAATGCGCACGTCTACCTTGAGCGTCTGGTCGCCACCCACGCGTTGCAGCTCGCGCTCCTGAATGACACGCAGCAGTTTGACCTGCATAGACAGGGGAATTTCGCCAATTTCATCCAGAAATATCGTGCCCTTGTTGGCCGCCAAAAAGCGCCCTTCGCGCCGCTTTTCCGCTCCGGTAAAGGCTCCCTTTTCGTGACCAAACAGCTCGGATTCCAGCAGGGTTTCCGAAAGAGCGGCACAGTTTACCGCCACATACGGCCCCTTGCCCCTGTTGCTGTTGGCGTGAATGAGCTTGGCAATGACCTCTTTGCCCGTGCCGGACTCGCCAGTGATGAGCACAGTAGCCTCGGAGGGCGCAATGGCTGAAACCAGCCCAAGCACCTGACGCATGGCCGGGCTCTGCCCAATGACATTGCGGGAATCAACATTCGCAGCCAGTTCATGACGCAAGGCGCGCACCTCATCCCGCAGGTTGGCGTGATCCAGCGAACGCTTCAGGGCCAGCTTGAGGGCGTCAAAAGCCAAAGGTTTGGTAAGGTAGTCGTAAGCGCCAGCCTTCAGGGCTTCTACCGCGTTGGCCACGTCGGAGTACGCGGTCATGATCAAGACCGGGATAGCCGGATTGTAGCTCTTGATGGCGCGGGTGGCCTCAATACCGCTCATGCCGCCCATGCGCACGTCCATAAGGATGAGGTCAAAGGGGCTTTCCTGACATAAGGCCACGGCTTCTTCGCCGTTGTCTACAGTGACGAGATCATAGCCCCACTCTTCAAGCAGAGCGCGCAACATTTCACGGTGGTTGTGGTCGTCGTCCACCACCAGCAGTTTAACAGCCGAAGTTGCACTCATGAAGGTATTCCTCAATAGTCTTGGTTTATATCAAATGACGCCGGGCCCTTGGCCCGGTGCCCAGAATTTAAAGCAAAGCAATCTTGAGAACGTGCAGTCTCAAAGTTTAAAACACATCCGTTACGGTATTAAGCGCACAAATAAACAGCCGTGCAGTCTTCATCCGAATCTTTTGGAGCAAGGGCTGAAGCTGTGCTCACGCAACCGCAAGAGCATTTTACCGCAAAATGCTCTATTTCTGGTGCAGACCCGCCGGGGTCACTTCATCCTTGCCGCGCACCGGGAACACAAGAATAAATTCAGTGCCTTGTCCCGGTGATGAATTCACGCTGACGCTTCCGCCGTGGCCTTCAACGATCTGATAAACAATAGCAAGGCCAAGGCCCGTGCCCGAAGGCTTGGTGGTAAAATACGGCGTAAAAATGGCCGCCTGAATATCCCGCGGAATTCCGGGGCCATTGTCGCCCACAGTGATGCTGAAAGTTTGTCCGTCTGGCGACAGCCGTGCGCCCACACGCAGCCGCCCGCCTTCGCCCATAGCCTGTACGGCGTTGAGAAAAAGGTTGAGCAGGGCCTGGGTAAGGCGCTCGGTATTGACACGCACCGGGGGCAAACCGGAAGGCACTTCAAGGCTGACCTGTATATTTCTGGCGCTAATGTCAGCTTCAGCCAAGCGCAAGGCACGGCCGATGACCTCGGCAAGGTCGGCATCTGCCGTATTGATGGCCCCTGGTCTGGCGAATTCCAGCAGTTCGGAAACCACGCGGTCCAGCCTGTCGACTTCGTCAATCATGCGTTGCGCGGCTTCCTCTTCGCGGCCACCCGGCATCATGCGCTTGGCGATGTACAGAGCCACGCCCTTGATGGTGCTCAGGGGATTACGCACTTCGTGCGCCACGCCAGCGGCCAGATGCCCCAAGGCAGACAGGCGGTCATTACGCTGCGCATCCGCCTGCAGACGCTTGACCTCGGTAATATCACGCAGAATGAACACATTACCCAAAAAAACCCCGTCCTGATTGCTTATGGAGGCTGCGCTGAGGCTGATGACAACGCCCGTGCGCCCGGTAGTGAGCACGCATTCGCGTTCAAGCACCTTGCGGCCCCCGGCGAGTTCCGCCACAAGCGCGGTCCAGTCCAGCCCGGGCAGCCCTGTCAGCGGAGCGTGCACAGCCGTAGCACGGTCGAGTTCGAACATGCCAAGGGCAGTATCGTTGACCATAGCCACCCTGCCTGAGGGATCGCTGGTCAGAAGACCCAGCGGCAGGTTGGCCATTACCTCCGATGCCATCGCCCGCGAGTCGCGCAGCATGCGGCGCGAGCGCCGGTAGTTATGCGCCCAGAACAGGGAAACAAAGCCAGCCAGCCCCAAGGCGGCCACCAGTAGGGCTGATATGACGTTGTACCGCAAATCGGCTGCCAAGGCCGCCTCAAACGGTTTAAGATCAAGGCCGACCACAACGACGCCCTGTTGTTGCCTGGGTTGCCCCGGTTTCAGAGGAGCGGGCGTCCACGCGCTGGCGCCCCCTGCGGCTTCAGCGCCGCCGCCTCCGGGTCTGACGCCAGGCGGAAAACCGCCCATGCCGCCATACATATTTTCACCCATTGGCTGTGCCTGGTCCGAGGGGTCCATTCTTCTGGGCGACATGGGCCCATGCGGCATATCTGTTCCCATCATCCCACGGTTTCGGCCCATATGCTGTCCGTGCCCACGCATGGGCATGGGCATGGGCATGGGGATGGGACGGTCGTCTTCCAGAGGCACAAAAGCCCGGTAGACCTCAAAAACTTTTCTGTCTCCCCACTGGCGCAAGCGCCACGCGGGCTTTTCCGTCACCTGTACCCCAGTGGGCATAATGAGAGCCAGAGCCTTTTCACCTTGCTGCACCTGCGCGCTGGTTCCTCTGCCGCCAGAGCTTCCTTGCCCCGGTATAAGCGCGTCGACACCGGCCCGGTTTCTTTCGCGAATGCGCAAGGGCACGCTGTACGCCTGTATTTCTCCCGCATTGTCGGCCACAGCCATAAAAACAATGCCGGGCTGTTTGGCTGTTTCTGTCAGCAGTGACTGCAAACCGTCCGGGCTGCCCAGGGGCGTGCACAGGCCAGTGCGCGCGCCAGCCTCCAGAGCCCATATAAGGGCCTCGGCCCGGTCCATGAGGTTCTGTATCATATAGGTTTTGCCGCGCTGGTTGCTGCGCACGGCCAGGGCTGAAATGGCCAGACCAAGAATGATCGCCATGCCCACAACCATCCAGGGAGAAAGCCCCAAATGCAGGGCTCTTAATCCTCTGGCGGAAAATACTCTTGAAAATCTGCTCTTCATGGGCTGTCCTTACGAAGTGGGATGCCTGTATTATGTATTTTTTACCCAGGGGGTCAAGCCTGATGGTAAAAATAGGACACAGTAAATACAACCTGGGTAAAAAACGGACAAATCGCGATTTCTGACATAACGCCCTCAGAGCACCATATAAAAATAAAACAATATATTTCAGTGTATTGTATAAAACGAACAACTTTGGCACGCGCTTTGCCTTATAGGGGGCAAGAGAGCGCGAAAACGCGCAAACAGGTGACAGCGCCACCCAGCCCGGATGCAGGGCGCGCCCGACCTCACCGGGAGGATATATGCATACTTGCAATTTTATGGATTACTTCGGATTCGGATGGGGCGGCGGTTGGACAGGAATGCTTATTGCGGTCGCGGTACTGGCTCTGGCTATTTACTTTGTATGCCGACTTTTCAGCCGCAAGTCCTGCAACTTTGACCGCCGAGATACACTGAACATTTTGAAACATCGCCTTGCTTCCGGCGAAATAACGCAGGAAGAATACGAAAAGCTCAAAAATGTGATCTGACTCTCCTGACAACAGGAAAAGGTCAAGACCACCTAACATATAGAGAGAACAAAGGAGATCATCATGAAAACCTCTACCTTCAAACCTTCCCTGCTTATCGCATCCCTGGCCTTTGTGTTCGCCCTGGCCCTCACCGTTCTGCCTGCCCAGGCCCAAAATGCCGCAAGCACCGGAACTGCCTCTCCCTGGTGCGGCAACGGCAACGGTAACGGTGGTAATGGCTCCCACGGCCCCCACGGCGGAAATCACATGGGCTGGTAAGCCCCGGCTGCAGACGCCCTGCAAAACCAAGGACAACACATGAGACGCCTTAAAAGTTCTTGGCAGATACACAAAACAGCGGCGTCACTGTCCGGCTGCAGCGGCCTTAGGGGGTCGGGCTGGCAAGGCAGAAACGGCATATACGACCCCCTGAATTACCACTTGCAGACACAGTAACGACGCCTGACGGCGGCAACGCCCTCGGCACAAACAAAAAACTTCGGCCTCTGCCGAAACCCATAAGGACACTACCATGAAAAGATCCAAATTTGCTTCCACCTCCGCGGCCCTCGCCCTTGTTGCCCTGCTCGGCACCGCTGGTATCGCCAGCGCTCAGGACCAGCCCCCGATGGGTCCGATGGGCGGCCCCATGGGCGCTCAGATGGGTCCCCACATGGGTCCGCATATGAACATGACCACCGAACAGATGACCGCCATGCAGTCCATCTATCAGGAATTTGGCCCCAAGATGCAGCCCCTGTACCAGCAGAAGTATGGCAAGCAGGCCGAAATCAATGCCCTTCTTTATCAGGGCGTGAAGGCCGACGATCCCAAAATCCTGAGCCTGCAGAAAGACGTGAAGGACGTGGACAACAAGCTGTATCAGCTTGACAGCGCCATGCGAAAGCAGATGCAGGACAAGGGCGTGCCCTTTATGGGTGGCCACGGCATGGGCCGCGGTATGATGAATGGCATGGGCGGCATGGACTGCCCCGGCATGGGCGGCAAGGGCATGATGGGCGGCAAGGGGCACGGCGGCCACGGCGGCCCTGGCATGCACGGTAACGGCCAGCACATGAACGGCATGATGGACCAGACCACAACCAGCGCGCCTACTGACGCCAAGAAGAACTAACTTTTCCAGCCCAAGCAGAAAAAATGGGCGGCTGTAAAAACAGCCGCCCATACAAACCAGACTAGGCCAGATTATCCCATACTAGCCCAAACCAGACCGGACCAGCCATAATTTGCCTGCACTGGCCCGTTATAGCAAACCCATAGCAATCCTGAGAAAGCCACCCTCAGAAAAAAAGTTCCCTGAAAGGCTCCGCCAGAACATACCAGCCCACCAATGACTGGCGGAGCCCATTCAAACATGAAGACCCTGACACGCAAGAATTGACACGCAAATCCCTTCACACTCCACTCCCACAAACCAAAAAAGCCGTGAACCCCTGATGTTCACGGCTTTTTTGCATTGCGATGCCAAGGAAAAACTAGACGTTATAGTCCCCGCGGTTGAATTTGAACTTTTCTGTGGTGGCAAGCACCTCCAGATTGTTCACCAGGGTATCCAGGCCGGGATTTTGCCCGCGCAAGCCCGCAGTGTTTTCCTTCAGTGAGGCAACCTGGCCGTCAATGCCCTGCAAAAGGGCATATGCTTGGCGCAGGGAACCATTATTACCGGCACTACCCAGGGTGCTGACGTAAGAATCCCACATATCCAATGTGCCGGAAGCCTGATTAAAGGCATCCTTCAGCACATCTTCAGTAGGATTTGTTTCGTCAGCTTCACCGGTTGCGCCCAGCAGCATCTGGCTTATCATGGAAGCCTGGGCCGTCTGCATGCTGCCAATAGAGGGCGTGCCCTCGGCAGTAGAAGACGCCCCAACGCCGCCAAGCCCCAATTGTTCGGCCAGGGCGGCTTCAAAGCCCGCTCCCTGACCGCCCGGCTTGCGGACTGTGCCGGAGGACTGCTCCTGCTGGCGAAGCAGGGCTTCCAATTGCTCATTATTGATCTTCATGTCGCCTCCAGGGTTGGCGTTCCGCATTTGTCGCCATATTGTGCAAAAAGCCTGCCAAGGCCCTATATCACTCAACTGCCTGATTTTATAACCTTGCCGTACATTTGAAAGGGAAATTTTTTCCCTTGGCCCAAGCATATGCTCTGCAAAAGACCTTGTCTATTGCTGTAAAAAAACCTAGAATTTAACAAAGATTACGAGAAACAGCCTCAACCCCGCCTGCATGGCGGCCAAACTGAACGTAATTCACAGGCTGTGCTTTTTTAACCTTATCATCCCACGGGGAACAGGAGCTTGCCATGAAGGAAATCAAAAAGATTCTTTGCGCGGTAGACCTCTCCGAACACAGCAAGGATGTTGCAGAATACGCCGTGCTGCTTGCAAAGGGATTGAACGCAAGCGTCGTGGTCGTATACACCGCTCCCTCACTGAGCCAGTACGTTGGCTTTCATGTGCCGCCCAACACCATTGAAAACTTTGTGGGCGAAATAGTTTCTGGCGCCGAAAAATCAATGGAATCTTTCGTCGCCGAAAATTTTGCCGGCGTAACTGCCACAGGCAAAGTTCTCATAGGGTATGCCGCTGAAGAAATCCTGGCACATGCCAAGGAAGAATCGGCTGACGTCATTGTTATGGGCACGCATGGCCGCAAGGGCATTGACAGAATCCTCTTCGGCTCCGTTGCTGAAAAGGTGGTCAAAAATGCCGACATGCCCGTACTGACCGTACGTCCTTCCTAGAAACTACATGCCCCTCCCGCCTGCCACGGCGGTGATGTAAGGCATACCGTTTCGCCGGGTATATGACCATACGCGGAACAGGGTACCCAGGCAAAACAGCAATCAGGGCCGTGTCTCTATACAAAAGAGGCACGGCCCGTAAACAATCCCCTTGTTGCCGAGAGCCCCGTGCCCCGGCTGTGGAGAAGACATGTCCCAGATCAGCGTACGGCAGGAAATTCTTGCCCTGAAGGCCTATGTTCCCGGTCTGTCCATTGCCGAAATCCAGCAGAAATACAATCTTGCCCAGGTCATCAAGATGGCCAGCAACGAAAATCCGCTGGGCATGCCGCCTCTGGCGCGCGAAGCCGTGCAGCGCCATGCAGACATGGGCTTTCGGTATCCCCAGGGGGGCAATCCGCGTCTGGTGGAGGCTCTGGCAAAACGCCACGGGCTTGATCCTCGCCGTGTGGTTGTGGGAAACGGCTCCGACGAAATCATAGACCTGCTCATTCGCATTCTGGCCGAACCCGGCGTGCACAATCTGGTATGCTTTGAGCCGTGCTTCAGCATCTACCCCATTCAAGGCCGTATCAGCGGCGTTGAAGTGCGCCGTCATCCCCTCAATGCCGATTTTTCTTTTGACTTTGACGGGCTGCTTTCCAAGGTGGACGCCAATACCCGCCTTGTTTTCATCACCACGCCCGACAATCCAACAGGCTACTGCCCGCCCCGTGACGAAGTGGCCCAGCTGGCCGCCAAACTCGCCAAAGTTGCGCCCGCCTGCCTGCTTGTGATTGACGAAGCCTATATGGACTTTGCTGAAAGCGAACCGGATTCTTCGCTTCTTGCCAGTGGAGTACTGCCCGAAAATACGGCTTTCATGCGCACTTTTTCCAAAAGCTTCGGCCTGGCTGGTATGCGCGTGGGCTACGGCATCTTGCCCCCAAGCCTTGCGGACTACTGCTGGCGCGCCCGCCTGCCTTTCTCTGTCAATATTCTGGCAGAAGAAGCCGCTCTGGCCGCTCTGGAAGACACAACCTTCTACTCCTTCACCATGCAGACTGTGCGGCAAGGCCGAAACGCCCTTACTGTGGGGCTTACTGCTCTGGGCTGCAACGTATGGCCCAGCGCCGCCAACTTTATTCTTTTCAGCCTGCCGGAAAACACGTTGAGCGCGCACGACTGCTTTGAAACCCTGTTGCGCAAGGGCATCATTATCCGTCCCCTCAACAGTTACAACCTGCCCGGGCATCTGCGCGTCAGCATTGGCAATGAGGCGGAAAACAGGACATTTTTGCTGGCTATGGACGAAATTCTTTTGCAGAACCGCCATGCCGAAACTTCGGCTGCAAGCAGAGAATGCAAATGAGCGCCCGCCTGTCAGTTGTAACGCTGGATGGCCCCGCAGGAGTAGGCAAAACCACTCTGGCCCGCCGTATGGCAGAAAGCCTGGGGCTGGCCTATCTGGATACAGGGGCCATGTTCCGCTGCATAGCCCTCAAACTGGGCCCCGGTGCTGAAAAACTGCCGGAAGAAGATCTGCGAGAGCGCTGCGCTCAATGGGTTTTCACCCTTGGCGGCATGGGGCAGCAGTCAACCCTGTTCTGCAATGGCGTTGCCGTGCGCGGCGAAGTTCGCACCGAGGAAGTTGGCATGTTGGCAGCCCGGATTGCCACGGTGCCTGCAGTACGCGACATCCTGCGCCAGACGCAAAGAGCTATCGGCGAAATGTCGCCTCTGGTGGCTGAAGGGCGGGATATGGGCACAGTGGTTTTTCCTGACGCCCGTTTCAAGTTCTTTCTGGATGCGGCTCCTGAAGTGCGCGCCATGCGCCGCTTGCGCGATCTGGAAGAACGGGGAGAAGCCGCGGAGCTGACAAGCCTTACCGAGCAGATCCGCCAGCGTGACGCGCTGGACCGCAACCGCGCGGTGGCTCCTCTGCGTCCTGCCCCTGACGCCCTTATTGTGGACACATCACAGCTTGATATTGAAGGCGTGCTTGGCGTCATGCTGCACCATATCAATGTACACGGCGGAGCCCAAAGCCTGCACGCCTGAGCCCGGCCTATCTTTTTGCCAGGCCCCTGGCCTCAGATCATGTCACAATGGAGCAGTCTTGCAGTGCAGGGCTGCTCCTGACGCACCGAGAGCCCTTTGGCTCGGGACAGGCATCACCCGTGGGAAAACCCGTTGCCATTTCAAACATAACGGTTCCAGAACAGATAGTTGTCATTCTGCCTAAAAATGCGGTTTCCGGCGGCAGCACAGGAAAGCTCTGCTCCACAAATTCCCGGTACCCGCAAACTACGAAATTTTTCAACCCAATCAGCTCGGGTCTATCTGCGCGCTATATGATGTGACCAATAAAAATTATTGCGCCCCTTCAAGCATGACAGGCGACCAGTAGGCATTGTCGACATAGGGAGCCGCCGTAATCTTGGTTACAAGACGCTCAAAATATTCTGTATCTGCTGAACCTGCCGCAAATGTCGCCTCAACCTCCACCTTTCCGTCTGCAAATGGGCGCACATCAATGTCTGTGGCGTCATAGCCCTCTGATCGAAGCAGGCCCTTCAGCATTGACAAAGATTCCCCGGTTTTTTCGCCAAGAATAATCATATGCACCGACACGGCGCTTTCCAGAGCTTTCATCTGTAACGGCGCGCGGTTGATAGCATTGGCTATGGGCCGCAACAGGGTGTTCGCCAGAAGAACGAAGAGCGCGGCCAGGCAAGATTCGCCCAGCAAGTCGGCCCCCGCGCAGGCTCCTATGGCTGCAACCCCCCAAAGCGTCGCGGCAGTGTCCAGCCCGCTCACCCTGCCCTGATCGCGCATGATAATGCCCGCCCCAAGAAAACCCACGCCGGATATGATGTATGAAATGGCCCTGGCTGCTCCATCCGGCCCAGCAATACAGGCCGCAATATCCACAAAAACAGAAGAGCCTATGGCCACAAGCACATTGGTTCTCAGGCCCGCAGTTCTTTGCCTGTACTGGCGCTCAAAACCGACAATGGAACCAAGAATAAAAGCAACCGTTACGCTGAGGCACGAATCGAGAAAAGATTCGAGCTGAAAGCTCTGTATAGCGGCCAAGGTCATTGCTCTCTCCCATACGGTTTGGTTGCCTGCTCTATGAACCCGTTTGAGCCCATCAAGGCCGTAGTGTTTTGCCGAAAAGCAGGTTGCACCCTGCCGGGCGCAACCTGTCTTTATTTGTCAATTACGAGTTTCTCCTACCCAAGATTGGCAAAGCCTATTTTAAAGCTACCAGCAAGCCAATAAAGGAAAGAGGTAAACGGGCATAAGAATGCCAAATTGACGATTCATAGTCGAGGGGAAATGGCAGGGCACACTTCCTGAACCGTTATGCACGGTGGTCGCCAGTATGCTGTAACGCTGCGCGGGTTTAAAATGATATTGAGATATTGGCCGTATGTGAATGTCTATAGCGGCTCATAAAAAACGCCGCCACCCAGCAATGAGCACAACCCGATCCATCTCGCCTCGTCTGTGCCAAGATTTTTCTGTGCCAAGCTTTTTGCTGTTGGGCTGCTATAAAAAACTGCGTACTGGCATTTTTTATCGGGTAAACCCAAATGCGATGATCTTTTCTCAGAGGGCTTTTCAAAGTTTACCGCCCAGGACGGCAAATTCTGCCGTGCGCGCCTGCCCTGCCGAAATTTTGGCGTTCCTGGTGTGGCGGCCTTTGCCGCCATCCCCTACACCACCGTGTACGCCCCAAATCAATACTATGAATTGATTGCATAATTAAAAATTGGCACGCCCAATGCATATTCTTGGGCAAGCCAAAGGCGCATACAGCGCCTTGCGCAAACCAGCTTTCGTTGGGGAGAAAAAAATGAGCAATCAACTGGACTACGAAATCAATAAAGAACTGGGCGAGTGCTATCTTTTCATGGGCGACTTTGACAAGGCCGAAGAATATTACCGCAAAGCCGCCAACAGCAACACCCAGAGCGCCGCTCCCTACATGGGTCTGGCAACTGTGGCTGTGCAGCGTTCCGAACTGGACAAGGCCCTGGTGCTCTACCAGAAGGCTGCCGCTGTAGAAGAAACCGACAAGGCTCTGTGCGGCATTGGCCTGGTTCTTATGGAACAGGGTCAGCACGAAGGCGCTTTTGAACATTTTTCCCGCGCGCTGAACAAAAATGCGGAAAATATCGTAGCTCTGAACTGCCTTGTTCGCGAAGCTTATCAGCTGGGTTGCGTTGAAAACGTGCTGCCCTACCTGGAAGACACCTTGCGCACAGGCACTGAAGCTGAAGCTGTTCGCGTGACCCTGGCCGGATGCCTCATCTACCTTGGCCGCAGCGAAGATGCCCGCCAGCATCTGGAAACTGTGCTTGGCGCCAACCCCGCCAACAACAACGCCAAAGAACTTTTCGACACGATGGCTGCGTAGTCATGGCCTCCGGGCCAGGCCGCTGCCAAAACATACTCCCCTCCCCACATGATTTTCCGGCCCTTGGCGGGTGCCGGGGCCGGAAAATCTTTCCCCTGGGGAATGGGCGGCACCGTTTGCCTGCTATGGGCCATCCTGGTTCCAGTTATGGCAACGCAGCCACAGCGAAAAATCCCTGAAAACACTTTTCAGGGATTTTTGTTTTATTCTTGCCACCTGCATGCCGTGCCATTGTTTTTCATCGCGATTAAACGCTTACCGCTTCAATATCGCAAGCAGCACGCATGTGCATTTGAATGGAATAAAAAAAGGGCCGCATCCTAGAGCATTTCAACTTTGAAATGCTCAGGTGTCTGCGTGAGCAGACGCCCACCGTGGAGGCGTAAGCGCAGCTTCAGTCGTTGCGACGCAGGCTTTAAGCGTTGTGACGAAGGAAGCTACGCCTAAAGACAGCATGTGTAACAACCCTGTTTTTTCCATGCAATGCTGTCGCCATCCGTAAGCCCATAGGGCAACGGCTGCCGCGAAGCTACGAATGAAGACAGCACCGCTATTTATTTGCGCGATTAAACGCCGTAACGAGCGTGTATTAAACTTTGAAAATATACATTTTCAAAGTTAATCTGCTCTAGGATGCAGCCCCGATATTTTCGATTGTCTGTGCGCTGCTTTGGCTTGTTGCGCTTTCAAAGCGTAAGGTTCAATTGGCGCCCCTGCTCAAAACAGCCTCACCAGCCTAACGGCTCTAAAGCAGGTCAACTTTGAAATGCATTGTATTTCAAGGTTGTCATTCTGCCTCAAAATACGATTTTCGGCAGAATCAACGCCGCGTTGCTGCGCGCAGCACTCTTGTGCCGCGTTAGAGCATTTAAATTTTTCAAAGTTAAAACGCTCTAAGAATTGCCGTTGAGCCCCTTAACACTGGGTTTAACTTCAAATCGGCATGTGCGGTCCCCAGTGCACCAGCAGTCAACCTCGCGCACCTCAAATTCCGTGCCGGTCTGGGCAAAAAGCACGCCCGCCAGAAAACCCTCGTCATAATGACAAACCGTGTGTTCCATATCCGGCAGGCCAGAGCAATCCAAATCTTCAGCCACGGTCAGCATAAAGTGAGAAGCTTCATAATTGGCGCTTTCTACCCGCAGAATTCCTATACCGAAATCCAGCAAGGCTTTCTGCACTGCTGCCACAAAGTCATCGAATCGCTCACGGCGGCCAACAAATCTTTCGCAAAATTTGCGCCCTGCGAGTTTGCCGCTTTCACGCATGATCTCTTCAGATGCGGCAGTGCCATAGCGAGCCTCAACAATATCACGCATGGTGTACTGAAAGAGCCGATACACTTCAATGCGCGCGTTATTGCCAAGATTGGGCCGGCCATCGTGAACATTGCCGACAAAATCCCAACTGAAAGCATATCGCCGGGTCAACATGAAAAACCGCCTTTGCAGAGTTTGCGCCGTGCAGGCCATGTAGCAATCACGTACAGCAGCAAAATACTATAAGCTGGCGAGATTTACATTTTCAAACAGCTCGTACCAAAAAGCTACGAGCTGTTTTTCGTGCACAGAGCGCATGCCCTTTCGCATATTCATGCTTCAGACATGCGGCAGTGTGCGCAAGTATGCGGTCGACTAACGGCTTATGGGCGCCACATCACCACTGACCTTGAGCATGGTGCCCAGGTGACGCCGGGCCAAAGCCAGTTCGCCTTCAGTAACTTCGGGCATATCCTTGGACCGCACGCCGTTCATGTCATTGCCTTCTTCAACAATGGCCAAAGCGGCAGCCATACGCCCCATAACACAGAAAAAGCGCACCGGGTCCCAGCCTTGCTGCTGCACCCAGGCTGCTGCCTGCGGCGAATACATGAAATCCGGTTTGCCGTTGGTCAGTGTAGGATGGGCCTCTTCATTGTTGGCCTTGGCCCAGGCACGAAAATGCGGCAGCACGTCAAGAAAGCTTAACAGTTCCTTGTCAGTGACAGGAGGCTGCTTTTCATAGACAGTAGAAGGCTTAGGGGGTTGTTTTTTCCCCTGGCTGGCAGCCGCCAGAGCCTGCCCGGAAAAAAACTCGCCGGGCAAACCGGAAGTCAGGGTCAGGCACAGGACGGCTATTCCCGCCAGCAGCGCACGCATGAAAGAGCCCGCTGCCCACGCCTGAAATTTGGTGGTCAGTGATGCCATCGGGCGCGTCTGCGCCCGAACATTCGACAACATATTATTCATTCAATACCGAACCGCGCTGAATTTCGAGAGTCTGTCCATATTATGGTAAGACTCCACATACCGCAATGTACCCGTTTTACCGCGTAAAACCAAAGAATGGGTCACTGCGTATTTTGAGCTGTAGCGCACACCGCGCAGAAAATCACCGCCTGAAATGCCGGTGGCCGCGAAGAAACAATCATCGCTGCGCACAAGGTCATTAACGGTGAGCACTTCTCGTGCATCAATACCAGCCTCGTTGATGGCTTCCTTTTCCACATAAGACTGAGGATCAAGCCTGGCAAGCATCTGCCCGCCCATGCCCTTGATGGCGCAAGCAGCCAGCACGCCTTCAGGGGTGCCGCCTGTGCCCATCATGATATCCACTTCAGAACGCGGGTCTACGGCCATAAGGCCGCCAGCCACGTCGCCGTCAGTCTGAAGCTGAATGCGCGCGCCCGCCTGGCGGATTTCACTGATAAGTTTTTCATGCCGGGGCTTATCCAGCACAAAAACCACAAGGTCCTGCACGCTTTTGCCCATAGCTTTGGCCACATTGGCCAAGTTCACCTTGACGGGCGCGTCCAGGTCAATGACATCACGCGCCTCGCGGGCCACCACCAGCTTTTGCATATAAAAGCTGGGGCCAGGATTAAACATGCTGTCCTTGGGGGCCACGCCCACCACAGAAATAGCATTGGGGCGGCCATAGGCCAGAAGGCTTGTGCCTTCCACCGGGTCCACGGCCACATCAAGGCTGGGGCCCACGCCCATACCAACCTTTTCACCATTAAACAGCATTGGGGCGTTGTCTTTTTCGCCCTCGCCGATGACTACCAGACCGTCAATATGAAGAGTGGCAAAGCTGATACGCATGGCATCAACGGCAGCGCCGTCTCCGGCCTCCTTGTCACCGCGCCCGAGCCAGCGAGCCGACGCCAGGGCCGCCGCTTCGGTAATACGCACAATATCCAGGGCCAGATTTTTTTCCGGTGCTTCCACCATATCTTCCTCCACTCGTTCTTCGTTATCCAACACACTGCTCTTACCCCAGCGCGCTGCCGTCTTCAAGAAAAAACCCCTTGTTCCCCCAGCTCCAGGCAGGCCGCCACTATCCGGTGATCAATCTGCCTGTTGCAACAACCCCGCGACCTGATGAAATGAGTGAGACCGTCGGCAAGCTTTGAACAGAACATGTTCACCTTGAAAAAGTATACATGTTCTGACGCTGCAAGAAAGCGCAGCACGCTACAGCTGGCCATGCCAGCCCCACTCCATCAGTTTCGCTTAAGCAATAAAACATTGGTCCACAGGGCATGCTAAAAAACACTTTTTACCCAGCCCTGTAACCAGAATACCCAACTTCAACAAAAAACCGCTACAGAAAATATTATGGCAGGCGGTAACGCCCCGCAACAGGGGCCTGCCACCCGGCGCCAAAGGGCATGCGGCTGATAAAAAGCGCCAAAGGTTCCTGCCTGCGTTTGAATTCCGCCATAAAGAGCTTGCTGCGCACCTCAAGCCGCAGGGGAGAAGAATTGTCGCCCACAGGCGGCGCCGCCGGGAGCAGCAGATCTTCAAGCACGGGATCAAGCTCATCATAAGGCGGCAGGCTGTCCTCATCTTTCTGGCCGGGGCGCAGTTCTGCCGAAGGAGCCTTGTCAAAAACCTGCTGCGGAATAATCTGCTCTCCCTTATGCGCATTGTACCAGCGCGCCACAGCGTAAGTCTGGGTTTTGGTCAGATCGCCAATGACCGCCAGTGCGCCCACGGTATCGCCATACAGCGTGCTGTAGCCCATAGCGGCTTCGCTCTTGTTGCCCGTATTGAGCACAAGCGCCCCGGCGCGGTTGGCCAGAGAAGACAACAGGGTTCCGCGAATGCGGGCCTGAAGATTCTCAAACGTGGTATCGCCCGGGCGGGCCTCAAAAAGATCCAGACCAGGAGCAAGAACCTGTGCAAAGGCTGTCATGGCTGGCTCAATGGGCAGAGTCACCGTGGCAACGCCAAGATTTTGCGCCAAGCTGAGGGCATCCGCTACCGAACCTTCACTGCTGTACGGCGAAGGCATCAGCACGCCAGTGACATTTTCCGCGCCAAGGGCCTCCGCTGCCACGCAGCACACCACGGAAGAATCAATACCGCCGGAAAGCCCCACAATAACTTTTTCAGCCCCGCATTTACGAACAAAATCGCGCGTGCCGAGGGTAAGCGCCCGCCAGCAGGCTTCCTCAACGCTGGCGCACAGGGGCTCCAGAGCCTTGCCGCCCGACGATGCGCCGCCGGGGGCGCTTGGGGCGGTATCCACCACAAGCACGTCTTCTTCAAAGGCTTTTCCCCGCGCCAGCAATTGGCCCGTGGGATCAAAGACAAGACTTTGCCCGTTATAAACGCGGCTGTCGTTGCCACCCACAAGGTTCACCGACAAAAGATGCACATGATGCCGTGCAGCCACATGCGAAAGCATGTGCTCGCCCGCCGCCTGCGCACCTTCACTATAGGGAGCAGCGGCCATGTGGATAAGCGCGTCAACGCCGCGCTGCACCAGCTCCATAAGCGGATTGTGCCCGCTGGCGTAACGGGTTTTCCAAAAAGCTTCTTCTTCGCTGTGGGCGTCTTCACACAAAACCACGCCCATACGCCAGCCGCCCAAGGTCAGAATGCCGCAGGAGATGCCCTTATCAAAATAACGGCTGTCTTCTGCATCAGGCCCAGAGCCTTGCGCGCCGCTTTGGCCGCCCTGATAAATCTTGCGCGAAGCCACCTGCCATGTTCCCTTGTGTACCAGCACGGCGGCGTTGGAAAGCAGGCCCGAAGCGTACACGCTGGGCACAGGCGCGCCCACCAGCAAGGCTGGCCCGCCCTTGAGGGTTTCTGCCATATGATCGAGCGCCTTGCGGCAGCCTTCGGCAAAGTCTTCGGCGCACAGGTAGTGCCCAGGGGCGACACCGCACAGCGCCAGTTCAGGGGTCACACACAGCTCTGCCCCGGCGGCGGCAGCCTGCTGCACATCTTCAAGAATATGCTCCATATTTCCGGCTACATCGCCAGTGACGCTATTGCACTGCAAAAGGGCTATTTTCATGCCGCTGCCTCCCCCAAGTTAAAGGTATCCGTGTAGTGGCCCGCCGGGTGCGGCCAGAGCATCCACCGCGCGGGTGGTGGCCGGGTCCTCTTCCAGGGGGGGAGCGTGGAAGGGCTTCAGGCGGGCGTCCATAACAAGCGGCGCTTCACATGACCAGTGCTTTGCCCGCGTTTGCGCGCGAACCCCGTACACATCTGTGGCCGGGTCAGACCGGGTAAAGGCCACCCACAGAAAATTATCCATATCCTGCGCGCAAAATACCGCGTCATCGGCCACGACAACCAGCGGAAAAGCCTCACGCCCCGGCCAGTGGGCCAAGGCATCCGCAAGAGTTTCCATGGCCGGATCCGGCTCATTTCTGCCCAGCGCATGTTTGGGGCCTCGCAGCACCAGCAGGCCGGGGCCAGCCACGCGCGCGTCACCGAAGCCCTCGGGCAGGGGCGGCAAATCCGCAGCCGAACCTGTCAGTTCCAGGCCCAGTTCGCGCCGTTTCTCGCCAGCGGCGGCCCATATGAGCTTGGAGCCCTCATTGAGGCCAAGCCCCGTATAATCCAGGGTATCGTTGGTGCTGTGCGTAATGAAATGCAGATCGCGCGCGAAGTCCGTGCGTTCAAGCAAATGGCGTAAAAACTGTGGCGCATGGCTGGCGCTGAGACCGGGGGCATCTTCATGCGCCGCCACAAGAACGTACTTGGCAAGGGCGGTCTGGGTAGTGCCCAGCAGGTGCAGGGCCATAGTCAGCAATTCACGCGGCCTGCGAGCTGCCTCATAGGGGGTGTAGCGCTCGCTGCCCAAGGCCAGCAACAGCGGGTGCACGCCAGCGGCGTCCACAGCGTGAACCTCGCGAACGCCCTGAAATACCTGAGGCACCAGAGGGCCGGTAAGCTCGTGGATGAAGTCGCCGAAAACCGTGTCTTCCTGTGGTGGCCGCCCCACGGCTGTAAAGGGCCACACCGCTCCCTTGCGGTGAGACACCGCATCCACCTTGAGCACAGGAAAATCGTGAGTGAGGCTGTAATAGCCTACATGGTCACCAAAGGGGCCTTCGGGCTTGGGCGAAGGCATGATGTGGCCGCTGATGCAAAAATCCGCTTCGGCCAGTGCAGGCAAAGGCAGGGCTTCGGCCCGCGCCAGCTCCATGCGCCGCCCGCCCAAAAGCCCGGCAAAACGCAGTTCGCTCAATCCCTCTGGCAGGGGCATGACTGCGGCCACGGTAAGGCTTGGCGGGCCGCCCACATATACATGCACGGGCAAGGGACGTCCTGCGGCGATGGCATGGGCGTGGTGCACACCGATGCCACGGTGTATCTGGTAGTGCAGGCCCATTTCATCCGGCGTGTACTCATTGCCGCTCTGCTGTACCCGGTACATGCCAAGATTGGAGGAATCCGCTCCAGGTTTGGCGGGGTCTTCGGTGTAAACGAGCGGTAGCGTGATAAACGCGCCGCCGTCCATAGGCCAGCAAGTCAACTGGGGCAAGTCGGCAGGTTTGCAACGGCATTCGAGCACAGGCACATTGCCGCCTTCGCCGCCATTGCCGCGCCGCAACTTGGGCAGCATGTGCCAAAGACCCGGCACTGCGGGCAACGCGCGCCAGGGCTTTTTAAGGGCAGCCACAGGATCGGCCTTGGCGTCCAGCACAGCTTGCACCGCTGGCAGGCTGTCTCTAAAAATATAGTGCAGGCGTTCGCGCGTGCCGAAAAGATTGCACAGCATGGGAAAAGACGTGCCCTTGACCCGCGTGAACAGCAGGGCCGGAGCCTTGGCCCTGAAGGCCCGCCGCTGGATGGCCGCCAGCTCCAGATTCGGGTCCACCTCCGCGTCGATGCGCTTCAGATGGCCGTGCGCTTCCAGATCGGCGAGGCATTCCTGCATGTTGCGGTAGCCCATCAGCAAATCTCCTTTTCCTGTCCGGCTGTTTCTGTTGGTTTGCCCGATTCGGCCAGTGTAGCTTGTTCGGCTGGTTCTGTGCTTTTTTTCGTACAGCCCTGCATACCGGGCAAATGATGACAGGCCAGAGGCTGCACCGCCGCCACGGAGCGTTGCCCGGACAACGTTTGCCTGAAATGCTCCAAAATTTCCGCATGATCGAAAACCAGTGGTTCCGGCAGGGCGTCCAGGGGATAGAACGCTGCCTGCGCCGCGTCGTCGCCAGCCTGAATGGCATCGGGATTGCGCGCCTTGCCTGTAAAAACCACCGTAAGCGTATGCTGGCGCGGGTCACGCTTGGGACGCGAATACACGCCCAGCAAGCCTGTCAGCTCAACGTCCAGCCCGGTTTCTTCACGCATTTCACGTATGGCGGCGTCTTCGGCCTGCTCGCCTTCGTCAATAAACCCGCCCGGCAGGGCAAAACCTACGGGTGCATGCCTGCGACGGATTACCACCACGCCCCTGCCCGGCTCATAGATAACCACATCAGCCGTGGGTGCGGGATTGCGAAAGCAGGAGTATGGCTTGCCGCAGTGCGGACAAACAACGTCTTTTTTCATTCCAGCCTCAGGGTTCTTTGCTTTTGGCTAAAGCCGCAGGCAGACGCATACTAAGCCAGCACGGGCCTGGCCGCAAGAGTTAGCAGCCTGCGGGCTTCAGTTCTTGACAAAGAAGTATGGCTGCCATACACACATGCAATGCACGAAAAAGACATGAGAAAAACCTCTGTGGAACTTCGCATCCAGCAGGCAGTTCTGGACGACCACGACGACCCAGACATCCAGCGGCTGCGCAACAACCACATCTGCTTTGCCCTGCTTTCGCTGGTAAACCAGTTTTATACACTTGAACGGCAATGCCGCAATTTCGGTACTGATGTGGAAATTTATCTGGCTGAAATCCAGATGATCATGACCATCCACAATGCCGAAGGCATCCATGTGAACGGGTTGGCCCAAAAGCTGGGAATAACCAAGGGCAGCGTATCTGAAATGCTGCGCAAACTTGAGCGTAAGGGGCTTGTGCGCAAGGAAAAAGATCCGCTAAAATTAACGCGCCTCAATGTCTATCTTACCGAAAAAGGCACTATCGCCCACCAGAGCCATATATCTTTTCACCAGAAACTGGACAGTCTCGTTTTTGAAACCGCGGCAGAGCACGATCCTGAAACTGTTAAGGTTTTCGCGCAATTTTTAAATAAAATTCTTGGCCGCCTTACCGCTTTCAGCAAAGCAGACGCGCAGCCTTTAGCAACGTGCGCAGAGCAGCAACACAAGATTGACGCCTGACGACCACCAGAATCCGCCAACAGGCTGTAGGAACGAACATGAGCGGGCACGATATGATCGGCAAAGGCGAAGCCTTCACTGGCCTGAAGTCGGGCAGGCGTTACGAACTCATGGCCAGTGTGTTCGGGCTGAACAACGATTTTTACGGCCGTGCACTTGGCGACCTGCGCCTTGACGACGGCATGGCCGCTCTGGACATGGGCTGCGGTACGGGCGCACTGAGCTTCGCTTTAGCGCAAAAATCTTCGCGCCGCTGCAATATACACGGCGTGGACCTTTCTGAAGACCAGATAGCCTATGCCAACAAGCGCCTTGAGGCCCAGGGCGGCCCGCTGCACTTCAGCACAGCCTCAATGGACGACGCGCTCTTTCCCGATGCGGGGCTGGACCTGATAATGACCTCAATGGCCTTGCACGAAGCCACGCCCCAAGTGCGCCGCGCGGCTCTGGCCAACACCGCGCGCATGCTCAAGCCCGGCGGCAAATTTCTTTTGGTGGATGTTGCAAAGCCACTTTTACGGGGATGGGGCCTGTTGCTGCGCCCGGTCATTGCCCTGAAAGAAAAACACCGCGACAACCGCAATAATGTCTACGCAGATATTTGCGCCACTTTGGGGCTGATCAGGGTGGAAGACAGCTACATCAATCCCATCGTGCGCAGGCAGATTTTTGTGCGGCTTGAACAGACTGCCAGCAGTACGCCCGCTCCTGAGTAGAGATATTGAAGCCACGCACACCAGCCTGAACAGCTGTAACAACAAATAGCAAAGCAGAGTAACGTTGAAATGCCTCACACTTCAAAGTTACTCTGCCGAAAATACGAATTCCTAAAAGATACGCTGTGTTACGACACGCTGCATTCGTGTACAGCGTTAGAGAATTTAATTTTTTTCAAATTACTACGCACTATTCTTCGACAATAAATCCCGCATCTTCCAAACACTTCTGGCTTACTGCTCCTGCGCGGATTATACGCAGACGCGGGGGGAGATCCCCTGCCCTATCGCTCTCATTTGTCAAAGGCTCCACAAGGGTCGAGGGCAGGCCTCCCTGCGGGCGCGGAGCGTCTGCGACCACACAGGGCGCTTGCCCCCTGCTTTCCAGCGCTGCCAGTAACTCGGGAGCCAAATTTTCCACTTCGCATACGGGCTGTCCTCCGTTCAGATTGGCGCTGCTTGCCGTAAGCGGGGCACCTGCCTCACGGGCCAGAGCAGCTGCCACAGGGTGCGACGTCACGCGCACCGCCACCTGCCCGCGCTCATCCACAAGGGCTGGGGGCAGCACAGCTTTCGCGGGCAGCAGCACTGTGAGCGGCCCGGGCCAAAAAGCGGCAAGAGCTTTGGGCATGGCCGCAGTATCGGCCACGGTCTGCACCTGCTCAACGTCTGCCGCCAGCAGCGGCAACGGTTTGTGGACGGGCCGCCGCTTCAACTGGTAGACTAGATCAACGGCCACGGCATCTGTGGCCAGACAACCAAGACCATAAAATGTTTCCGTAGGAAAAATCAGCGTATGACCGCTGCGCAGGCAGGCGACAGCCTCTTGCAGATTCTGGCAGAGCAATTGGAGAGACATGGCAGGTAAACCCTTACGATGTATCAGTGTGGGCAAGGTAAAAACACCTTTCTGGAAGGACGCAGCAGCCCACTATCTTACACGCATCAACCGCTGGCGGCCCCTGGAATATACTGAAGTGCGCGACGGCGACGCCGCCCTGCCCCCGGATCAGCGCAACGCCCTTGAAGGACGGCGCATTATTGAAGCTCTGGCTCCGCAGGACGTGGCCCTTGTACTGGACGAACACGGGCAGCGGCTAACTTCGTCTGATCTGGCTGCCCTGCTGCAACAGCTGGATCAGGACGCGCGTGGCCGGGCCTGCTTTATCATCGGCGGGGCATGGGGGCTGGACGATTGCGTTCGCCAGAAGGCGTTCAAAATGATTCGCCTTTCAGACATGACCCTGCCGCACGAACTGGCCCGCGTTGTGCTGCTGGAGCAGATCTACCGGGCCGAATGCATACTGCGCAAGGTTCCCTATCATCATTGATGCGATGAGGAACGGCAGTTCCTCTGCCCGCCAGTGGATGCAACCATCCTGAACAAATATTTGAAGCGTGCGCAAGGGGCGGGAATCTATCGCATAAGATTCCTGCCCCTTGCGCACGCGCTTTCTACAGAACTTCGTAAATTCTGGCAAACACGTTGTCGTACACCAGCTTGAAATAGGGTGAAAAACGCGGGTTCTGCGGTTCGCCCATAAGCAGTTGCACCATAAGAGAATTGTACAATCCCTCGTCCATCGCCAACTTTTCGTCGGTCACGCGATTGAAGAAAAAGTTGATATTGCGGCGCTTTGACAAAAATTCCTGCTGCTGTTGCTGCGTGGCGTTGGGATGCGCGTCAAACCACTCCTGCACATAGTTGCGCCGGGTGACTCCGGTTTCTTCAAACACGTTGATGGACGACGCATAGATGGCGCTGGTGCTGCCCTCAAGGCGCACTTCGCCCGTGTCCAGCCGATAGGCGAGTTCCTGCGGCACAATGGAAAGCGCCCCGCCCTCACCCGTGTTTGTAACAAAATTCCAATTGCCGAAGTTGCTGATCCAAAAACCGAGGCGCAGCATTTCAAAGCTTACCACCAAATAAAGCTTGCCCTTGGCCTCAATGAGCGGCGTTTCGTCAGAGCGAAGCTTATCCATAAGCGCCTGGGCCGAATTTCCGTCCAGCCCGTCAAAAACGTTGCCCGGCTCGTTGCCGCGCAAAGCCGTATAGCGGATGAGCTGACGCGCAAAGCGGGCATTATCCGTCGCAAACACGGCGGCAGGCAGATAAAGGGACGGCCCGGCGTGCTGCGCGCCGTCAGCAATGGTGGCGCGGTGTGCAAAATAGTGGGCAGCATAGCCCCAGTCCCACCACAGCCAGAGCATGGAATCCTGAGGCGTCATGGTGCGCGCCCGCGTGAGGGCCTCGGCGTGGCGGCGGTTGATCATGGGCCCCTGCGACATGGCAGGGATCATTTCCACAAAGGGAACAACCATCAGCGCGGTAAGTACTGCGGAGGTCAGCAACCCGGCAACCGCCCCGCGCAAACTGGTGCGCAGCAGGCGCTGCAATATCCAGTACAGGGGCAAAGCCAGCCCCACGGCAACCACAGGCGCGCCAAACATGACCATGCGCCCGCCGAGCTTGGTGCTCAAAATCCCCAGCGCCGCCAACGGCAGCAAGAAGAGCGCTCCCGGCCGCCGCACTATCACCACAAAAAAACCCACAAGGCCCAGAATGGCGGCTTCCATCCAGGGATGGAAATACGGGAACAGCGCTGCGAAGCTCAAATCCTGCACTTCGATGATGGACTGGTTCACCGAGGGGTACATGAGCGCCGCCCCACCCCCCGTGCTTTTAACGTCGCCAGCGTGCTTCAGGTAGGCATTGACGTGATTCATGAGCGTGGTGAGAATTTCACCGCGCACCAAGAGGCCCGCCACGCCAACCCACAGCAGGGCCAGAACCCACGGGCGACACAGAAAACGCCGTGCTTTCAGCCCCGGTCTGGTGCCTGCCAGCAACAGCAGCAAGCTGAAAACCAGCCCTACAGGCCCGGTCAGGGTTGGCAAGGCATAGGCGAGGCTGCCCAAAAGCAACAACGCGCGCCGCCCGCGCGGAGCCATGATAAGGCTCATGAAAGCCAGCAAAAGCACATTGTAGCGAATAAGATAGGGAAAAACCGAATGCCATTCCTGCGTCCACCACGAAATGACGCCGGAACAGCCCAAAAGCACCACCCACTGCCAACGCAGGGGATTGCCCAGATGTTCGGCCTGCCGCAGCCGCCCGGCCAGCACGGCATCAGGCACGCCACGGCTGAACAGCCGCCGGGCCGTCATAATGCCCGAACCAATGGCAAGACGGCGCAACACCATCTGCGGCAGCAGCATGTATCGCATGGCCCAGCTTGCAGGGGCCAAGGTCATAAGCAGCGGGAAAAACAGGGTAACAAGGTCGGTGTCATAGTAGCCGAGCAGCGTACGGGCCAGAAAGCCCGGCGCCAGCGACGTGAGCAGTCCGGCTGCCACGCCCGCCTCCATACTGCCCAAGGCCCATACCCAGGCGAATACAATAAGGGCCACAAGACTTGCCAGCACCGCCGGAAACCAAAAAGCCACCGCAGCGGGATATGTGCCCAGCGCATCAGCCATCCAGCGAAGCATTTCCGCCATCGGATGCCCCACCGCCAGACCAATTCCCTCGGCCCCGGCTACCCAGTGGTAGGCATCGTGCGTGGCCAGAAGCCACTGGCTGCCCAGGCGAAATTCAGGATTTTGCCAACTGGGCCACTCCAGCATGCGCAGGGCGAAAGCCAGCACAAGCGTCACCACTCCCCAAAAAAATCCCCGCAACCAGTATCCGGCCACATCCGGTCCGGGGGGGAAGCCCAGATGCGTTGCACGCGGCAGTGCCCACGGATGCCCCAGGCTCTGTGCGTGCGTAAGCCGGGCACCCTCCACACTGCCCGCGCCGTTCACGGCATCAGGAGTGGCATGGAAGGTTTTAGGGCTTTCAGATTCTTGGTCCATACCAATAAAGGAACTGTTCTCCGGGCTTTCAGCCGGAACAGTTGTTACGTGGGCATGGTCAGGGGCAGTGCTCTGCTGGGGCATGCTATGCTCCGTCTTCGTGGTGTCCGGTGCTGAATTTCTTGAGATCGCTTTCGGGCATATCAGGCGTGAGCGCCCAGAACCAACGTGCATTGCCCGCAACAACATAACTGTGCTGCCCGGCCAGACGCCAGGGTGCAGGCAGTTTTTCCGGCGCGGGTTCAAGAGCCAGAATCACAAGAAGCCCCTCACGGCGCAAACGGGGCAGGGTCAGGTCCAGCAACTGCCGCCAGGGCATGAAGGCCCGGCTTACTATGCAGTCGGCAGGGTAGTATTGGCCGTGAAAAAAATGTTCCACCGGACCACGAAAAACATGCGTGGAAGGCAGACCGGTTTGCGAAAGCACACTGGAAAGAAAGAGTGCCCGTTTTTCGCGCACCTCAACCATATAGTACGCGCCCTTGCGCCACAACATGCGCAAAGGTATGCCCGGAAGGCCCGCACCTGCGCCCAGGTCCCAGGTCAGCGGCGCATCGGGCATGGGCAGACTGTCCAGAAAGGACGCCAGATGAAAACTGTCTGCCACAAGACGGCTGAGTATATCCTGCCAGGAGTGCGGCCCCACAAGATTCATAGCCTTGTTCCACTGGCAGAGCATTTCAAGATATACTCCCAGAGGCTCAATAGCTTCCTGGGGCACCTCCGCACCAGTGGCCGCTGCCAACCGGGCCAGTTCTTTTCTGTCTACCACTTTTCGCTGCATGATCTTGTGCTGCTCCTGTACTGTTTGCCGCCCGGCGTTTTACGATCATGCCGGGTGCATACTCATAGCCCCGCCGACCGGGACTTGCAAGCCCCGCGCCGATAACGTAAAAAAGAGGGCTTGCGGTTACGCCGCGCCTTTTTTGACCACATGCGGGCCGCCTGCCGCGCCCTTGGAGGATACCTTTCGATGTCACAAGCCGTTCTGCTCTTTCCCGGTCAGGGGTCACAGGAAGCGGGCATGGGCCGCGATCTGGCCGAAGCCTCAGCCGATGCAATGAATCTCTGGAAGCAGGCCGAGCGGGCCAGCAGCCTGCCTCTGCGTGAAATTTACTGGGAAGGCGACGATACCGCCATGAGCGACACCCGCGCGCTGCAACCGGCTCTTACCGTGGTGAATCTTAACCTCTGGAGCGCCGTGGCTGACCGCACAAAGCCTCTGGCCGCCGCCGGACACAGCTTGGGTGAATTCAGCGCACTGGCCGCCGCCGGAGTGCTCTCGCCCCAAAGCGTGCTGGAACTGACCAGCCTGCGCGGGCGCCTTATGGCCGAAGCCGATCCCGAAGGCAAGGGGGCCATGGCCGCCCTGCTCAAGCTGGACCTTGCCCAGGTGGAAAAAATTGTGGCCGACACGGCAGCCGAATGCGGCGAGCTGGTTATCGTTGCCAACTACAACACGCCGGGCCAGCTTGTTATCAGCGGAACCAAGGCCGCCGTGGCCTTGGCCTGCCAGAAAGCCAAGGAAGTAAAGGGCCGTGGCATCGAGCTCAAGGTCAGCGGCGCTTTTCACAGCCCCATGATGGCTGAAGCCAGCAAAGAACTGGCCCCGCAACTGCGCAAGGCCACCTGGAACAAGCCCAAATTCCCCGTCTACTGCAATGCCCACGGCAAGGCTGTTCACGAAGGTGAAAGCGCCCTTGAAAGCCTGCTGGCCCAGATGACGTCATCTGTGCAGTGGATCGACACCATGCGCAATCAGTATGATGCGGGCGCCCGCCGCTGGCTGGAACTGGGCCCCAAGGCGCTGCTGGGCAAGATGGTTTCTCCCTGCCTGGCAGACCGTGCCGAAGCGGACCAGTTGACTGTGGAGCTGGTCAATAACGCCGAAAGTGCTGGAGCTTTTGCGGGCTAGCACCGCTGCTGAAAGGCTGCCGTTTCTGCGCGTGTGAAAAAACATGTGCGACTGCGGCAGGCAAAATCCTTGCAGCAGCAAAGCGGCCTGAATAGACGCATGGCCGTTACGCCCGCAAGGATAATCAGGCGATCCCTGACTGGCATGTGAAGTTTTTGATAGTGAAGTGGCCCGGCCAAAGTGCCGGACCAGGCTGACGGAAAAGGGCTGAACGCCCTCTTCCACCGTGGCAACCCGAATCAGAAGAACCTGTATACGTAAAGGATGCGAAAGCACTATGCGCGCCATTGAAACCCTGCGCACGGCCCTGGCGGCCATTATTGAGGAAGAAGGCCTGGCATGGCCCGTCAAGACTGTTATTGAGCCGCCCCGCGACCCCCGCCACGGAGACCTTTCGGTCAATTCGGCCATGCTGTTGGCCAAGGAAGCCAAAACCAATCCTCGTGAGCTTGCGCAAAAGTTTGCCCAAAAGCTGCAAGAGCGCTGCCCCGATGTGGAAAAGGCTGAGGCCGCTGGCCCCGGCTTTTGCAATGTGACGTTCAGTCAGGCTTTCTGGCGTGAAACCGTTGCTGATATTGAAAGCGCAGGCCAGAGCTACGGCGAAAGCAAAGAATCTGGGCGCAAGGTGCTTATCGAATATGTTTCGGCCAACCCCACCGGCCCCCTGCATGTGGGACACGGACGCGGCGCGGCCGTAGGCGACAGCCTGACCCGCCTGCTGCGCAAGGCCGGGCACCATGTGCACACAGAATACTACATCAACGACGCTGGCCGCCAGATGCGCCTGCTGGGCCTTTCTGTATGGCTGCGGGCGCTGGAACTGGCTGGCCGCCCTGTGGAATGGCCTGAAGATTACTACAAGGGCGACTATATCATTGATATTGCCAGGGAAATGCTTGAAGCAAACCCCGCTTTGCCCGATATGCCTGCCGCTGAAGGCGAAGACATGTGCTACGATAAAGCCATGAATGACATCCTCAACGGCATCAAGGACGACCTGCGCGACTTTCGCGTAGAGCATCTGCGCTGGTTTTCAGAAAAAACCCTTGTGGAAAACGGCGCCGTGGACGCTGCCTTTGCAGCGCTTGGCAAATCCGGCTATACCTACGACAAGGACAATGCCTTCTGGTTTGCCACCGAGCAGTTGGGCGACGACAAAAACCGCGTGCTCAAAAAATCCGACGGCACGCTGACCTACTTTGCTTCTGATATCGCCTATCACCACGACAAGTTCGAACGCGGCTTCGACTGGCTTATCGACATCTGGGGCGCAGACCACCACGGCTACATTCCTCGCATGCGTGCGGCCATCACGGCCATGGGCAAGGAACAGAGCAGCTTTGACGTGGTTCTCATCCAGCTTGTGAACCTGCTGCGCGAAGGCCAGCCTGTGAGCATGTCCACCAGGGCGGGTACCTTTGAAACCCTTTCCGACGTTATCAAGGAAGTGGGTACAGACGCGGCGCGCTTCATGTTTCTTTCGCGAAAGAGCGACAGCCCGCTGGACTTTGACCTGGAGCTTGCCAAGCAGCGCAGCATGGACAACCCGGTCTACTATGTGCAGTACGCCCATGCGCGAATTTGCGCAGTGCTGCGCCGTGCGGCCGAACGCGGGTTCGAGCTTCCCGTCAAGACGGACGCCACCCTGCTGACGCCGCTGGACACCCCCGAGGACATGGCCCTGCTGCGCAAGGTCGCCGGTTTTGAAGACATGCTGAGTTCTGCCGCGCAGTCGCTGGGCGTGCATCATGTGAGCCATTATCTGACGGAACTGGCCGGGCTTCTGCACAGCTACTACGCCAAACATCAGGTTCTGCTGGCCGACGACGCGCCGCGTACCCTGGCCCGCCTGGCCCTGCTGCGGTCAGTGGGACAGGTCGTGCGCAACGGTCTGGACGTGCTGGGCGTCAGCGCGCCGGAAAGCATGTAACAACAACCAACGTATTTATATTTAGAGCATTTCAACTTTGAAATGCTCAGGTGGCTGAGCGAGCAGACGCCCGCCGTGGAGGCGTAAGCGCTATTCATTTGCGCGATTAAACGCCGTAACGAGCGTGTATTAAACTTTGAAAATGCGCATTTTAAAAGTTAATCTGCTCTATATGATGTCGGGCGGGGCATGGGGATTTCCCCAGCCCGCCCGGCATACCGCAGAAAGAAAGTAAATAAGGATCAGGAATGCCCCCACCGTTACGCAGACCCAGACAAAAAACCGCCGCCAGCCCCGCTGCAAGCGACAAACGGCGATTCACCCTTCGGCTGTCAGCCCCTATGGTCACCGTGCTGGGCGTTGTGCTCATGGCAGCTGTGAGCTGGTCTTTTTTTATGGGCTTTATGGTGGGACGCGGGCAAAATCCGGAGCAGCGGGTGGAGCAAATGACCGGGCTGCAACGGGACAAGCAGGCGCAACAAGCCCCACAGGGCGGCCCTGACACCCAGAATCCGCCCAGCGCAACACCGCCAGCGGCGACTGACCCGGCCGCCGCAGCCCAGAACGGGCAAGGTGCGCAAGCCGGTGATCCCAATGCGGCAGGCGCACAAACGGCGGCTGGCCCTGAAGCATCAGCCGCGCCATCTGGCCCGGAAGCTGCGGGCGCAACAGACGCGTCAGCGTATCCCTTTGAGCGGCCCAGCGGCGGCAGCTTGGCAGCCTGGGGCATAAAACAGCCGCAGGCAGGCGGACAGGTGGGCGCTCAGGCAGCCCAAAAACCTTCCAACGCCCAGGCGGCGGCGCAAGCCCAAAAGCCAGCGGCCCCGCAAGCCCCCATGTTTGATTTTGTGTATCAGGTCGCGGCGTTCAGAAGTGTTGATGATGCCGACAGACTGCGCAAAAAACTTGAAGAGCGCGGTATTCGTTCACGGCTGCAAAAAAGCGGCAAAGTACAGCTGGTCATGGTCAGCCTGCGCGGCACCGAGCTTGACGCAGCCAACCTGCGCGAAGAACTTGGACGTATGAAACTGGGCGCGCCCATGCAAAAGTCCAAAAAAGCGGTTGCTGGCAAAGGCCGCAGCACTGGCCGCTAAGGAGCCATGATGACGCAGTCTCTATCCTTCACAGGCTTTTTACGCCTTATCGGCGGTCCCTGCCTGCGCGGCATTGAAGCCTTGGGCGGCACGGCCATCTTCATGTTCGATGGGCTGGCCCAGATATTTGCCAGCAGAAAAATCTTTCCGCGCACCATACAGCAGCTTTATATCATTGGCTCCAAATCGTTTTTTCTCATCATGCTCATTGGTGTCTTTTGCGGCATGGTGCTGGGCCTGCAAGGCTACTACACCCTCGTGCAATTCGGCTCAGTGGGCATGCTGGGCTCTGCCGTTTCCCTGACGCTCATACGCGAACTTGGCCCGGTGCTTACGGCCATTATGCTTACAGGCCGCGCAGGGTCTTCAATGACGGCAGAAATAGGCGTGATGCGCATCACCGACCAGATCGACGCTCTGGACGTGATGGACATCAACTCAATGGGCTATCTTGTCAGCCCGCGCCTCGTGGCCTCGCTTATCGCCTTTCCCCTGCTTACGGCGGTTTTTGACGTTATCGGCATCATTGGCGGTTACCTCACAGGCGTGCTCATGCTCGGCATCAACGAAGGCGCGTATTTCTACCGCATTGCCAGCTCCGTCACCATGACGGACGTGGCCGGGGGCTTTATCAAGGCCGTGGTTTTTGGCCTGCTGGTCACCACAATATGCTGCCGCCAGGGGTACTACACCAATAAAAGGCGCGACAGCGTGGGCCCCGAAGCCGTAGGCAACGCCACCACCTCGGCAGTGGTTATCTCCTGCGTGCTGATATTGGCGGCAGACTACGTTATAACGTCTTTCCTGCTGTAATATGTCTAACATCAATACCAAGGGTAACGTCACGGTTCTGGGCATCGACCCGGGTTCGCAGAGGACGGGCTGGGGAGTTGTGCGCGAAGTTTCAGGCGTGCTGCAACTTGTGGACTGTGGCGTGGTGCGCACGGCATCGGCGGGCAAGGAATTTTCTGACCGCCTGGCCAAAATCTATCACGAACTTTCTGCCATACTGATTCACCTCAAGCCGGAAGAAGCCGCCATTGAGCAGGTGTTTACCGCCAAAAACGCGGCAAGCGCCCTCAAGCTTGGGCAGGCAAGAGGCGTGGCCGTGGCAGCCTGCGCCTCCCAGGGGCTTTCCATCAGCGACTATGAACCCACACTGGTGAAAAAATCTCTGGTGGGTACGGGCCGCGCAGAAAAAGAGCAGGTATCCTTTATGGTGCAACGCCTGCTCAACGTCAAAAACGCCGACTGGGCGCTCGACACTTCAGACGCTCTGGCTGTGGCCATCTGCCACCTCACCATGCGGCGCTTTGCCGCTCTTGCGGGCAAGTAGTCAGTTCTTTATTTGTTACCGTGCACGCTCCAAAAGCCGCTTGCCACCAGCCTGATTTACAAAAAAGCACCTCAAGCATTGGGTATGCCCTGCGGCGGCTGCAACCCTGCGCTACCGAAATGCATTTGCTGTTGTTGCAATGCTGGTAACACAGCGCCGTGAAACAGCTTTCACCGCAAACCCCACGTTACGGCATCAGCACAACCGTTGAATATAACATACAAAAAAGGGCCTTGCGGCCCTTTTTCAATGCTGCGCGCAGGCGCAGACAATCAACTTGCAAACAAATTATTCAACCACCACGGCTTTCTTCACGATGACATTTTCCATCGGCACATCGTCATAGTAGCCCTTTTTGCCAGTGGTAACGGCAGCAATCTTGTCCACCACTTCCTGCCCCTTGATCACTTTGCCAAAGACCGCATAGCCCCAACCCTGGGGAGTCTGGCTTTTGAAGTCCAGAAAATCGTTGTCCTTGGTGTTGATGAAGAACTGGGCGGTGGCCGAATGCGGTTCGCCAGTGCGGGCCATGGCTATGGTGTACTTTTTGTTTTTCAGGCCGTTATCCGCTTCGTTACGAATGGCGGCACGGGTTTCCTTCTGCTTCATATCAGGGGTGAAGCCGCCGCCCTGAACCATGAAATTCTTGATAACGCGGTGAAATACCGTGCCGTCGTAAAAGCCCGATTTGACGTACTGAACAAAGTTGGCGGTGCTGATAGGTGCTTTACGGGCGTCCAGACGCACAATGATATCGCCATAGTTGGTCTCAAGCTTCACAGCCGGGTCAGGGGTAGCGGCGTTAGCCGAAGAAATCCCCAGCCCAGCGGCCATAAGAGGAGCCGCCATCAGGCAAAGAGCCAGAGCAAAAGCGCGAAACATGACGCCGGAACGGAAAAATTTCATATGTAACTCCTTACGTTGCTTCGGTATGAATACCAGACTACAGTCCGGCATTCGTAAAGGCTATCACGGCAATCCTCGGCCATCAAGATACTGTCCAACAGCGGCGCTGCGTTATGCCGCAGCGTAGTGTAACACAAATGTCACACACTGCCCCACGCGGCCCCAGGCGCTGCCCTTTCGCTTTTCAGATGTATGCGCGTTCAGGATTACTGGCAATAGCGCGGGGTGAACACTTGCTAAACCGGGCTTGTGTCATATAGTATATGAAAGAAGACAGGATATACGGCTTGTCCGGCATACAGAAGGACAAAACCTCATGGCAGTGCCATGCGGCAGTTCTGAAAGGTGTACCGGAGCCGGTCAGGCTTCAACAGTTTTTTGGAGGATCTAATGTCGAATACCCGCAGTGTCGCGCAAAGCGGCGTCAATAGCGTTGCTTCCCTTTACATGCGCCAGGTTTACCAGTGGATGACCGTGGGCCTTGGCGTAACCACCCTTGTGGCCTGGTTTGTCGCAAGCACGCCCGCCGTGCAGCAGGTCATTTTTGGCAATTCGCTGATCATGATAGGCCTCATCGTGGCCCAGTTCGGGCTGGTCATTGCCATCTCAGCAGCCGTACACAAAATGTCCGGCAGCACTGCCACTGGTCTGTTCTTGCTGTATTCGGCGCTGACCGGGGCTACACTGTCGTCCATTTTTGTTATCTACCCCATCGCGTCCATCACCAACGCCTTTCTGGTCACCACAGGCACCTTCCTGGCCATGACCGTGTACGGCACAGTGACCAAGCGCGACCTGACGGCCATGGGCAGCTTTTTGTTCATGGGCCTCATCGGCATTGTTATCGCGATGGTGGTCAATATCTTCCTGCAAAGCGCCATGATGGACTTCATCGTGAGCTGCCTTGGAGTGCTTATTTTTACGGGCCTTACTGCCTATGACACGCAGAAGCTGCGCCAGTTCGGCGAAAACGCCCCTCTGGACGATGCTACGGCCCTGCGCCGTGGCGCTATCCTGGGTGCGCTGACCCTGTACCTGGACTTTATCAATCTTTTCCTCATGATGCTGCGCCTTTTTGGCGGCAATCGCGACTGATAGCCGCAACTTGGGCACAGCCTGAGAGCAAGTACGCAATGGGGGCGAAAGGTCTGGCCTTTTGCCCCTTTTTCGCGCCTTGCAGAGTGAATTAATTTTATGAAAAAACAGAAAAAACTTCGCGGTAGCACCAGTGCTGCCGCGAGCACCAATGGCTTTCCTTCTCATAACGAACTGCTGCAAGCACTTGCCGCCCAGAACCGCCCTATGCGCCTGGACGGCCTTTTGCGCGTTATGGGCCTTGCCCGCCGTGACAGAAAGCAACTGGAAGCCACCCTTGAAGACCTTGAACAGCAAGGCCGCACCCTGCGTTTGCGCGGGGGCCTGTGGACGCGCCCGGAAAGTTTGAAAAGTATCACCGGACGTTTTAGCGCCCTGCGTGAAGGCGCGGGCTTTGTAACGCCGATGCGCCTTGCAAACGACGAAGATCCCGGCGACTCACGCTGGCAATTTTCTGGCGACAAGGACATTTACATCCCCGCTGCGCTGAGCGGCGGCGCATGGCACAAGGATATGGTACGCGTGGCCCT
The DNA here is from genome assembly GCA_023386035.1 of Pseudomonadota bacterium. Lineage (GTDB taxonomy): Bacteria > Desulfobacterota > Desulfovibrionia > Desulfovibrionales > Desulfovibrionaceae > Desulfovibrio. The sequence continues at coordinate 77,463 of JAEWKM010000034.1, forward strand.
TGCGCCCGGCGCGCAGCGTGGCCCTTCGCCTGAAGGGCGCGTCATTGAAGTGCTTGAGCGCGGCCTCAAGGAAATACCCGCGCACGTAATCAGCCGCCACGGCAACAGCATCTTCTGCCGCCCGGCAGACAGCCGCCTGCCCGCCGACTTCAATGTGGAACTGCCCGAGGGCACGCCAGCCCCGGCTCAGGGAACCCTGGTGCTGCTGGCTCCCATAAAATCCCTGGCCTCCGACCTGTGGAGCGCCCGCCTTTTGGGCGACTACGGGCGTGAAGACGATGTGGCCGTGCAGGAAGAGCTGGTCAAGCTCAACCATGAGGTGCCCCGCGACTTCCCCGCCGGAGTTCTGGCCGAGGCCGAAGCCCTGCCCGGCGAACCGGAAGAAGCCGACTTCAAGGGGCGGCAGGACGTGCGCCATCTGGCGCTCGTTACCATTGACGGCGCAGACGCTCGAGACTTTGACGACGCCATCCATGTGGAAGAACAGCCCGGGGGCAAGGGCTGGATTTTGCGTGTGGCCATTGCCGACGTAAGCCATTATGTGCGCCCGCGCGGGCGTGGCTGCCCCGGCGCGCTCGACGCCGAGGCCCTTTCACGCGGCAATTCGTGGTATTTTCCCCGTTCTGTGGAGCCAATGCTGCCCGAAGTTTTGTCCAACGGACTGTGCAGCCTGCGCCCGCATGTGAACAGGCTGGCCGTGCTGGCCGAAATTCCCTTTACCGCCACAGGCAAACCGGGCAAACCGCGCTTTTCGCAAGCTGTCATGCGTTCTGCGGCGCGCCTGACTTACGATCAGGTCAAAGCCTGCCTGCTGGACAAAGACGCAGCGGCCCTTGCCGACCTGAAAGCGCAGGAGCGCGGTGAAGAAGTGCTGGCCATGCTGGACAAGGCTTTTGCGCTTTACGCCGTTTTGCGTGATGTACGCCGCCAGCGCGGCACGCTGGACTTTGATCTGCCCGAAGCGGAATGCAAGCTGGACGACCTTGGCCGCGTTGCATGGCTTGGGCACCGCCAGCGCCACGACGCCCATCGCCTTATTGAGGAATTCATGATCGCGGCCAACGAGGCCGTGGCTCGTCACCTGCGCGATGCGGACATACCCTTTCTCTACCGCGTGCATCCCGAGCCAGATCCCGAAAGGTTGGAAACCCTTTTTGACACGCTGGAAGCCGTTGGGTTTGAAAACCTGCCGCCGCGTCCAACGGCGGCCTCAATGCAGGGCGTGCTGGTCTCTGTTCAGGGCACGCCGCAGGAGTTTCTGGTCAACCGCCTCTGCCTGCGGGCCATGCCCCAGGCACACTATATGCCCTTCAACGAGGGCCACTTTGGCTTGGCTTCCGTGGCCTACTGCCATTTTACCTCGCCCATCCGTCGCTATGCCGACCTTTTGACCCACAGGGCGCTTAAAATGTCATTGGGGCTGGATTCCGGGCCATTGCCTGCTGGTGAGAAGCTTCTGCGCATCGGCGATCAGCTGAACCGGCGCGAGCGTGCGGCCATGGCCTGCGAACGCGAGATGGACCGCCGCCTTGGCTGCCTTGCCCTGCTGCCCCGCGTGGGCGAGCATTTCAGCGGCATTGTGGCAGGCGTTATGGACTTTGGCGTTTTTGTGGAACTGACCGACATGCCTGTGGAAGGCATGGTTCGTGTGGAAGATCTGGGTGACGACTGGTACGACTTTGACGCCCGCACAATGAGCCTTGTGGGGCAGCATTCAGGCATCATCTGGCGCATGGGCCAAAAACTGGGCGTAGCCCTGGCCGAAGTGAATCTGGGCCGCCTTGAAATTCGCCTTATGCCGCTGGAACTGCCCAAGGGAATCGGCAGCCGTGGCCCACGCGGAGTTCGCGGTAAAGGTTCACCTGCCAGCCGCGCTGCTGCAGGCCGCAAGGGTTCGTCCTCTGGCTGGAAGCTGGTTTCACCCGGCGATGGTGAAAGCCGTGGTAAAAACGGTAAATCAGGCAAACCTGCCAGAAACGGCAAAAAGAACGGCGCAGGCAAATCTGCCCAACCCGGAAGACCGTCGGCCCGCAAAGGCAAGAATGGTCAGGGCGGCAAAAATACCACGGGCGCACCCGGAAAATCCGGCAGGCCCGGCAAAAAATCAGCAGGAAAACGCGGCTGATGGGTCTACTGTCTGCAAAGCAGCGTATGGGTGCGGCGGCCCTTATTCTGGCCGCCAGCACCATTATTTCGCGCCTTATGGGCCTTGTGCGCGACAAGGTCATCTCGTGGCAATTCGGCGCCGGGGGAGAGGCGGACATGTACTTTGCCGCCTTTGTAGTGCCAGACATCATCAATTACATGTTGGCTGGCGGCTTTATGTCCATCACCATCATCCCCCTGCTGTCGCGCCGCTTTCAAGAGGATGAGGACGACGCCTGGAGATTTTTTTCCTGCGTATTCTGCTGGATGGCCACGGCCTCCATTGCGCTGACATTCGTAGGCATGCTGGCCGCCGAACCTTTGGCCCGCCTGATAGCCCCCGGCTTTACGCCGGAGCAGTGGCTGCGGCTCGCTTTTTTCATGCGTATTGTGCTGCCTGCGCAGATTTTCTTTCTCTGCGGGGCCTGCATAACGGCCCTGCTTTTTCTGCGGCGGCAGTTCCGCGTCCCCGCGCTTGCTCCCATTATCTATAACGGCGGCATCATTCTTGGCGGCCTTGCCTTGCCCTGGCTGGCCGGGCTGGCCCCGGTGCAGAATGTCCTGTCTCCGGCCCTGCTCAAGCATCTTGAGGGCATGACGGGCTATTGCGCGGGCGTTACCGTTGGAGCCGCCATCGGCACCTTTGTTCTGCCGCTTATGGTTGCCATGCAGGATGGCATGCGCCTGCGCCCCGTGTGGCGGCACCCCCTTATGGGCAAATTTCTTGTCACTGCCCTTCCCCTCATGCTGGGCCAGACCATCATGATGCTGGACGAGCAGTTTTTGCGAGTCTTCGGGTCACTGGTGGGCGACGGAGCCGTAAGCCTGCTCAACTACGCGCGGCGCATCACGCAAGTGCCTGTGGGCCTTATGGGGCAGGCCGCAGCCGTGGCGTCGTATCCTTTTCTGGTCAAACTGCTGACCGAAGGCGACAGAGAGGGTTTTGACCGTACCCTGCGCACAGCGCTGCGGGCCAGCCTGGGGCTTATCATCCCCTGCGCTCTGGCTATGACGGCCTGTGCCGGGCCTATTCTTGGTGTCATTTTTCAGGGCGGCCGCTTTGGCCCTGCCGAAACCCTGGCCGCCACGCCCCTGACGCAGATCATGCTGGCCGCCACGCCCTTCTGGATTATCTACATGGTGCTGGTGCGGGCCTACTACGCTCACGGCGACACCATAACCCCGGCTGTCACAGGCACAATAATGACTGCGGTTTGCCTGCCCATTTACTATTACTGGGCTGTGCCGAACGGAGCATGGGCCATCGCCGCCCTTTCAGGCCTGAGCGTGAGCCTTTACGTGCTGTGGCTTATGGCTCTATGGGCTCGCCGGCAGGGCAAAGGTGCTTTTACGGGCCTGCGTGACCTCACCGTGCGCGCACTTGCCTGCTCGCTGCCCGGCGCTGCCGCCGCGTGGTGGGTGAGCGCCTACACCCTCGGCCAGGCGGCAGATCTTGGCCTGCACGCCCTGTGGGCGGCTCTGTTGGCTCTTGCCTTGGGCGGCTGCGCCTTTTTGCTGCTTTTTCTGCCTTTGTGCTTGTGGCTGGCCCCGTCCATTATGGAACCGGTATTGCGGAAATTACGGCGAACATAAGTCTGCTCAAAAGGATGCGCGCATGATCGTTGAACGTATCGAGTATGTGGTAAATACCACGACCAGGTTCGTAGTAGATTTCTGGGTGCGGCACTGGCCGTTATTGCTGCTTACGCTCTGGGCTGTACTGAGTTTGTGGATATCTTTTAACCTCACCGGAACGGCTGTTGTTGTCACCAATGCTTCTGTTGTTATTACTAGTTTTGCGGGCACAGTCGCTTGTTTGAAAATATTTCGGCTTGAGCGCTGCTTCTGGATATACCTAACAGCCTTTATTGGCTTTTTATGTATACATATGAGCGGCAATGAGGTCGCAGCACTACAGCGCAGTCTTCACCTGGAGGGATTGGATGAATATGTCGTGTGGCGGATAGCAGAAGCGATACAGTGGACAGGGATAGTTGCATTACTGTCAGCAGGAATTTATTTTTTATGTTTTCGGCATAAGGTCAACCCCTCAGCCCTTATTAAAATACCCCTGACCGTCTTTTGTATGTATGTATTCTTGCAACCGGTTTTCATGCTTATATGGGCTATTCTGATGATGTATACATATGGCATTCTCGGCATACCAGAATAAAAGGCAAGCCCCGGCACTTTTGATACCACCGGGGCTTGATTACCTGAACGTGTTATTAAAAATGACACATATGAGTAACTCCTCTACGGGAGCACCAAGGGTTTGCTTTTTGTTTCGTACTGCTTGGCTTTCTGAAGTACTTTGGCAAAATAACTTTGGCAGTTAACATCAGCAAGATAGCGTAAGCTTCTATCTTGCTGAGTATGGAAAATTTCGATCGGGCCGTGTTCCTCATCAATTTCTGCTCGCGCGCGGTCAATATATTCCTTGCGATACTTGGGCGTTTCTACCTGATAGGTGTCCAGTTTTTCAGCGTTTTCCGAGAAGGTCCCCCCCCATGTAAAACCGAAGTTACTGCCGTCGCTACCCACAAAGTGCATGTGGTCCCAGTGTGGACCGAATCCGAGGAAGGACCTCTTGCCATAATCATCATGCAAAACTGCCCAATCTAACGGCCTGACCCCCATACGATAGTATGACACCGTCGCATTGGGTTCCGCTGTATAGGGTTTGAGATCGGAGTGATCTTTTTGTGTATGTCTCTCGACCACATCAGCCACGCTCCCGGCGTACATGCGTTCTTCCAGGGGTGCCTCGGGTGAAACGGGCATGGGCGCGTTGAGAACCGCCTGAGCCTGCTTTGCGCCCATCTCCGCCCTGGCCTTATCCGCCACAAAGGTAAACTGCCCATTCTTCAACCGAGGCTGACCTGATACGTCATGCCCTGCCCCGCCGTGCCTGCTGCCATAACTTCCTGCCATTATGAAGAACCCTCCTGAATGACAACGGTTGATGATTTGGCGGGAGTATAGCCTGGTGGGGAGGATATGTAAGACTGAACGGGTTCAGCACTGCTATTTGCTTGATTGGTGCGGGTTATCCAGTACCGAAGGGCGCTTTTAGTCACTTTTATAAAATTTTATATCAATGAAACCAGTTAATTAAAAAAATATTAACCTGTGCAGTTTTTTGTTTTCTCCATTTTTTATAGTTTGTTAACTATAAAAAATGTTTTTGACAGCACCATAGCCAAAAAACTACTTAACCACATACGCTTGGTATAGAGTTCGTTAACTTTTACATTGCTCTGATGGTTGCGCGAGCAGACGTTCGTTGCGGAGGCGTAAGCGCAGGTTATCTGCGCGGTTAAACGTAGTCGTGAGCGTGCCCTGAATTTTAAGCATGCATATTCTCAAAATTAATCTGCTCCAGATAGCCCAAATATACTTTAACTATGGCTTAACCAACTCTTTAACCCAACATACACTACCCGCGTTTTATTTTTAACAGATGCTGTCATGCTACATTTATCTACATTCTATCCCAAGGATACGCACATGATCGTTGAGCGTATTGAATATGTTGTAAATACCACGACCAGGTTTGTAGTAGATTTCTGGGTGCGGCATTGGCCGTTATTGCTGCTTACGCTCTAGGCTGTCCTGAGTTTATGGATATCTTTTAACCTCATCGGAGCGGTTGCTGTTGTCACCAATGCTGCTGTTGTTATAACTAGTTTTGCGGGCACAGTCGCTTGCTTGAAAATATTTCGACTGGAGCGCTGTTTCTGGATATACCTAACAGCCTTTATTGGCTTTTTATGCATACATATGAGCGGCAACGGGGTCGCAGCACTGCAGCACAGTCTTCATCTCGAGGGATTGGATGAATATGTCGTGTGGGGATAGCAGAAGCGATTCAGTGGACAGGAATAGTTGCATTGCTGTCAGCAGGGTTGTATTTTTTTCGCTTTCGTCATAGGGTCAGCTACGTAGTGCTTATTAAAATACTCCTGACTGTCTTTTGTATGTACCTATTCTTGCAGCCAATTTTCATAGCTATATGGTTTGATCTCGTTTTGCTTGCATATGGCATTATGGGCATACCGTTGTGAGAATCTTCCACCGTATTGCGGTGCCTTTGAAATTCTGATTGCCCTGCGTCCACCACCACTTCTTCCAATATCCCCGCGTACAAAGTAAAAACCCCCTGACGGGGGTTTTTACTTTGCGCCTTGGCTGAAGACACGCGCGTTATGGCGTTTTCGCTTACACGATGGCTGTTTCCCGCAACCGTCAGAGCATTTCAACACTGAAGTGCTCGTGCATGGCAAGCAAAAGCCTGCTTACTTGCATTTCGTGGTAAGGATTTTCTTGAAAATCTTTTCGGAGTAATTGACTTTTTCCATTCGTAAACTGCTCCGACCCACAATAAGAGTTTTAGGGGAAGGGGGGAGGCGACCCTTTTGCAAAAGGGTCCCTCCCCACAAAACATTTTAAAACGACATCACGCTGACATCCTCTGCGCCTGCCTGCGCCTATGCTCTCTTGCTCAAAACCTGCAATCTGCCCGCCACCGCTTCACCGTAGCGCATGCGCCACCACCAGCGGCGCGTACGCAATCGGGCGCGGTCAAGGCACAGGTAAACCACAGGCGTGGTATAAAGCGTCAGAATCTGGCTCACCAGAAGACCGCCTACAATGGTCACGCCGAGGGGTTGCCGAATTTCCGCCCCGTCGCCCTGCCCCAGCGCCAGAGGCACCGCGCCAAGAATAGCGGCTGCCGTGGTCATCATGATTGGCCGAAAACGCAGCAGGCATGCCTCATAAATAGCTTTGTCCGGCGGCAGATTACGGCTGCGCGAAGCCTCAAGAGCAAAGTCGATCATCATGATGGCGTTCTTTTTGACGATACCGCAAAGCAGCAGCACGCCGATAAGCGCGATGACGCTGAACTCCATCTTGAAAAGCATAAGCGCCAGCAAGGCTCCGCCCCCGGCGGAAGGCAATGTGGACAAAATGGTCAGAGGATGAATGAGGCTTTCGTACAGAATCCCCAGAACAATATACAACGCAGCCAGGGCGGCCAGAATTAAAATTACCTGATTGCCAGCCGCATCACTGAACATTTTTGCGGTGCCCTGAAAACTGCCCACAATAGTTGAAGGCATGCCTATTTTAACCCGCGCTTCGTCAATGGCCGCCTGCGCCTGAGAAAGCGCCGCTCCCGGCGTCAGATTGAAGGATACGGTCACAGCGGCGAACTGCCCCTGGTGCGAAACTGAAAGCGGCGCAAAGGATGGGGCAACTGTGGCTACGCTCAAAAGAGGAACAAGCCCCTCCTTGCCTGACAGGTACACCTTCTCCAGCGCTTCTTCGCTTTGCAGCCAGCTCTGCCCGTATTCGAGCACCACACGATACTGATTCTTGTCGCGGTAAATGGTGGATACCTGGCTTTGCCCAAAGGCATTGCCAAGAGCTCCATCCACATCCTTCATGCTCAACCCATGCCGTGCCAGAACATCGCGGTTGACCGTAACCGTTGTTTGCAAGCCGCGCTCTTCAATATCGCTGTCCACATCCTTGAAGAGAGGCAGGGACGAAAGCTCCTGCTGCATGCGGCGGCCCCAGGTGCGCAGGTCGTCCAGATTATCAGCCTGAAGAGTATACTGGTACTGCGAGCGCGAACCGCGTCCGCCCATCATGATGTCCTGCGCAGGTTGCAAAAAGATCTGCAAACCAGGTTCGCCCGAAAGCTTGCCGCGCAGCCTGCCTATAACGGCCTGAGAGCCCACTTTGCGTTCTTCAAGAGGCTTGAGGGCGATAAAAACCCCGCCGCCGCCGCGTCCGCCTGAAATATGTGCAGAAACCTGCTGCACCGCCGGGTCTGCCCGGATAACTTCCACAAGCTTGGCCAGCTTGGTCTGCATGGCCTGAAAGGACGCGCTCTGGTCAGCGCGGATGCCGCCCATAATGACGCCCGTGTCCTGCTCAGGAAAAAATCCCTTGGGTACGACGACGTACATCCACACATTGGCTGCCACCACAAGCAGCAGGGTGAACATCGTCAGACGCGGATGCCGCAGCACCACAGGCAAACTTTTGGCATACCCCGCCTGCATGCCTGAAAGCACCCGGCCCCACGCATCGCCCAACCTTGCGAAAAACCTGCGCACAGCGCCGCAAAGCCCACCAGCGCATAACCTGCGCGCCTGCGCCGCAGCCTTGGCTTCGTGCTCGCTCTGGTTCATTGGCCGCAAAAGCTTGGCGCACATCATAGGCGTGGTCGTGAGCGAAACCACCATTGAAACAAGCACCGCCGTGGTAAGCACCACGGAAAATTCGCGAAACAACCGTCCCACCACGCCGCCCATAAAAAGAATGGGGGCGAACACAGCCACAAGAGAAATGGAAATGGATACTACGGTAAAGCCCACCTCTCTTGCCCCGCGCAATGCGGCCCGCAGGGGGCTTTCGCCAAGCTCCAGACGGCGAACGATGTTCTCAAGCACCACGATGGCGTCGTCCACCACAAAGCCCGTTGATACGGTGAGCGCCATAAGAGAAAGGTTGTCCAGGCTATAGCCGCAGAGATACATGACCCCAAAGGTGGCAATAAGCGACACCGGAGCAGCCACCGCCGGAATGCTGGTGGCGCGCCCGTTGCGCAAGAAAAGAAAGGTCACCAGCACCACAAGGGCCATAGCCAGTACCAGGCTTTTCTCCACCTCATGCAGCGAAGCGCGAATGGTCATCGAGCGGTCCATGCGCAGATCCAGATCCGCGCTTTCCGGCAGCCACGAGCGTAACTGGGGCAGCATTTCCTTCACCCTGTCCACAGTCTCGATGATATTGGCCCCTGGCGAGCGAAACACAATCAGCAGCACTGCGGGTTTGCCGTTGGAAACAGCCATGTTGCGCACGTCCTGCGAACTGTCCACCACATCGGCCACGTCTGCGAGGCGAATGACCCTGCCGCCGCTGCGGCCCACTATAAGCGGCTTATAATCCTCGGCCTTGTGCAGCTGATCGTTGGCGCCCACCAGCCAGTAGTTCTGGTCGCTTTCAATCTGCCCCTTGGGCAGATAGGCATTGGCTGAAGCAAGCGCCTTGCGCACATCGGCCATGCTCAAACCCGCCCGGCTGAGCGCGTCGGGGATGACCTGAACCCGCACTGCGGGCAGCGCGCCGCCGCCCACAATGACTTCACCAACGCCAGCCAGCTGGGATATTTTTTGCGCCAGCACCGATGACGCCGCGTCGTACAACTGCGAACGTGTCAGCACATCCGAGGTGATGGACAGGATCATGATGGGCGCGCCCGCCGGATTCACCTTGCGGTAGGAAGGGTTGGACGGCATGGTCGGCAGCGTGGACCGCGCCGCATTGATGGCCGATTGCACGTCGCGGGCAGCGCCGTCGATATTGCGGTTAAGGTCAAACTGCAAAATGACCTGGGTGGAGCCAAGGCTGCTGTTTGACGTCATTTCCGTCACGCCGGCAATGCGCCCCAAGGCGCGTTCCAGCGGCGTAGCCACTGTGGCGGCCATAGTTTCCGCGCCTGCGCCGGGCAAGCTTGCCCGCACCATCACAACGGGAAAATCCGTTTCCGGCAGAGGGGCCACAGGCAAAAGCCCAAAGGCCACAATACCCGCCAGGGTTATGGCTATGGTCAAAAGTGCCGTGGCCACGGGCCGCCGGATAAAGGGAGCGGAAATATTCAGGGGCAGCACAAGGGGGCCGAGCCGATGCCCAGGCTCCGCCTTTTTGCGCACGCGGGGTTTATCCGGCCTGCCGCCTGTTCCGTCTTCAGGGGGGCGGTTCATGACCTGCCCTCTTTGGGCCGCCCAGATGCGCTGGACACAAATACGCTGGACACAGCGGATGCACTGGACGCCGGGGATGTAGCTGGCGCAGCGGTATCTTCATTGTCGCTTTCCGGTGCCGCATCCTGATCAGATGCGCCCTTGCCACGCACACGGCGGCTCAGGCGGTCGAACCACAAATAAATCACCGGAGTGGTGAACAGCGTCAGCACCTGACTGACAATAAGACCGCCCACCATCGTCACGCCCAGAGGACGCCGCAGTTCGGCGCCCATGCCCCAACCCACCATAAGCGGCAACGCGCCAAGCAGGGCCGCCATAGTTGTCATAAGGATGGGCCTCAGCCGCAGCAAACAGGCCTGCCGGATGGCGGCCAGCGGTTTTTTGCCCTCATTGCGTTCAGCATCAAGGGCGAAGTCTATCATCATGATGGCATTTTTTTTGACTATGCCGATAAGCAAAATAATGCCAATAATGCCCACCACGCCCAGTTCCATGCCGCCCAGCATAAGCGCCAGCAAGGCCCCTACCCCGGCTGAAGGCAGGGTGGAAAGAATGGTCACAGGGTGGATATAGCTTTCGTACAATACGCCCAGCACAATATACATGGTCACAATGGCCGCCAGAATAAGCCAGACCTGATTGTTGGTGGACGCCATGAAGGCCTGCGTGGCCCCCTGAAATTGAATGCGTAACGAATCCGGCAGTTGCAACTGTTCAAAGGTGGCGTTGACCGCCTTTACGGCTGCGCCCAGCGAAGAATCCTGCGCCACGTTGAAAGATATGGTGGCTACAGGAAACTGCCCCTGACGCGCGATGGAAAGCTGCGTTGCGCGTTCCTCCACCGTGGCGATGCTCGTCAGCGGCACAGGCTTGCCGTCGCCGCCCTTGACGTAGATATTTTCAATATCCTGCGGCCCCTGGCGGTAGTGCGGGGCCACCTCAAGCACAACCTTGTACTGGTTGGTCTGGGTAAAAATGGTGGATATGAGCCGCTGGCCCAGGGCATCGTACAAGGCGTTGTCGATGTCCGCCATGCTGATGCCAAGCCTTCCGGCGGCGTCCCGGTTGATATTGAGCCAGGCCATGCGGCCAGGATTCTGGTAGTCGCTGGTCACAAGCTCCAACTGGGGCTGCTGGCGCAGGGCATCTATCATGCGCCGCACCCAGGTATCCAGCTGCGCCCTGTCCAGAGCTTCCACGGTGAGCTGATACTGACTGCGCGACACGCGGTCTTCAATGGTCAGATCCTGCACGGGTTGCAGATAAAGCGTCATGCCGGGCAGCGCCGCGGCTTTTTCCATAATGCGCCGGGCAATGGCAGGGGCGCGGGCGTCGCGGTCTTCCAGAGGGCGCAGCTCAATGCTCAGGCGCGAAGTGGCCATAGTCTGATTGATGCCGTCCACACCCACAAAAAAGACCACGCTTTCCACTGCCGGGTCTTCAAGAATCACCTGCGAAAGCTCGCGCTGCCGCGTGGCCATAGCCTGAAAAGAGGTGTCCTGCGGGGCTTCGGCCATGCCCTGAATGACGCCCGTATCCTGCACGGGAAAAAACCCCTTGGGCACAAGCACATACAGCAGTACGGTCAGCACCAGGGTGCCCACGGCAACAGCCAGGGTAAATTTTTGATGGCTCAGTACCCAATCTAGTTTGGATTCATACCACTGGAGCAGGCGCGTGAAAAAACGGCCTTCGCTTTTCCGGGTTGCGTGGCGTTCCGGGCGCAGCATGACGGCGCAGAGCATGGGCGTAAGCGTTAATGATATGGCCGCAGAAATAAGAATGGTCACGGCCAGTGTAACGGCGAACTCCCTGAACAGCCGCCCCACCACATCGCCCATAAAAAGCAGGGGAATAAGCACGGCCACCAGAGAAATGGTCAGGGATATGATGGTAAAACCGATCTGCCCCGCGCCAGTCAGCGCCGCCTGCAGAGGGCGCATGCCCTGTTCCAGATAGCGGGAAATATTTTCAATGACCACAATGGCGTCGTCCACCACAAAACCTGTGGCGATGACAAGGGCCATGAGGGTGAGGTTGTTGAGTGAATACCCCGCAAGATACATGACGCCCAGCGACCCCACGAGCGAAAGGGGCACGGCCAGCGCGGGAATTATGGTGGCCTGCGCATTGCGCAAAAAAAGCCAGATAACCCAGATAACAAGGGCCACGGCCAGCAGCAGCTCAAGCTGCACGTCGTGTACTGTGGCGCGGATGGTGGTGGTGCGGTCCGTTACCACGCGCACTTCCACGTTGCCCGGCAGGGTTTGTTGCAACACGGGCAAAAGGCGCGTCACGCTGTCGGCCACACCAATGACGTTGGCTCCTGGCTGGCGCTGCACGGAAAGCACGATGGCCGGACGAAAACTCATCGTATCACCAGCTACATAGGCTGCCAGACGTGCGTTTTCCGCCCCTTCCACCACATCGGCCACATCCTGAAGGCGCAGGGGCGCGCCGTCCTTGTAACCGATGATGGCGTTTGCGTATTCTTCCGCCGAGGTGAGCTGATCGTTGGCGTCAATGGTGCTGGCGCGTTCCTGCCCGTCAAAGCTACCCTTGGCGTCGTTAACATTGGTTTTGGCAATGGCCGTGCGCACGTCAGCAAGGGTGAGGCCCGCGTTGGCCAAGGCCCTGGGGTTCATCTGCACGCGCACGGCGGGGCGCTGCCCGCCGGAAAGCGTTACGAGCCCCACACCCGGCAGCTGCGAAATTTTCTGGGCCATGCGCGTATCCACCAGATCTTCAAGACGGGTCAGCGGCATGGCGTCACTGGTGACGGCAAGGGTTATAACCGGAGGATCAGCGGGGTTGACCTTGTTGTACAAAGGCGGCGTGGGCAGGTCGGAGGGCAGCAGATTATCGGCCGCATTGATGGCGGCCTGCACTTCCTGCTCCGCCACGTCCAAGGCCATAGACAGATCAAACTGCAAGGTAATGACCGAAGCCCCGGCAGAGGAAAGCGAACTCATCTGCACAAGACCCGACATGGTACCGAACTGCCGCTCCAGCGGAGCCGTCACCACCGAGGCGATCACGTCGGGCGAAGCGCCGGGATACAGCGTCTGCACCTGAATGGTGGGATAGTCTATCTGCGGCAGAGCCGCCACCGGAAGGTACCGGTAGCCCAGAAGTCCAGACAACAGCAGGGCCACCATAAGCAGGGATGTGGCGATGGGACGGAGAATAAAGATGCGTGAAAGATTCATGGCGGCTTTGTCCTGTAAGGCTGAAGCGGCAAGCCGCTTCTTTACGGAGCGTGTCTGGCTTCAGGCGGCGGCGTGCCCCCGGTGGACGGCGGCTGCCCTTGCCCGTTACCGCCAGTTCCGGCTGGTATGGCCGACCCCGCCGCTCCCGCAGTCTCCGCCGTCCCCGTCAATCCCGCAGAGTTGGCGGCTCCTGTGCTTCCGGCTGCGCCAGCGGTTCCGCCAAGCCCGGCGGCGGCACTGGAATCCGGCTCAACAGTCGCGTTCACAGATTCCGCCTTGGGCGTTTCCACAGTGGCGGCAACGCGCACAGCAGTGCCGTCGCGCAGGCGGTCCAGACCGTCCACTACCACCCTTGCGCCAGCTTCAAGACCTTTATCAATAACCGTCAAACCACCGGAGCTGACGCCGGGCGTGACCAGGCACAGCTGTACTTCATCCTGCCCTTCTTTGCCCTGGCGAACCACATAAACATAAGACCCGCGTGTGCCCAGCTGCACGGCGGAAGCAGGCACGGTGACAGCCCCCGGCAGGGTGCGCACGAGCAACCGCGCATTAACGAACTGGTTGGGGTAAAGCGCGCCATCCTTGTTGGCAAAACTGGCCTTGAGGCGCACGGTGCCAGTGGCGCTGTCTATCTGGTTGTCCAGCGAAAGAAGGTGTCCCACTGCCAGAAGACGCTTCTGCTCCCTGTCCCACGCCTGCACCACCAGAGGGGGCGAGCCGGGCAGATTTTCACTATGGCGCAGGGCCTGCACCACCAGTGGCACCTGACTTTCAGGCAAGGTAAAAATGACGTCACATGGGCTGATTTCGGTAATACGCACAAGGCCGTTGGTGTCCGACGCCTTGATCATATTGCCCTCATCCACATTACGCAGGCCGAGGCGGCCACTGATGGGGGCGGTGATGCGGCTGTATTCCAGTTGCAGGCGGGCCGAATCCACGGCGGCCTGATCAGCCCCGACGGTGCCCTCATACTGCTTCACCAGCGCTCGCTGCGTTTCATACTGCTGGGCCGCTATGTAGTTACCCTGTGAAAGTTTGGCGTAGCGCTCAAGATCTTTACGGGCGTTTCCAAGCTGGGCCTTGTCTTTGGCAAGGTTGCCCAAGGCTTGATCGAGACTGGCCTGAAAAGGACGCGGGTCAATTTCTGCCAGCAAGTCTCCGGCTTTCACACGCTGGCCCTCGGCAAAATGCAGGCGCTGTAACTGACCGTCTACCCGGCTGGTCACAAGCACATCACCCGAAGGCAATACCGTGCCAAGACCATTAAGAAAATGCGGCACATCTTGAGCCAGGGCCGTGGCCACGCGCACTGGCGGCGCATCCATGCTCATGCCGGGCCGTCCGCTTCCCTTGCCCAGCAGCTTCCAACCCACCACAATAGCCAGCAGAACCAGAACCACCGCCACAAGTTTGCGGCGGTTCGAAAATATACTGGAAACAGGTCTGAATTGAGAACCTGACATTACACGTCTTCTCCTTGCGCAGCCGGGGGAAAAATAAGGCGAAAAACCGTTGTCTCTTCCGCTCCGGTATAGGCGGAGGGCAGCAGTTCGAGCTGCCAGCCAAGACGTTCGCAAGCACGTTGCGCCAGGGAAAGCCCCAGTCCGTTGCCTGCGCCATCCCGTCCGGCACTGAAATCAGTTTTATTACCACGTCGCACTCCGCGTGCAAAAATATCAATATCACGCGGTGCCCGGCCTTTGTTGCCTACCAGCAGCTTGCCGGATTCCAGCATAACAAAGGCGCGGTCATTTTCCGTGTACTTGCAGGCATTGTCCAGCAAATTTTTGAAAATGATTGTCGCCAGCTCCCGCTGGGCGCGTACTGGCGCATGCGCAGGCATGGATGTCATCAAGGTGACGACGGGCGGCGTAAAGGCGTGCGGCGCAGTGGATGGCCTTACGGATGCCCCCAACGGCAGGGCAAGGGCTGAGGATTCGCTGTTTTCCTGCGCGGGCGAAGCATCGTTGCTCAGGACACGCGCCGTCATTTCCGACAGGCAGAGGGGCGGATCTGTGGCATCAGGGGCATCGTGGGCATCAAATCCCCCGGCTATTTTTGCATGACGCACCAGTCCCTCACGTTCCATTTCGCTGATAATGTCCCGCAAAAGCACGGCACAGTCCAGAACCTGAAACAGTATTTCCTCCGGGCGGCGTGCCAGCAGCAAAAGGGTACGCACTGTATCGCTCATGCGGGATGTCGTGCGCAAAAGGCGGCTGACCACAGGCGCAAACTCCTCACCTTGAGGCAGGGTTTCCAGCCGCAGTTCCAATACTTCAAGCCCGCCTTGCATAACCGTCAGCGGGGTGCGCAGTTCGTGGCTCACATCGCCCGTAAAATGGCTTTCGCGCTGCACAAAACGCCAAAGAGCCTCTTCGCGGGCGGCAATGGCGCGAGCCAGCACGCCCACTTCGTCATCCATATCTGTCATAGGAATGTCGGCGGGAGTAGAAAATGCGGCAATGCCCTGCCCGGCAGCCGATGTGCCCTGTTCTTCTGATTCTTCAGATTCTACACGGCGCGTTGCCGCAGTGGCAGCGCCCACGCGGTGCATTCCCGCAGCAGGGCGGCCTTCAACGGCCAGCGTGAGCCTGCGCAGGGGATCGGTAAGACGGCGGCTCAAAACCACTGCCAGAAGCACGGCCACGGCCAGACCAGCCAGCGCGCAGATCAGCAGAATGCCGTTGAGGCGGTCCTTGAGAGCCTGAAAGCCGCCTGTGCCGCCCCGCAGCATGTATTCTACACCGTCGCGGCGTTCCACAAGAACAAACTCGGCATCATTCTCGACAAAATGCAGGCCGTCTGGCAGTTCACGCCATTGAGATGGCACCTGTTTGCCCACCAGAAAGGTCCAGTGCATGGCAGTTGCCAGATCTTCGCCATAGTACAGCTGGTCTCGCCCGCTGTCTTCAGCCTCCCATGCGCGCTTTTCAGCTTCAATAAGGGTTTCCATCACTGGGCGCGCGTGCCAGCCCACCAGATAGGTGCCCAGATAATCAAAGGAAAGATGGCCCACAACACCAAGGGCAGTTCCCATGCCCAGAGCCAGAAACACAAAAGCCACCAGTATACGGCGCGCAAAAACCGTGCGGCTGCGGGCTGGCGGCGTGACTGAAGAAGGTGCCGTAGCAGAAAATTTAGATGAAGTTGCCGACGAAGACGGCGATGGAGGGGGAGCCATCAGGCCATCTCCCCATCAGAGTTGGCGCTGCCCGGCCGGGCGTCGCCTGACGACATGCCATTTCCCGCAGTACAGCTCGCGCCGCCGTCGGCGGGGTCTGGGCTCAGGCGGTAGCCCACATGAGGAACCGTATGCAGCAGAGGCAAGACAAAAGGCTTGTCCAGCTCGCGCCGCAGTTCATGAATATGGGTGCGCAGGGCGCTGCCTTCCGGCGGTTCGTCGCCCCACAGCAGATGCTCCAGGTGCTGACGGCGCACCAAGCCCGGCGCAACACGCAGCAATTCCTTTAAAATACGAAATCCCGTCGGGCTCAACCGCAAACGACGCCCCTGGCGCTCGACCCAGTGCTCTTCCTCATTAAGGACGAGATCAGCGCAGGTCCACAGGCCCTTGCCTTCTGTGCCCGCACCGCTCTGCATGCGGCCCCGCCGCAACAAGGCCCGGATACGGGCTTCCAGTTCCTTGAAGGCGAATGGTTTTACCAGATAGTCGTCAGCCCCGGCCTCAAGGCCCGTTACCCTGTCGGCCACGGTATCCCGCGCCGTGAGCATGATGATGGGCGTGACGCTTCTGTGTTCTTCACGCAAACTGCGGCACAGGCTTATGCCGTCCAGCCCCGGCAGCATGACATCCAGCACTATGCAGTCAAAGTCGTGTTCAAGGGCCATCTGAAGCCCGGCTTTGCCGTTGCGGGCGCAGTCCAGCGTGTAGCCCTGCGGCTCAAGATACGCATACAGATTGGCGAGGATGTCCTCGTTGTCTTCCACAAGCAAAAGAGAGCGCGACATGATTACCGCCCGGACGTGTCCCGCGCGTCCACTGTGCCGATGATTGCCAGAGCGTCGGCCTCTACCTCATTGGGCCGCTTGCGGTTCCAGTCCACATGACCGAGCAGGCGCACCTTGTCACGCGGCGTCACCGTAAGGTGTCCGAACACTTCGTTCTTGATTTCCACCACCACTTTGCCGCTGTGATCTTCAAAAAGATAACGGTTCTTGCGGCGAGGCAGTTTTTCAAGAATATGCCCTTCCAGTACGCAAGGGGCATCGTCTTGCGCGCCCAGCACATCGGCGGCGCGTGTAACGGTTGACGCCACACCCGGCCCTTCAAAGCCCGCAGCCGACGCGCGCGCGTCAGGAAAAAATCCTCCGGCAAAACCGAGGGCCAGAACCAGCAGAACTGCCAACACACGCATACGCATTCTCCACTCTGGCGCGACCGGGCGTATGCCCGGCCACGCCACACAGTCAATTCAGAATTTCCAAAACTTTCACGTCAACCTTGGCGGGCTCCATCAGGTCCTTGTCCACCTTGCCGGAAAGCTTCACCGTGTTTTCGGGGGTAACGGTGCGGCCCACAAAGACCTTTTTATCTATATCCACCGTCATCTCACCCGTGGCGTCTTTGAAAATATATTTATCGTCGCTGCCAGCCTTGCGGCCAGTGATGCTGCCTGTGAGCAGTACCGGAGTGTCGTCCTTGCTGTCCAGCGCCTGTTTTACAGTGGTGACTTCAACCCCCACGGTGGGACCTTTGAAGCCGCCATCAGAAGAGCCTGGCCCATGAAAGGCCGCCTGGGCAGGCATGGCCAGAAGGGCCAGCAACAGCAGTGAAAGTGCTATGCGCATGGTGTTCTCCTGTATATTTTGCTTCCGCCTTCCTGAATTTTTTCAGCCCCAAAGGCCTGATGACGGTAGCTGTTACGATAATTTCCGGCGACAGAGCATATTGCCCTTGGAAAAACTTGAGTGTTCTAATGCGGCACGAGAATGCAGTGCGCTGCAAAGCTTGGTGGCTAAATTGCCTGGAATCCACCGGGCAAATCTGGCGCTGATTTCGCCCCAGCGGCCCGTGTATGGCCGGAAGCCCCGGCAGGCCGCCTTGTTTGAACGGTTGTTCAGCGCAAATATTTAAAGGCGTGTATGGGCAGTATGTTAATGCCAGACGGCTCTAAAACCATCACGGCAACCACAAATAAGTGGATTTTGTCTGTGCATGCCCTGCGGTTTATGGCGGACCGCAGGGCAGGAGGCATCCCGCCCGCCACGGGACAAATATAGCAAACTACTTCACAAGGTGCAGAGCCCTGACGCCCATAACAGGAGCCTTGCCTTGCTTGACCTTGATTTTGCCCATAAGACGCACCTTCATATCAGGAGTCAGTTCCATCCCCTTGAGGGTTTTTGTGCCAATAACCACAGTCATGCGGCCAGTGCCGTCGTCCACAACGTAGTGGTTCTTTTTGCCGTCGACCTTTTCCACAATATTGCCCACAATCATGACGGGGCTTTTATCAGGAGCTTTCAGAGCTTTGGCAACGGTATCCACCTCATGAAGATTTGTCATCCCCTGCCCCTTTTCGTGCTGGGGCTTGGCCTTATGCGGCGCGGGAGAGGCTATGCTCTGGGATTCTCCAGCGGGAGCGGCCTTTTCTGCGGCATGGGCGGGAATAGCCAGAGCGGCAGCCATAATCAAAACGAGAAGATAACGCATGATTCCTCCAAAAATTTTATTTAATAAGCGCTGGGGCGCGTAACGCGCCTCGCAGGAAGAATCTGCGCTTCGGGGTGTCAGCAAAGCGTTAAGAAGAAAAATCTCCCGTCCTTGGCGGATATCCGGCGATAAACACTCCACTGCAATCTGCGGCATGCAAGGCATTGCGAGCACGTCTCTTCTTGTGAACGCGGCCCAAAGCTGCTATGCTTGGCGATATGAAAGAGCTTGATCCGCACACGATCCGCCCCTGCTTGGCCTGTGGCGGCACTAATGTTCATTTGGAATCCCTGTTGCCGCCAGGAAGACGACAGGAAGTCTGGCGCGTAGTCTGCTCATGCGGACAGACTTCACAGCAGTGGTCGGTTTCGCAAGCTGCAGCCATCCGTGCCTGGAACCGTAACTTGGCAAATAGTAACGAGCAGGACGCCAGCCCGGCGCCAGAGGCCCCCCCGAGACCTTCGCTCAAAAACTAGAGCATTCTGACGTTGAAATAGTTCATATTTCAACGTTGTCATTCTGCCGGAAAATACGCTTTCGGCAGAATCAACAGCGCGTTGCGGCACGCTGCTCTCGTGTTCGGCGCTTGGGCATTTAAGCTTTTTTAAGGCTAAGTACCCCAACCGTGCCGCCACAAGATGAGCTTTCTACTATATCAAGGCGAGCAAGCTTTTTATATGGAAGTGTATTTGTACGATACCCTACCCCAATAAAAGGAAAGTTCGCCGCTGAAATACCAGAAAAAACGCTTGCCCTTCCTGCCTAGTCCAACTCCCGCCCAACCCACACGGCGCGCCCGATAACGCGCACAAGGTCTGCCAGTTGCTCGCCGGTATCAGCCTCTATGGGCGCATAATCCGGGTTGAAGCTGGTAAGAATAAGCCTGCCCGGCCTGGCATTGACCACTTTAAGATACACCATATCCTCCACGCCCACAGCGTATATGCGCCCCGGCACAGGATCGCGCTGCCCCTGATCTATCAGCACTACGTCATTGTGCATGATCTGCGGCTGCATGCTGTCGCCAGAAACTCGCAAAAGCACCATCTGCGAAGGATTGCCCTTGCGGTGCAAGAAATCCCAGCGAAAGGCATAGTGCCGCAGCACTTCCCCGCCAGTTTCAAAGCTGCCCGTGCCAGCGGAAAGTCTGGCCTCCACCATAGGCACCATAACAAGTCTGGCTTCGCCTTCCCCCAGATTACCGCTGCCTTCCGGCTCCTTGCCTGACAAAAGCCAGTCGAGGGAGCAATCCAGCACATCAGCCAGGCGCACCGCAAATTCGCCCTTGGGCATCTGCCCCTTTTCATACTGCTGAATGGTAGTAAGGCTTACCCCCACCCTGCTGGCCAGATCCTGCTTGTGCATGCCTAGTTTTTCACGCTGCTGGCGCAGCCGCTGCGCAAAAGCCTTGGCCAAGCTCGCCCTTGTTGTTGTTTTCATGGCGCGTCCATCGGCAGTACTTACCGTTTTAAAACTTTTCTTTTAAATTCAGACCTCTAAAAAGGGGGTTTATTTACCCTTTTTGACTATATTCGCCATTGTCTTTTTTTACAAGCTTTTCTTTTTTACAAACTCTTATAATCACACTAATAGCCTACGTTTTACAGTATAATTTTCTAAAAATTTCATTGAAATACTTATGATTAAATCTTTTCTTTCAATAAAAAACTTTTCCCTTGATTCAAGAAATAAAACATTATAAATCCTCCAATACGCCCCGACACATCATATTCATTTCAGGGAGCATAGCATGTCCGAACTTCACAATACTATCGATAACTTAAGCGCTGTGCTGGATATCTTGCAACATACGGCCCATCCAGACCAAAAACCTGTGCTCCGACTGATGGGCGACCACCTGCGTCTTCTTGCGCGCTGCATAGACGACCCGGCTGTTAATCTGCCTCATATACCGTCGGCCACATCGCCACAAAGCGCATGCCAGGCCACAGCAGAACTTGCAGGCATGCCTGCGCCTGCCGGAATCGCACAGGGCATTCAGGAGATTCGTCATGTGCGCCAATAGTTCCACGCAAGCGGGCACTGGCCGCATACGCGCCGCCGCCCGCACGGCCAGCGCAACGCGCAGGCCCCTGCTTGCCGAAAAACCGAGCTCTTCCGCAGACGGACGGCACTCCTGGGGGCAGGCCATGCAAAAGGCGGAGCAGAAAAAACGCTGGCAACAATTGCTGGAGCATTTGCCAGAAAATATACGGCAGATCTGGCATGCGCTGGGCGGGCACGAAAAGGGGCAGTTGGAAGACCTTTGGCGACTGTTTGAAGCCTATGGCGGCCAGACCATACGCGTGCCCGCAGCCATACCCGCAGAACGGCACCACCCCCTGCTACGCCGCTTGGGAAAACGCTGCGCTGGTAAGCTGGTGGCAGCCTTCGGCGGAACACCTGTTTACGTTCCACGCTGCACCTCCGTACTAACCAAGCTGCGCCAGCAAGAAATTATCGAAACCTTTTCCCGCCATACTGCGCGCGGCACCAGCAGCACAGCAGCCGTAGCCTGCCTGGCCCGACGGCACGGACTGTCTGACCGTCAAGTATGGAAAATACTTAAAAAAACCACATCCGCTCCATCGCAAGGATACTTGCTGCATGAGCTCAAGGATATTGGCCCGCACAAAGAAAACCATCATAACTATATGTAATACAATACAAAATACACAAACTACACAAGCAGAAAAACTTTTAAGCCCGCGAAATAACGGGCTTTTTATTTCAATTTTCGTCTGCTAAGGGGGTCTCAGCAGCGCTGACCCCCGCCATACAAGGAAATAGCGGTGCTGAACCCGTTCAGTCTTACCGCAAGCGCTCTTTTTGGCATGTTGTACCCACGCCGCCAATGACGACGGCGCAACGCTTTCAGAAGCCAGACCGGGAGACCATGCTATGACAGCATTTTTTCAAAAAGCTCACGACTTCACCGCCCGTTGGGAAGGCGGCCTTTCTGACCATCCCGCTGATCCCGGCGGCCTGACCAAATACGGAGTGTCGCTGCGCTGGGTGCAGAATCTGGCCCGTCAGGCGCGTGAAGACTGCCTGCGCCAGGCCCGCAGCTGCGACGGCTGCACCGACGCGCGTACATCCAAGTGCGGTTACCACAGCCTTGATATGGATATGGACGGTGACGTGGACGGCGATGACATCCGCGCCTGCACCAAGGCTCAGGCCGCCGCCCTGTTCAAAAAACATTTCTGGGACAAACTCGGCTGCTCCGGCTTGCCGCTACCGCTGGCCGTGACCCTTTATGACGCGGCTGTGAATATGGGGCCGGCGCGGGCAGTGCGCCAGATGCAGAGGGCCATGAACACTGTGGGCGACGCGGAACTGGATGCCTACGCCGCCATTGCCGAGGACGGCGTTATGGGCCCCCGCACGGCCCAACTGGCCGAAGCGCTGGAACAAGGAGGCAAGCACTGGTTTGCAGCGCGCCAGACTCTGCGCCTGCGCGACACATTTTACCGCGACCTCGCCGCGCGCAGACCCTCGATGCAGGTTTTTCTTGCGGGCTGGCGCAACAGGGTCAAGGCCATGAACCAGTACCTCGCGGAACTTGAAAGGGAGGACAGCTGATGTGGATGCTGCTTGGCAAACTGTTTGGCGGGCTTTCCGGATTGGCAGACAGAATCGTGCCCGACCGCAACCGGCAGAACGAGGCCCAGAGCCGTATTAACGAAGCGGAAGTTTCGGGCGCGCCCGCCAGCCGCATGCGCTTGTGGCGTTCCTTTCTTGGCTGGGTGCTGGCCCTGCTGTTCTGCTGGGAAGTTGTGGGCCGGCTGGTCATTGTGCCGCTGTTCTTCGCCCAATGGGCCAAAAATCTGCCGCCATCGGCCCTGGATCAGGTGATGGCTCTGCTTCTGGGCATGCTGGGGCTGGGATTCTGACAGCAGCATCCTACAGCCTTTATGGAGATATGTATGACAATGGATATTTTTTCTTCATCCGGCGCATCCCTGCTGGTGCTTGGTGTTCAGGGACTTTTTGCCTGGGCGCTATGGAGCCTGCGCCGCGCCTTTGTGCGGCAGGACGACTACCTGCTGCATGTGCAGCGTGACGCCCGGCGTGATGCCGCCACCTGTCGCCGTCTCGGCGCTCTGGAAGAAACCCTGCGCCTCACGCCGGGTAATGCCGACCTGGCTGGTCTGCACAACGAACTTTCTACTTTGCGGGGCGAAATACAAGCGTTGAATGTTCGCATTTCTGGCCTGGACCGTCTTCTGGAGCGGCTGGAGCACGGTTTGGAGCGTCAGGAAGACCGCCTGCATCTCATTCCGCCAGTCAGCCAGAACGCCTTTTTGCGCAAATCCGGCCTTGCCGCAGATGGAGAAAACCACTGATGCCTCCGGTGTCCCCACGCAACAGAAAGAGCAAAAAAAGCGCTCGCCTTCTGGACAGTCTGGAGCAACGCCTTGACCTGCTCACAAGCACTCTTGGCGAGGCTGAGGTTGCCGGAAAAAGCATCGATATCGTCAAGGAAATAAAAGAGCTGCACGCCATTTTACGTTCCTTGCGTGAAGAAGATGCGCCCGAAGCACCGCCCAAAATTATGGTGGTATGGGGCGGGCCCGCCAGCTCATCGTCCGGCAAAGACTCGAATACGGAAAAAGGCGTGGCGTCCTAACGGGCAATCCCGCCGCCTGTCAGACAACCGTGCAGTTCATTTTGGTGTGCTTCTGGCGGATGTGTAAGAAGCCCCCGGAGTAGAGGCCAAACGCTATCAATTGGCCACGTTAAGCGCAGCAGCGTGCTGCAAGGGGCGGGATTCAAACTTTAAGCATCCATATTTTCACGGATAATTCGCGCAAGATCACGCAGGAGGCTTTACGCACATGCCGCATGTCATTCCCTACAGCCCGCGCCCCCTGCAATGGCAGTTTCACGAGGAACGCAAGCGCTTTTGCGTACTGCTCTGCCACAGGCGCTTTGGCAAAACCGTGGCTGCGGTCAACGACCTCATCAGGCAAGCGTTGATTTCTGGCCGTGAAGACTGGCGGGCAGCCTATGCCGCGCCGTTTCAGGGGCAGGCCAAGGCTGTGGCCTGGGATTACTGCAAGCGTTTTGCCGGGGCCATTCCGGGTTCGCGCTTTCTGGAAAGCGAGCTTGTGTGCATTTTGCCCACCGGGGGCCGCATACGCCTGCTGGGCACTGAAAATGCCCCGGCCCTGCGTGGCCTGTATCTGGATGATCTTGTGCTGGACGAACCGGCAGACATGCCGCGTCAGGTCTGGACGCAGGTTTTCCGGCCCATGCTGGCTGACCGTTTGGGCCGGGCGTTGTTTTGCGGCACGCCGCAAGGCACGGACAACCTGCTCTACGATGTTTGGCAGCAGGCCGGGGCCGACACGGAGGGATTATGGTCCCGCTTCCGGTTTCCAGCCTCGCAAACGGGCTATCTGCCCCAAAGTGAACTGGCGGCGGCGCGGCTCAGTATGGACGAGGCCGAATATCAGCAGGAGTTTGAGTGTTCCTTTGCCGCCGCTGTGCGCGGTTCCTACTACGCACCTTTAATGGATACGGCAGATCGTGAGGGCCGTATCATCCCCCTCCCCCATGCGCCGGAACTTCCCGTGCATACGGCCTGGGATCTGGGCATGGATGACGCCACATCCATCTGGTTTTTTCAGGTGGAGCCTTCGGGCCACTGGCGGTTTGTGGACTACTACGAAGCCTCGGGCGAAGGGCTTGCCCACTATGCGCATGTTCTGGCCCAGAAAGCGCGTCCCGCCGGGCAGCCCGCCCTTGAGGGAACACCGGAGTGCGGCATTGCTGGCCGGGGCTTTACCTACGGTACGCATCTGGCCCCGCATGATATTCTCGTGCGTGAACTGGGCACGGGCCAAAGCCGATGGGAAAGCGCTGCCCAGCTTGGCATCCGCTTTACCCTGGCCCCGGCATTGAGTCTGGCAGACGGCATTGACGCCGTACGCCGCCGCCTGCCCCGTTGCTGGTTTGACGCCAACTTTTACGCCGCAGGCATCAAGGCCCTGCGGGCGTACAGACGGCAATGGAGGCCGGGGCAACAGGCTGCTGGTTCCGGCCCTCTACACGACTGGACCAGCCACGCGGCAGACGCCCTGCGGTATGCGGCCACGGGCTTTCGCCCGCCGCAGGACACACATGGCGGCCAACGCCGCGCCAAAACCCATTATGATGTTTTTGGAGGCTCCTGATGTTTTTTCACTACGCCCCTGCCGTCAGCCGGGGCACACGGGACGCCATTTTTTTGCGCATGCAGGCAGAAGGCCTGCTGGGTTGCGCCATGAGCGCATTCAACGCGCCCACGCTGGCTGACTGGCGGCGCATAACCTCCCCGCGCCGTGGTTTGCTGCTCTGCTGCTATGCCGCTGGCAATACTACCACCAACGAAGCCATGCTCAGTTGCGCCCTGTTTACACCTCGCCGGGGCAAGGTTTGGGAGTTCGATTGCACCACATTCCGCGCAGCCGCGAGGCTGGCCGTTCACATGGCTCACGGCGGTCTGGCCTGGGCATTCGCCCATCTGGACTGCGCCGTCATCGCTGGTTTGTGCCCCGTGCCCAACCGTCACGCATGGCGTCTGGCCGAGGCCTGTGGTTTTCGCGTCATGGGCCGCTTGCCGCAAGCCTGCTGGCATGCGCGCAAACAGCGCCATGTGGACGGCGTGATGATGCTTTGCACGCCACAAGACCTGGCTGAACGCGCAAGCGCCTAAAGGCGGCGCGAACGCGCAGTCTACGCGCTGCGCACAAATAAACCATACACAAGCAACAACCAAGGAGTCCGTTATGGGATTTGGTGGAGGCTACAGTTCCCCCAGTGTTCCTGAGGTAACACCCGTTCCCAAGCAGGAGGTGCAAAAACCAGTTACCGAGGCTGCCACCGCCGCCCGGCAGGCCCAAAAAGACAAGGCCAGCAAGGCCGCAGGCATTGGCGCTTCGGTCTACACCAGCCCGCTCAACCAGACGGATGGTGTGCGTAAAACCCTGTTGGGGCAGTAGGCATGCTGCGTCCGTCACACAGCGCAACAATGCCGCCGCCTCCGGCTGGGGGCATCAATGACCGCACCGATAATGCACGGGAGTACCCGGCCATCCGTGCAGACGTGCCAGCTCTGGCCCGAAGATATCAGGCGCTCATACGCCGCCGCGCTCCCTGGGACACGGCGTGGCAAAGCCTTGCCGACCACTTTTTGCCCACTCGCTGCCGTTTGCGCCAGCAAGGGCAGGAAGATCAGGAAGGCCCCATGCTCAACAGCGGTCTTGTGGACGCAACGGGCATACTTGCCATGCGCACGCTGGCCGCAGGGCTTCAAGGCGGCCTGACCAGTCCGGCCCGCCCCTGGTTTCGGCTGGGGCTGGACGACGCGGATCTGGCCCGCAGCCGTCCCGGTCAGGCATGGCTGGACGAAGTGGCTTCACGTATGCGGGCCGTTTTTCACCGCTGCAACTTTTACAATGCCATGCACACGCTCTACGCGGAACTGGCGACCTTTGGCACGGCCTTTACCTTTGAACTGGCCGATCCACAGCAGGGCTTTCGCTTTATGCCGCTTTGCGCGGGCGAATATGTGCTGGACTGCGACGCCAGCCGCAAGGTGGACACGGTTTTTCGCCGCTCAAGCATGACGCTGCGCCAGATTGTGCAAACCTTTGGCCTGCCTGCCCTGCCGGAATCCCTGCGCGAGGCGGCCAGCCGCAATGCTGACGAACGGCGCAGCGTCATACAGGCCGTCTATCCCCGCATGGACTGCCAGCCCGGCATGCTCGCGGCCATGCACATGCCCGTGGCCTCCGTCTATTGGCTGGAAGGACGCGACGGCGGCGAACATCCCCTGCGGGAATCGGGCTTCAGGCATTTTCCCGGTTTTGGCCCGCGCTGGGATGTGGCGGGCAATGACGTTTACGGACGCTCTCCGGCTATGGATGCCCTGCCCGACTGCCGCATGTTGCAGCAAATGGGCATCACCACGCTCAAGGCCATTCACAAGGCTGTGGACCCGCCCATGAGCGTTTCAGCGGGGTTGCGTTCCGTGGGATTGGATCTCACCCCTGGCGGCATCAACTATGTGGACAACGCTCCGGGGCAGAGTCCACAGGCGGCCACGCCGCTGCTTCAGGTAAACCCTGACCTGTCCACAGCGCGCCGGGCAATGGAATCTGTGCAGAATCAGATCAGGTCTGGCCTCTACAACGATCTTTTCAAACTCATTCTGGAGGGAAGAAGCGGCGTCACCGCAAGCGAAATCGCCGCCCGAGAAGAAGAAAAACTGGTGCTCATCGGCCCCGTGCTGGAACGCCTGCACGACGAACTTTTTATCCCGCTTATGGACCGCACCTTTGAATGCATGCGCGAACTGGACATGCTGCCGCCCTGCCCGCCCGAACTGTCTGGCCGACGCCTGAAGGTGGAATTCGTTTCGCTGCTGGCGCAAGCGCAAAAACTGGTGGGCGTCAGCGCTGCGGATCAATATATGGCCCTGACTCTCAGAGCTTCCGCAGCCTGGCCCGAAGCTCTGGACACCCTTAATGTGGACCATTTGCTCGACAATTATGCCGATAGCCTCGGCCTGCCCGTAAGCCTCACCCGCTCCCCCGAAGAGCGGGAACAGCTTCGCGCCGCCAGAGCGGAAGCCGCGCGTAATGCGGCTTTGACCGACACCATCAAGCAGGGGGCAGATCTTGTGCAGCAGCTGGCCCAAAGTCCCCTTACGGACCCACAGGGCAGGCAAGGCAGCGTGCTTGACGGTCTGGTGAACTTGCTGGGCCGCATGACAGGGGCGAACACTGATGCAACGGGCCGTCAACAGGCCGAAAACACTCCCTCGCATGGCCGCGCCCCGGATGACATCCGGCATAGCCAGCCGCAGGAGAAACCCTGATGGACATATTCGCGCCCTACGAACAGGCGCACAAGCAAGAAGGAGAAGCCCGTCAGCGTATGGAAGAAGCTGAACGGCAACTGCGCGATGCCGTCAGTAGCCTCATGTCCCAACGGCAGGGACGATTGTTTTTGCGCTGGCTTATCCACCACTGCCAGTGTTTCAGCGCCCTGAATCTTGCTGCCGGAAATTGCGGCCCGTCAGCTACAACTGACGCAGTACGCCTTGGTTTTGCCGAAGGCCGCCGCTATGTGGGCATGACCTTGCTGCATCTTGTGCAACGGTCTGACCCCGGCAATCTGCCACAACTGCTTCAGAACAGAGAGGACGAACATGACATCTGACACTTTCAGCACCGGGTTCAGTCAGGAAAGCGCCGCCCACAACGCAGCTCCGGCGAGCACAACAATAGCATCAACCTCCTATCTTGGCGCTTCGGGCGGGTTCGGCAATTCGGGCAATTCTGCCAACGCTGGCGGCTCGTCCAGCTGGGGTGGTGCAAACGTCGCCGCCAACAGGGGCGCTACAGGGGGGCAAGCCAATGTGGACCCGCAGGGCGATGCAAGCACCGCCGCAACCTCCGCCCAAAATGTTGGCCCAAATAGCGGGCAGAATGAAGAACAGGCCACGGGGCAGGAATTGCTGCACAACCAGATCGAGCAGCATATGCGCCAACAGGAAGCCGCCCGTCACACGCAGTGGCAAAAGCAGGTCAGCCAGTGGCGAGAAGAAGTGGCGCAAGACCCGCAACTTGGCGGCACTCACATGGCCGCCAACGTGGCCCGCGCCCAGCTTGCTCTGGACCGCTTTGACCAGGGCAGACACATCGGCCGCCTGCTGGAAGAAAGCGGCTATGGCAATCATCCCGAAGTGTTGCGCTTCTTCAGCCGGGTAGCTGACGCCTTGATGGAAGACAGCCTGGTGCGGGGCGAACCGGGCAGCAACAGCATGCCTCCGCTCGAAGAGCGCATGTACGCAGGCTGGAGTTCGCGCAAATAAGCCTTGAAATACTTTGTGGGAACCCTTTTGCAAGAGAGTATTCCTCTCCCACACCCACATCTCCTAAACGCGTATCTTTCACATACAACCACAGTGAGACTTTTGCCCAAAAGCAGCGTCCTCAAAGAAGCGCCAACAAACATCACACTGTTCAAGGCCGCATCTACGCCGCGCCGTGGCTGACGTCCACTCAGCGTAACGCTGCGCATTGCAATATTTTCAAATGTAAACGCCTAACTGCCATTATTGCACATTCACCTTTCTACATACGAGGCATTCATGTCCAACTCTGCAGGTCTTGTGGTTTCTCTGGCGGAAATGGAACAGTTTTACCGTGGCGACAAGGCTGGTCAGATCATCGAACTGATGAACAAGACCAACGACATTATGGACGACGTGCTCTGGATGGAATCCAACCAGAGCGACGGGCATCTCACCCGCATCCGCACGGGGTTGCCCGAAGTCTACTGGCGCAGGCTCTATCAGGGCACGCCGCCTTCCAAATCCCAGTGGGGCCAGGTCAAGGAAGGTTGCGGCATTCTTGAGGCCATTATGGAACTGGATGTGGAAGAGCTGCGCCTCTACGGCAGCCGCGACAAGGCTTTTCGCATGAGCGAAGGCGTGGCCTTTGCCGAGGCCATGCGTCAGAAAGTGGCCGCCACTCTTTTTTACGGCAACAGCAACATCAACCCCGACGAATTCAACGGCCTTTCCATGCGCTATCCCGCGCAGGACGCCAAAAACGTGCTGGACGCGGGCGGGCGTGACGAAGGCGGCTGCACGTCGCTGTGGCTCATCTCCTGGGGCGCTCAGGCTGTGCACGGTATCTACCCCAAGAGCAGCACGGGCGGACTTTCGCACGAAGACCTCAACACCTACATGGCCCAAGACCCGGATGGCCGCAAATATCAGGTGGTGGGCGACAAATACAACTGGCGCTGCGGCCTGGCCGTGCGCGACTGGCGCGCCGTGGTGCGCGTGGCCAACCTGCCCCTGGCGGCTCTTGGCAAGCGCAAAGGCCAGAGCGGTTTTATTGATCTGCAAAAGCTGACCATTGAGGCCAAAAACCGCATGCCCCAGCACCTGCGCCAGAAGGCCGTGTGGTACGCCAATTCCGATGTGCTCACGGCTCTGGAACTGCAAAATTCTGACGCGGGCAACGTGCAGTTGCAGTACGGCGAATTCTTTGACTCCAAGGCGATCCCCGTGCTGCATGGCCGCCCCGTGCGTCAGTGCGATGCCGTGCTGGGCAACGAGGGTATTGTCTAAGCAGCAATCTTCCTGGGAAGGCAGCCTCCGCCGCTGTGAGCCTAGATCAGATTAACTTTGAAATGCATTCATTTCAAAGTTGTCATTCTGCTGAAAGATGCGATTTCCGGCAGAATCCACGCCGCGTTGCGGCGCGCTGCACGCTTGTGCAGCGTTAGAGCATTTAAACTTTTTCAAAGTTAAAATGCTCTAACCGGCCAGATGCCAGCAAGCAGCCTCGCTGAGGTTCCTTCCCCCAAAAAAATCAATCAAACAAGGAGCCCACATGGCCATTATCGACCGCAATTCCATTTTGTTTGAAGGCCCGCTTACCGCCAGTACCACGGGAACCGCCGTGGCCCTCAACGCGCTCAAGCTGCCGGGCCGTATGGACCCCATGCCCCTGCGTCTTTCCGTGACGCAAGCTTTCAAACCCGAAGAGGTGCAGTCCCTGACCATCGGCCTTGAAGAAGCCGATGCCGCCAGCGGCCCCTGGGCAGCCGTGACCGGAGCCGCCGTCAGCGTGCCCAATACGGCGGAAAATCCTGCTCTGACTGCTGGAGCCCGCCCTTATCACCGCTTTTTGCCTCAGGGGGTGCGCAAAAGCTGGTTGCGCCTGACGTTCACGCTCACCCCCGTGAGCGGCAAAAGCGTAACGCAGGGCCGTATTTTTTCCGCCCTGCTGCGTGAGGAAGATTTGCCCTACGAAAAGGCGCTGACAGTCGGTTAGATCATTTTAACGTTCCCCAAACTGATCTGGCTGATCTGCCTTGAACAGACAGTAAGTTCCGTACATGCAAGCCTTTTCGTTTTTTCGTGAAGAAACCGGAACGGCGTGCATCTCGGCATAGCTTGCCCGCCGGGGGCCTGATTCCTTTTGAACCTTACCGCTAAAACTCCGCGCACGGCTTCCTGGCAGGCAAAATCCTCCGCGTGCCTGCCCGCACTGCGCAAAGAACCGCGTATACCGCCACAATCCTGAACCCGCTTTCTGCCTCCGGCTGCCTTGGCCGCCGGAGGCTTTTCCTTTTTATCAATAGATATGGAGGCGTCATGACCATCAGCCAGATAGACATATGGAACCGCGCCCTCGGCTTTTTGGGCGCGCGCAGCGTGGCATCTGAACGCGAGAACACGCCCGAAGTTTTGCAATGCCGCCTGTACTGGGATTCTGCCCGGCGTCAGGTGCTGCGGGATTTTCCGTGGAGCTTCGCCCAGCGCAGGGCGTGGCTGGCCTTGCAGGCACTGCCCCAGGGCTATGCGCCGGAATACCGTTTTGCCTACGCCCTGCCGGAAAATTGCCTCAAAGTGCATGAGGTGCGGCACGAGGGCATTTCTACCCGGCCATTCTGCCTTGCGCTCAATGCGGCAGGCGACGGCTCGCTGCTTTTGACCAATGCCTCGCGCGCCTTGCTTTTATACACCGAAGACGTGCGCAACAGCCGCCTGTTTGACGACCTTTTCGCCCACATGCTGGCCCGCAAACTGGCCGCCCTTGTTGCCGTGCCACTGCTCAAGGGCAATGGGCAAAAAGCCGCCGAACTGGAACAGCTCTACACCGTCAGCCTGCCCCCGGCGCGTGAGGCCGCAGCTTCGGAACGCAGCGAAAAACCGGCGGAGGATTCCTGGCTTGCCACACGTTAAAACTGATGCATCAAGAACTGTGAGGATACATTCATGACCATGCCATATAGTCCCAGCCGGGCCGTCTATGAGGGCAACGACGCAGCCACGCGCTTTCCCTTCAGCTTCAAGGTGTGGGACGCGTCACAACTTGTGGTCACGCTCACTTCCCCAGCAGGAGTAACCACCGAAGCCTCCGGCTGGGCAGCGGATATTGGCGCGTCCGGCGGCGAAATCGTCTACCAGCTCGACGCCGCCCCCCTGCCCGCTGGCTGGAAGCTGGCCATCACCCGCGACATGCCCTTCACGCAGGAGGTAAACCTGGTCAGCGCCTCGCGCTTTGACCCCCAGGTTATTGAAGATGCCCTGGATCAGGCAGCGGCTGAACGCCAGCAAACTATGGAAATGATGCGCCGCGCCGTCATTCTGCCAGCCACAAGCGACGAAACACCGCAGGATGTTGTGCACGAAGTGTATGCCAGCCGGGATGCCTCTGTGGCCTCTGCCATACATTCAAAAAACGCGGCAGAGGAGTCGGCAACGCAAGCCAACAAGTCTGAGGCCGAAGCGCACAGGGCTGCATCAGAAGCAGAGAGGGCCGGAACTGAAGCCAACCGCTCCAAAGCAGAGGCTAACCGGGCCGAAAGCGCTGCCGAGGTTGCTGCGGATAATGCCCGCGCGGCTATTGCCAGCGAGCTTGCCCGTGCCGCATCCGAAGCTGACAGAGCACGGGCAGAAGCCGACAGGGCGCAAAACGTGAGCAATATCGGCCCCGCCACGGTTGATACGCTTGGTTTTGTCAAGATTGGCGAAGGCATTGCCGTGGAGGATGACGGGACGATCTCTGTCACGCCCGTAGACTTCGCCTCTTCCGAAAAGCCCGGCATCGTCAAACCGGGCCTGGGTTTAACCATTGCCGGTGGCGGAGCGCTGAACGTCTCATACTGGGACGCTTTTCCGCCATATGTGCCCATACCTGTATGGGGAGTAACTTTGGGGGGCAGTGACGGAAGGCGGGCCATCATGCCCGGCGAGGCAACCGTGAGAGAGGACTGGTTAGTTTGTGATGGAGGCTCTGATGATAAAGGCGGCACGCTGCCCAACCTGAAAGGCAGAGTGTTTTTGGGTGCAGACGCTTCTCATAATGCCGGAACGCTCGGTGGCAGTGCCAGCCATTCACACACTGTCAGCGGAAGTGTGGACGCTACCACTATATCGACGGCACAGATGCCAAGTCATGGGCATGCTTATACAAGCACAAACAATCAAATTTCTCAGGGTGTACGCGGTGAGGCAACGTACATTAACAACGGCGTAAATGGCGCCACAACGGGTGCCCAAGGCGGCAGCGCGGGTCATGCACATTCTTTTAGTGCCACAAGCTCGGCTACGGCAAGTTACATGCCCTATTGTGCAATAAACTTTGTGATGAAGGTCGCGTAGGAGAACACAATGGTTGCAGTTACAGTAGTTCCCGGTGATAAGCTTATTTCCGTGGGTGGAATCCCACTTGTTTTTGACTTTCCTGCTCCACAAAATTTACACGCCCTGCAATGGGACGGACAGCAGGGGCATATGGAATGGATTGACGACTTCAACTGGCCGTTAGTGGCCTCTGACGCCACAGCCTACGACGAGGAGGTGGCCCCCTATGCAGCCCTGTGGCAGGCAGAAAAAGAACGATTGGAGCAAGAAGCCGCCACTCGTGCCGCTGAAGATGCCACAGCCGAGGCCGCCCGCCTTGCAGAATACAACAGTGTGCCCGCCAGAACCACGCGGTTGCGTGAATTGCGCGACAGCCGCCTTGCAGCCTCGGACAAATATCTGCTGGCAGACTACCCCATCACCCCGGAAGAGATTGTGGCTATCAAGGCCTACCGCCAGTTTTTGCGCGATCTGCCTGCGCAGGAAGGCGCACCTTTTGACGGCGGCGGCTCATCCACTCCCTGGCCTGCAATACCGCAAATATAACAGGAGCACGCATGCGCACAGCCCTGCAAAATTTTACAGGCGGCGAAATCGCGCCCACCCTGTACGCTCGCTATGATCTGGCGCGGTACCGCAACTGCCTTTCCTGCATGGAAAACATGCTGCCCGGCCTGCACGGCGACGCGGCCCGGCGGCCCGGCACGCGCTTTGTGGCGGATATGGGCGGGTATTCCGTGCTTATTCCTTTTTGTTTCAACGCCCTTGCCAGACAAAATTTCGTTCTGGTTCTGGGCGATCACAGCTTGCGCATTGCCAGCGAGCGCGGGCTTGAAGACGTTGCTGCCATTGCAACTCCTTACGCGCCCGATGAACTGCTGGACATATCCTACGCTCAGGTGGGGGACATTGTGTACCTCGCTCACAGCAACCACCCCCTGCACAAAATAATACGCCGGGATGCGGAAAATAGCTCCGGCTCTGGAAATACAGGCTCCACAAACGGGCAGACCGCCTATTCATGGCATCTGGAGGCAGTAGCCCTCAACACATCCATAAAAGCTCCGTCTGCGCCTGCTGTGACATTTTCCGGCACTGCGGGCAGCTTCACCCTGCGCTACAAGGTGGCGGCTGTAGATGCCAACGGACGCGAATCTCTGGCTTCGCCTGCCGGGCAATGCACCAATGGCCGCCACCCTTCCGACTGGGTGCAGGGCAACAGCGCCGCCATATCCTGGCCCGCTGTCGCTGATGCTGTGGAATACAACATTTACCGTGAAGAAGCGGGCTACTTTGGTTTTATAGGCGTGTCGACGAGTCTGTCCTTCAGCGATCAGAACTATCAGGCCGATACCGCCGACACCCCGAAAGAAGACTGGAACCCCTTTGCAGACGGCAACTATCCCGGCGTGGTGACTTTTCATCAGCAGCGCATGGTGCTGGCAGCCACACCCAAAAATCCGCAGGCATTCTACATGTCGCGGGTGGGCGATTTTGAAAACTTTCGTAAATCGCGTCCCTTGCAAAATGATGATCCTGTGGAATACCTCATCGCCTCTGGCTCCATAGACGCTGTCACCTGGGCGGCCAGCTTTGGAGATCTGCTCATTGGCACGTCCGGCAGCGAATACAAGGCCACAGGGGGCGACGGCACGGCCATCACGCCGGGCAACATCAGCATCACAGCGCAAAGCTACTGGGGCAGCGCGGGCCTTGCACCCATAATCATCGGCAACTCCATTCTGCATGTGCAGCGGCACGGCTCGCGCGTGCGGGACCTCTTCTATTCGCTGGAAAAAGACGGCTACGCGGGCAACGATCTTTCCATCATGGCTCCGCACCTTTTTGAAGGGCATACCATTTTACAATGGGCCTATCAGCAAACGCCCGGCTCTACCATCTGGTGCCTGCGCGACGACGGTCTGCTGCTGGCCTTCACCTATATGAAGGAGCACGACATCTGGGGCTGGTCGCGGCAGGTCACAGACGGACGGGTACTCTCCATCGCCGCTGTTTCCGGCGAAAATGGCGATGTCCTTATGCTGGTGGTAAAGCGCCACATAAACGGGCAGAACCGCATTTTTCTGGAACGCCTTGCTTCGCAGTGGCAGGATCACGAACCCATTGAAAATGCCTTTTTTGTGGACTGCGGCCTGACCTTGCACCCTGAACAACCTGCAACCCGGCTGGAAGGGCTGGACCATCTTGAAGGATGCGAACTGGCCGTGCTGGCTGACGGCAGCCCGGTAGAAGGCTGCGTGGTGCACGAAGGCAGCATTGAACTGCCCTATGCAACCAGAGTGGCGCAGGTTGGCTTGCCCTATGCTTCGGCCCTCGCCTCTCTGCCCATAGAGCTGGACGGCCCTTCCGGCACAACCCTTGGCCGCCAACGCGCCCACGGCATGTGTACCGCCCGCCTCTATCGTAGTGTTGGCGGCAAATACGGCCCCGGCAGGTACGAGCTCTATGACCTGCCCTTTTTGCCGGAGTATTGGGGGCAGGCAATTTTACCATACTCCGGCGACGTATCCTTTGCCCCCGGCGGCACATGGGCAGCCTCGGATAATCTTTGGCTGGTTCAGGACAGGCCCCTGCCTTTCCGCCTGCTTTCGCTGGTGCTGGAAGTGAATTTTTCCTGAAGCAGCGCCGCACAGTTAACTATAAGGGCAGCGATCTGGCATTGCACCCTCTGCCATCCGGGCGGCTGTAAAGGCCGCCAATTTTACGCCAGCGAGAGGACGCCACATCAATAGATCCTCCCGCTGCGGCACCCAACAAGGAGAATCGCATGCTGGCCTTTGCCACAGAATCTTTTACAAAACTGGAATCTGAAGCCCGGCTTCTCACCGCTGCGCACTGGCATGAGGTGGAGGCCCCCCTGCACAATAATACAAACTTTGGCCTGGACGCAGAACGGTACGCCTGCCTTGAAAATCTGGATATGCTGCACGTCAGCGCGGCACGCACCCCCGATGGAAATCTGGCGGGCTATGCGGCCTTTACCCTTGTTTCCTGCCCGCATCGGCAGGGCATGCTTCTGGCGGCACTGGACGGGCTGTACCTGGCCCCGCAGGCGCGTGGCGGTTTCACTGCCCTGAATCTGCTCCGCCATGCCGAGGTGGAACTCAGGCAACGCGGCGCTGGTCTTGTGCAATACAGTTCGCCCGCCTCACGGCCCTGTGACACCCTGTACCGCCGCCTGGGCGCGCGCCATACCGAAACCATCTGGCACAAGGAGCTTTGCTGATGGCCATTGCAACAAGTACTGCCGCTGCCATCAGCGCAGCCGTAGCTCTGGCCGGAGCCGCTGTGGGCACGGTCAGTTCTATTCAACAGGCTGAAAGCCGCCGCCAGCAGGCCGAGTACCAGTCCAAACTGGCGGAACGCAGCGCGCAACAGGCTGAACAAAGCGCCACCCTGGCGGATGAGGCCGCCCGGCAGGAAAAACAGGCCGGATATGAAGCCGCTGTAAAAAAACGTCAGGAAGTTGCGCGCATTATTGGCGGGCAAAGAGCGCAGGCATCAACATCGGGCGCACAAGTGGGGACCGGAAGTCAACTGGATCTGAACCTTGATACCGCAGAAAAAGGCGAACTGGACGCCCTGGCTCAGGAGCAGCAGAGCAATGCCGCCTCATATAATCAGCAGGTGCGCGCCTGGAATTTGCGCAACCAGTCCACAGGGGCAACCCTGAATGCCGAAAATCTCAACAATCACGCACAGACCGACTATCTGGGCCTGACTACTACCCTGCTCAACGGTGCCAACCGCGTGGGGCGCAACTTTTACACCCTTGGCACGCGCGGCCCGCTACTGCCCTGATCGTATACCTGTTGTGGTGCCGCACCCGGAGTGTACGCCGTCTATATCTGGAGCAGATTTAGTATGAACGGCTTTGTGGGGGGAAGGCCCCGTTTTATAAATGTGCGGGG
>JAEWKM010000001.1:0-72238 GCA_023386035.1 Pseudomonadota bacterium
AGGACTCCCATGCAGACTCTCCTTGATGGAAAATCCCTCTGGAAGGAGAAGGTCGGACAGCTCAACTAATCGGACAGGCAGAGCCGTCAAAACGGAGTGACTGTCAGATCAAGTCTGAACCACTACAAGTAAATGAATCTACGTGATAATAAAAAGCAAAAGGACATGACGCAAAGAGACTGTGATTCCGTCAGAACATCTGAAAAAAATAACAAAATCCGTGAAATTTTCCTATCTTATTGTACTATCTATCAATTAACTATCTTCTTTATAAAAAAATAATGTTTATGTGTGATCGAGAACTGTTTGTATAGAAACACTCACAAATTATATCTATATTATGATTAAACGCGCCGTGAATTATTCTTTCGCTTCCATTGAAATAAATCACGCTCCTATGGAATTTATGAGAGGATTGTATGATTGCCTATATTCATGGTTTTAACTCCAGTCCTGACAGCAATACTTTTAAGCTGCTGCGACAGTTTTTTCCTGATGCTCAAGCTCTGGATTATCCCTCCAGTGGTTTGTTCCCCGAAAACCTTGCCAGACTGCAAAAACAGGCTCGCGCTCTGAGTATCCCCTCCGGCACATCCTTGATTCTGGTTGGTTCATCACTTGGTGGGTTTTACGCATCTCAGTTGTCTGCACTGCTTGGGTGCAATTGCGCTCTTTTCAATCCTTCAGTTTGGCCTGCCCAGTCGTTACGGCAATTTGTGGGCCCCAACACCTATTTTTACGGTGGCCAACACTGGGAATTCACGGAAACAATGTGTGACAGTTATGGCATTTTTTCCGATGTACGAACTGCTCCCGTAAAACGCTTCTTGGTACTGGGCTTGGCCGATACTTTGCTAAATCCCGAAGAAGCTCGCGCCTATTGGAAAAATCACGCAGCTATTCATGAAACCAATGATGGTCATAGCCTGGCCGCATTGGACGACACTATTGTGAGCACACTGCGCAATTTACAGCAGTAGGGCATATCCTTTGCCGCTTTTGTAACATGTGGAGATACTATGTTTCATAAATACCTTGTATATAGCCTTGCGGTATGCACGCTGGTGATGAGCCTTGCGAGCGGTGCTGTTGCAGGCCCGGCCTACCGTATTGCTCAACTCAGCCAACCTGAAGCCGACAATTGGCGTAGAGCAGATGGTTTTTCCATAAGCTTTGAAGTTGATGTTGAGCGTTGCAAAAAGCAGTACGGCACAGACTGGTCACGCCAATGCTCCGGCCCGCCTGCTGGCCCGGAAGGGCATTTGGTTGAAGGCGTGCAGATGACCCCAGCTGTTCAAGGCCAATGGCGATGGGAATATGGCTCGACAATGGTTTTTCAACCCGAAAAACCCCTGCGCCCGCAGACCACATACACCATTTCGCTTGATAAAGTGTCTTTACCTTCACGCTATGAGGTAAATCGGCAGGTTCGTTACACTACACAGCCGCAAGCAGTACGGATCGGCAAGGAAACCTTCTGGACAGACCCTTCACCCAAGGGAGCTAACGCCGTTTCCGTGCCAGTATATTTTATATGGCCTGTCAATCCGCAAAGTATGGAAGAAAATATAACCCTGCGGCCAAGTGATCCAAAGAGTGGTCTGGCCCTTGGCGCGCCTCGTTTTGTATGGAACGAACGACGCGACGAGGTTGTCGTTTCAGCCACTGTAACAGCACTCCCCAAGGATAATGCTGCTGCCGTCATATCTGTCAAAGGCTTGCCCGGATTTATTGAAAAGAACAGTAAGCGAACAGTTAAAATTTCAAAAGCCAAAGGCTCGGGAAATTCCGAAACGCTGCTTTATATTACTGGCCGTGACCGCATTATGAATGTCAGTGATATCAGCGTGCGAGCCGCGTATGATAAGGGACTGGACAAAGAATACCAGCTTGTGGTGAAGACCAGCTTACGCGTGCTGCCCTCAGAGGTGTTGCGCTATCTGGATGTCATTCAGCTGCCAAGAAAAATTACGCCAGAAGCAGGGCAGGAAGCCAACTGGGAAAAAATGCCCGCCATCAGCGCCGCGGATATTGCTAAGGGTGAAAAACTTCATCCCCAGCTTGTTCAGACTGCGGACGAACCCACAGATCAGGTTGTTTTGCGGGTAAAAGCAGCAGCCGGAAGAGGGTTGCTCACAGCTGTGAAGCCCGGCCTCACATCGACTGGTGGCTTTACATTGTCGGAAGTTCGCCGCTTTATCCTTACAGTCCCCGGTATGGGGGCAGAGCTTTCCTTTTTGCAGCCCGGCAACATTCTTGCGCTCAGTGGAGACAAGAAACTTGATATTTATGCCTTGGGCCTGACTGATATCGATTGGCGCGCCGAGCGCGTGCGCGAACCCTTTATGGCCCTTTTAGCCAGGGGGGGCAGCTTTGAAGACCCCGATGCGGATTTTACTGTTCTGAGTGATGTGGTGCAGGGGCATATCAATGTGCGCAAGGGCGACCGTGAGAATACACCCGGCGAAGCCTTTTTTAGCGTTCTGGATATGGCCCCGTTGTTACAAGGTCAGGATGGGCTGCGTCACGGTCTCATGCGCATGGTACTTACCGGACGCAATGGCGACAAACATGTAGCGGAAGCCACTCGATTGCTGTTGATTACCGATATGGGCCTCAGCATGAAAACAGCTTCTGACGGAACCCGAGCTGTATTTGTGCAGAACATTGCAACGGGCAAGCCTGTGCCCAATGCTGAAGTGCGCCTGCTTGGAGCCAACGGGTTGCCAGTATGCACCGCAATCACCAATCCACAGGGGCGTGCTGATTTACCATCTACCGTTGGCCTTGAAAGAGAAAAACGCCCGGTGGCCCTTGTGGCCCTTGCTGCGGCTCAAGGCGGCGGCCAGGATATGGCATGGCTTTCTCTTGACGATTATGCCCGTAACGTAGACTACAGCAATTTTTCAGTGTCTGGGCGTCATGCTGCAAGTAATGGCCTGAGTGCTTCGGTTTTCAGCCAGCGTGGTCTATATCTGCCTGGGGAAGCACTGCATTTTGGCTGCATTGTACGCAGATTTGACTGGCAACCCTTGCCT
Organism: Pseudomonadota bacterium; assembly: GCA_023386035.1. Lineage (GTDB taxonomy): Bacteria > Desulfobacterota > Desulfovibrionia > Desulfovibrionales > Desulfovibrionaceae > Desulfovibrio. The sequence goes on from JAEWKM010000001.1 coordinate 3,039, forward strand.
GCTGATCTGCCGCTTGAAGCCGTGCTCGTAAGCCCCACAGGGGCGGAAGTCATGCGGCGTTCCTTTACTGTTGGCCCTGAAGGGCTCCAGAATTTCACCTGGACCAGTTCTGAGGATGCCGCAGTTGGACAATACCGTATGGACATCCGTCTTGCCTCGGACAAGCCCACCTATGGAGGGCCGATTCTTGGCAGCACTTCTACAAGGGTTGAAGAATTTCAGCCCGATACTTTGGCCTTGGCTGCAAACTTTGACCCCGGCGCTCCTAAGGGCTGGATTCGTACTGGCGAGAATATGCCTCCCGCGGTGGCAGTGGCACGGCTGGACAATCTTTATGGTGAACCTGCAACCAGCCACCGCATCCATACGGCTTTCCATGCGCGCAAGGGAGCGCTCCGGTTTCCCGGATATGAAGACTACACCTTCTATGATGCGTTATCTTCCGGCGCACAGGATCAATACATTGACCTGCCCGACGTTTTTACTGACAGCAAAGGCTTTGCCAAGCTGGCTTTGCCTTTGGGTAAACTGCAAGGCAGCACTTTCTATGGGACAGTGCTGATTGAAGGTTTTGAACCCACGGGCGGCAGGGCCGTCACCCGGCAGCTGTCAGCTCTGTTTTCACCGCTGGAAGTTGCCCTGGGCTACAAACCGGAAGGCCAGGCCAACAACCTGGACTATGTGCCCCAAAATGCCAAGGCGTCATTACGACTGCTGGCCGTCAACAATGACCTTGCACCTGCAGGTTTGCGCGGCGCGGAGATAGTGTTTTCCGCCCGGCGTTATGTGAACAGCCTTGTTACAGATTCGCGCGGTGAATACCGTTATGATGCCACCCCGGTCGATACGGAAATAACGCGCCAGACTGTTGATCTTGATCCAAAGGGGTTGGCCTGGCCCATGCCTACAGGCGAAGCCGGAGATTACCTGGTCACAGTTCGTCAGAACAACGGTAATATTCTGGCCCTTATTCCTTTTTCAGTTGCGGGCACGCGCCTGGCCGAACCTTCTGATCTTTCCACGCGTTCTCTGGCCAAGGGCAACCTGCGTCTGAAGCTTGAGAAGGATCAATACGCTTCTGGCGAAACCATAAAAATGAGTCTTTCCGCTCCCTACTCTGGAACAGGGCTTATAACCATTGAAAGAGAAAATGTACTGACCCACGCATGGTTCACGGCCCAGGCCGGAGAAAGTGTGCAGGAAATACGCATTCCTGAAGGGTTCGAAGGGCGCGGTTACGTTAACGTATCTTTTGTGCGCTCACTTGGGTCCGAAGCAATATACATGAATCCCCACACATTTGGGATTGCCCCCTTTACCGCAGGGATAAGCCAGAGAAATATGGGCTTGAAGCTCACGGCACCTGCGCGCGTATTGCCCGGTGAAAAAATCACTGTCCGGTTAAGTTCGCGTGTGCCTGGAAAAGCTCTATTTTTTGCTGTAGATGAAGGCGTTCTGCAACTTACCGGCTTTACCACGCCTGATCCACTGACCGAGCTTTTGAGCGATCGCGCTCTTGATGTTTCAACTCTGCAGGTTTTTGACCTGCTCATGCCTGACCATGCGCGCCTGCAGGGCCGTATTCCCGGGTTCGGCGGTGATATGGCAGGAGCTGGCGGGCGTTTTCTTAATCCATTCAAGCGGCGCGGCGAACCTCCTTTTGCCTTTTGGCAGGAAGTGACTGCTGTCAATGCCGATGGGACGGACATCACCCTTACCATTCCGGAGTATGTGAGTGGACGCATCCGCATAATGGCGGTGGGCAGCAGCGCTGCGCAAGGTGCGACATCAACTGCAGGAAATGCCCAAGCCAGCACTGAGGTGCGTGGCACGCTTATTTTAAAACCTCTTCTGCCTTTGGCTGTGGCTCCTGGCGACGAATTTGACGGAGCTTTGGTTATTGCAAATACCGTCGAAGGCAGTGGTAAGGATGCCAAGGTCAATGTGAAAATGGAGTGTGGACCAGAGCTGGCATTCCTGAGCGGGCAGAACCCACTTCCACTTACGATCAATGAAAATGGCGAGGCTGTGGTACGTTTTCGCATGAAGGCACTGGACCGCCTGGGTTCAGCTGGCGTGCGTTTTACCGCCAGCTTCGAAGGGCAAGGCAAGCCAGGGAGCCAGCGTAACCAGAGCTTGTCTGTGCGTCCTCCCGCTCCTCGTGTACGCACCGAACAGGTGGTTCCCCTCACGGGCAATATGGAAGTGCCCGTAGCCAGAGATATCTACCCGTATGACGCGCAAGGGCTGGCCAGTATTTCTGCTCTTCCGCTGCTTGGTTTGCGCTCTTTGCTAGACCAACTGGACACATATCCCTACGGCTGCACTGAACAACTCATCAGCCGCGCTATGCCTTACGCCGCACTGCTGGGTAATCCGGCATTGCGTGAAAAGGTTCTGCTTAATCCCAAGGCTTCGCCTGAAATGCTGGCAAAGCGGGGCAATGCTGTCATCAGTGCCGCTCTTGATACAATACGCAGCAATTTTTCCTACTATGAGGGCGTAAGCCTTTGGCCATCAGCACCAGCTAACGATTTTGTAACAGCATATGCAGGAGATTTTCTGCTGACGCTGCGCGAAAGCGGCGTTGTTGTGCCTGAAGGGCTGACGCGCAATATCCTCGATACGCTTGAAAACACCGTACGCCGTTCGCCCGTGGATATCGATGACGGGCGCATCAAGGTCTATGGCGCATGGGTACTTTTGCGCGACGGACGCATAATGACCCAGGAAGTTGAGCGTTTGGAGCAGTGGTATAAGGAAAACACCAAGGGCTGGAACAACGAGCTTGTGGCAGTGTTGCTGGCAGATTGCTACAAAATATTGCGTATGGAGCGCCGTGCGCAGCAACTCATGCCCGCATCATTCAATGCTGCAACTACCCACTATATGCTGGATGCGGGCGCAGCCAGGGCGCTTCATGCCGCAGTTATACTGCGCCACTTCCCTGAGCGCCGAAAAGAAATCAACACTGCAGCCTTACTTGATGCCGCATTCAATACCACGGCAACTACTGTTGATATGGGGCTTTTGTCCCGCACCCTGACCATGCTGGCTGAAAAAGGCGCACCTGCGCCCGAAGGCATTACCCTGACCTGCACACGCTACGGTCAAGGCTTCACACCTGGTGTTGATAAGGCCGAACTGCTTGGCCCGGTTCTTGAACTTAATGCTCCCGGCTGCCAGAATTACAGTGTAAGCCTGCCCAAAGGTGATTCTGGCTGGAATCTTCATACCGTAACTGAAGGCTTTGAGCGTAAACCTTTGGCTTCAGCTGCCAACGGTATTGAATTACAGCGGCGTTATTTGAATAACAGCGGAGAAGCCGTCACCAGCGCCAGGCTTGGTGAAGTGCTCACCGTGGAATTAACTGTGCGTTCTGCTGAAGAATACAGCAACGTTGTTTTGGTAGACCTGCTGCCCGGCGGTTTTGAACCGATGTTGGAGAAAAAGGCAAGTGAACCGCAGCAGGGACTTATTCGTTATGAACGGCGTGAAGACCGGGGTATTTTCTTTGTGAATTCCGGTTCTGATCCTCGCACCTTTACCTATAAGGTACGCGCTGCCACCAGAGGGCGCTTTGTATTACCTTCTGCTACAGCTGAAGCCATGTACGAGCCTGCGATCAATGCCCGTGTGGGCTGCGGCCAGTTGATTATAGATTAGGTTTTTAGCAGAACTAATGAAAGGCAGGGCAATGTACTGGAGCTTGAAAACAGCCCGGTCATTGCCCTGTTTACCTGCTGGTGACGGCTACTGAACAAACTATGCTCAAATGAAAACAAAAAATAACTAGCTTCTTCTATGGCAAAAAAAACATCGATAGACCAAAAACAGATTGAATCCAACGCTCTTGGAACATGCAAGGCCGTGTTAAAGCGCGTCTTTTGTTCTGTATCCCGCCGTAGTAACTGGTGGCTGCTGCTACTGCCTGTTATGGTATTTGTTTTTTTTATGCTCTGGCTGCAATTAACGCCTTGCCGTCATCCTTTGGAGGATGTCAGCTTTTCGCGCGTCATTCGTGACAGCAAGGGCGGCCTTATGCGCCTGAGCCTGTCTAAAGATCAAAAGTATCGTGTATACACCCGGCTTGCTGATATTCCCCCTGCGGCAGTAGATGCCGTGCTGCGCTATGAAGACCGCTATTATTGGCAACATCCAGGAGTTAACGCTCTGGCGCTAGCACGCGCGGCCTTTGGTCTTCTCACAGGAAAGCGCCTCATGGGCGGGTCTACCATAACGATGCAGGTGGCTCGACTCACATATGGATTGGAAACCGGAAAAATCGGAGCCAAGTTGCGCCAAATAATGTTGGCAGTTCAACTGGAATGGAATTTCAGTAAGGAAGAAATTCTTGAGGCTTATTTTAATCTCGCCCCCTATGGCGGCAACGTAGAGGGCCTTGGTGCGGCGTCCATCGTGTATTTTCATAAGGCTCCTGCGGAGTTGACGCCCGGCGAAAGCATGTCTCTCATGCTGGTGCCGCAAAACCCTGTTCAACGACACCCAGCGCAGGATAATGCGAACTTTACTGCCGCGCTGTTCAGGCTGGAATCTTCGTGGCACGGCCGCAAAGAACACGCACCGCTACGAGTATTTGGCGCAAGTGATCTGCCTTTTGCCGTCCCGCATCTGAGTACAGAACTTTTGCAGCAGCAAGGTGACAACCAGCTGCTCACCACCATTGATCCTGCTAGCCAGAAGAAAATCGAACGCCATTTGCGTCTGTTTACGGCCAGACAGCATTCGTATGGACTCACTAACGGCGCAGCGCTGTTGGTGCATTGGCCCAGCATGGAAGTACGCGCGCTTGTCGGTTCTGCAGATTTTTTCAGCAATGACATTATGGGACAAATGGACGGCACTCGCGCTCGGCGTTCGCCCGGTTCGACGCTCAAGCCTTTTATTTATGCTTTAGCTCTGGATCAAGGGCTGATCCACCCACTGACGCTTCTTGCCGACACGCCGCGCAGTTTTTCCGGTTATGATCCAGAAAACTACGATGGCAGTTTTCGCGGCCCTATTGGGTCGGCTGATGCCCTGAGAACAAGCCGCAATGTTCCAGCCATTGCTTTGGCTGCACGGTTAAAAAACCCTAATTTTTACGGTTTTTTGCGAAACGCCGGTGTAGAATTTTTGTCTGATGAAAATCATTATGGGCTTAGCCTTGTGCTCGGCGGGGCGGAAGTAACCATGCGGGAACTTGCAGGCCTTTACGCTATGCTGGCCAACAAAGGCGTGTGGCGGCCACTGCGGGTTCTGCATGCAACAGGCCGCGAAGATACGGCTTTGCCATTGTTGTCGCCGGAAGCCGCTTTTGTCACACTTTCAATGCTGGAAGACGGTGATCCAGATCATCAGATACGCTCGCAAGGGGGTACAGTGCTCCCGCTCCGCCTCAAGACAGGCACATCCAATGGCTTTCGTGATGCCTGGGCCGCAGGTATTGTAGGCCCGTATGTGCTTGTGGTCTGGCTGGGGAATTTTGACAACAAACCGAATCCACTTTTAGTGGGGGCAATTTCCGCAGTGCCCCTGTTTTCTCAAATAGCGCGCGAATTGGCCGCCTCTGAACCAATGCAAGACTATTTTGCCCAACCAGATCACGGCTTGAATCTGGAAAGTATTGAAGTTTGTGCAGCAACAGGTGATCTGGATACCTCACTCTGCGCAGATACAGCAAAAACTTGGTTCATACCCGGAGTTTCGCCTCTTGCGCCATCAGGAGTGTTCCGATCCATACTTGTGGATAAAACAACCGGACTGCGGGCCTGCATGCCACAGGAAGGCCGCACTGAAATCCAGACATGGGAATTCTGGCCTACGGAGCTCGCGCAAATGTTCGCACGGGCAGGTATGCCCAAACCAGAGCCGCCGCCGTTTATGCCAGAATGCGAACGCAAGGATATTGTGGCAGGAAGTCCACCACGCATTGTTCAGCCCAAGGATGGTTTGGTTTACAGACTGAGTTTGAGCAATAAAGGAAACGAAAGCGTGGCATTTATTGCTCATGCGGAAGCTGGTGTGAAAAACCTGCACTGGTTCGTCAATGGGAGTTACCTTGGCAGCAGAGCTCCCGGCGAGATCATTTTGTGGAAGGCAGTGCCCGGTGATGCCGAAGTTCGTGTAGTGGATGATGCCGGGCGTGCGGCCCAGAAGCGTCTGCGCGTACGAGCAGCACAATAGCCAGAACAGAGTATGTTGAGAGCGTAGATTTCAAAGCCAAGGCACGTTAATTCGGCACGTAGACGCGCAAATAAATTGCGTGCTGTCTTCGTCCGTAGCAAAGCTGTCCAACATCGTAAGACGGTTTCGTCAGCGGTTCAGGCAGCCCCATAGGGCTATCTGCGTCAATGGCATTCGCCCATAAGGCGGGCGCTTGCTCACGCAGCCATCGGAGCATTTCAAAGTGAAAAGGCTCTAATGCCTAGAGTTGCCACAGCGTCTCAAATTAATAATAAAAACCGTGCTGCATTGCCTTATCGAACAGAAGGCTGCCTGGACGAGCGCACAAAATAGCCGATTACCCCAAAAACGCAGGCCGGCACAATCCAGCCAAGCCCGGCAGAGTTGAAGGGCAGGTGTGATGTGATGGCCAGGGACATTCCCCATTCATCCAGCACGCTGAGGGCGCTGGCAAGCAGAGCGCCTGCCGTGGCAAACCTGAAAATATTGTCATTGGTGATATGCTTGTCAAAAAGTGAAAGTGCAATGACAACCAGAGTGCCAGGATACAAAAATGTAAGGATAGGCGCTGCAAAAGCGATAATATTATCGAGGCCAAAATTGGAGACAATCATGCTGAAAAGCCCCGTGCCGATAGCAACAGCCTTATAGCTAAGCCGTCCTTTACTAAACTGGGAAATGAACGTCCCAGTTGTTCCGATAAGCGCCACTGAGGTGGCCATGCAGGAAACCGTCACGATAATGGCCAACAACACCGTGCTTGCACTGCCGAAGAGCCTGCCCACCAGATTGGTGACCAAGGCCCCTTTTTCCATCTCTACGGGGTAATAGGTAGAACCCGTGGCTCCCAGGTAACACAGACCGAAATAGATAATAAAAAGCAGAGCGCCTGCTACCAGGCTGGCAATACCCACTGAAAGGGCTTTCTGGCTATTTGTTTCATAGCCCCTGTTTTTAAGGGCAGTCACAATAATCAGGCCGTAAACCAGCGCCGCCATCACATCAAGGGTCTGATACCCGGAAAGGATGCTGTGCCATGCCACGTTATCATCGCGCACGACATCACTGATTGGACCGATGGGCATGTAAAGGGCGGCAGCCACTATCAGCAGAAAACCGCCAATTTTGATGGGGGAGAGGTAGCGGGCAATGACATCTACCATATTGGATTCTTTTAATGCCAGTACGGTAGATATTCCAAAAAAAGCCAGTGAATAAATAATCTTAGCAGCGCTGATTCCTTTGGAAGAATACCCCAAGGGAGAAAAAGAAATGGCAAAGGCTGTTGCCCCAGTGCGAGGAATAGCAAGCAAGGGGCCAATGCAAAGAATGATGGCGCACATCATAAGCATAGCCGCCGTGTTTCCAAGGCGGTGCATGATGCCTTCCTTTCTGTCGATGCAGGATGAAGCCAACATGGCATAAATGGCCAGCAGGGCCAAACCTACATCAGCTATGTAGTAGCAGAGGAACCCCAAAAACCATTCTGGACCTGCCGTCAACCCGATATACGGGGGAAAAACCACATTTCCCGCGCCGAAAAGCATTGAAAACAAAGCTGCTCCAACAATTATGGAATCGCGGACAAGAGAGGTTTTCATTGCTTATACTCACAGGCTGTTGTCTATGGGGTGCGCGCGCTGGCAAGCGCAATCATGGGCGCAGGCCACGCATGGTCAGGGGGCGATCTTCGGGGCAACGCAATTAACGGGGAAATGCCGAATCAGAGATAGCAGAAGTCGTTTCAGCATGCCAGTGTTCATTTGATAAAACATGCGTCCAAAATATTTTCGACTAGTGCCGTAAAAAAGCGCCCGCAGAGCCCTATATGGCAGGCTGCGGGCGCTGTGCGCTTTCTGTACTTGGAGTGATGTGGTTAGGCGTTAGGAGCAGGCCAGAAGGTTGAAGCTTTGCGGCCTTCGTGGTCAAAAGCCCAGCCCACGAACCAGCCTACCAGAGAGCATGCCAACCCCACAAAGAAGGGCGGAACAAGCGCCGCCTGCATTCCGAAAACAGGGGTAGACGAAATTGCCTTGTTGGCCAACAGGTACCACAGCAGGCACGAAGTAAAACCAAGGCCACAGCTCAACCACGCGGCCAAAGAACTGCGTTTGCCAAAACGCACCAACGCCACATAGCTGATGAGCACGGTTGCCCCCACAATACTCCAGCTGGTGGTGCACAAAAGGGCGATGAGCTGCCCCTTGATCTGAGCGCTACCGCCAGAAACCAGAACGCAGAAAACAATACCCAAAAACCAGGAAAATCTGGTGGCGGGCTTGCCTGGCAAATCTTCGGCAATGGCTGATACCGCAATGTGATAGAGGGCAGTGGCTGTTGACAGCGAGGCAGAAACAATGGCCAAAACGAAAACCTGAAGGCCAACATCAGGCAGAAGCATTTTCACCAAGTGGGGCACAACATCATCAGCAGAAGCAATTTCCGGCAAAATCAGGCGAGAAAGAGCCGCCACAAAATAGGTTCCGCCAACAAGCACAGTCAGCACAAGCATGGCCAACGGGGTGATGCGGTTGATTTGGCGAGTAGAATTGAGCGCAAAGTGCCGCTGCATCATTTGGGGTTGCGACCATACGGCCACAGATGTGACCATCACAAGAGAAATAATAAACCAACCTTGTTCACCCATTGAGAGGGCAAGAAAACCTTCGTTGGCCCGTGGCGTGGGAGCAAGCTGCGCAAGCTGTGCAATGCCTTCCAGTGGTCCGCCAACCTTGTCCAGCACGGCCCAGATGAGCAAAACAATGCCAATGAGCATAACAACGCCCTGCATTGCTTCGGTGTAAAGGACTCCGCGCAGACCGCCAATAAAGACCACCACACCTACCACCACGGCAGCAATCCAGACTAATACCCACACTGGGATAGGCAATATTTGGGCAAGCATGAGGGCTGCGCCCTTAATAACCGCCGAAGCGTATACACCAAGAAAAATGGCGAAAATCAGTGCGAGGGCTTTGCCAAGCAGAGGGCTTTTATGCCCCTTGGCAAGAAGCTGTGTTGGCGTGCGGGCCTGAAGATTGCGCTGACATACCCTGGTAGGCCAGGCCAGATAACGGTAGACGAACCATGTTCCCAACCATACGTTGCCAGCAGCCACCAGCAACATTTGCATGCCATACAGATATGAAAGTCCGCCGAAGCCCACCAGGGCCACGGCGGAAATGTAGGTTGCCACATAGGCCAAAGCCTGAATGACAAAACCCACACGGCCCGTCGCCATGGCATCATGCCCTTGGCCTTTGCGTGCCAGCCAGATGAAAGCCGCTATGTATCCAAGCCAGATGAGAGCGTCGCCCATGTCTAACCCCTTTGAGTCTGGCGCACCAGGTTGATAAGCGCCATAAAAAAGGAGCCGACCAATAATGCCATTGCAATGAGCACTGCTGAATCCATCAACTGTAACGTTGAAATCAGGTCCATGAGCCCTCCGGCGGATAAAAGCGCACAATCAAAAAAAAGCCGCCGACCCCTTTGGTCGGCGGCTATGTTGCCTTATAAGCACAATGGCCATAAATCCGCGATCCTGGGGTCAGCGTTTGACTCCGGTAAAATAATATCGAACGTCGCGGATGGCTCTTAGTAGTTTCATAACAAAAATTTACATTTTCTCTACTGCGCTGTCAATAAAGACCCGCAGCGTAAGTTTGGCAGTAAAAATTTCTAAGCCTTTATGGACCTGGCTACGAAATCCAGCACATCTTTGTACAGAGTTGGCATGGCGTAGGGGGTAAGCACGCGGGTACGGTTAGCGCCTACCATCAACGAAATGATAACCTGGGCTGTAGACCTGCTGTCTACAGTCACAAGGCTGCCATCCTCAATACCGCGCGCAATGACTCTTTCCAGCTCTTGATGCACCTGCGAAAACATTGAATCCATAATGTCGCGGTCGGTTTTTGTTTTCATGTCGCTGTAGGGTGAGCAGCGCACAAGCACCAACCAGCTGGAATCCTTGTCAATGGAAAAATCAAGATAGGCTTTGCAAAAGCGCATAACTCCATCAAAGCCTGAATCAGCCTCAGCAGTGGCCTGACGCAGTCTTTGAAGAAAATGCTCCAGTACATCCAGCCCACAGGCCAAAAAAAGCTTTTCCTTGTTGCCGTAATGGTGGGTCAACAGGCCAAGAGCAACTCCAGCCCTGTCAGAAATCTTTTTAAATGTTGTTTCTACATAACCACATTCGCCAAACAAGTCCTTAGCCGCCTGGAGCAATGATTCTTTTTTGCTTTTGTTCATCATAGTTTCGCGGGCACAGGTTGGATGATCATTCAACAATTTACAAGATATTCTATGAGAATATATGCATTTGTCCGCAAAGTCAATACAAGGTGGGGGACAGGAAAATCCCAACCTCAAGACTTAGCTGCGCTTGCTGCGTCTGAAAGCATTTTGCGCGTAATCGCCCAACTGCTCCAGCCTTCTATCCACAAGGTCGTACAGGCTGCCGCGCGTAAAACCGCCTTTTTTCAGGCGACGTCCGGCAGCAAGGCCGGTAAGCAGCAACAGAGCCTCTTCTATCCGGCGCACAGCATAGATGCTGAACTGTTTATTCTCTACAGCCTTGAGGACTTCAGGTGAGAGCATGAGGTGATCTACATTGTCGTGCGGTATGATTACCCCCTGCGTACCAGTAAGCCCGTGCCTTGCACAAACCTTGTAAAAACCTTCAATTTTACGCGTAACACCACCCACAGCCATGATTTGTCCGGCATGGCTGACAGCCCCTGTAAAGGCAAGATCAAGGCGAACCGGAACTTCGGCCAGAGCCGAAAGCAGGGTTACAAGTTCGGCACCTGATGCCGAATCGCCCTCGATCCCGGCATAACTTTGTTCAAAGTACAGCGAACCGGAAAGAACGAGAGGCTTTTTGCGCGCAAAAAGATCGGTCAGATAGCTCTTGAGAATCATCATGGCTTTGGTGTGAATGGGACCACCCAACTCGGCCTCACGCTCAAGGTCAATGATGCCCTCATGCCCCACGCCAACAGTGCAGGAAATGCAGTGTGGCAGCCCAAATTCAAAATCTCCGTGCCAGGTAACCGAAAGCCCGTTGACCTGACCAATGGCCGAACCTGAGGTTCGAACCTTGATCATCTCACGGTCATATTCTTCCATGAATATTTCTTCAACAAGATTGGCCCGATACGTTCTCGCAGTGTAAGCTTCTTCAAGAATGGGAGCCTTGATTATTTCTTCCCCACGCATATTGGCCAAAGCAGAAGCCTCGATCATCAACTCGCGCAGCAAGGGAAACTTGAGCGAAAGACGCCGTTGGTCTTCGCACAGGTGGGACCCAAGATCCACAAGCCAGGTCAGAGCCGTACGATCAAAAGGAGGGAGCTCACAGCCGTGAATTATGTGGGCTATATGGCTTATGTAATGACGAATGTTCGCAGAATTACGCTCAGTTTCATCCGCCATATGGGCTTTGATGCGGAAAAGCTTGGAAAACCGGTCGTCATTGACAAGCAGGCCTTCGTAAAGCTCTTCACCGCCGACCAGAACAACCTTCAGATCCAAAGGCAGGGGATCGGGGGTTAAGCCCTTGGTGCGAATGGCTGTATCTGGCGCTTCACCTGCATCTTCAATGCGCGCCTGGTTTGAGCGCAACGCTCGTAACAGGCCTTCCCAAGCGGTTGGGTGCTGCAAAAGGTCTTCAATATGCAGCACAAGAAAGCCGCCATTGGCTTTATGCAGGCTTCCTGCGCGAATAAGCGTAAAATCGGTCACCAGCGCGCCCATTTCAGATTCGCGCTCAATGCAACCCAGCAAGTTTACCGCAGTAGGATGGTCATCCACAATGATGGGAGCGCCTTCCTGCTTGCTGTTATCAACCAGCAGGTTGATAGCATAGCGGTAGAGCACGCTATCTGCGCCTGTACCGCCGTGCCCTTCACCGCCCTGCGAAAGGGGTACGCCTTCTCTTTGAAGAAATGCGTCTGTATTTTTCAGCATGTCTTCGCGAAGAGCCTCGAAATACCCTGCAAGCCCTTCGTTGGAGCAAGCTTTGAGCGTCTTTTGTTCAACGGGCGAGAGCAGGGCGTCCAGCACCTGTCCCATTGCCTCGCGCTCAAGTCCGCGCTCATCATCCTGAAAATTTTCTTCAGCCTTGTTCAACTGACGCATAAAACCAGCCATGGACTGTACCAGATTGTCGCCACGGCTTTTGAGTTTCAAACGGATCGTACTGTCAAGATTGTCGAACTCTTCTTCATTCAGGCGCTTTCCCTCAACAAGGGGATAGAGGGTAAGGCCGCCGTTTTCGTCCATATCAAGGTTAAAACCCTTGTCTACAGCTACGGAGTTCATTTTGCGCAAAAGGCCCATACGCGCGGTCTGAAATTTGTCCACCAGCTTGGCCCGGCGTTTCATATACGCATTGGCTTCAAAGCGGCGAGGCAGCTCTTTTACAACGCCATCAAGCATTTCTTTAAAGTTCTGCTTGAACTTTTTACCAAGCCCTGCGGGCAGAGCAAAAAGAAGTGGCCGATCAGGGTCTGAAAAATTATGCACATAAATAATATCAGGCGGTGTAGGCGCTTTGCGTGCCTGCGGGCGCAGGTAATTGAGCAACATATGCGTGCGCCCGAGATCCGTTTCACCGGAAAGATAGACATGGTAGCCACGAGCTTTGATTTGCAGGGCAATATCCAGTGCCTGCATGGCGCGGGGCTGGAAAGGAGTCCTGCGTCCATTGCGTTGAACAGGAATACCCCGGCTGTCATCCCAAGGGAGACGGGCCGGGTCCAGCGTAGCGTGCAATCTTGAACCGGGTAACGATGAGATTTTAGACATATTTATCTGGTATACCTATGACTGTCGGTAAAGTTTTTCAAGGATGGAACGGCCACCCTGATTGAGTATTTCTTCGGCAAGTTCAAAGCCCCATTGGCGCGCCTGTGAAGCGTGACCCCGCTTTTCAGCTTTAAGAATACGGGTTCCGTCCACTTCGGCCACCAAGCCCTCAAGACAGAGCGTTTCATCATCCAGCAGGCGTGCATGACCAGCAATGGGCACCTGGCATCCGCCCTCAAGACCAGCCAGAAATCCTCGCTCGGCCTCTACGCAAACTCTGGTAGGAGTGTCCTCCAATTGGGCGAGCAGCGTGAAAAGATCGTGATCGTTTTCGCGGCATTCAATACCCAAGGCTCCCTGTCCAACGGCAGGAAGAAAACTCTGCGGGGCAAGAGAATGCATGTAGGGAGCGCTCAATCCCAGGCGGTTCAAGCCAGCGGAGGCCAAAACAATGGCATCATATACGCCGTCCTGTAACTTGCGCAAACGAGTATCAACGTTGCCCCTAAGACTTTCGATTTGCAAATCGGGCCGCTGTGCGAGCAATTGTGCTTGACGGCGTAGGCTGCTGGTGCCGACGCACGCATTTTGCGGCAAGGCGTCCAGAGAATCGAACTTACATGAAAGCAGGCAGTCCGTGGGGTCTTCGCGCGGCGGAACGCAGCCTAAAAGAAGGCCTTGCGGCAGCTCCATCGGCACGTCCTTCATGCTGTGGACGGCCAGATCGGCCTCGCCGTCAAGCAGGGCTTCTTCAATTTCTTTAACAAAGAGCCCCTTGCCGCCAACCTTGGCCAAAGGCACATCAAGAATAATGTCGCCTTTGGTTTTAATAACATTAAGACGAATTTCAACTCCAGGTGCAATGTCCTGAAGGCAACTCTTGATGTGCTCGGCCTGCCAGAGGGCGAGACGGCTGCCACGCGTGGCAATGGTGATTGTTTTGCGCATGCTGGTCTCCGCCTAATGCCCGCAACTTGCGCAGTTTCCACCGGAGCACCCGGCGCAGCCGCCACCACCGCCAGAAGAAGGCGCGTAATCATCACCATGAGCGCCGCCGCCACGATGGGCGCAGCAGGACATGAGTTTGTGCGTTGCGTGTGATCCGCAATGCGGGCAAGCCGGGGCCGCATCGCCATAAACCAATTCTTCAAATTTCTGGTCGCATTTTTCGCAACAGTACTCATAGATGGGCATGATTAATCCTCGTTTACTGTATCCGCGTGCAGATAGGGCGTCAGTGCCGCCACATTTTCAAAAAGATAATGGTCCGTGAGCTGGCAAAGCAGATGGCCAGCTGTAATATGAATTTCCTGAATCAAAGGTGTACTTGTACTGGGCACATCCAGCAGCATATGGCACAAGGAAGCCATTTTTCCGCCCCCACGGCCTGTAAAGCCAAGGGTGAGCATGTCTGCGTTGCGCGCCGCTTCCAGAGCAGCCACGACATTGGGGCTGTTGCCAGAAGTGGATATACCTATCAAAACGTCCCCTTTGCGGCCCAGCGCTTCAACCTGACGAGAAAAAATCTGTTTAAAATCCAGATCATTGCCGATTGAAGTGAGCGCAGAAGTGTCAGTTGTGAGCGCTATAGCTGGCAGGGCGGGTCTATCAACCAAAAATCGGTTAACAAATTCTGCAGCCAGATGTTGGGCATCCGCTGCGCTGCCGCCATTGCCACAGAGCAAAATTTTTCCACCTTGCGCCAAACTGGTTGCAAGCCGCAAGGCTGTGTCACGCAAGTTAATGGCCTGTTCTGCAAAGAAAATTTCTCGCAGTCGGGCGCCGTCACGCGCATGCGCGGCTATTATGTCGAGTGCGCTGTCATTCATGAATATAACGGCCTATGAGGTTGTGACTTGGAAGCTACTGTTCATATGACAAAGCGACAGCCCTGACAAGCGAGGTCGGCGGGCTTGCGGTAAGAGCCTTGATAACGTAAATTGTTGACTTATGCAAAATCAACACAAACGCCACATCCTCTTGGTCTGCAAAGCCCGTCACGAACGTGCCGCGCAACTCGGCGAAGAAATCCGCGCTTGGCTGACAGGGCAGGGACATATAGCTGATTTGGTTGAGGCAGGATTGCCCTCAACTTTATATGCAGCATCCGATCTTGATTTTGTTGTGGTGCTTGGCGGTGACGGCACCATGCTTGGCGTTGCCCGCCGCCTTGTGGGACGCAGCGTACCCGTACTGGGTGTCAACTTTGGGCGCGTGGGCTTTCTAACCGACGCCCAACCTGAAGATTGGCGTGAAAAGCTTGAAGAATGCCTAAAAGGGCAGGAGCCCATACGATCCTGTATGGCCTTGCGCTGGTCTGTTTTAAGATCTGGCGCAATGCTTGCCGAAGGAGCGGCCATTAACGACGTTGTCGTAAGCCGGGGAGCCCTGTCACGGCTGGTTTGTCTTGATATTTGGGCTGACGGACAGCGCATGGGATCTTTGCGCAGTGACGGGATCATCCTGTGCACGCCAATTGGCAGTTCAGGCTACAATGTTTCTGCGGGCGGCGCGCTTCTTTATCCTTTGATGGATGCCATCGGTTTTACGCCTGTATGCCCCTTCCTTAATACGATTTCTCCAATGGTTTTTCCTGGTAAAACAGATATACAACTCCAGATTTTGCGTGGTTCCACAGATTGTTACCTGACTGTGGACGGTCAGGAAGGGCAAAAGCTTGAAATGGGCGACATTCTGCATGTTTCCGGCTTGCCTTCTGCTGTGCAGTTTATGGGGGAGGGAACTTCCTTTTTTGAACGTCTACGCACCAGAGGCTTTGTTTTGCAAGGCTCAACCGGAAACAATATGGGAGAAAACCTATGAATAAAGGCCTTACTCCCGTAAAAGTTCGGGATATTCGCCTGGGGGAGAATGTCCGGTTTGATGCATGGCTGTACAGCATGCTTATGGACAACAATCTGGCTTACAGAATGAATCCTGACCTTATTGTCAGCCCAGAGCAAATGTCTTTTATGGTGCATCTTGGCCCCGATCAAATATATCTGCCTTGTTCGGACGCCACCTTTTCCATGCTATGCGCCCAAAATCCTTCTGTTGAATTGCGCAACCAGTACAACAGATCCTGGCGCATCATCATGCGCCTAGTGCGTTCTTTTGTGCCGGACAAGGCCACGCGCAGGCGTATCCTGCAATTCTGCCGCTACCGTTTTTCACAGTATATAGCGCAGCACACCCTTATTCCGTCACGCCTTGTTAAAAGAATGACAGGTCTTGTATTGGCACAAGGGCATATGCTGGACGACCCTTGGGAAGATCGGCGGCGAGCATCCACAGCGTTACAGCAAGAAGTGCTGTCGATGCCGGAGGTTTATGAAAACCTTGAGGCCATGCCCAAGGGACCAATTCCCACAGGCATATCCAAAGCGCGTCGCAGCATGGACTATGTTGAAGTTACTCGCCTGCTTTGTCTTTCAGCCATGTCGCGAGACTGGCTTGAAAAAAAACCTTCCAGCGAAGAAATCCGCAGCGCAATGGATGAAGCCTACACGGCCTGCGAAGATTTGCGCCTCTATTTTGAAGCCAGCGCCGGACGCTCAGGTACAATACTTTTTCTTTGCGATGCTGATGGGGGCACTCTTTTTGATCTGGTGATGGTGCAGAGCCTCATTCGCATGGGACATAGAGTTATTTTTGCCGTTAAAACCGGCTTTTATTTCTATGCGCCGACACTGGAAGACGTGGAGACCGACCCAGCGCTCAAACCTTGGCTGCGCGGTGGTATTGTTTTACGGCAAGATAAGCTGAGCAAGAATGACCTGTTGCGGCACTTGAGAGAGCACCGCCTTGTGGTGATTGGCGACGGCACACGTGAAAGGCTAAATTTATACCGGGTTTCTGTGACATTTTCTCGCGCGTGGAAAGAGGCAGACGTCGTTCTTGGCAAAGGCTGGCGTGCTGCTGATGTTTTGCTTGGCACCAGCCAGGAATTCACCCGCGATGTCATTTGTTACTGGCGTGATAGCAATGGCTTTCATATCAAACTGCGCAAGCACGCGCCAGAAGTTAAAAAATTCAGCGAAGATGCCATTGCCGCGCAAGCAGAGAGCATTATTGCCGGCATGCGCGAAGCGAAAAGCCAGGGCCGTACCATCATGTTTTACAGCTGCGTGATTGGTAGCATTCCGGGTGAAACTTCTACGGCAATCAATCTGGTACACGCTTTTGTGGACAATTTACGCAAAAAAATGGATAATATCCTGATAATCAACCCCGCTGAGCACTTTATTGATGGCATGGACGGGGACGATCTCATGTACATGTGGGAGCGCGTGCAACGTAGCGGTCTCATTGATGTGTGGCGCTTTCAAACATTTGAGGATATTGAGGAAAGCTTCGCTCTTCTTGGGCGCAAGGTACCGCCGCAGTGGTCTGGTAAAGACTCAACCTATTCTACCGGCTGCACCAAGGAAATGCACATCGCTCTTGATGTGCAGAGCAAAAACCGCGAAATGCAGATCATCGGCCCTGAAGCCAGACTTTTCTTCCGCAGGGGGGAATACGGCGTGGGCAAATATTTTGATGCAAGCATTCCTCATTAGAGCTGATTACTTAAGGGAGTAGTTGATTTATGGCCGCCTATGAAGCCGTTATCGGCCTGGAAGTGCATGTGCAACTGGCCACGGCCTCCAAATTGTTTTGTTCTTGCCCGACCACATTTGGTCAACCGCCGAACTCCAATGTTTGCGAAGTTTGCTCAGGCATGCCTGGCGCATTGCCAGTGCCCAATAAGCAGGCCATACATTTCGCGACGTTGGTGGGGCTTGCCACCGACTGCACGATAAATTCTCGCTCCATTTTTGCGCGCAAGAATTACTTTTACCCTGATCTTCCAGCTGGTTACCAAATTTCCCAGTTTGAACTTCCCATTTGTGAGCATGGTCATCTGGATATTGAGACAGATGGAGTCGTCAAACGGGTGGGTATTACCAGAATTCATATGGAAAATGACGCTGGCAAGAACATTCATGCCCAGGGTGAAAACGTCAGCTATGTTGACTTGAACAGGGCTGGCACCCCCTTGGTGGAAATTGTTTCTGAGCCGGATATGCGCTCCGCAGCTGAAGCTGTGGCATATCTTAAAGCTCTTTACGCTATTGTGACCTACCTTGGCGTATGTGACGGAAATATGGAAGAAGGCAGCTTCCGCTGCGACGCCAACGTATCTTTGCGGCCTGTTGGCGCAGAAGCTTTCGGCACACGCACTGAATTGAAAAATCTCAATTCATTCCGCAATGTACAGCGGGCCATCGAATATGAAATTGGTCGACAGCAGGATGTACTGGACGACGGCGATAAGGTCATACAGGAAACACGCCTTTATGACGCCGTAAAAAACACCACTGCCTCTATGCGTAGCAAAGAAGAGGCGCACGATTACCGCTATTTCCCTGATCCGGATATTTTGCCCATTGAAATTTCTGATGAAGAAATGGTCAGATGGAAGGAAGAACTGCCTGAGCTGCCCAAAAGCAGGGCTGCCCGTTTTATGCAGATGACAGGCCTGCCTGAAGCTGAGATTGAAATTTTGGTTCAGAGCCAAGGACTGGCCGACTTTTTTGAAGCAGCTGCAAAGCTTTCTGATGCACGCAAAACAGCCAACCTTGTGCTTGGTCCCTTGTTGCGCGAATGCAACCTTCGGGGCGTCAGCGCCGCAAATCCTGCCCAATGGAACATGCGGCCAGAAGCTTTGGCAGAATTGGTACGGATTGTTGACCAGGGGCTGATTAGTGCAAAGATCGCCAATGACATCTTCAGCGATATTTTTGAAACCGGGGCCATGCCCGAAGCCTATGTAAAAGAAAAAGGCATGGTTCAGATTTCCGACACGTCAGCAATTGAAAAAGCTGTCGACGAAGTCATTGCCGCCAACCCTGCTGAAGTTGAAGCATACAAGGGCGGTAAAACCAAACTTATAAGCTTCTTTGTGGGCCAGATTATGCGCGTTACCAAGGGCAAGGCCAACCCCGCCCTCGTCAACGAACTGCTGGCAAAAAAACTGCAATAGTACTTACAAAATTTATGAGCAGCGAAGAGTTTTGCTGACCTTTCAGATCAGATGACAAAGGCCCTCCGCGAAAGCAGAGGGCCTTTGTCATCTGAATTTGATTACTGGAGCATTTCAACGTTGGCAATCTCCGGCGGTGAGTAAAACGAACGTCTGCCGCAATGCAGCGTGTATTTAGACGAAAACCGGTTTTTCAGCTAAAAAACAGCTTTGAATGTGCCATCAATTGCAAAGCGAATCGGCTCCAACCTACACGCCTGTTGCTGCAGCCTCATCCACAACCCACACCAGATCACCAAAACCAGGACGCACCATTTGCGCGGGCAGGGTTGGAGGAGCAAGCAGATCAAGAGCGCGTGAAAGAACGGTATGCTTTTCCGCGCCAGTGACAAGAAACATGCAGCAGCGCGCGTTATTGATGACAGGAAGGGTTAAAGTCAGGCGGTCGGCCTTTCGTTCTGGTACATACTGATCGATAACAAGGCGTTTTTTCTCTGCCAGAGCGGGCGAGTTAGGAAAGATGGAGCCAGTGTGGCCATCTTCGCCCATGCCGAGCAGCACAAAGTCAAAGCGGGGCATATCCTGCGGGCCAAGGTCGAATTCTGATCGCAGCTGCTTTTCATATTTGACGGCTGCTTCAACAGGGTCTTCTTCGCCACGCATGCGATAAAAATGCGTAGCTGGAACATGCCCAAGCAATTCTTTACGCGCCAGACCGTAGTTGCTGTCAACGTGCTCAGGGCCGACGCAGCGCTCGTCAACCCAAAAGATGCTCATCTTGTCCCAAGGCAGCCTGTCAGCCCAGTCGTCGCCCGCCAAAAGGCGAAAAAGAGGAATGGGAGTCTGACCACCGGAAAGGGCGATACGAAAAACGCCTCTGTCCGCAACAGCTTCTTCGCAGGCGGCAGCAAGGATATGCGCGGCACGTTCCGCCATAGCCGCAGGATCTTTATGAATATGCACCGTAAGATGAATGGATCGGCTGAGGCCCGACATGTGACGGCTCCTTAGATGTTGACGATGGAAACGGTCAGGCGCGGGGCCAAGGCCGTCCTGCTGAAACTTGCCTGCTAAACAATAGTCGTGACGTCAAAAAAAATTCAATAGCACGGCAATGCGGCAATACACCTATATTATTGAGTAAATTCTGTAGTAGCCGCACCGATTTTTAACATAAATTTTTGGTTCCATGTGGCCGGAACAACAATTCTTACTATGCCATAGAAGCAGGGGAGAGAAAAGTCATATTTGCGTCAATTGGGTGCCACGACTATTGAAATTCTTCAATTGGGGCTGGAGCTTCTGATATATGCAGCACTTCGCCACTGTTGAGCCCAAGTGTTTTCCAAGAAGCCTTGCATTGCAAAGGTTGTCCGCTCAAAACACGCTTTCCAAGATCGCTGTTGCCATCAAGCTCAATTGTCCAGCTGTGTTCAAAGTCTTCACCAGGGTGTGTTGGCTGAACCGCATTAAGATTTCGCGACAGCAAAACAGCTCCTGAAGCAGAGCTGAACTCAGCAAACAGGTTCATATTATTCACACTAACTGTGCCAATATTACGCGCCAGAACACGCGTTACCAAAAGCAGCGTGTTACCATCTGAAATGAGCCCTGCACTGGCTGAACAGGATTGAAGAGGAAAAAGATCCTTGATGCGCCGCTCTGTCAGTATGTTTTTATCCAAAATCATTTGGCGTTGCGCACGCATTCGCTCCTCTTGAGCTTCGCGGAACTGGCGCACCAGTTCAGGGCTATTTATCAAACTGCGCACACGCCATCCTTCAGGAGTCGTATCCATACGGAAAATAAGCAGGAAATTTTTATCAAGAAGAGGATGATGCACTTTGGCTGTCAGAAGGGCTGTACCTTCGCTGGAAGTTTGCAAGCTAAGGCTGTTGACAATCTGAGCAATGAAATCTTGCGGTAAAGCGTACAGGGGGGTTCTTAGCCGTGTTTTCAGATCATGTTCTTCTTTTGCGGGCTCCTGCTTGGTACGAACCTGCTTGAGCAAAGAAGTCTGTATCATATCACGCAATTGCCGTTCTTGATCTGGCCCCGCTTTGAGAAAAGGGTAACTCTGTATCAAGTTCTTGCTCAAATCAGCTGAAAACGTGTTGAAATCGACAAGCTCGGCAATACTTTCAGGATCGCCTGTTTTTAAGGCGTCGCGTAAAGTCTCATAGGTATACTGGCTCGATTGGCGGTACTGAAAATAGCGCCAACCGCTGACCCCCATAACAACGACAATAATAACAAGAACAGCCGCTGCCAGCACAAGCGTATGTTTTTTTGCAAAAGCTACGATCGTAGGAAGAAAAGGGAGGTTCATGATGTACCTGTGGCAAGAACTTCTATGGAGAATTCAAAGAGTTTTTTGAACCGCACTCCATTGCCGGTTGTGGGCTGCGCAAGCGGGGCCTCTTGATTTTAAGAGGCATAGGAGTGACCGGACGTGCCGATTCCAAATCAAGGCGTATGACGCCCCAAGCCCCAAAGGGCAAGCGCAATACGCGCGTGCAACAACTTAATGGGCAGATACCATCCCAAAAACTTCGAGGACCTGCAAGCGTGCTTGTTCCACAAAGTCGCCCAATTTTTGTGTTCTTAAGTACTCGCCAGACTTGCCACCAATTGTGCACCGGACCTGGCCAGGAACTTCTGCTTCCCTTGCTTCCCTGGATGCGGTGCAGGGCGTAGGCCAAAGAAGCACTGTTCCAAAAAGTAACCGCAAGGCCACTTGAGGCAACGCGCAAGGCTTCTTGCACCGCAGCGTCAATTCCTTCTTTGTCCGTAGCGGCAAGGTGCAATACTACGCTGTCGAAAAAATTATCATCAAAGGGCAGGTAATCTTCGGAGGCGGCCAATATCTCAGCCCGCCCCCCCATAAGGGCGGCAACCTGCGACCGTAATTCAGGGCGTAATTCCGTGACGGTCAAATCGAAACCACATTCCCACAGCAAAGGAGAAAACATCCCTTGACCACAGTTGATTTCCAGCAGTGTTTTTCCTCTGCGCGGCCATACAGCCAAACACTGCTGCAACAAATTTTGCTGCTTGCTGAGGGCTGAATCCCCTTTAATGTTCCAATTCAACCATTTCATGTAATCTGCCTTTTTTATGGCCGCCAGCTATTTCCTACACCACTATTTTGCAAAGCAGCCAAAATGGCAAGGGAAAACTGCCACATCAAAATTGGGCGTATGTAAAGCACAATAAGGCGTTTTTAGCGTACGGCAAGACAGAAAAAGAGGCGGGGTTGAAATGGCATACCCCGCCTCTTTTTTTTGTTACCCTGCTTTAGCAAGCTGCAATGGCTTCAATTTCTACTTTGGCGCCCAAGGGAAGCGCGCTTACCTCAACGCAGGACCGCGCAGGGCAAGGAGCTGTGAAATACTGCTTGTATACTTCATTTACAGAGCCGAACGTGCTGATGTCAGTAATAAAGACAGTGACCTTAACCAGATTCGCGGCTGTAAGTCCTTGTGACTCAAGAATAGCCAGAACATTTTTGCAGCTTTGGGCGGCCTGGGTTGCAGCGTCGCCTTCAACCAATTTGCCTGTGGCCGGATCAATAGGCACCTGACCGGAAAGAAACATGAGGTTTCCTGTTTTGATAGCCTGGCTGTAGGGACCAACAGCGGCAGGGGCTTTATCCGTGCTAACGACTTGCTTGTTCATGTTTCGCTCCTCTATCAGTGGTACATGGGTAAAAGATTGAAAACAAAAAGTGTATGACAGATGGCCACAAAGCAACCATAAAACAGCAGCATGGGGATGGTAAGGCGGCCCCCCGGTGTCACATAGCCAGTTTTTCCAAGCTGATTGCGCGCTGCTGCTAACAGCAACGCGGGTATAATGACAGCCCAAAATGCTGACGCCAAACCAGCCCAGCCAATAGCAGGCAAAAAGCCGTCTGGCCAAATAATACCCCCCAAAATGGGCGGGGCAAAAGTGACTAGCAGTGTTTTGGTCCGGCCCAAAATGCTGTCATCAAATTTGCACAGGTCGGCTATATAGTCAAAAAGACCAAGCCCTGCTCCAAGAAAAGACGTTGCCACTGCCAGCAAAGAAAAACTTTCCAGCATGCGCAGGATGAGAAAACTGCCAAGGTTATTGCCTGTCGCGGCCATAAGGTCGCCAACGTTGCCGCCAGCCGCAATGACTGCTTTGAAGTCTTCACGGGAAATATTACCATCGGCTACCGTTAACCACGACAGATAACAAACAAGGGCCACAACTGTTCCATAGCGCAAGCTTGCGTTAATTGTGCGCGGCTCCTTGCCCATATATTTGACCAGACTGGGCACCGATGCGTGAAAACAGAACGACGTCAGGTAGGTTGATACTGCTCCCCACAGGAAAATCATTTCTCCACCGCTGCCGTTGCTATCTATCAGGGTGTCAATACGGAGGTGGGTTGCCATACCGCTGATGGAAAAGAGGTAGGTTATAACCATGCCGCCTACAAGCAGAATGGAAAACCTGTCCACGGCCTTTGAACTCCACCAGATAAAAGTTGTAAGCAACAGCGCAAAAACAAGACTGGCAAGCAGTCTTGGCGGCGCATTTCCGGTTATTGAAGTTATGCTTTGTTCAATGATTGAGCCGCCACCGCTGACATAGGCGTAGATAAGAGTGTAAAGCACAAAAGTTACAGCGCAGCCATTGGCGAAGCTCCACTTTGGACCAAGCAGATCGCGCACCATCGTGTGGAAGCTGTGCCCAGGTTCAAAGTGCAGGCTCACTTCCAGCAAAGCCTGGCTTGAACGCAGCATGACAAACCACGACACAAGCATAAGTGCAGTGGACCAGTAAAACCACATTCCTGCCGAAGCCATAGGTAAAGCCAGCATACCAGCGCCAATGGCGGTTCCGGCCACGAGGGTCGTGCCGCCAAGTACAGGGGGGAGACGAAAATTCATTATCTATCCTTGGTTGGGGGGAGTTCTTGCTGGCGGGTATGAAAAAAATTGGACAGCAGCGCACCAGAAATATTTTGCCAGACGCTGTAAAGAGCACCCGCAATGGCTGCTGACGGAGAAAAGTGCGCCAGGGCCAGCGCGGTGGCAAGACCAGAGTTTTTGGTTCCTACTGAAAGACAAAAGGCACGCGCTGTACTTGTGTCAAAGCGCATGAAGCGGGCAAAAAGGCTGCCAAGCCCAAGCCCTGAAATATTGAGGCACACAACAGCCACCAGAATGTCGAGTCCGGCCTTCAGGATATTTCCAGCGTTAATCGCCAGAATGCCCGCCACAACAAGCGTTATGGTCAGAGCCGAAAGCAGGGGAAGAAAGGGCAGGGCGTTTTTGGTAAAACCGCTAAAAAAGCGATGTGCCACAAGGCCCAACAAGACGGGAACGACAACAATTTTACTGATGGAAAGCATCAAGCCCCAAACATCCACCGGAATCCACACGCCGCCAAGAAGCCAGGTAAACAGGGGCATGAGAAAAAGTGAAAGAAAGGTTCCCACAGAAGTAAGGGTTACGGCATACGGCACATTACCCTTGGCAATGTAGGCCAGAACATTTGCCGCTGTGCCTCCTGGCGCAGCGCCGACAAGGATAAGTCCCATCGCTATGTCGGGCGGCAAGGCGCAAATATGGCAGAGGACAAAGGCCAGCAAACTCATAATGACGAACTGGGCAGCTATTCCCAGTAAAATACGCGCAGGGTTGGCCAATACATGACTAAAATCACCCACGCGCAGGGTCATGCCCATACCGAACATGATGAGGCCCAGCAAAATTGTGATATATGGGGCCACCCACAAAAAAAGCTCTGGCTTCCAGAGAGCCAGAACCGAACAGGCAATAACCACTATGCCCATATAGCGTGTGATAGCGGCGCTGATTTTAATTGCAAGGCGCAGCAAGACAATTCCTCCGCCTGAGGCGTTACAAGATTATGTAGGGCATACTGGCAGAGTGACGTTGGCTTGGCAATAGGCGAGATAAAAAGTTACTGAGAATAGTGGGTTGGAGAAAACTGGCAGTATGACTCACACGCCTGCCGGCATGAACGTCACTTGAAAAAGCTTTCCCAAGCAGGTAGTCTAGTACTTTAGGAGCGCGCCCATTTGGCGCGCGTTTTCGCACCGCACTTTGCACGAGGCGAAAACGTCACCAAATTTTGAGGAGCATCATGAGCAACGAACCGGACAAGATTATTTATTCAATGATCCGTGTGACCAAGCGCCACGGCCAGAAGGAAGTGCTGAAAGACATTTCCCTCTCCTATTTTTATGGGGCCAAAATTGGTGTGCTTGGGTTAAACGGCGCGGGTAAATCCAGCCTGTTAAGAATTCTGGCTGGTGTGGATCAATCATTTGAAGGCAAAACTGTTCTGGCACCCGGTCACACCATTGGCTATCTTGAACAGGAACCACTTGCCAACGAAACGCGCACTGTGCGTGAGGTTGTTGAAGACGGAGTCAGTGAGCTTACTGCCATTGCCCGCCAGTTTGAAGAAATCAATGCCAAATTCTCTGAGCCTATGGAACCAGAGGAAATGGACGCGCTTATCACGCGGCAGGCTGAAGTACAGGAACTCATGGACGCCAAGAACATCTGGGATCTTGATTCCCGGCTTGAAATGGCGATGGATGCGTTGCGTTGCCCTCCTGGCGACATGCCTGTTCCACAGATTTCCGGTGGTGAACGTCGACGGGTTGCCCTGTGTCGCCTCCTGCTGCAGGATCCTGACATTCTGCTGCTTGACGAACCTACCAACCACCTGGATGCCGAATCCGTAGCATGGCTTGAGCGCTATCTGTCCACGTTCCCGGGCACCGTCATCGCTGTTACGCATGACCGCTACTTCCTCGACAATGTTGCTGGTTGGATTCTTGAGCTCGATCGTGGCCGGGGCATCCCCTGGAAGGGCAACTACTCTTCCTGGCTTGAGCAAAAGCAGAAGCGGCTGGCTCACGAAGAAAAAAGCGAAGCCGAACGCCAGAAAACACTGCAACGCGAACTCGAATGGGTTCGTATGTCCCCCAAGGGGCGTCATGCCAAAGGCAAGGCGCGCCTCAATGCTTATGAAGCCATGCTTTCACACGAAAGTGAAAAACGGGCCCCAGACTTGGAAATTTATATTCCGCCGGGACAGCGCCTGGGCAAAAGTGTTATTGAAATTGACGGTCTCAGTAAGGCTGTGGGTGACCGCATGCTGATGGATGGCGCAAGCGGCATCATCCCGCCTGGAGCCATTGTTGGCATTGTTGGCCCCAACGGTGCTGGCAAAACGACTCTTTTCAAAATGCTGGTAGGGCAGGAACAGCCTGATTCCGGCACGCTGAAAATAGGAGAAACCGTACAGTTTGCTCATGTTGACCAGGGACGTGAATCCCTTACACCGGGCAAAACGGTATATGAACTCATCAGTGATGGGGCAGAAACAATCAAACTTGGCAACCGTGAAGTTAATGCGCGTGCTTACTGCACCCGCTTCAACTTTCACGGAGCAGACCAGCAAAAAAAATCCGATGTACTTTCTGGTGGCGAACGTAATCGGCTTCATTTGGCTCGAATGCTTAAATCAGGGGCCAACGTGTTGCTGCTTGACGAACCTACCAACGATATAGACGTCAACACCATGCGCGCTCTTGAAGACGCATTGGACAACTTTGCTGGCTGCGTACTGGTTATCAGCCATGACCGGTGGTTCCTGGACAGGGTAGCCACGCACATCATGGCTTTTGAAGACGATGCCAACGTAGTTTTTATTGAAGGCAACTATTCGGACTATGATGAGGACCGTAAAAAAAGGCTCGGCAAGGATGCCGATACGCCGCACCGCCTCAAATTCCGTAAACTGACACGATAAGCGCCGTTCCCCCGTGGCAGGCAACTGACGCGGGGGAACAGGTCCTTGGGAGGGCAGATGCGTACAGGGAAAACTTCACAGAACCGCGTTCGCATCGGCAAGATTTCCGATTGCGTGAAGGTTCTGTTTCTCGTTTTGTTAGTAGGCCTTATGGCAACCGATGGCGCATGGGCTGCTGCGGAAAAAACTGTTGCAACAGCGCCAACGAGCCCTATTTCCGCAATTCTTTCACCATCTGGCGGGCAGGTACAGGTTGAAGAAACTTTGCCTGTTGTCATGAATGATGACTTGGGAATTTTAAGTTTTGTTTTGCCTGGCGGAGCTGAAAACTTACAAATCAGTGTGCCGGGGCATGTCATCGCCCGCTGGACTTCTACCCCTCAAGCCCTTGAGCGCAAAGGCCATCTTGCTGCCATTCGCGAAGGCTTGACTGCAGAAATAAATCAAATCAACGGCAAACTGGCCGCAATCAAAGCACAGCTGACTCTCTGGCAAAGCCCGCCAACCAGCAGCACCTTTCAGGATCTCACCCAAAGAGAAAAAAGGCAGAGCGGCGCCATTCCTGAGCTGATAGTGGAGCAGGCGAACCTCGAAAGCCACTTGTCAGTACTGCGCCAGCAACTGGACCAAATGCCCCTGAGTCCTGAAATGGGACAGCGCGTCACAATTGCTCTGCGTAAACCGGTCACGGCTAAAAGTCTGCAAGTGACCTACAGCTATCAACTGCGTAATTGTGGCTGGCGACCAGTTTATACTTTTGATGCCAAAACCGGTAACGGCAAAAGCAATGAAACCTCTGTTCGCCTGATGGCAGAAATCTGGCAACTTTCGGGCATTGACTGGCAAAATGCCCAAATTACACTTATCTCAAGGGGCGAAGGCCCACGCGAACCTTCGCCATTGAACAAGTGGGTTGTTGATTCTCAGGCCGCACCTGCGCCGCAGCCTGCCCCCATGGCCCGCAAGGCCGCGGGCCGAGTCATGATGATGGCAGCAGAGGCTGATACTGCTTCTATTGAACCCCCTGTGGTGCATGACAACAGTGCTGTTTTTGCCCGTTGGAACCTGGCTGTACGCGGTCTGCCTGAAGGACGCTCCCGTTTGCTCATCGTTGAGGACATGTGGAAAACTTCCCTTCAGTGGTTGACCCGTCCTATGGTGGGTGATAGCCGCGTGTGGCTTATGGGCAAATACACCCTGCCTTCAGAGCAGTCTTGGCCAGATGGTTCCGCAGAGTTCTGTGTTGACGGCCAGGGTGTTGGCCAAGGCTTTTTCACGCCGCGTGGTGGCGAAGCTACACTGTATTTCGGGCCGGACCCGCGTGTACATGTTAATGTTATTGTTAATAGCAGAAGGCGCGGCGAAAGTGGCTTTATTGAAAAAAGCCGCACCTGGACTTGGGCATGGACGTATGTGCTGACCAATACCCACAAGTCGCCTGTAAATGTTCGCCTTGAGCGGCCAATGCCGATGATTGTCGATCAGGGTGTGACAGCTACTTATAATGATACGCCACCTGCGCAACATGTGATAGACGAACAGATGTTGTTGTGGAATATTGAAGTACCTGGCGACGGAAAGGCTGAAGTTAAGCACTCAGTGACTATTACCTCATCCAAAGAAATGCCGATGCTGAGTGATATCCCTTAGCAAAAATCAGGTACTTGAAGAGCATCATTAAAGCCGCCCTGTCAGTACGGGGCGGCTTTTGCCCCCATAGGGCAACCCTACATGGAGTAAAATAGCGTGAAGTTCAACCCCATTTTTTTTGATCTGGATGGCACCATTACCGATTCGGAAGAGGGAATCATCAGATCCGTGCAATACGCACTGGAATATTTTGACATCTCTGTTGAACAAGAAAAATTGATTCCCTTCATTGGACCACCGTTGCGGGATTCTTTTGCTCAATTTTTTCCTGACGATCAAAACAAAGTTCAAGAAGCGATCAATAAATACAGAGAGTACTACGCCGAACGTGGCATCTTTGAGAACCGCCTTTATGAAGGCGCTCGTGAGTTGCTGCAACATCTGGCAGAAAGCGGACAAACGCTTGCATTGGCTACTTCAAAACCTGAGCCGTTTGCTGTGCGTATTGTCGAACACTTTGACATTGCCGGCTATTTTGCCTGTGTGGCCGGGGCGCAATTGAATGGGCCGCGCAACAGCAAACCCGCGGTGCTGCGTTATGCATGCCAGAGGCTTGAAGTTTCGCCGTCGTCCGGCTGTATTATGGTTGGTGACCGCAAATACGATGTGCTTGGAGCACACGAGGTGGGCATGCCCTGTGCCGCAGTATTGTACGGCTATGGCCCTGAATCAGAATTGATACAGGCCGAGGCGGATTGGATATGCCGCGACATGGAAGCGCTACGCAAGTTACTGACAGATGAGTAAGACTCTAAGGCATTCTATCTTGAAATGCTCTGACGGCTGCGTGAGCAAACCCTCTGCCACTATATATTTACACTGCTAAACGCCGTAAGAACATGTTTTGAACTTTGGGGTGTACATTCGTAAAATTCGTCTGCGTTAATGATCGCATTTGGACAGGAGCAGGGTGATATCCATATCTTCAGCTTCATTACCTGAAAGAGATCGCTCAATCTCAAGGCCCGGCTGCTTGCTCAAATCCAGGACACTGGGCTTCACGGGGCTTCCTGCCGGGTCAAAGGCAACCATAATGCAGGGCTGAGCGGGGAAGCTGGGGTTTGATCGGCAAACAATACCACGTTCGCCGCTGGAAAGCTGCACAGGGGTACCGACAGGATAAATTCCCATCATCTTTATGAACCGCTCAACATAGCCGGGCGCCCAGGTTTGGCCACGCATTTTGTACATAACAGCCAGTGCCACATTTGCTGGCATTGGCGTTTTGTACACCCTTTTCGCTGAAAGAGCGTCATAATTGTCGCTCACTGAAAGAATGCGGCCATAAATTCCAATTTTCTTTCCGGCCAAACGGTATGGGTAGCCTGTGCCATTGTGCTTTTCGTGATGTTGCACAACGCCCTGCAAAACCTCCGGATGCATGTTTTCCACTTTTTTGAGCTGATTGTAGCCAAGCAGCACATGGGATTGCATGATTTCCTGTTCTTGGGGCGTCAGTTGCCGAGGGGCATTAAGAATTTCTTGCGGAACGAACGCCTTACCAAAATCATGAAACAAACCAGCCATGCCCACAAGATGCAGTTTGTCCTCTGACAGGCCAAGGTAGTGGGCATATGCCACGGCAAAAATGGTCACATTAACCGAATGTGTGTAGGTATATTCGTCTGAGCTTTTGAGTTTGGATAAAGATATGAGGGCGTCAACATTTCGATTGAGGCTGTTGACAATGGATTCAACGTAGGGCTGGGATGCTGCAACGTCTACAGCGCCACCTTGAGCTGCCTGCATTAAGCTTTTTACATGCTCAAAGGAATCGGCGTAGACTGCCCTGGCTTGCAGTATTTCTTCATCTAAAGAGACCTGAGGGCCGCGCGGTGCTGGCCAAATGGGAGCGTTTGCATCCGGATCTTTGGCAAACTCCTCCATACGACGAAAGCGGGCAGGGTCATGATAGGCCTCTGCGTAGCCCTGCTTGACAATATAGTCAATTTCTTCGGAAGAAGTTATCAACCCCTCTTGCATATACAGTAGGGGAGCCTTTATCCAAGAAATCCCAGGATTAACTATAAACATTCCTGGTTTGATTTCGGTAACGGTTATTTTTACTAGCGCCATAGACAAAAAACCGCCTCTGATCGTCTGGCCACGACATGGATTTGCCGTGGCCAAGACTATCAAGATGTGGAAAAAAGCCGGCTAACCTATATCCCAATCAAGGCCGAAAGTGTCGTGCAATATACGCACGGCCAATTCAACGTATTTTTCTTGAATCAAGATGGTAATCTTGATTTCAGAGGTGCTGATCATCAAAATATTGATGCCTTCCTGCGTAAGGGCAGCAAACGTGCGCGCAGCAACGCCAGAATGGTTGCGCATGCCCACGCCGATAGCCGAGACCTTGGCCACGCTTACATCGTGCAGGACTTCAGAAGCACCCGTTTTTTCGGCCACTTCTTTCATGACTTGCAACGTCAGCTGCAAATCCTTACGGGAAATAGTGAAGGTAATATCTGTATGACCGTCCAGACTGGTGTTCTGAACAATCATGTCTACCAGGATGCCTTTTTCAGATAAGGGGCCGAATACCGCAGCAGCCATTCCCGGCACATCGGGCAAGTCACGGATAGTTACACGGGCTTGATCTTTGTCGTAAGCAATGCCGGAAACAAGAACGGCTTCCATGCTGGAATCCTCCTGAGTAACAAGAGTGCCGGGATCACTGCTGAATGTGGAGCGCACCCGCACGGGAACTTTGTATTTTTTAGCAAACTCCACAGAGCGTATGTGCAGAACCTTAGCCCCCATGCTGGCCATTTCCAGCATTTCTTCGTAGGCAACACGGTCCATTTTACGTGCAGTAGAGCAGATATTGGGATCGGTGGTATAAACACCGTCAACATCTGTGTAGATTTCACACTCAACTGATCCTAGCGCAGCAGCCAAAGCCACAGCCGAGGTGTCTGAACCACCACGACCAAGCGTTGTGATGCGTCCGTCCTCTGTACAGCCCTGAAAACCCGCAACTACAAGTACATCGTAGTCTTCAAGGAATCCATACAAGGCTTTGCTGTTGATGGACAGAATACGCGCGCGGCCAAAATCATTGTCTGTGGTAATAGGGATTTGCCATCCCAGCAAGGAACGGGCGCGAATGCCTGCGTCCCTAAGCAGCATAGTGAACAAGCTGATTGAAACCTGTTCGCCTGTTGCTACCAGGGCGTCACATTCGGCCTTGTCTGGCGTATTTGACCATTCGTCAGCCAGAGCTAAAAGATTGTTGGTTTCGCCAGACCTGGCAGACAGTACCGCTATAACCTTATTGCCTTGAGCAAGGCCGCGCAGAACTTTTTCCCGCACCTGCTTCATGCATTCAAGTCTGGCTACGGAAGTACCGCCGAACTTTTGCACCAAAATTTTCATGCCTGTATCCATTGCCCACTATCCTTAACAGAGTACAACAGGCTAGCTGTGTGGAACAGCCGGGCCCTCAGCATCGGCTTTGCGCATGGGCCATTGACCGCGCAAATGACGCAGCAACGCTTCAGCACAAGGGCCATAGGCTTGCAGTGTCAGTAAGCGACCTTCTTCGCATGCCTTCAAGGCGATGTCCAGATATTCTTCAGGTCTATCTTGCTTTGACAGAAATGCAGACCATTCGATTATATTCAAAAATTTAGGGTTATCAAGTGCTTCAAAAAGCTCTTCAGGAGCAGCCCCGGCGCATCGGTAGAGATCACAGTGCAGAATCGGCGGTTCTGTAGGATAGTGATTGCATAAAGTAAAAGAAGGGCTTGCCACTTCAGACTCAGATCCTCCAGGTAACGACAGGACCATATAGCGTGTCAGTGTAGTTTTACCACTTCCCAAGTCTCCATTCAGTAAAAGAGTTCTTACTTTCGGATGAAGGCTCAAAGCTTCTGTGAGCAATCGAGCAAAACAGTCAGTATCGTCAAGACTTGAAAGTCTTATCTGGACCATGAAAGAATATCTTCCTGATTTTCGCCGATTCTTTGAAGCACACATGGCAGGGCGTCTGCGGTTTCGGCAGAGGTATTTCCGCGTAAAGGCCATCGCTGGGCAAGGCTGCGTCCGGCAAGAGCGTGCAGTGCTACTCCCATGCCCGCAGTGAGCAGGGAAGGGTGACACCCCCAGGCCAAATCCGCACTACATTTTCGTACAGTTTCGCCCCGCGAAGCAAGCAAACCGCCCAGGCAGCCTGCCAGAACATCTCCAGAACCGCCCACAGCCAACTGTGGAATATCGTAGGGGCAAATCAATATTGGGCTGGTCGATTGTCGCACCATTGTGCCGGCCCCTTTAAGAATATTCACTCCGGGGCTACGGGCGCACAAAGTTTCCAGAGCTGCCCACCTGTCGGCCTGAACTGCTTGCGCAGTTTGCCCAAGAATCATGCCAGCCTCGCCTGGGTGCGGCGTCAAAATATCTTCTTCACGAACCTTGGTGAATAGTTTGGGTTCGTACGACAGCAGAGCCAGAGCATCCGCATCGAAAACTGTTGGAGGACGCTGAGGCAGTGCAAGCAAGGCACGCAGAAACTCGGCCCCGTCTTGTCCTCGCCCCATGCCAGGACCAACGACCAAGCTGCTACAAGACGCTATTAAAGATTTGAGCCTTGGTGAGACACTAGACGGCCAAAGTTGCTCTGTATCCTCAAGAGCCAATGTCATAATCTCGGGCCAGCCACATTTAATATCGGCAACAGCTGCGGCAGGCGCTGCCGCAGTTACCAGACCTGCCCCTGCACGAAGAGCAGCACGGGCGGCAAGGTGAGCAGCGCCACCATAATCAGGTGCGCCACCTAAAATCAGAACATGCCCGAACGTATTCTTGAAGCTGTTTTCAGGCAGAGTCGACCGACGCGTAAGTGGCACAAGACATTGGGCGTCCAACAGATATGCTGAGCAGCGCTCTTTGGTGCGAACTACAGCGGGTATGCCAATATCACACACGCGCATTGCCCCCGTCCACTCTTTGGCGCACGGCAGAACAGTACCCGGTTTGGCTGCAGCAAAGCTGACCGTAAGGTCTGCGCGTATCGCAGAGGGCATGGGTTTGCCCGTACAGGCGTCCAGACCGGAGGGAATATCAAGAGCCACAACCATTCGCCCCGGCGCAAGGCTGTTCAGAGCTTCAACAAGAGCCAGAACATCAGCACGAAGGGGACCGCTAAATCCAGTTCCCAGCAAACCATCTATAATAATGTGTGGCAGACCATTCTCTGGCAGATTCCAGCCGCTTCGCTGATAGCGCAGGCGATAAAATGGAACTCCCGAGGCCTTTGCAACTTTTGCATGCTGTCCACTGGCTCCTTTGAGTTGCCCCAATGCCTTGGTATGCAAAACAAGCGGCCTTGCACCCGCGTCAAAAAGGTAGCGGGCCAGACAGGCTGCGTCACCGCCGTTATTGCCGCTTCCCATAATTAACCAGACACTTTTGCCGACAATATCTGGGCACTGCTGGCGTATAACGTCAAACGCAGCTTTGGCGGCATTTTCCATCAACAGCATCTCAGGCAGGCCAAGCGCTTCAGCACCTTGATCCCATGCGCGAATTTCCTGGGGAAAGGGCAGGGGGGGCAGCTGAAATTGCGGTATAACTTGGGAGGAGTCGATCATGAAGCCTCCAAGATCACCACAGCCACAGCCGAAGATCGGTCATGACTGATAGATACGTGGTAGCGAGTGACACCCATACTATTGGCTTGTTGCAGAGCAGCACCGTGCAACACCAATTGCGGTTTTCCACCAGGGCCAGAAATAGCTTCAATCTGATCCGGCCCTATGCCCTGGCTAAATCCTGTTCCCAAGGCCTTGACCGCGGCTTCTTTAACTGCAAAACGCCCGGCCACATAGTTTACAGGCTGGCCGGGGATGTGCGCCAATTCTTCCGCGCCGAGGATTTTTTGCATAAAACGCAGTCCAAAACGAGAAATGCATTTCTCTATGCGTGCAAGGTCAACAATGTCTATCCCTAAGCCGACTATCATCATTATTACCACCGCGCGCAAAGATACGCATGACGGAGAGTTTCACTCGGTAAGAGCTGGTTGCCCAATGAAAAAAAATATCGTATAGGCTGCCATTCGATGAACTATTTTGACCCGTTCATGGCCGTAACGTCAAGGGTGCGGCCCGCTTTGAACATTGGGAGATTACATATGAAACTTTGCATTATCGGCACCGGCTATGTGGGCCTGGTCAGCGCCGCCTGCTTTGCAGAAATGGGCAATACAGTTACTTGTGTTGATGTTAATCCTGCCGTTGTGGAAAAGCTGAATGCTGGTTCTGTACACATTTTTGAGCCTGGCCTTGAGCCTATGGTGCGGCATAGCCGCGCCGATGGTCGACTGACTTTTACAACCAAGCTTGAAGATGGCATCGCGCAGGCCGATTGTGCGTTTATTTGCGTTGGTACGCCGCCCCAGCCTGACGGTTCATGCGATTTGAGCTTTGTTCGTCAGGTCGCGTGCGAGATCGGTCAGTACATGCAGAAGGACATGGTTGTGGTGGACAAGTCCACCGTGCCTGTGGGAACGGCTGATGAAGTGCGTGGCCTTATTGAAAAAGAACTGACCAAGCGTGGCGTGAACTTGCACGTTGACGTCGTTTCAAATCCTGAGTTCCTCAAAGAGGGAGACGCCATTTCCGACTTCATGAAGCCTGACCGCGTGGTTATCGGCACGGATTCGGAAAAGGCCGCCGCTGTCATGCGCGAGCTCTACTCCCCCTTTGCCCGCAACCGTGATAAAATCATTGTTATGGGTGTGCGCAGCGCAGAGATGACCAAGTACGCCGCCAACTGCATGCTGGCTACCAAAATTTCTTTCATCAATGAAATTGCCACTATTTGCGAACGTGTGGGTGCAGACGTGCGTGATGTGCGCACGGGTATCGGTTCTGATTCCCGCATCGGCTACCAGTTCATCTACCCTGGGGTGGGCTATGGTGGATCATGCTTCCCCAAGGATGTGAAAGCGCTTATTCACACTGCTGAAAATGCTGGCGTGCGGCCTGAGCTGCTCAATGCGGTGGAAGCTGTGAACGCCCGGCAGAAAAAACATATGGCGAGCCGTGTTGAAGAATACTTTGCGCCGCAGGGTGGTGTGGCTGGCAAAACCCTGGCCATGTGGGGCTTGGCTTTCAAGGCCAACACCGACGATATGCGCGAAGCTGCGGCCATTACCATCATCAATGAGCTGACGTCCAAAGGGATGAAAATACGGGCATTTGACCCTGTTGCCGCTGACAACGCACGCTCGATTTTTGCGGACAACAAGCTGGTTGAAATCGTTGACGATCAGTATGATGCCTGCCAAGGGGCTCAAGGGCTGATGGTTGTGACTGAATGGAATCAGTTCCGTAATCCCGACTTTGCACGGGTGCGCAGCCTTCTGACAGCGCCATTGCTCTTTGACGGACGGAACCTGTATTCCCCCACCTCTATGGCGGATCACGGTTTTGCCTATTTTTGCATTGGCAGGGCAAACGCCTAGTCTGGCAAATTATGGCTACTCGGAATATAGAGTAACTGAAAGGGCTGAACCGTAGAGGTCAGCCCTTTTTATGATACTTTCCACAGGCTTCCCCCTGGGCGTAGCAGACTTGTTCTCGGCCCATTCCTGTCGGATTGCACCCCAGGCATTGCTGGAGTATATTGGGAACATGCGCAAGACCACCATCCCCCCCACTGAAAACGGCCAGCACACGGGTGTTCTATCCAATACCACGGGCGATCATCAAGAGCAGCAACTCAAGCTGCTTTTTGAACTTGCCCAGATCATGAACACCACGACTGACCTTGCGCAGGCATTGAACAAGGCTCTTTCGCTTATGGCGGATCAGCTTCATATGATGCGCGGCGCCATCACCCTCATTTCACCGCATACCGGAGAAATCAGAACAGAGGCCGCCTATGGCCTCAAACCGGCGGAACTCAGGCGTGGCCGCTATGTGCGCGGTGAAGGCATCACGGGGGGGGTTATTGAAAGTGGCCGCCCCATGTACATATCCAACGTGTCTGAAGATCCGCTGTTTCTCAACCGCACACGATCACGCGATCTGGGTAAAGAGGACATTTCCTTTATCTGTGTTCCCATTCGTCTTAACGATCAGGTTGTGGGGGCGCTTTCAGTGGACCATCTGCTCGTGGATAACGCCACGCTTGAAGATGAGATGCGGCTTCTCACGATAGTTTCCACACTGTTGGGTCATGCAGCCCTTGAAACACAGGGACGTATGGATGAAGAAACCTCTTCGCCCCTACGGCCAAGAGGTTTTGTGGGCAACTCTGAAGGTATGCAAAAAGTTTACGCCCAGATTGCCCAGGTTGCCCCGTCAGCCACAACAGTTTTTTTGCAGGGTGAATCCGGCACAGGCAAAGAACTGGCAGCTCGCGCCATACACACTGGCAGCTCTAGAGCAAGCAAACCATTCATTTCACTGAACTGTGCCGCCTTGCCGGAAAATCTTATTGAAAGTGAGCTGTTTGGTCATGAGCGCGGTGCGTTTACCGGAGCCAACGCAACACGCAAAGGGCGCTTTGAGCTGGCCAACGGCGGCACGCTCTTTCTGGATGAAGTGGGCGAGCTTTCACTCATGACTCAGGCCAAACTTCTACGCGTTTTGCAAGAAAGAGCTTTTGAGCGTTTGGGCGGTATGGAAACGCACTATGTTGATGTGCGTTTTATTACTGCTACCAATCGAAACCTTGAGCACATGGTCAATCAGGAAAGCTTTCGGCGCGACCTTTTCTACCGCCTCAATGTCTTTCCCATATATCTTCCGCCGCTGCGTGGCCGCCCAGAAGACATTCTGCCGCTTGCCAACCATTTCATAAAAAAATTCGCGCAAACGAATGGCCGTGAAAACGTACGCCTTTCTCTGGCCGTTATGGACATGCTGCAACGCTATGCGTGGCCGGGCAACATTCGCGAACTCGAAAATGTTATGGAGAGGGCAGTCTTGCTTCTGGGCAGGGAAGGCCTTGTCCTGCCGCAGCACCTGCCCCCCGCCTTGCACGGCATTCACTGCACCAATGTGAATGGAGAAAACGTCTGCACATTGAGGCCCGGATTCTCTGGCAGCTTGCAGGATCAACTGGATGAACTGGAGCGGGCTTCCATTGTTGAAGCTCTTGAATTCAGCCAGGGGCAAATGGGAAAGGCTGCCGCCAGTCTTGGCCTGACTGAAAGAATAATGGCGTTACGAATGAAAAAATATGGTATCAGTTACAAAGATTTTCGTCTCAGGCGTGAACGGATATAGATGCCTTCCGCGCGCCATCTGCGTGTGCACTTAATGACGAACGTTTTTAGCTGCTGCATAAGCGGTTTTACGGCCTGACCTCATTGCCGACTATGGTTGGAAAGGGGGCAGGCTTTTTCTTTTCAATCTTCCCCCATGCCCACAGCGATTCAAACTGCAGTTTTGTTCAACTTCCGCAGCAATCCCTCGCCGCGCATCTCATTTTGCACCTGACAACATCTAAAAAACACTAATCTACATTTAAGTAGATATTTTAAACATCCAGACGTTACCCGTCATTTCTCCTGAAACAGCGCGCTGTTTCAGGTTTTTTTATTTTTGAAGCATACAAAATGCCTCTAGTTCAAAAGAATCGACAAAATGGTATATTTATTAGAAATCAAACTAACACACTAAATTTACAGTATTTTATAAATCCAATCAAGAAAGTCATTTTTTATATGTTGGTGGGCAAAAAATCTTTCGACAAAAATGTAATAAAATATCATTCACAAATGGATTCCTGCTTTCAGCCAAACTTGGTACAAATATAAAAATATTAAAATTTCAGCATGTTATCCAGCCATAAACAGGTTTCTTCAGCTTTGGCACAAATAATGCCTGAGAGGGATTGTACTGGCAACGACGCTGTGTCGTTGTAGCGGGTCTGGCGCCGACCCGCTGAAGAGGTTCAGTCAACACGGCACACTGTTGCTTCATAGGTGGACACGCTCATGACGCAAGGTGGCCGTAAAGATCAAGGATGCCCGTATGAACGCCTCTGATACCGCATTTATTATTATCTGCGCCACAATGGTCATGCTTATGACCCCGGCCCTGGCCCTTTTTTATGGTGGTCTAGTTCGCGCACGAAACGTGCTTTCAACCCACATGCACAGCTACGCCTGTTTGGGACTCATTTCAGTTCTTTGGGCCTTTGTTGGGTACACTTTGGCTTTTGGCGGGGATGTGGGCGGACTTATTGGCAACTTCGACTTCCTTTTCCTGAAAGGTGTCGGCGGAGAATCCGCTCCAATGGCTCCCCAACTTCCGCACACCGTATTTATGGGCTTTCAATGCATGTTTGCGGTGCTCACCGTAGCACTGATCTCAGGCGCTTACGCTGAACGAATCCGCTTTTCAGCCATGCTGCTTTTTTCCGGACTTTGGCTGATATGCGTGTACTCGCCCATGGCTCACTGGGTGTGGGGCGGCGGTTGGATGGGACAAATGGGCGCGCTTGATTTCGCAGGTGGCGCGGTGGTGCATATGTCTTCCGGTGCAGCGGCTTTGGCCTGCGCCCAAGCCCTTGGCCCGCGGCTTTCCACTGGTTCGCAACATTCTCCTCATAATTTGCCCTTGACCCTGCTTGGCGGCGGCATCCTCTGGTTTGGCTGGTTCGGTTTTAACGCGGGTAGCGCCCTAGCTTCTGGCTCCCTTGCCGGTCAAGCATTGGTAACGACCCATATGGCTTCTGCCTGCGGCATTCTTGGCTGGCTGCTTATTGAATGGAAGCACACTGGCAAGCCCACAAGCCTTGGCGCAATTTCTGGTGCGCTGGCTGGATTGGTGGCCATCACCCCTGGCGCTGGTTTTGTTGAAATTCTGCCTGCCATGCTCATCGGTTTTGTTGGTGGTCTTGTATGCTACGGCGGCGTGTTCATGAAGGGCAAGCTTGGATACGACGATGCGCTTGATGTGGTTGGCATTCACGGTCTTGGAGGCACATGGGGCGCGCTTGCTACTGGCCTTTTCGCCAGCGCGGCCATCAACAATGTGGACGGTCTTTTTTACGGCAACCCTGGTCAAGTGTGGATCCAACTGGTGTCCATCGTCGGCACATGGGTCTTTGTATACATCGCGACACGCATCATCCTTTATGTAGTAAACGCCATCGTTGGCCTGCGCGTCGCGCCTGAAGAAGAATTTACAGGCCTTGATCTTGGTGAACATAACGAACGTGGCTACAACCTGTAAACCTTGCCGCAAGGAAAAGGAACAGCAGTATGAAGAAGCTCGAAATTATCATCCGGCCCGGTTTGTTTGAAAAGGTCAGGGATATGCTTTCAGAAAAGGGCATTCACGGCCTCAACTATACTGAAATAAAAGGCTTTGGCCGCCAGCGTGGACACACTGAAGTGTACAGGGGCAACATCATGCAGGTGGACTGCCTGCCAAAGGTAAAAATTGAAATAGTACTGCATAACGACATGGTAGAATCTGTAATCAATGCAGTAGTGGCTACAGCCCGTACGGGCCAGGTTGGGGATGGAAAGATTTTCATCAGTGATGTGGAGGATGCCATTCGCATCCGCACAGGCGAACGTGGCGATGCAGCTCTGTAAGAGCGCTTCCTCCGATGGCAGCAACTCTTGTTTAAAGGATAAAGGAGAAGAAGTATGAGTTCCCCCCGTAAAAAGGCGTTGTTCAAGGCAATAAATACCTCTCCCGTGATGCCCACCAGCAAAGAAGACACAGGGTGCGGCGTGGAAGAAGGATTTGGCCGTTATGTATTTGGCCTCGCCACCATGCGCAAACGCCTGCCCAAGGATGTGTACCGCAAGCTGGCCAAGACCATTCGTGATGGTGAACGCCTGAATCCCGAAATTGCCGATGTGGTGGCCAATGCCATGAAAGATTGGGCCATTGAAAACGGCGCAACCCACTACACACACTGGTTTCATCCCATGACTGGCCTGACGGCTGAAAAGCATGATGCTTTCTTGTCGCCCACTGCAGACGGGCAGGTTATCAGTGAGTTTTCGGGCAAAATGCTTATCAGCGGTGAACCCGATGCTTCCTCCTTTCCCTCCGGCGGCATTCGTTCAACCTTTGAAGCACGCGGCTATACAGCGTGGGACCCTTCTGTTCCCGTGTTTATAATTCCTGCTCCTTACGGGGCAACGCTGCATATTCCCACGTACTTCTACTCTTACTCCGGCGAGGCGCTGGACCGCAAAATCCCCTTGTTGCGCTCCATTTCAGCCTTGTCCAGACAGGCCCTGCGCATACTGCGTCTCTTCGGCAACGACTCAGCCGCCTATGTTCGCGCCATGGTTGGACCTGAACAAGAGTATTTTCTGGTAGATAAAAACCTTGCAGCGCTGCGTCCTGACCTGCTGCTGGCAGGCCGTACGCTGTTGGGTGCTCCTTCTCCTAAAGGCCAGGAAATGGAAGATCACTACTTCGGCGCTATTCCTGGCCGTGTGATGAGCTTCATGCAGGACGTGGAGAAGGAACTGCTGGCTCTGGGTATTCCTGCTAAAACCAGACATAACGAAGTGGCTCCTGGGCAGTTCGAGCTGGCCCCTGTTTACGAAGAAGCCAACATTGCCTGCGACCACAACATGCTCGCAATGAACATGATGCGCCATTTGGCGGGCAGGCACGGTTTTGTATGCCTGCTGCACGAAAAGCCCTTTGCGGGTGTGAACGGAAGCGGCAAGCATAACAACTGGTCCATGGGTGACTCCGATGGCCAGAACCTGCTTAATCCTGGCACCACACCGCAGGACAACGCTCAGTTCCTGGTCTTTTTGGCCGCGGTTCTGCGTGCGGTACACAAGCACAGTACGGCGCTGCGCCTTGGCACTGTGGGCGCTGGCAACGACCATCGTCTTGGCGCCAACGAAGCGCCCCCGGCCATCCTGTCTGTCTATCTTGGCGAACAGCTTACCGACGTGCTGGAAGGCATCAACAATGGCCGTGGTTCCAAAAATAAAAAAAGTGGCTTCATGGAAGTAGGGGTTTCGACCCTGCCGCCTTTGCCTGTTGACCTTGCTGACCGCAACCGGACGAGTCCCTTTGCCTTCACGGGCAACAAGTTTGAATTCCGTGCGGTGGGCTCTTCCCAGTCGGTGGCTCC
Source organism: Pseudomonadota bacterium (assembly GCA_023386035.1). Classification (GTDB taxonomy): domain Bacteria; phylum Desulfobacterota; class Desulfovibrionia; order Desulfovibrionales; family Desulfovibrionaceae; genus Desulfovibrio. The sequence continues at coordinate 44,632 of JAEWKM010000001.1, forward strand.
GGTGAACATCGTGCTTAATGCCGCTGTGGCCTGCGCCCTGGACGACATTGCCACTGAACTTGAGGCGTCAATTTCGGCAGGTACGGATTTGAATTCCGCCTTGCAGGAACTGCTTCCCCGTCTGTTCAAGGAGCACATGCCCGTGGTCTTCAACGGCAACGGTTATGCTGAATCCTGGGCTGAAGAAGCCGCTCGTCGGGGCTTGCCTAACCATAACAACACAGTAACCGCGCTGGAGCACTACAGTGACCCTGAAGTCATGAACGTCTTCCTGCGACACGGCATCCTTACCGAACGCGAAATCATTTCGCGCCAGGAAATATTGCTGGAAAGTTACTGCAAGACCATATGCATTGAAGGCAATCTTATGCTCGACATGCTGCGTACGTCCGTACTGCCCCAGTGCATTGAGGCACAGGCGCGCGCCGCTGATGCGGTCATTAAAACCAGAGCAGTATTGGGCGAAAAGAGTGCAGATGCGGAAGAAGTGTACTTCAATACTCTGCGCGGCCATGTTGTAGCTTTGCAAAATGGCGTAGCCGAGTTGGACAAGGCTATAGCCAAAGCCCACAGCACCGCAGGTGCTCTTGAAGAGGCCAAAGTGGCACGCGATTGCATTCTTTCAGCCATGAATCAATGCCGTGAACACGCCGATGCCCTTGAAAGCATTGTGGACGACACCCTGTGGGTGCTGCCCAAGTACGCAGAGTTGCTGTGGGTGCACTAGGCTTTATGTCGATAATTATTGAATTAATGTACGGTTACAACCTCGTGGAGGTCAGTCATACGTAACGTACTCTAAAAAAGTTGATAGCAGGAGTCTCATCCCGGGGGGGAAGGTGGTCTCCCAGCTATCAGCCCCTGCGGTAAAACCGCAGGGAGCCACGGGCCTCGCCGTTCGCCGCAACGGACGGCGAAGGCCGGTGGCCACAAGGCGAAGAGTCTGGCGGCTCTTCGCCTTTTTTGATTTTACGCACCAGCCTTCATGTTTACTTTTATCTTGAATCAGAATAGGTTGTTTATTCATTATATAATCAATGATGTTTAATAGGGGCGTTGTACGCCTTTGATGAATAAAGGAGAACTATATGGCTGCGACATTGCGCTTTACGAAGATGCAGGGCATCGGCAATGACTATGTCTATGTCAATGGCTTTGAAGAGCGCGTTGACAGCCCCGGTGAACTCGCCAAAAAAATAAGCGATCGCCATTTTGGTGTCGGCTCTGACGGACTTGTGCTCATTTTGCCATCAGCTTCAGCCGATGTGCGTATGCGTATGTTCAATGCAGACGGCTCTGAAGCTGAAATGTGCGGCAACGCGGTGCGGTGCGTGGGCAAATATGTATACGACCACGGCATCCAGGTTAAGGATGTAATCACTGTTGAAACGGGAGCAGGCGTAAAAGTTGTGCGCCTGTTATTTGAAGCTGGCGAAGTTTGTGGCGCTACAGTTGATATGGGAGAACCCGAACTGACCCCCGCAAGAATTCCCGTACTTACAGAAGCCTCAACAGACGGTGGACAACAGCGTTTTGTGGCCCATCCCGTAGATGTGGACGGCCAATTATATGAAATTACTGCCGTTTCAATGGGAAATCCACACGCTGTCATTTTCATGAAGGGTATTGACGAACTGGATCTGCCCCGCATCGGCCCGAACTTTGAACACCACCCCTTGTTCCCCAAACGCACCAATACGGAATTTGTTGAGGTCATCTCTTCCAACAAAGTACGGATGCGCGTATGGGAGCGCGGTGCAGGAGAAACTCTTGCCTGCGGAACTGGCGCATGCGCCGTCGCAGTTGCCTGCGTTCTCAACGGCTACACTGGTCGCGATGTGGATGTTGAACTTAAGGGCGGCACCCTGCAAATTCATTGGGACGAAAGCAGTAACCATGTGTACATGACCGGCGGCGCTGTGACCGTGTTTGCCGGCGAATATCATATCTGATCGCAGAGGACTGACATGACTACCGTAAACATCAATTTTCTCAAGCTGCAAAGTAATTACCTTTTTGCCGATATTGCCCGCAAGGTGTCCACCTTCAAGGAAGCCAACCCGGACAAGCGCGTCATCAGCCTGGGCATCGGCGACGTTACGCGCCCCCTTGTGCCTGCCGTTGTCAACGCTTTGCATAAGGCTGTGGACGAAATGGGCGATGCCGCTCACTTTCACGGCTACGGTCCAGAGCAGGGCTATGCCTTTCTGCGCGATATCATTGTGCAATATGACTACAAAGCGCGCGGTGTGAACCTCAGTGCCGACGAAGTGTTTGTCAGTGATGGAGCCAAGCCCGACGTTGGCAATTTTCAGGAACTGTTTGCTCAGGACAGCATTGTTGCGGTAACCGATCCGGTGTACCCCGTATATGTTGACTCCAATGTTATGGCCGGACGTTCCGGTGAAATGACAGGCAAGCAGTGGAGCAGCATTGTCTATCTGCCCTGCGTGAAGGAAAATGATTTCGTGCCTGATTTTCCCAAAACCCGGCCCGATATGATCTACCTTTGCTACCCCAACAACCCCACAGGAACGGTACTTTCGCGAGCCGCGCTGCAGGGCTGGGTCGATTATGCCAGGCGTGAAGGCTGCGTCATTCTATACGACTCAGCTTATGAAGCTTTTATTACCGATGCCGACATCCCCCACACCATCTATGAGCTTGATGGCGCGGAAGAAGTGGCTGTAGAATTTCGCAGCTTCTCAAAAACCGCCGGATTCACTGGCCTGCGTTGCGCCTATACTGTCGTGCCCAAGGCATTGCAGATCAGCGATGGCAAGGGCGGCAAGATCAGCCTGAACGGGCTGTGGAATCGCCGTCAGTGCACCAAGTACAATGGCTGCCCCTACATCGTGCAGCGCGCGGCTGAAGCCGTGTACAGCGAACAGGGCCGGAAGGAGATTATGGGTGTTATTGCTGGCTACCAGCGTAATGCTACCATGTTGCGCACTGCTGTGAGCGAGATGGGACTTTCTGTGTACGGTGGCGTAAATGCTCCCTATATCTGGGTGCGCGTGCCAAGCGATACAGACTCTTGGGGATTCTTTGACAAACTGTTGCAACAGGCTGCCCTTGTTTGCACCCCTGGTGCAGGCTTTGGCGCTTCCGGCGAAGGCTATGTGCGCCTGACGGCCTTTGGGTCGCCCGAAGATACTGAAGAAGCCATCAAGCGCCTGCGCAGTTTGTGCTGACACTTGTTTTGCTGAGATAACTTCTTGGCAAGCCAAATAAAAAACCACCTGCTCTAAGCGGGTGGTTTTTTATTTGGCTTGTGCCGTGAAACCATAGAACACAATCGTCGTTATTTGCGCCTAACTGTATCCATCAACAAAGGCATACGCCGCCAAGCGTCCTAATCCTCAAATACTGGAGCATGTTGATTTTGAAAAGACTATATGCTCTACGCTGTACAAGAGTGTCGCGCACCGTAATGCCGCCTGGATTCGACTGAAAGCTGTATTTGCAGGCAGATCATCTTTTAAATATGAACCATTTCAAAGTTAATCTATTCGAGTAGGCATATTTTTTCTTATACACTTAAGGGGATTATATTTCAAAAAGTGCTCTGGAACGCACGGATATACGATGCCGATAAGAACAAAAAACAGGCCAATCCAGTGTGCCTGAGTGATTTCTTCACCAAGAATCAACCAGGAAAAGAACACGCTGCTCAAGGGCACAAATCCGGTGAATAAGCCTGCTATTCCAGCGGGCACGCTGGCAACACCTTTGAACCAAAATACATACGAAAGAAAGGAAACAAAAAAACCGTAGTAAGCCAGACACAGTAACGACGAGGTTGTTATCTGTGCAAAATCATAATGGCATGCATCATACAACGCCAATGGTAACAAGCAGAGAAATGCATAAAGAGAAACTATGGCCGTCCGAAGCAGGGCAGACATGGGTTGGCAGCGTGACTTGCTCATAACGGAAAATAAAGCTTCGCAAAAAACTGCAATCATCACCAGGCTGTTACCCATAAAGGCGTTGGCAGCCTCTGTTGGATCCTCAAGAAATGGAAGAATGTTCATGACTGATATGCCAATCGAAACGCATAGCGCGCCAACAATGCGTGGCATAGACAATTTTTCACAGAGAACAAAAACAGCCAAAATAACTATAAGAACAGGAGCTGTGCTGCCAACAAGTCCTGCCGCAGTTGCCGATGTATACTCCAATCCCCAGAACATGAATATCCGGTAAAGCACAACACCAAAAACTGCTTGCGCCAAAAGAATCATGTGTGTCTTTCTGTCAGATGGCCACGTGCTTTTGCCTTGGCGCAACGCAGGAAAAAGCAAAAATGGAAGACTGAAAAGAATTCCCAACTCTGCAGCAAGAAAAATGGGCACATCTGAAATAATAAGCTTGCCAGCCACAACAGCACTTCCAGCAATGGACATGGCCATGACGAGAAAGGAATACGCCTTTACTTGTTTATTCATTTTACCAAATCCTTTTTCATCGTGGTTGTGCCACTTATTTTTCTGAACTTAGCTGTGCTGCTGGCATGCGGAGAAATTCTTGTCCTTACCTGACCCCTCATGTATAAAGAATAAATGGTCTTAAAAAGATCCATTTTACATAAAATATTACCAGACCACTTTACCGCGAGGCAGATATGTGGTTTACCCCGGACAAAAAAAATGAGCTGCCAGTTTTCCGGCAGCTCTATGAAAAAATAAAATTTCTCATTCATTCTGGCATATTAAAGGAAAATGAAAAACTGCCTTCGAGCCGTTTTCTCAGTAAAGACCTGGGGATTGCGCGTAGTACAGTTCTGGAGGCCTACGATCAGCTGATTGCCGAGGGCTACCTGGAAACCCGCCAAGGCTCAGGAACCAGAGTTGTGCAAGGCCTGGTTGCGCTGCCACCGCCTGCTTTTGATGACAGCAAGACACAAAGCACACTTGGTGGATGCCGTGTAGATGAGGCGCAGAGCGAAAACATTATCAATTTTCGCTCAGGAATTCCTGACCTTGAGGCTTTTCCGCAAAAGGAGTGGGGGAAGATTTACGCACGCGTATGTGGAGCACTGCCCTCATCTTCTTTTCGCTATTGTGGGCCAGAAGGAGTGTGGGCACTGCGGGAAGCTATTTCCGCATATCTTTTCAGAATGCGCGGACTTAAAGTATCACCTCACCGCGTGATGATAACATCTGGCTCAACGCAAGGCTTGGCAATGATTTCCCGGCTTTTGCGTAAAACGGGTGAATACATATTTGCGGAGGATCCGGCACATATCGGAATGGTGGAGGTTGTCAGTCGCGCAGGGTTGCGTGTGCAGGGTGTTCCAGTGGACGAGAAGGGAATGGACGTATCAGCCCTGCAACGTTCGCATGCGCAGCAATCCAGCTCAAACCTGGCCTTTGTTTATACCACGCCTTCCCACCAATACCCTTTGGGGGCGATCTTGCCCGTCCAGCGTCGCCAGAGTCTTGTACGCTTTGCCCGCGAAAACCAATGCTTTGTTATAGAAGATGACTACGACAGCGAATTCCGCCACGAGGGAGCCCCCACAAGTGCGCTCTATGAACTTGATCCAGAAGTGGTGATCTACCTTGGTTCCTTTAGTAAAATCCTTGCGCCAGCCTTACGTCTTGGCTTTGCTATTATCCCCGAACATATGATTTGCGACTGGAAAGCAGAAAAAATGTACACGGATGTGCATACCGAAGCCCTTTCACAGCACACGCTTGCAGAGTTTCTTAACAGCGGTGGCCTTGAGCGGCATACTTGGAAGATGAAAAAACTATATGCCCGCAAAAGAAATCATGCATTGGCTTGCTTAAAAAAGATTTTTGGGAATGCTGTATCTGTCAGTGGGCAAGCGAATGGCCTTCATCTTGTGGCAGCTTTTCCTGGTCTCGTTTTTACTGATGATCTGGTAAATAAACTCTACGAGCATGGGGTAAAGGTAATTCCTGTTGATAAATACTCCCTGAGTCGCAACAGCAAACATGCCCATAAAATTGTCTTGGGGTATTCACATCTGACTCATGAAGAAATATCAAGAGGTCTTGAAATTATTAAGAAGATAACCGGGCATCCATGCTGACCATGCAGCATTACCGTAACAAGGCGGCGGTCAGAAACAAATTTGAATATGTTTGTCGACTCTGCACACAGAAAGGCCGGAAACTCCGCAGAGCTTCCGGCCTTTCTGTTCTATCGAACGTGTAAAAACTACACGCCTTGTGCAATCATAGCGTTTGCAACTTTGCGGAAGCCGGCGATATTGGCCCCCACAACGAGATTGCCAGGAGCGCCGTATTCTGCAGCGGTTTCAGCAGCGTTGATATAAATATTATTCATGATCTGGCGCAGCTTGTTGTCCACGGCTTCAAAAGTCCAGCTCTGCATGCTGGCGTTTTGGGCCATTTCAAGCTGGCTGGTGGCAACGCCGCCAGCGTTGGCCGCCTTGGCAGGGCCATAGCAGATGCCAGCGTCAAGGAAGGCATGCATGGCATCCAGAGTCGAAGGCATATTCGCGCCCTCGGCCACGCAGTGGCAACCATTGGCGAGCAGGGTTTTGGCGTCCTCAAGATTCAGTTCGTTCTGAGTAGCACATGGGAAGGCCGCAAAGCAGGGGACAGACCAGACGGCATTACGGCCCTCGGGGTAGCTGCTCACAGGAGTGTACACAGCAGAAGGCACCAGTTCCGCATAGCGGCTCAAAGACTCACGCTCAACTTCTTTAACCTGCTTGAGCACGTCCACTTTGATGCCTTCAGGATCATGAATCATGCCGCGCGAATCGGATACGGTAACAGGCTTGGCCCCAACCTGGTAAAGTTTTTCGCAGCAGTAAATGGCCACGTTACCCGCGCCAGAAACCACGCACGTTCTGTCTTCCAGGCTCTTGCCCCTGGCGTCCAGCATACTCTGGGCAAAATACACGGCGCCATAACCAGTGGCTTCAGTACGCGCAAGCGAACCGCCAAAAAGCAGGTTTTTGCCCGTCAACACACCTTCATAGCTTCTGGTGATGCGTTTATACTGGCCATAAAGATAACCGACCTCACGTCCGCCCACGCCAATGTCGCCAGCTGGCACGTCGATGGTGGCTCCGATATGGTGGAAAAGCTCATTCATAAAGGCCTGGCAAAAGCGCATGATTTCCATGTCGGATTTGCCCTTGGGGTCGAAATCCGCGCCGCCTTTGCCCCCGCCAATGGCGAGACCTGTGAGCGAATTTTTGAATATCTGCTCAAAGCCCAAAAATTTCAAAATTCCCTGATTCACGCTGGGGTGAAAACGCAGGCCGCCTTTATAGGGGCCAATGGCAGAGCTATACTGAACTCGAAAGCCTTTATTAACCTGTACCTGGCCACTGTCATCTACCCACTGCACGCGAAAAGAAATGGTGCGCTCAGGCTCCACTATGCGTTCAAGGATTTTATTGCGCTCGTACTGAGGATTTCTGTCCAGCACAGCCTGCAAACTTTGCAAAACTTCCTGTACAGCCTGAAGAAAAACGGGCTCGTAGGCGTATCGATCTTGAAGGTTATTCATGACGCGCTGAACGTAGGACATCATCGCTCTCCTTGTGGGGGATGGTCAGGATTACGCTGTAAAAACCATTCTGATTTTTGTGCGGGGAACTATTTAATCCAACATCGTTGCGTCTGACAAGAGTTTTCAGCCGCCTTAAATGGCCAGGAACAAAAAATACCTGAGCGTTGCAGCCCGCTGAAAACCCACGATTCTTCAAAAATACAGGCCGCAACGCCACAGAAATTTTAAGCATATGATATCAGCCGATCTTTTTTTGCGGCGCCTCAAGAGCAGTATGCAAAATTTCATCCAATGTCGGATGCGCGAACATGAAATGGTGCAAACGCTCACCACAATACTGACCAAGCAGTAAAAGCTGGGCTACGGTTACAAGATGCGAAACACCGTGACCTAAAGCTGCAATGCCAGCAATCTTGCCGTTTTGCCATACCACTTTTACAAAACCGCAGGCATCGCCGCCAGCCTGAGCAATGGCATTGGTCATCAGCTGCGCACTTGAAACAGCGATTTCTCCACCCTCTGCCAAAGCCTGACGCTCAGTTATTCCCACGCGCATGATTTCAAGGCTGCCATACACGCATGAAGGGATAGGGCCAGAATTATAAGAAGCCTGTTCCAACTCGAGAATGTGTCGCGCAACGTATGTTCCTTGATGTTCGGCAGCGTGGGCCAGAAGAGTCTGCCCGTTAACGTCGCCGATAGCGTAAACCGTTGGCGAAGCCATAAGGTATTCATTTACGCTCACGAATCCGCGCGGATTCAAGCTGCATTCCGCTTTTTCAGCGCCAAGGTTGTCAGTATTGGGAGCGCGGCCAACGGCCACAAGGGCTTTTTCTGCAAACAGCTCACGCCCGTCTTCCAGAGTGAGAACCGCTTGACCGTCGCGAGTGAGCAAAGAAGCTGCTTTAACACCGCTAATGCAGGTAATACCTTTTTTACCAAAAAGTTTTTCCATCTCTGCAGCAATGTCTGCATCCTCAGTGGGCGCAATATGTGGTGCAGCTTCCACGACTGTAACTTTGGTGCCCATCGCATTAAAAAAGTCAGCCATTTCAAGGCCAATGGCTCCTGCTCCTACAACTATAAGGCTTGCGGGTACTGCAGGTATGGCAAGCAGGGCAGTGCTGTCCAGTATTGCGTCATTATCAGGGCGAAGACCGGGAAAAGCGGCAGACCGGGAACCGGCAGCCAAAATGATACGCCGAGCCTCAAGGGTGGTGCTTACCGTGCCATCATCAACGAGCACTTCAACATGATGCGCTCCAGTGCAGCGGGCATGCCCATTGAATAAAACAACGCCTGCCTGTTCAAGCCCCTTGGTCAAGGCCTGAGCTGAACCACGGGTAAATCTTTGAATACGTTTTTGAAGGGCATCGTAGTCTACCTCAATCGTACCTTTTGCAACACGCTGGCGTTCAAGACCGTGCAGCAACCCTTGCGGAGCGGTGGCTCCAAGCAGCATCTTGGTGGGAATGCAGCCACAATTCAGGCATACGCCGCCCCAGTGGGCGCTTTCTACGATGGCTACGCTTGCGCCTCCATCAGCCAAAACACGGGCAGCCTTGGCCCCGCCTGGACCACCACCAATAATAACCACATCAAATTTGCTCATGTACGCTCTCCACCACAGTATCAGTTGGTTATACCTGGGTCTGATCTGACCCGTATACAAGGCACACAGTCTGCCAAACATACACTACAGAATAGGCAAAGGTCCAATGTAAAGATGCCGCCCTTTGCCCCAGAAGAGGCGTACCAGCTTGGCTTTTTTTCATAAACAAATGCTCGGCTTTTGCATCTGGACGCGACTGCCTATTAAATATATTATTTGACAAAGCATACCCCAAGTACCCCGCAACAATCCCGCAAACTCCATTCATGAAAACTAACCGACTGCTGCGTTTTTCACTCATAACAGCACTGCCTTTGGCTGTGGTATTCTTGCTGGTGGCTTTAACGGCACGGTATTTTCTTCCTCTCCCGGCAACGGCAGCGCAAAATACTGCCTCAGGAATTGTTGCTGGGGGGCTTGTTGGCGACGATTATGCGCCAGAGCGTCCTATTTCGACCACTTTGGACAAGGTTGATCAGATTCAGCCTTCTTCGCTCGAGGGTTTTACCTGGCAGCCTCCAGCACCAGCATCAAACAAGCAACAAGCGCCTCGCCCAGAAAAAAAGAACGCCCCTACCAATCAGGAGGGCGTCAGGCAGCCGAATGAGAGCCGAGATGCACTGCAAGACAGTGAGGACACAGCCCGTCAGGATGACGGCAAAGCATCGCCTCAGGACCAAGGAAATGCCGCTCCTGAAGATGAAGGTGATGACGTTGTTCCCGCTTCTCATGATAAAATTGACGTTCCAACAGCCGTTTCAGCTTCCGCCACAAGTTCAAGTGGTTCCTCAAAGGAGCAGGTCGGCACTTCTGGCAATAAGGTTCAGCTTTTTGGAACTGTAGAATTTAAAAGACCTCTTTCATCGCTGCCCGGCTGGCTTACCCTGCTGAAACGTAACGCAAAAGATCCTATTTTTATTCCCGGGAAGTATTTTAAAAAAAACGTCACCTGGGACAATTTCAAAGAAAAAGCCAAGGGTAAAAGCCCTATGGATCTACTTCGTTACGTTAACTCTTTCTGGAATACCTGGCCCTATAAAGAGGATATCGTAAACTGGGGAGTAGAGGACTACTGGGCAATACCAGCAGAGTTTCTGAAAAAGTCTGGTGACTGTGAAGATTATGCTATAGTTAAGTATTTTACCCTTAAAGAATTGGGCATCCCAGCCGAAAATATGCGTATCGTGGTCGTGCGCGATACCGTGCGCAACTTGGCGCATGCCGTTCTGGCGGTATATTTGAATGGCGACGCCTATATACTTGATAACCTCAGTAATGCCGTCTTGTCACACAGCCGGATCAGGCAGTACAGCCCACAGTATTCGGTCAATGAAGCAGGCCGTTGGGCGCACCTTAAAGGTCGCAAGGTAAAGTAGGTAATACTATGAAGATGCAAGAAATGGATGCCCAAAGTGTAGCCAGCAAATACCGCCTTAAGAAAGCTGCCGTGGCGGCTGTCAGTCTGGCGCTTTTTGCCGTGGCGGCTGCAGTGGCCTATGTGCTATGCACTCTCCAGATAAAAAACGTGACGCAGGAAGTTTTGAACAGCCAGCGTGACATGGAGCAGGTCTGGATGGAAAAATCGCTGGATGCCATTCATACATGGCGCAGCGGTCTTACCGAGCAGGCCCGCTTCATCAGCTCTGCTGAAATGTTTCGGCTTTACGCTGTAGACGTGCTTAACCTTGGAGCTGACGGCGCAGTTCGACTTGCATCTCCAGACGCGGAATCAAGCAGCGACGAAGCCCTGCGTTCTCTGGCAGAGCAGCGGCCCTACATGCAGGATCTTTTGCAGGATTTTGTACGCAGCAGACAATGGATCGCGGCTCGCATCGTCACACCTGACGGCCAGCCACTTGTCATGCAGGACCAGAGCGCTCCTCTTGGCGAACCGCAGATGACGTTGGTACATGAGGCCATGACCGGAAAAACCTTAACTTTCGGTCCTGTTCGCGTTCTTGGGCAAAATCTTGTTATAGACTTGGTTGACCCGCTTTACGAGGTGCTGGGACAAGGCAATACCAAGCCTGTGGCAGCGCTACTGGCCACAGTTCCGATAGACAGAGCCCTGGCCTCCTTTTTGGCACTGAGCCAGGAACAGCACAGAGAAATTCAACCCTGCATCGTTCAGCGTAATGGCAACAACATGCAAGCCATCAGCCTTCGTGGCGGCAGGGCAGAATTAGCCCCATCTTTAGCGCAAATGAGCCAAGGAAGCCTCACCTTCAAACGCAGACCGGGCATAGCAGAAAAAGGTGAAACCTACTCGCTGGGAAGTTATGTCAGCGGACTTAAATGGTGGATTGTGCTGGAAGTACCTGCCAGCGTAGTTGACTCTGTACTGGAAAGACAGGCCAATCAGATTTATGGGCTGGGCATTCTTGGCAGCCTGGGCACCGCCTTGCTGGTTGCCTTGGTATGGGCCAGCATTGCTGGACGCGCTTACCGCACGACCGCCATGCATTTTCAACACCTTTACGCCCTTATACGACAACAAAAACTGATGCTGGACAGTGTAAACGCTTCTCTTCAGGCTGGCCTGCTACTTGTTGACAGTCAGGGGCAGGTGCAGATGTGCAACCCAGCTTTTAACAGTATTGCCGGAAAAGCGGACGCAGATCTGACCGGCAAAAACCTCACTGCCATATTGCCCGCAGCGGCTGCAACAGCCTTGCAGAAAGGCATGACTATGGTTACGGCCAGCAAAACTGAAGGCAGCATTGAGGTCTTGCTTGACCAGCCCCAAGGGGAGCGTCTGTACCGGGTAACGCTCTTTCCCTTTGAGGACAAGTTGCAGATGGAATCGCCTGTTTCAGGCGGGTGCGTTGGTATTTTCCAGGATATCACGGAATTCCGCCGCAGGGCAGAGGCCGCTCGTGAACGTCAGGCCAGCAGCACTGCAGCCTTGGTGCGTGCCATCGAAAGTGTGGATAGAAACCTCATTGGTCATTCGCAAAAAATGGCGCAAGTGGTGGATCTTCTGCTCACAACCATGAATATTTCCGATAAAGACAAAGACACGCTGCGCTTGGCAGCCCGACTTTCTCAGGTGGGTAAAATCTTTGTTCCCCGCCACCTGCTGACCAAGACTGAAAAGCTCACGCCCGAAGAGCAGAGCGAAGTCATGCGCGCACCGGAATATGCCTACAGGGTTCTGCATGACCTGCAGTTCGACCTGCCAGTGCCCGATGCTGTTTATCAGATGGGAGAACGGCTGGACGGAACAGGTCAGCCGCGTAACCTCAGTGGCGAAGACATCATACCCAATGCGCGTGTTTTGGCAGTGGTTAACGCTTTTTGCGCCATGGTCAGCTCTCGCTCTTACCGGGCCGGAATGACGCCGCGGGAAGCCATTGCGCTGCTTGAGCGTGATCAGGGTTTTGATCAGGATGTTGTGGCAAAGCTGGCGTCCCTGTCTGCTGACAGCCTGAAAGAGGCGATTGACGCCGGGGCTGACAGTTCTTCAACCTCTGCATTTAATGAAGGAAAGCCTTTATAACAGGTGTAAACTTTAAATACTTTACAAAGATACGCCGGAGCCCTCTTTGAAGGATCCGGCGTATTATATTTTTCAGGAACATGAAAAAATTCATAATTTCTTTGCACAAGTATTGATAACTGGCCGAAAAATCGCCGCTAATACTACTGGTACGAACCTCAAAAGACCGCGCTGGTCATTGAAAACAACTGAAAAGTTACTCTCCATAATCAGATGACAATTACTCTCAAATCAGCAACTGCAGCGTATTTTTTGAAATAATCCTGCGTAATATTCAGGCTGTCATTAAGCGCGTCCAAACCTGAAAAAGAATATATTATTGTCATAGCCTCTTTGGTGTTGCCGGTGATCATCGCTCTTGTGGAGTCGCTGGTGGGACTGCCAAAGGGGCCAGCGGCATCGGCAAGAACTGGCATATTTTCAAGAGCCATGCCAGTTTTACCAATACCCTCGTAGCGTTCACCCTGTAGACCCAGACGAAAAACCACTTCCGGGCCAATGTGTGAAATATCATATGAACCCAAGGAAAAACCAGTTTCAAGTGATGCAAGGTTATTGGCGTCAACCAGAGAGTTAATCTGATAAAGAGCTTTTCCCTGGCGCACACGCCGATACAGCGCTTCGGATGAAATACGGTGCCTGCCAGGATCAATTCCAAAGGATTTATAGGCGGCCCGAGCCATGCCTATATTAGGCATATCCGGCAAGCTTATTGTGGTCAGCTTTTCCGCAAGAGGTGGTGCAAATTCGTTTTCATAATAATCCCACAGCTCTTGACTTTGGGGGTGCACATCAACGGTGTAGTAGAGGCAGGCAATATACGTTGCAGGCCAGGCAACCTTCACACTTTCATCAATGCAAATAATTGGTAGTGGCATACGGTCTCCTTACAGCAAACGGCATTGAGTCGCTGTATATTTTTTGTCAAAAAGAAGCTTGGCGTTTATGCCGCCGACCTCAATCTCCATTTCACCTCCCAGTGCGAGCACAATTTGCGCATGGGCATGTGTCTCATCAGGGAGTCTTCCCGTATAACTAATGAAATCAAGCTGCATTTTTGTAGACCTTTTGGTGTGCTATTTTTCTGATGGTCGCCCATCCACGTATCGCGAGTTTGTAGGAAAGTATAGGAAGCAACGACAGACCACCTACTGGCATTATTATGGGCGTCGTACTGCCACTATCCCTCAACCAAGTGAACCTGTAGATGCAACTGTACCCACGCGATCAGGAAAAGATCACGTTTGTGCCATGGCACCCTGTTTGTGGGGGCAAAGAATTTTTTTTAATTTCTCCCCCGTAAGCACTTGCTTATCATTGCCGTTTGTAGGAAGGTCATCTTCCCCCCTGTGAAAGTGACCGAAATTGCCCGCCAGCGCGGTTTCGACAGTCCGACAGGACTGCCCGGCCACAAGGCCCCAGAAACCGACTTTCGTTCACAGCTCTTTTGTTGCGCCTTGGTGCCCAATGGAGCTTTCAATTGGCACCTCCCCCATTGCGGGTACATCAGTGTTGCGGTTGCCGCGTATTGCGGACCGGTCTTTCCGTGACGCTTTTTACCGAGGTTACAGATATGTGCAGAATTGGCTCTATCAAGAGCAAGACGCCAGTGCCCCCCTCAGTGGCGCTCAATCTTATGTTGCCACAGCAGGAAGGCCACGATAACTCCGGATTCGCCATGGTCATGCAAGACCTTGAGGGCGTATTCAGTCATTACAAAGACAAACCGCTGCTTTCATTGGCCTGTACACCTCAGGGTGTACAGCTTGTGAACGACTTCATGGAAGAAAAGGGTTTCGTACAGGTGGCACAATGGGTGCCGGAAGTAGACAAGAAACCCGGATTGAAAATTGAAGCCATGCCGCGCTATGTCTTCCGCAACTACGATTACCCTGAAATTTACCGCTACCGTCGCCAGGATGAACGCGAAGATCTTTTGCTCGACACGCGCCTTGAGCTACGTGCCCTGCTGGAAAAAGATAACAACGGGTTTGTCTATTCTTTCTGGCCTGACGTGTTGACCCTGAAAGAAATCGGCGACCCCGCTGATATCGCGACATATTTTCGCCTTTGGAACGACGACGGACGCCTCACTGCACGAAATATTGTTACGCAGTGCCGGCAAAATACCAACTACGCCATCGTGCGTTACGCGGCCCATCCGTTCTTTCTGCAAGGCTATACCCTCTGCGCCAACGGCGAAAACACCTTTTTCACCAAGAATAAGGAATTTCAAAAAGCGCTGCACAGAGGCTACATCGGCTTTGAATCCGACTCGCAGAACTTCCTTTACACGCTGCATTATGTACTGCATGAGCTTGAATGGCCCATCCGGTACTACAAGCATGTTATCACGCCACTGCCTTTTGTTGAGGCAGAGCAGCGTGCCGACAGCAAAGTGCTTGGCCTCATCCGCGAATCATTGGCCCACCTTGAAATAAATGGTCCTAACACCATAATTGCCCTTTTGCCAGATGGCAGAATGATGACCTGTTGCGATTCAAAAAAACTGCGTCCCGTGGTTGTCGGTCGTTACAAGGACATGGTGGCAATTGCATCAGAAGTATGTGGTCTCAATGCCATCATGCCCGATCGAAATGTGGCGGAAGATATATATCCCCACGAAAGGGAAATGCTGGTAATTGACAACGATCTGGCGGTGGAAAGATGGAATCAGTAAAGACTCAGGATGTCAGCGTCAATGATTTGCGCTGGAAGATAGATTACCGCCTGGACCTGTGTACCATGTGCGGCTCTTGTGTGGCTGCCTGTACATTCAACGCCATTGAAGTGAGCATGATGCGCCGCAGCGTGACGCTTTCACGCAAGGCATTTCCTGATCCTTCACAAGAACATATGGCCCGGCCTGTCATTTCACAAAAACCCAGCATTGAACACGCTTGCGTGGGTTGCGGCATGTGCGAAAAAATATGCCCCAACGCGGCTATTCGGCCTGTACGCAATGTGGACCAGCGTTTTCCCATGCTGGCACGGGGGCACGGCCCGATCAAACGTGGCGGGCGCAGCAACCTTGCCATGCCGCGCACGCTTGATTCCATCGTTGTGGGCCGCATCAGCCAAATGACTGACCCGGCTCTGGACTCGGAAAGGCATACCTTTGATATCCGCTCGCCTTTGGGCCGCGTCATGCTGGCTCAAGAACTGCCTCTGCGAGTGGAAGGATCAAATCTTATTCTTACTGACCGCACGCCTACAGTGAACTGGGTTTACCCGGCCATATTCAGCGATATGAGCATCGGCGCGCTGTCTACCCGGGCCTGGGAAGCCATTGCTGTTGCCACGGCGTATCTGAACGAAAAGTGCGGTCTGCCCGTGCGTATGTGTTCCGGCGAAGGCGGTATGCCAAGCAAACTGCTGGAGTCTGAGCAGCTGAAATACATGATCCTGCAAATTGCCTCCGGCCATTTTGGCTGGAACCGCATTATCCGGGCTATGCCCCGCATGAAAGTGGATCCCGCAGGTGTGCTTATCAAGATAGGGCAGGGCGCCAAGCCCGGCGACGGCGGCCTGCTGCCCGCAGCCAAAGTGGCTCCGCACATTCAGGCCATTCGTGGTGTACCCAGGGCAACCCTGCATTCGCCACCGAACCATCAGGGCCTGTACTCCATTGAAGAATCTGTGCAGAAAATGCACCTTTCGCTCAATGCGGCTTTTGGCTTTCGTGTCCCGGTGGCCATCAAGTGCGCGGCTTCGGCCACTTCAGTTTCGGTGTACAACAACCTGCTGCGCGATCCTTACAAGATTTGCGGCGGTTTCTTCATCGACGGCATACAGGGCGGCACCGGCGCAGCCAACGAAGTTTCGCTGGAGCACACTGGGCACCCCATCGTATCCAAGCTGCGCGACTGCTATCAGGCTGCTGTAGCTCAAGGGCTGCAAGGGCAGATTCCTTTGTGGGCAGGCGGCGGCATCGGCCTTTCAGGCAATGCGGCAGCCGACGCTTTCAAGATGATCTGTCTTGGAGCCAATGGTGTTATTATCGGCAAAATACTCATCCAGCTGCTCGGGTGTGTGGGCAACGAAAAAGGCCGTTGCAACGCCTGCAATACTGGCAAATGTCCCACAGGCATCTGCACTCAGGACCCGCGTCTTGTTAAACGACTTGATGTGGACAGGGGCGCACAGAATATTGTGGACTACATGCTGGCCTTTGACTCCGAACTGCGCAAGCTGCTGGCCCCTGTGGGCAACAGCTCCATGCCAGTTGGACGCTCAGATGCGCTGGTAGCCACAGACAAGGCCGTGGCCGACAAACTTGGCATTCAGTATGCCTGCTAGCACTTTGCACGAGGATGACAGTATGTTGCGCGTAAATACACTGCAAAATCATGAGCGCATGTCTACCCAGGATCTGCTGCTGGCTATTGAGGCCGCGGTGGAGAAGGGCGAGACAGATTTTTATATTGAAGCATCGGGGCAGCACGACATCGGTGGCCCGCTTTGGAACAAGGATGGCAAAAAGCTCACGTTCACTGTGAGCAATCCTGGTCAGCGGGTTGGCTCAATGTGCCTGCCTGACACTGAAGTTCTGGTTGAAGGTTCCGCACCTGCTGACGTGGGTTGGCTCAATGCGGGCGGCAGCATTACCGTGCGCGGCGATGCGGGCGACACAGCTGCGCACTGCGCTGCGGCTGGCACCGTGTATATCGGTGGACGTGCGGGAACACGCTCCGGCTCACTGATGAAGCATGACCCTATGTTCACGGCTCCCGAGCTGTGGGTACTCAAAAGTGTGGGCAGCTTTTCGTTTGAGTTTATGGGTGGCGGCAAAGCTGTAGTTTGCGGCTATGAGAGCCAGACCCTGCCGTCTATCCTGGGCGAACGTCCTTGTGTTGGCATGGTGGGCGGCGCAGTCTACTTCAGAGGACCAGTAGGCAATTTGTCTCAAGATGTGCGAGTCAGCCCGGTCGATGCAGCAGATATTGCATGGCTTGAAAGCGGACTGGACAGCTTTCTGAATGCCATCAATAAACCACAGTTGCGCAAGGAACTTTCTGTCTGGAAGCATTGGAGAAAAATCACTCCTTTGCCCTATCAGGAAAGAGAGCATGAAGAAACGCCCAGCCTTGCGCAGTTTCGCGCCAAGGAGTGGGTTACTGATGGTATCTTTAGCGATGTTGCACCAGACGACTTTGCCGTCACCGGGCTTGTAGCACGAGGGGATTACCGTCAACGTGTGCCCCTGTGGGAAAATGCGCGCTATGCCGCCCCTTGCGAGTTCAACTGCCCGGCTTCCATTCCCAGTCAGGTGCGCTTCAATCTGCTGCGCGAGGGCAAAGTGGATGAGGCGTATCGGCTGGTACTGGACTATACGCCCTTTCCCGGGTCCGTCTGCGGCAGCGTGTGCCCCAATCCCTGCATGCAGAGCTGCACGCGCAACGAGCTGGACAGCCCCGTGCAAATTGGCGGGCTTGGCTCCTGCTCGGCTGACATAAAAATCCCCAAGACCAAAAAGCGTACGGGCAAGCACATTGGCGTTATTGGCGGTGGTGTTGGCGGCCTTACCGCAGCATGGCAGTTGGCCCGCATGGGTCATGACGTCACGGTGTATGAGGCCGATGCGGTTATGGGGGGCAAGCTTGAACAGGTCATCCCCCGCGCCAGGTTGAACCACGATCTGCTGCAAAAAGAACTCAAACGCATTGAAGATGTTGGCGTTAACTTTGTAAACAACTGCAAGGTAGACGCTAAAAAATTCAGCGAGCTTCGCAAAAAGCACACGGCACTTGTTGTGGCCACTGGTGGTCATGTTGCCCGTATATTCCCCTGGCCGGGGCATGAAAGAATCGTTGCGGGCATTGATTTTCTTAAAGCGGTAAATAAAGGGCAGCCCCCCAAGGTACCCGAAAGCGTTATTGTTATTGGGTGCGGAAATGCTGGTATGGACGCAGCCGCCGGAGCCTATGCCTCGGGTGCCAAGCTGGTTACCTGCATCGACGTGCAAAAGCCTGCCGCTTTTGAACATGAAATCGAGCAGATTGAAGCTCTGGGCGGCAAACTGGTGTGGCCTGTCCAAACCAAGGAAATCACAGACAAAGGTATCGTCACCCAGGAAGGCAGGCTTATTCCCGGCGAAATGGTCATTATCACTGTTGGTGAATCGCCGGATCTCTCTTTTCTGCCTGAAGGGCTTGAGAAGTTTCGTGAATGGATAGTTCCCAAGCCTGACCTGAGTATTATGGACGGTGTTTTTGCCGTTGGTGATATTATCAAGCCCGGCTTGCTGGTACATGCCATTGGCACTGGCCGCGAGGCTGCACTTTCTGCAGACGCCTGGATGCGCGGTGAAAGCTACACGCCAACGGAAAAACGTCTTGTTCCGTCGACGCGGCTGCACACAGCCTACTTTGCCAAGTGTCATGACAATGACCTTCCCAGCCCACAGGATGAACACAGCCGTTGTATCAGTTGCGGCTCTTGCCGTGATTGCAAAATGTGCCTCAAATCCTGCCCGGAAAAGGCCATTGACCGTAAGCAGGATGAAAGCGGTTTTGAGTATGTGTCTGATCCTGCCCGCTGCATTGGCTGCGGCATCTGCGAAGGCATATGCCCCTGTGGCATTTGGACCATGTATCCAAACTGGGATATGAGCTAACCGTTCAAATGTGGCAGGGCAGATGAAAAGGCCGTGCTTGTCTACTGGCCTGATTCTTTGAGCGCAAACAGCCAAACAACTCCGCGCGCCGCTGGAAATACCTCCACGGTGCGCGGTTTTGTCATGTGCTTTTCCTTTTATGCAATATGGTGCATATTTTTCCTGCCCGTCAGTTATTTTTCAGGAGAATACAATAATGGACGTTTTTGAAGCTATTTTTACACGCCGCAGTATCCGTGAATTCACATCTGAGGACGTGAGTGACGCTGATTTGGAAATAATACTGCGCGCGGCTATGTCTGCCCCCAGCGCGCATAATCGTCAGCCCTGGCATTTTGTTGCTGTGCGTGACAAAGCCTTGCTCGCCCAAATCGCCGAGGCACATCCTTACGCCAAAATGGCTTCCAAGGCACCTTTGGCTATAGTTGTTTGCGCCAATCCCGCTGAAGCCAAAGAGCCACGTTACTGGCAGCAAGACTGCACTGCAGCCCTGCAAAACATACTGTTGGCGGCGCGCGGCAAAAATCTGGGCACAGTATGGTGCGGCATGCACCCGCTTGAAGACAGGATGGAACCCATTCGCCATTTGCTGAAAATTCCTGCGGATATTAATATTCTGGCTCTTGTAGTTGTTGGTCATCCGGCTCAACCCTTTAGTGAGGTCGACCGTTTCAAAGCTGAAAAGATCCATCATAACGGCTGGTAACGAGAGCAAATTACCTTTAAAAAAATGTATTAGTTAAGTTTACAAGACACACTTGTTACGGCCTTTAACCGGAAAAGCTCACTTTAGAGTAATTAATCAATAAAGAGGCCGAACCAGGAATTTTATTCTTGGTTCGGCCTCTTTTGCTTTTTCGTCTGCATCACAAATGCAGGCGTTGGCATTGAAAATGTTTAGGCGCTCATGGATGGCTGCTTTATTATTTGCTTTTTAGGCTTGGATTTCCCTGGTGCCGGGTCTGTAAGCTCTGCGCAGGCTCCTCCAGCAATAGCCCAAAGATACAGACTGGCAATGGAGGAGTAGGGGGCATAACGCTTTTTGTATTTTGCAAAAAGCGTTGGGGTCATTTTACGGTGCCTGTACAGCATACGCAGACCACGCTGAATGGCCAGATCGTCCCAACTCAGGATATTGGGGCGCTGCATCGAAAAAATCATAAGCATTTCAGCTGTCCAGAGGCCAATGCCCTTTAGCTGAACAAGCTGGGCGCTTATTTCAGTATCCGTCAAGGCGGGCAGTAGTTTCAGGTTCAGGCTGCCATCCAGTACTGCATCAGTGATGCTTTTGATGTACAAGGCTTTGCGCATAGATATGCCGCAGGCCTGCAAGGTTTCTGCATCCAGATTGCCAAAATTCTCAGGCGAAATGGGAGCAAGGCGTTCTTGCATACGCTTCCATATGGTCACTTGAGCCTTGGTAGATATTTGCTGACCAACAATGGAGTTTATGAGCGCCTTGAATAAATCGGGCTGTACCTCACGATGAATGTGACCAATTTTGTCCATTGCATCGGCAAGCAAGGAATCGCGCGACCTGAGCCACTGCTTTTCCGTTTCGCCGTATTCAAAATAATTTGTGCTGGTCATGATTCTTTTCCGGCAGAGCAGGACGCCAAATTTTTTCAAGATTTAGCAGGTACTGTTTGATGGAAAGGCCTCCTGCATAGCCTGTCAGGCTTCCGTCCTGCCCGATGACACGGTGGCAGGGCACAATAACCGCAACCGGGTTACGGTTGTTGGCCATCCCCACGGCCCGGCTACCACCGGGATTGCCAACCAAGATGGCGATGTCTTTGTAACTGCGCGTTTCACCAGCGGGAATAGTGAGCAAGGCCTGCCACACTGCATTTTGAAACTTGGTTCCTTCAAGTTTCAAGGGCAGATCAAAGTCTTTTCGCTTGCCATCAAAGTATTCTGCAAGTTGCTCTGATGCCTTCTTGATTACAGGAGTTTCTGCCAGCTCAAATCCTTCTGGGGATTCACCACTGCTGAAGAAAACCTGACATATGCTTTCGTCATCAGCAGCGATGCCAACTTTACCTATGGGGAAGTTATAAAACCATATATTCTTCATAAATACCCTCTATCCAGTTAGCGCATCAATGAATTCTTCGCTTTCAGTCTGCCAGCATGTTAAAATCGTGCCAGTGCATTGCAGGATGGGCCTGCGCTCATTGGCTGATGCTTTTTGAGTGGATACGGAACTTTTTGGGGGTCGTGCCCGTCTGCTTTTTAAAAAAGCTGTAAAAAGCTGGCAAGCTGCTAAAACCGATATCAGCGGCAATATCAATAATGGGCATATCAGTTTCAGCCAACATTTTTTTAGCATGTTGTTCTCTTTTGCAGCCAAGGTACTGCGCAGGAGCCATGCCATAATACTGCCGAAAAACGGCGGCCAAATGACTTTGTGTAACCCCCAGCTGTTGCATTTCAGCAGCCAGCAGAGGGCGATTGTCGAAATGATTTTCAAAAAGTTGTCTGGCTTGCTCAGCAAGCTTTGCAACGGGATCATGCATGGCCAGTTCTGGCCGACAGCGCTTACAGGGGCGAAAACCTGCGTCTTTGGCCTCTTTCTCAGTCATAAAGAATCGCGTGTTTTTCCGCAGGGGAGTTCGCGATCTGCATGAAGGGCGACAATACACTCCAACGGTTTTCACTCCATAAAGAAATAATCCGTCGTACGTTGCATCGCAGGCAACTACGGCCTGCCACATTGTCTCTTCTGTAAGATTGATCATAAGAACCTCACCCTGTTACAGCTGCACTGTAGCACCTCTGCGTTCGAAGGTCTTACTCATTTCCAAGATCCAATTCGTACTGGTAACAGGCAGGCTCAACACCATGCAGCTTTCAACATTTTTAATGCGCTTACAATATCTGATTCGGACAGCATGCCATACCCCATAAAGAGGCAGTTTTGGGGGCACCGGGCCTTATCCTTCCAAAGGTGTGAAGCCGGATGCACCTTAATTTCTGCCATAGCGGCTTTGCTTACAAGCTCTTCTTCACTTGGGCCGCCAGTAAATTCAAGCAGAAGGTGCAACCCGGCATTATGACCGTGAATAGTGGCGCGCTCGCCCCACAGCTGGTTGACGGTATTTACAAACAAGTCGTGTTTTTTCTTTTTTTGCTGGCATATCTTCCTAAGATGCCTCTCCCAATGACCTTCAGCCATAAACCGTGTCAGTACTACCTGTTCGAGCCAAGGAACTGTACATTGAAAATTGGAAAAAATTTCGCGGAATCGTTGATAAAGCTGCAGCGGCAGCACCATATAGGACATTCGCAGCCCTGGGGAGAGCACTTTTGAGAAGGTGCCCAGGTAAATAACGCGCCCATTTGTATCAATTGATTGCATTGATGGAATAGGACGGCCACTGTAACGCAATTCGCTGTCATAATCATCTTCAATAATAAAGGACTCGTTTTCCATAGCCCAATTCATCATCTCCATACGCTTGCTGATGGGCATAACAACACCCGTGGGAAATTGATGAGAAGGAGCAATATGCGCCACTCTGGCAGACGATTTGGCCAGCACAGCAAGGTCCAGCCCGTCCTCATTTACAGGAACAGCGATGGTGCCGATGTTAAAGCATTCATAAACGGCTCTGGCCCCGTGATAGCCTGGATCCTCAAGAGCAACTGAGCTGCATTCACCTTGAAGCAGGCGCAAAATGGACATAATTGAGGGCTGCAATCCACTGCATATGATCACCTGTTCGGCAGAGCATCTGACCCCGCGGCTGCGATAGAGATATGACGCCAGCTGATGACGCAGCGGCAAATAGCCGGCAGCACCACCATACGAATGCATTTCAGTGGAATAGCCCGAAGCGGCGTCATCATCAGCCAAAATTTGAGATGTTAGCTTTCGCCAGATGGCATTGGGAAAGGTTGAGCCGTCAGAATTCTCATAGCTGAAATTATAGCGGTAATGTTGATTAATCTTCTGCGCATGATCATTGCCCGCAGGGGAAAGTGGCGCAGGCGGGCTGGGTTCCATCTGGTGCAAAAGCCCATAAATGGGATTAACCTTATATCCGCTGCCCGGCGTGGCTGCTATATAGCCTTCAAGAGCAAGCTGGGCATACGCGCTTTCAACTGTATTTTTACCAATTTGCATCTCTTTGGACATGGCTCGAAGCGAGGGCAGCCTTGTGCCTTCAGCTCTTGCACCAGACAGTATATCCGCCCGAATCTGACAATATATTTGCTGAAAAAGCGGCATGGCACTGGTGGCATCCAATTTTAGCATGGCCTCTCCACAGGGGGAAAAGGAATTTCTTGAGCCACAAACGGCAAATATGTCGGGTGTCAGGCTAAAAAAAGTAAAATTGTCCCTGTTCATTTGAGCAAAAGCATTGCTATGATCAGGCCACACAAACATATACGAGGGGTATTATGCAGGCAAGAATGAAAAAATATCCACTGGCGCAGGAAAAAATAGTTGAATTACTGACCGCAGAGCACGTTGGCCGACTGGCCACCACGGGCCAGGATGGTTTTCCCTATATAACACCCGTGCATTTTGTTTTTATGTCAGACAAAATTTTTATTCATGGGCTGGCTGCTGGAGAAAAGCTTGCCAATATAAAAAACGACGGCCGTGTTGGCTTTGAAATTGAAAAAATGCACGGATTTGTTCAAGATGAACTGCCTTGTGATACAAACACAAGCTATGAAAGCGTGATTATCAGGGGGCATGCCGCTCTGGTCACGGATATTGACACCAAGATCACGGTGTTAAACGCGCTTGTTGATAAATACACACCGCAGCATTCGGGTAAATCTTACCCTGATACGATGTTGAAAATGACAGGGGTTGTTGAAATATCTATTCAGTCCTGCACGGGAAAATACTATCCGGCCTAAGCGCAAAAAGAGCTTTTCAAACATTCGCACATAGGCGAATTTTCGGATAGTGTTGGCATGAATCTATACATGCCAACACTATCTGTAGAACAGGCAATATGCTTTTGTATGCAAATTGAAAAAGGCGGAGAATTGCCGATTTCTC
This sequence comes from Pseudomonadota bacterium, assembly GCA_023386035.1. Lineage (GTDB taxonomy): Bacteria > Desulfobacterota > Desulfovibrionia > Desulfovibrionales > Desulfovibrionaceae > Desulfovibrio. The sequence continues at coordinate 68,906 of JAEWKM010000001.1, forward strand.
CGCCCGGTGGTCACGGCCTGCACCGTCCGTTGCGGCGAACAGCCAGGCTTGCAAAGGATTAGTATCGGTCCCTTCGCTTGTGCCACCAGCCCAAGGTGTCCGTTGTGTGACTACTACCTGGGCGTTCCCTGCGGGGTTGACGCAGGGCTGATGGGAAGAGCACCTCTCCCCCCTTGATGTGCTCTTGCCATCAGTATCTATGTGCTACGCGTCTCAGCGACTCGTGAGCAAAGGCAGACCAGATACAACAGTCATCAATACGATGAGCAGAGCGCTGATTGCCCAAGCTCTGGATATTGCAAGCATGGCCGTCTGCTATTTGAAACCGCAATAATTGAAATTTTCTTGCAGTCAGTTTTTTATTCAGCAACTGCTATCAGTTCATTCAGAAGGTTTTGTATTTTTTCAACAGCAGGCAAATCCGACAAACCATACTTTTGAGCCAGCGAAACCATATTGGGCACTGCCAGACATGTGGTGCCGTCTTCATCTTCCCACACCAAAATTCGGGTTCTTCCGGGTTTTCCGTGGGTAGCCCCTGTCAGGAACTGGCCGGGTAGAGGTCCAGACCACCACAGAAGAAGTAGATGGCTGTCTTGAAATGCTCCCGGTTCCTGTAACCGCAAGCCCTTCTCTTTACGGCCATAATCTTGCTGTTGAGGCCCTCAGCCACGCCGTTGGTGATCCTGTGGCGGCAAAAGGTCAGGATGTTCTCCAGGTGCCTCTGAATCAGTCCGCCCACTTTGCGCATTGGGGCCAGGTCTGACCTGTTCACCCAGGCCAGCCATCGCTTCACAAAACGCCTGGCCCATCCCGTGCTCAGGTACTTCCAAACGTCGTTCAGGCTTTCCTTCATGGCCCAGGCCTTGCCCACCTTGAGGTTCGCCGCCTTCAATGCCTCCAAAGCTGGTCGGTGTTTGTCCGGTAGGTTCTCCTCCCGGTAGAGCCAGAGGTATTTCGTGCCCTTGAGCCGATGGTCATCCTGACTTGCGAGTTCGCGGTGCTCCTGCTTGCGTACCCGGTCCACCGCCTCACCCACGTGCTTCATGACGTGGAACCGATCGTGAACGATTTTCCCCGCTGCGTCCGGCACATGCTTGAGTGTGGCTTTGAAATAGGGCTCCCACATGTCCATAGCCACGGCCTTGATCCGTTCCAGCTGAGCCTTGGTGAACTGGAGGTAGTATCCCTCAAGGCTCTCGACCTTACGCTCGTCGGCCACATACTCCACCGTGCTACCGATCAGATCACAAACCACGGTCACGTAGTCGTGCCCCTTACGGAATGCCTTCTCGTCAACGCCAAGATACCGCGAGGGATTCAATTGCTTGCGCTCCCGGCCTCGGCGCACAGCCCTTTCCATCACGCCCCATGCTTCGTCCCAGGTGATGCGCAGAATGCGCCGCGCTCCTGTTACGGTGGCACACTCGGTCAGCACATCGATGATCAATCGCTCCATCAATATGGTGAAACGTCCCTTGAACTCGGCCCAAGGCACGTTGACCTGAAGGATGCCATGCTCGGGGCAGTCCACTCGGGGAATCCGAGCATGCAGGAACGTCTTGAACTGACATGTGTCCAGATGACGCCAGACACGAGGCGCGGCATGGTCGCGGCAAGCCAGCTCTCGGCCACAAGTGGGGCAGAACCAGCGAACACCAAGACTATGCTCCACGCGGATGGTCACCCGTCCTTCCACCGCATCCAGTTCAACAGCCTCAACAAACCAGGGCTCGGTCAGCCCAAGAATCCGGGAATACAGGTCCGTGTCCTTCATTGGTGTCCTCCCCGAAGGACATTAGCAGATCAGCTACCCACGGGAAACCCGGAAGAACCTAAAATATTCTTGAGCAGGCCAAGTGCCCCCATGAAACAAAACTTGCCCCTCTGGCAGCAACCTACCATATTCATTAATCTTTATATTTACTGCTTCTAAGTCACAGTGGGGATATCTTTTTTGATAATCAGAGAGTTCCTTTGGTGTGCGTGAAGGCATTGCACTTCGCCAGAGTTTATATTCCAAACTTTCATCCAATGCTTGATTAATGTGGTGCGCTAGGGCGTTGTCCATTCCAACGGTAGCAATATGAATAGCAGCTTCGATAGGGTTTCTAACGGTTGCGACCAACTGATCCTTTACATGTAAACAGGGCGTTCCAGTTTGTAAAGCATACGCAAGACCCTCTTCAATGGAAGGAGTTTTATATGTCCAAAATTCGTAAGGATAGACGAACGGAGCAACTAGTGGAAGAGTCATCATTACGTCCCTTTCTGCGATAGGAATTCATAGCTCAATTTTATTTACATATGTCTGTTATTAGCTATAGCACTCGAAATTAAAGAAAACAAATGCCGCCGTTGGTGTGTTCATCAACGCATGGCCCTGCCCTCCACTCCGGTGGATGACGAAGGCGGCTCGCTTACAGAATCCGCAAAAATGTAAGGTACTGGAAGCCAGTGGCAGCAACAACTTATGGGGAAGCAAGCTATGGCAAAAACAAAAGCCGCACCGCTACAGGTGGCAACCTATGTGATTGAGCTCGATTCGTCTGTTTTTGATTTGCACGTATATTTTTCTTCCAGATATGACGGCCCGCTGTACAAGCAATTTAGAGGGCAGCAAGATATTTGCCATGTAACCCTTGCCGGAACCCTGTGCGCCAGTTCGTCGTCCAAAGTGAAGCTTGCGATTCCTGTGAACATCACCATGGAAGCCTCTGAGGATACTACCTGCAGTGTCGGCTTTTCAGTGCGCAAGGACAAAGGAAATTTGTACTGCTACGTCAAAAAGGAATACTTCTTCCATCTTTGCGACTGTATCAAAGACGGGAGCATCAAATATCTGGAGCTGTCCGGTGAAGAATTTTCCAGAGGCTCTGCAGCGATCGGCAGCATTGATTTTATGAGCTCGCTGTCTGATACTATTGAGTGATGGAATACCCTTGGAGGTCTCATGAAACATCCGCTTGGACGCAGGCGCAAACTGCGTCCCTTTGAGTCTCTGTCCAGGAAAAAGCGTGGAAACGCCGTTGTCCGCCTTCGGCAGCGTATCTTTCAGAACAAGGATATGTATGGTGGTATGTTTACCAGCCATCTCGTGCTGAACGAGCCTGGAAGGCCACCTCTGTACAATCAATGGTTTGATTTCTTTTTTTTAGGACAGGACAAGTTCACGATCTGGAATGCATTTATATTCACCGCGCAATCTGCATTTTGGGATGAGGTCAAAGATTTGGCCAGCGAAAGAGCCAGAAAGATGCTGTCCTCTGAGGAGCGGGAAAAAGAATTCAAGTTTGAGATGGAGCCTGCGGAATTTGATGCGTGGGGAAAGCC
>JAEWKM010000026.1:0-132163 GCA_023386035.1 Pseudomonadota bacterium
GGTGCGCTCCCGCCCACCCCCACGCCTGTTTTTTCATGTCTTCACCGTCTTAGGGCATTTCAACTTTGAAGCGTTTACCCGCTCCAACACGACAAGTCCCTGCCAATATAGCGCTATCTTGCAGTATACCCGCCATCCACAGGGTAAAATCCGCCAGTAATAAACGAGGCTTCGTCCGACAAAAGAAAGGCTGCCGTCCTGCCGACTTCAGACGGTTCGGCCATGCGTCCCATGGGGTGCGTTGCCGCCATTTGCTGACGTACATCTTCCGGCAGTTCCTTCATGCGTGGTGTGTCTACATATCCCGGCGCGATGGCGTTGATGCGCACCCCGGCCGTCGCATACTCCAAGGCAGCTGACCGGGTCAGTCCGAGCACCGCATGCTTTGCTGCGGTATACGGCGCAATGCCGGGTATGCCTATGGCTCCGTTCACGGCAGACAGGTTGAGCACTGCGCCGCCTCCAGACGCCAGTATGGCGGGTATAGCGTACTTCATACCGTAAAAGACGCCGCTCACGTCTGTCTGCATGACATCCTGCCAGTCGTCGACGCTGTAGTCGCAGATGGATACGCCGTGCGGCCCGGTAATACCCGCGTTGTTGACCATGTAATGGAGCGCGCCGAACCGCTTTATCACGGAATCCACAAGATTCTTCACAGAAAGGTGGTCTCTGACATCAACTTCCATCGCCACAGCCCGCACGCCTGAAGGATCAATGCGCCGTGCGGTTTCGGCGGCGCCAGAAAGCCCGCGCGCGGTAATGACGACTGTGAGGCCTTGCTCGAACAAAGCCTGCGCAATTGCTTCACCAACACCAGTGGAAGCCCCGGTAACGATAGCTATACTGCCAGTAAATTTCATCATCTTGTTCCTTTTTGATTTCACTCTTTGCAGCACGAATCTTCCGAACCAGTAATCTTGCGGCAAAGATCGGAAAACATTTTGATTTCCTCTGGCGACAAAGCGTCTTCTATGCGCACAAGAATTTCACTTCTGAATTTTTCGGCCCGCTCAAGAAAGGCCCTTCCCTCAGCTGTGATAGATATGTGGTACGAACGCCTGTCATGCTCGCTTCTTTTCTGCTCAATGTATTTTTTATCAAGCAAACGCTTGGTCAGCTTTGAGGCCCCTGACTGCGATATGCCCCGAAGAGCCGCCAGTTCCTTGGTGGTTCTGCTTTCACAGGATGCCAGCGCGTCCAGCACCTGATACTGCGCCGTGGATACGCCGCCAACACTAAACCTGTTGAGCGCGCTGATAATCAGGCATTGAAAGGGAATATAAGATTTTTCAAGGTACTCGCCGTGCATTGCTTCTCCGTGTTTTGCCAAGCCAGACAATTGTATGACTTAAGAAATATATGACTATGTCATATATTAGTCAACACGCCTCCCCAACAGCTGCTCCCAGCTATCGAGAGAGCCTGGGCTTATTTTCCGGTAACGTTTCCGGGCATGGCCGCTATGGATTCCCCATCCACGTTGTGTTCATGAAAATTATTGCGCGCCGCCACTTCTGAAGTGTTGGCATAGCAGTAGATGCAGCCGTGGGGGCAGGTGTTGTACTGGCCTACGTCTTTACAGGGCACACACAGGCAGACCGCCCGCTGGCCGGGATCACGGGGATACTCTGCCTCCTGTGCGGAACCCAAAACGCTGGGCACGCCCGGCAGCGCCATTTGTTCAGCTGCGGCAAGCCCGAAAAGATCCAGTATGTCGGGGTGGCGGGAAGTCAGGCTAAGTATGAGTTCAGGGTCAGTGCAGCGGTTGTGGGCCACGCCCTGAGCAGACAGATCTATCTTTTCGCCGCAGGTGAAGGCCCGCATGCCGTACCGGGCGCAAATGGCCGCTATGGCCGCCGCCATTTGGCGCATTTCGTCAGGCGTAAAATCTCTCCAGAGTACGCCCTTGCGCCGCAAATTGCCCGCCACCTTGCGGTAAGGAGCAATGTCGGCAAAGCTGAAAACTAGTTTTATCGTGCAGCCCGCAAGGGATGCAGCCAGGCGCTCCAGACGATCCAGCAAATCTTCACAGGTGAGCATACGGCTACCGGGGTTGGCGGCCAGCATGAGAGGATCGAATCGCCATACCACACGTTCCGGGCCCAACAAGCCGGCCAGCTGGCGGAATGTCTCTACCCGCTGTGAAATTGGCGGCAGCCCCGGTTCCCAGCCTTCAGCTTCATAATCGTTAAGCGTAAACTGCACATAGTAGGCAAACCCGCGCGCCTCCAGCTCTGTCTGGTACTGAATAAGAGATTCGGGATTCTTGCTCCAGAAGACAACGGCGCGTGCCCGGGCCAGCGACACATACTGCGCCTTGCCGCTGAAAGGGTTGACCCAGCAGGCGTACCCGGCCTGTAGTCTTTTCATGAACCAGGGCATGTAAAAAGCCGGAACATCAGTGGCGCGGCTCACCGCCAACAACGAGGGGGCCACGGCCCGCACTGTGCCGGACCCGGTATTTATGGTAACTAGAGGCCATTTCATGAAGCCAGTGTGGCAAGGGCGCGGGCGGGCGTCAATACGCTCCTGAGGGGCTGACGTTCCGTAAGCTTGTTTTGACAAATCTCACGCAGTTGCTATTCTGGCAAAAGAAAAGCCCGTGGGCAAAACCCTAAAAATGCTGGTATTACATGTCTTTTTTCTCCTGGCTACAACGCATTTTCACTCCCCCATCCACGGGCGACCCTGATCTGGATGTCGAAACACCCAACTTTCAGTGGAACCAGAACGCACGCATTGTGCTGGCTATTATTGTTGTCATTTTATCGGCCTTCGTGGTCTACAGGATACTGTCCTGATGTCAAAAAAACTCTGGCGTCTTACTGTGCGTGATGATTTTTCCGCAGGGCACGCGCTGCGGCACTACGAAGGCAAGTGCGAGCGCATGCACGGTCATAATTTTGCCGTGGAACTTACCGTAGAAGGCGAAAAACTTGCTGCTGGCACAGAGATGCTGCTGGACTTCAAGGTACTGAAAAAAGGCCTCAAGGCCGTGCTGGACGCTCTGGACCACCGCCTGCTCAACGAAACGCCGCCCTTTGACCGCATAAATCCTTCATCGGAAAATCTGGCGCGCCATATCTGGCAGGGCATGGAAGCGTTGCTGGCAGCCCACGACGACCCCCAGGCACAGCTTGTACGCCTGTACAGCGTCACTGTTTCCGAAAAGGGCGCGCAAAGCGCCACCTATCTGGAAACAAGCTAGGCCAGTCTTACCCGCCACGGAAAACTCCCATGCCACAGGCTCTCTGTCTTCTGCACGCCAATTGCCAGGGCGAAGCGCTGCGGCCCTTGCTGGAGAACACCCCGGCCTTTGCGCGGCGCTTTGCCATCCGCCATTACGTCAATTACACGCGGGAAAATATTGACGACGGCGATTTGAGCCAGTGCGCGCTCTTTCTTTATCAGCGCCTTGCCCCCAAATGGGGAGACATTTCCACCGAGCAGATTCTGCCCCGCCTGCCAAAGAGCTGTCAGCCAGTTGAAATTCCAAATCTTTTTTTTAAAGGATACTGGCCGTTCTGGACCAACAAAACGGACATTAACTTTGGCGACAGCTTGCTTGAAAGCCTGCTTGCGCGTGGCCTGACCCCGGAAGAAGCGTTACATGTCTACTTGCGCGCCACGCCAGCCATTATGGGCGATGTGGCCGCCGTGGTAGAAGAAAGCCTGCGGCGTGAAGAAGAAAAACAGGCCGAAAGCCCTATCGTTTGTACGTCGTTATTACGTGAGCTGTGGCAGCAAGAGCAGCTTTTCATCACTGTTAACCACCCAGGCCGTACCTTGCTGTTTCATGTGGCCGACAGCCTGCTGCGCCTGCTCGGTTTGGGCGGCCTGCCGCAAGAAACCCGGCGTGCCTATGTGCACCCGCTTGAAGACTTCTGGCTGCCCATACACCCCAAAGCCGGAGCAGTTTTGCACCTGCCCTTTGCCTCCGCCACACGGCGTTACCCGGCGTACCAGACCAGCCTGACCCATGCGCAGTATACTGGCTGTTATCTGGCATGCAGAGGCCACAATACAACGGATCTGATAACTTTTTTAAAAAATCTGCCGCCCGAGCATGATGCCTGAACGGCTAAAAAAGGAGTTCTTTATGAAGGTGCTTCTTATCAACGGCAGCCCGCATCCCAAGGGCTGTACTTTCACGGCGCTGTCCACTGTTGCTACGCAACTGGAAAAGAACGGCGTCGAAAGCCAGCTGATCCAGATCGGCTCCAAAGTCATACGCGGCTGTATTGCCTGTGGAAAATGCAAAGATACGGGCTATTGTATCTTCAAAGATGACCCGGTCAATGAAGTTATTGACCTGCTGCGCGCCGCTGATGGCGTGGTTGTTGGCTCCCCCGTGTACTATGCAGGCCCCAACGCCACACTCTGCGCGCTGCTGGACCGCGTGTTCTTCATGAAATCCGCGCCCTATGCCTTCAAGCCCGCAGCAGCCGTTGTAAGCTGCCGTCGTGGTGGAGCCAGCGCGTCTTTTGACAGGCTGAACAAGTACTTCACCATTGCCCGCATGCCCGTGGTTTCTTCGCAGTACTGGAACTCCGTGCACGGCAACAATGCCGAAGAAGTTGTGCAGGACAAAGAAGGCATGCAGATCATGCGTACCCTTGGCGACAATATGGCGTGGCTTGTCAAATGCATTGCCGCTGGCAAGGCCGCCGGAATCAATCCGCCCGCGCCTGAACCCTGGGATGCTACCAACTTTATCCGTTAGGCTCTCTACAACCAGCGGTTTTTACTACTTGCTGTAAACGGATCAACGGTTGACTGTTCCGAGGATTTCTAAACAACGGTTTCCTGAAAGCAGAATATAAAACGCCCGAAGACGCAAAGGTCTTCGGGCGTTTTCAATAAACGGCAATCTGCCGTTCATCCGTAACTTGCTCTAGGGCAATTGCGGCTTCAGAGGCATAAGCGCCTTGTAAGGGCCGCGTATGTTGTACACGAAGTTAGCCATTTTCAAATCGCCGCTGACCAGCATCATGAGCAGCACACCTGAAGACTTGTCTTCCCGCACGATTCCGTAGCCCTTGACGCCCTGCTGCTCAAAAGTGAACTCCCACTGGCCCTGACGCTGTACCGGGGTGCTTCCACCCAGACGCTGCGCATTGGCCTTGACCGCGGCTTCGGCTTCTCCAGCCTTGGCAGGGCCTACGATAATGAGAATCGAGGCCTTATGGTCTTTTTGACCAAGCAGAACCTGAATGGCATCCTTCACCTTGCCTGGGCCGTTGACCACCACCCAGTCGGCAGGCAATTCGAGACTGTAGTATTTGGTTGTCACAGGCACAGCCTGGGCGCTGCTGGCCAAGGGCGACAGGCCCAAGAGAGCCAGAAGGCAAAACAGCGTCCATGTAGTTTTAAAACGGCAAAAAAAAGGCATGACATTCTCCATTATTTTCTTGAGCAAGCATTTTGAAATTGCCCTATAGCGGCGTGAGCCGCTACCCGCCACGAGTGCGCGGCACTATTTGTGTGTATCCACAAATGGAGATGGGGCATTTTCAAGCTTTCAACATATGAATTCTTAAAGATAATCTGCTCAGACAGAGCTTACCAGAATCACTTTACGGATCGCGGGCTTTCGTGTCCACAAAAAGGACTTTGCCACCCCTTGCCCGACGGTAACAATATTTGTAGTATCGCTTCCTAGTGAGGGATACCATGCTGCAAAAACTGAATTCTTTTCGCTCAAAGCTCTACGTTTACCGTTTTGAGTTGTTGATGGCTTCCCTTCTTTGCGTTTTTGTTTTCAACATCTTTTTTCCCGACAACATCTACGGCGGCATGGCCCAGTCCATCTATTTGCCGTTTCAGTTGCTGGCCGGGCTGGTGCTCTTTGAATTCAAAAGGCGTGTCATCTGGCTCATCGTACTTTTTGGCGTGTTGCTGATGATCTGTCGGTCGCTAAATCTCTTTTTTGCCAGCAGTCTGCTGGCGGAAGTGCTGCTGCTCTACATCTGCTTTTTTGGCAGCGTGACTCTTGAGGTTTTTCGGCAAATTGCCCGAGCCCATATGGTCACCACCCGCATAGTTTACGCGGCAGTGTGCGGCCTCATGCTCATCGCCTACTGCGGTTTTTACCTCTTTCTGGCCATTGAATTTGCCACCCCCGGCTCCTTCAACGGTCTGGGCGAAGGCGAAAATGCCATCAACAATCTTTTCTATTTCAGCTACATCACCATTCTGACCATAGGCTACGGCGACATTACGCCCAACACCTGGATCGCCAAAAATGCGGTCGTGCTGGTGGGCTTTATTGCCTACGTTTACTCCATTGTGGTCATAGCCACCATTGTGGGCAGAGTGCAGCGGGTGCCGCACCCCGCCCCAGCCGGACAAGACAGCGGCATGCCCAAGGCAGTTCCTCCCGCTTCTCATGCTGCGGCAGGCGCACAGGGTACACAAGCCGCTCAGGCCAACGCTCAGAGCAATGCCCAGACGGCAGCGCATGCGGGAGCGCAGGGCACAGCACATGTCGCAGCACATACCCCAACAGATACCCCCGCACATGCCGGAACGCAGGCGTCCCAAGGCTCGATGCAGCAGCATGCGGCGCAAGGCTCCGGCTCCGACCACAGCCAGTCCTGACAATACTCAACTCAACCTCGGCCTTGCCGGGCCGCATAAAACCATAAAACGTCGGCTGGTCTGCAAAAACCAGCCGACGTTTACATATTTAACTTCCAATTCTGGCTCACCGCCATTCTGCACGTAATAGCACGTAACAGTGCGCAACGGCAGAAAACAGCGGGAAACAAGGGGCACGGCGGACGGCGCGTACACCGCGACAACGGGCGCTTGCCGTCTGACGTTGCTCTATGCCTTACGCCGGAACATCCACACCGCCACGCCCACAGTCACAATGCTGATGCAGGTTATCTTGCCCAGGCTGACGGCAGCAGCAGCCACGGTGATGTCCTTGAGAAAAACCCCTTGCGTGATGGCCGTAAAATGCCGCAGTGGATTCAACTGACTGGCGTGCTGCAAAAACAGGGGCATGTTCATAACGGGCGTCACTGAGCCCGAAATAAGTATACAGGGCACACCCACTGTAAACGCGCCCAGAAAAGCCTGCTGCTGTGTGGCCGACAGTGAGGACACCATAAGCCCCACCCCGCCCGCAGCTGCCGCAAATACCAGCATGGCCAGATAGAGCAACACCACTGACCCGGTAAATGGCACGCCAAAACCAAACACTGAAATAAGTAAAAATATGGTGCCGTGTATCATGCCGATAAGACAGCCAGGAACCAGCTTGGCCAGGGCAATTTCGGTGGGTATGGCGGGCGAAACCAGCAACTGGTCAAAAGTTCCCACCTCGCGTTCACGCGCAACGGAAAGCCCCGTGACCACCAGCCCCAGCATGAAACTCAGCATGCCTATCAGGTTGGGCAGAAAAAACCACTGAAATTCCAGATTGGGGTTAAACCAGCAGCGCATGCGTATATCCAGCCGGGGAACCTCGGCGGCAGCGCTTTGCATAGTCTCACCGCGCGGCGTGGCAGCCGCTACCTGGGCCACCATGCGCTCAAGATAATAGGCCGCAATCTGCGCGGCATTGGAGCGCCGCCCGTCCAGAATAACCTGCGCCTCCGCTGGTTCGCCCCTATCAATGCGGCGAGAAAATTCCTCATCAAAAACCAGTACAAAAAGCGCTTTTTGCTGATCTATGGCCGGGCGTATCTGCCCTTCGCCCTGTAAATGCCCAACACCGCGAAAGGTAGGCGAACCTTCAATGGCGTGTAGTATGTCGCGGCTCCAGCGTCCGCTGTCGTAGTTGAGCACGGCTACGTCCACATTGCGCACTTCCATCGTGGCTGCCCAGCCGAAGATCACGATCTGCATGAGGGGCGGCACAATAATAAGCATGCGCGAAACTCGGTTGCACAGCAGTACCAGCAGTTCCTTGCGCACAATGACGGCCATGCGCCGCACATTCAGGCGTGGAAAAAACTCGCCAAGACGGGCAGCCGCCCGCGCCCAAAACCCCTTGGCCGGGGTGGAAGCAGAAGATGCACTGCCGCGCCCCGCCATCACACATCCAGCCTTTTAACGAGATTTTTGTAAACCAGCCCCAGCAGTATGGCTGCCAGCAGCCCCATAAAAGCCAAGCTGGGAGCAAAAATCTCCCACACATCGCCTGTAAGAAAAATGGTGCGCAGGCAGGTATTGAAATAACTGACGGGCAACAGCCGGGTAAGAGCCTGCAAAACAGGAGGCATGCTGTTGATGTCAAAAACAAAGCCCGACAACAGCAGCGCTGGCAGAAAACCAGAAAACAGGCCAGCCTCTGCGGCCACAAGCTGCCCGCGCAACGTCACGGAAATCAGCAGCCCTTGCCCAAGCGCACTGAGCATAAAGACTGAAGACAGCAACAACAGCACCAGCCAGGAGCCACGAAATGGCACTGCAAAAAGCAGCACCGCTGCCCCTGCGCACAGGGCCATACTGAACATGCCCATGCAGAAATAGGGTATGAGCTTGCCCAGCAACAGCTGCATGCGGCTGACCGGCGTTGCAAACATTGCCTCCATAGTGCCGCGTTCCCACTCGCGGGCGAAAACCAGAGACGTCAGCAAGGTGCCGATGAGCGTCATGATAACCGTAATGGCCCCCGGCACCAGAAACTGTACACTTTTGGCTGCGGGATTGTACCAGAAACGGGTTTGCAGATTAATGGGCTGTTGCGCCGCCACGCCGCCGGGCAAGGACGTGGTCTGCCACCGGGTCACAAGCCCCTGGCTGTAACTCTGGATATACTGGGCCGTATTGGGTTCTGATCCGTCCACCAGAACCTGCAGTTCTCCTACCCCGCCGCGCTCCAGCGCTGCGTCGAAATCCTGTCTGAACACCAGAATTCCCTGCACGCCAGAATCGCGCATTAGCCGGGCGGCCTCGTCCATACTGCCGACGCCATGCGTGGAAAACCAGGGCGAATGCGCAAAATTGGCCGCGAGGTCCAGGGAATGCCTGCCGCCACTTTCATTGAGCACAGCAAGGCGCAGTACGCCCGCATCCAGCGTGATGCCAAACCCGAAGAGCAGCAGAAAGATCAGCGGCAAAACACCCGCCACCAAATAGGAGGACGGGTCGCGCACAATCTGCTGAAATTCCTTACGGACAAGGGCAAACAGCTGCTGGAGCCAAAGGTTTTGCTTCATACATCTTCACAAAAAGCAGGCGCGCCGTGTTGTCTGACGCGCGTTGTGGTCCGTGTACGCACGAACTATTGTGGGTGCTGCCTGTCGTACTCTTCAATGCTGGCGATAAAGGCTTCTTCCAGCGTGGGGTCTTCCACTGTTTTACAGGAAGCCTTGAGTTCGTCAGGCGTGCCCATGCGGATCATGGCTCCCCGGTAAATAAGGGCAATGCGGTCGCAGTATTCGGCTTCTTCCATAAAATGTGTGGTGACCAGAACAGCGGCCCCGGCAGTGGTCATGGCCGAAATATGCTTCCAGAAGTCGCGGCGGGTGCGGGCGTCGACGCCGGAAGTGGGTTCGTCCAGAAAAAGTACGGGCGGTTCGTGCAAGGTAGCGCACAGCAGGGCCAGACGCTGCTTTTGCCCCAGTGGCAGATCAGCGGTGCGGCTGCGAAGAAAACTCTGCAAATTCAGGGCGCTCGCCAGCACTGGCAGCAGGGCATCGCGGCGCTTGCGGCTGAGTCCGTAAAGTTCTGCAAATATTTTTATGTTTTCCAGCACCGGAATGTCCGGGTACAGAGAAAATTTTTGCGCCATATACCCCAGGTGGGCGCGGGCCTCGCTGCCCGCCGTGAGCAGGTCCATGCCGTCAACAGCGCATTGGCCGGAAGTTGGACGCGAAAGGCCGCAGAGCATGCGAAACGTGGTGGACTTGCCTGCCCCGTTGGGACCAAGCAGTCCGAAAATTTCGCCGGGCCGCACGTCAAAAGTGATGTCGCGGGCAGCGGTAAAGTCGCCAAAGGTTTTGGTAAGGCCCTTGGCCTCAATACTTGGCTGAGGCGGGGCATTTGAAGATGTGACTCCAGAAAATAGCTCACCAGAGGATGCGACCTCGGGGAATGTGGCACCGGGAGATGCAATGTTGGAGGATGTGCCGCTTGGCGAAGAGACTTCTACGCCCAAGATGTGACCCGGGATGTTGCCATCAGCGGCCACTTGCCTGCTCCCCGCCATACCGTCGGATTCGGCTTTTGACGGGCCGGAACCATTTGCCACATGCAGCTTTCCGTAGGGCGAGGGATTCTGATCAATGCCGCCCACAGCGCTCATATAGGCGTCTTCCAGCCGTGGGGGTACAGCCTCGCCGCCCTTGTCCAGAACCTCGCGCCGCAGTTCCGGAGAAGCGTCTTCCGCCAGCACCAAACGGATGCGGCTGCCCTGCACAAGCGCATCCTCAATACCTGGGCGCATGCTCCAGGCGGCCAGTTCCTGTCTGTGGGCTCCGGCAGGAGTTTTAAGCAGAAAAACCCGCCCCTGTGCGCGCTTGGTGAAATCCTCGGGATCTCCGGCGTAAAGAACGCTGCCCTCATCCAGCACAATAACCTGTGCGCAGCGCTCGGCCTCATCCAGATAGGCAGTGGCCCAAATGACAGTCATGCCATCACGGCTGAGGTCCTGCACCATGCGCCACAATTCACGGCGTGATTGCGGGTCTACCCCCACCCCCGGCTCGTCCAGAAGCAGCAGACGCGGCGACCCCAAAAGGGCGCAGGCAATACCGAGCTTTTGCTTCATGCCGCCGGAAAGACGCCCGGCCAGCCTGTCAGTAAACGGCGCAAGAGAGGTGAACTGTAACAGGCGGTCAAACATGTTCTGGCGTGCCTGCCCTTCCAGACCGCGCAGGCTGGCGTGCAACAGCAGGTTGCCCATAACGCTGATGTCTTCATACAGACCAAAACGCTGTGGCATGTAGCCTATGCTGTTGGCGCTCTCGCTCACAAGTTTTTGTGGCGGCCTGCCAAAAACCACCGCTTCGCCGTGCGTTGGAAGCATCAACCCCGCCAGAATGCGCATAAGCGTGGTTTTACCCGCTGCGTCCGGCCCCACAAGACCAGTTATGCATCCGGCGGGCACCACGGCGGAAATGCTGTCCAAGGCAGTTACGGCATGGCTTCCCTTGCCGAAAACCATGCTCAGATCACGCAATTGTACGGCTGACTCCCCCTCAATACACGGGGTGTGAGCCGTCGTCATTGCGCTCATGGCCGGGCTGCCTCTTCAACAATGATGGTAACGGGCATGCCCTGACGCATGAGATTTTCCGGGTCTTCGGCCTGTACGCGCAGCCGATAGACCAGCGCAGTGCGCACCTCACGGGTTTCCACAGTTTTGGGCGTAAATTCCGCCGTGGGTGAAATGAACCCCACCTTGCCGGGAAAACTTTTGCCAGGAGCCGCGTCCACCAGCACGCGCACCGCCATGCCCGGCTTGATGCGCCCGAGATCAGGTTCATCAACATAGGCCCGCAGCCAGACCGGATCTGTAAGTGTGAGCGTATAGACAGTCTGCCCTGTCTGCACGATGGCCCCGGCCTCGCGGGCGCGGGTAAGAACAACGCCTTTTTGCGGGGCCGTCAGCACGCTGTCGTGCAACTGGATTTCTGCCCGGTTCAGGGCAGCTTCAGCAGCAGCCACGGCAGCGCGCTGGGCCTGCACGTCCTCTTCTCTGTAGCCGGAAAGCAGCATGTTCAGCTGATCCTGAGCGGAACGGAGCCTGGCCGCAGTTTCGCGAGACTGCGCGCGGGCGTTGTCCAGTTCTTTCTGGGAAATGGCGTTGGATGTGCGCATGGCTGTAACACGGCGCAAATTGATGGCGGCGTTTTCAGACAATGCCGTTGCTGCGCTTACCGCCGCCTTGGCCTGAGCGACTTCCTCAACGCGGTAGCCGCGCTCAAGCCGCGCCAGAGAGGCTTTTTCTCCCTCAAGGCGGGCGGCGGCCTCATCACGCTGCTGGGTCAGCAGGTCGGCGTCCAGCTGCGCCAGCGCCTGCCCCTCGGCCACACTGTCGCCCTCGTCCACAAGAACAGCGTTTATGCGTCCTGCCACACGAAAGGCCAGGTCAACCTGACGGATATCCACATTGCCATAGAGCGTGAGATTTCCGGCATGTCTGTTGTCCAGCCAGCGCCATAAAAAAAAGGCTGCCAGCACTACGCCTGCCACAGCAGCTATGCCCACAACCTTACGAGAAATATGCATGGGCCCTCCGATCCCCTGAGACGTTCAGTAATCGTCTTCCGGTGGTTGACGGGCAGCCCTCGGGCTTCATGATTTCACTGCCCTGCCCGCCGTGTTGTAAACAGCCGCCACATGGGATGCGTGGCAGCAGGTGCAAAACATACTCAGTGCCGCGAGCCTTGTCCACAAAAGCTGTTTTGTGAAGAACAGCAACGCAATGCCAGGTTCAGTTCAACCGCTATCCCCATCCGATGAACGCCATGTACCCTTGGCAGTTTTTCAATCTGTTCGCCTCATGTCACTCTTGCCGGGCCATAACGCGCCCGCCCCGGCTTTGTTAAACCGGGGCGGGATATTTTGGCAGCTTGCACTGCCGCGTGAAGAGCAGGAACCGACAGGCGCTACGTCTTCTATTTTATATTTCGGAAGGATCTATGCCGCAAGCGCGAGCCACGCCCGCGCCGTAAGCCGGATCAGCCTTGGCGCAGTTACGGATGTGGCGCAGTTTTATGGTCTTGGGCGCATCGCCCAGCTGACGGGCGGTATTGCCGAACAGGGCGTCCTGCTGTTCGGGCGTCATAAGGCGGAACAGCTTGCCGGGCTGTTCGTAGTAGTCAGCATCGTCGCAGGGGTAGGACCAGTGGTCGGCATCGCCGTTGATCTTCAGCGGCGGTTCGGCGGCGTCGGGCTGTTCCTGCCACGCGCCGTAACTGTTGGGCTCATAGTTGGTATAGCCGCCATAGTTGCCGTCCACACGCATCTGGCCGTCACGGTGATAGCTGTGGAAGGGACAACGCGCCTTGTTGACCGGGATAAGATGGTGGTTCACACCCAGGCGGTAGCGCTGGGCATCACCATAGGAGAACAGACGTCCCTGAAGCATTTTGTCCGGCGAAAAGCCGATGCCGGGCACAATGTTGGCAGGGTTGAACGCAGCCTGCTCCACTTCGGCAAAGTAGTTTTCAGGATTGCGGTTCAGTTCCAGCACGCCCACTTCATACATGGGCACGTCTTTGTGGTACCAGACCTTGCTGAGGTCAAAGGGATGGTAGGGGAGCTTTTCAGCATCAAGCTCGGGCATAACCTGCACAAAAAGAGTCCAACGGGGAAAATCGCCTTTTTCAATGTGCTCGAACAGGTCGCGCTGATGGCTGTCTCGGTCCCGCCCTATAAGTTCCTGGGCTTCTGCGTCGGTAAGATTTTTGATGCCCTGCTGGGTTTTGAAGTGGAACTTGACCCAGTAGCGTTCATTTTTGGCATTGATAAAGCTGAAGGTGTGGCTGCCGAAACCGTGCATATTCCTGTAGGAGGCGGGAATGCCACGGTCGCTCATAACAATGGTGACCTGATGCAGAGCTTCGGGAAGCAGAGACCAGAAATCCCAGTTATCGTGAGCACTGTGCATGTTGGTGTGCGGGTTGCGCTTCACCACATGGTTGAGGTCGGGAAATTTCAGGGGGTCACGCAGGAAAAAGACGGGGGTGTTGTTGCCTACAAGGTCAAAGTTGCCTTGATCGGTATAAAACTTCATGGCAAAGCCGCGTATGTCGCGCTCTGCGTCAGCAGCGCCACGCTCGCCAGCCACTGTGGAAAACCTGATAAACAAATCAGTTTTTTTACCTACCTGCGAAAACATCGAGGCCTTGGTAAAACGCGTGATATCGTGTGTGACGGTAAAGGTGCCGTATGCTCCAGAACCCTTGGCGTGCATGCGCCTTTCTGGAATAAGTTCCCTGTCGAAATGGGCCAGTTTTTCGAGAAACCACACATCCTGCAAAAGCATGGGACCACGTGGCCCGGCTGTGAGCACTCTGTTGTTGTCAGCCACCGGTGCGCCGGCATTGTTAGTGAGCTTGCTTTGATCGTTCGGCATTGTGTCTCTCCTTGGTTTGCCTGTGGGGTGCCAAGGGGCAGCTACTGCCTGCCCTCCCTCAGACTATGGCATGAATAGGACGAGTTTGTAAACAGTAATAATTACTATTTGCAAGTAAGCTGAACATCTCTCCGAACCCTCTGAACATCATCAGCAATTTACTGTTTCACAGGCGTTTTGCTGCGTAAAATTGGCTTGCCCAGATTTAAACTTTCACAGGCTTGTACCACTTCCGCAGCCCTGGCCTCATTGCCCCTCAAAAGAACCAGGATCACCAGCAGCTTGCCCGAACGCTGCAGGCGAGTTCTCATGCCGCGTCCCTCAAGGCGCTGGCGTAAGCCGTCAACACTTTCTGCATCCTTGAAAGCTCCGACCTGAAAAACGTAGTCAAACATATTCCCCACAGGTTGCAGGCTGTTCAGCACTACAGGGTGGTTTTCCTGAGTGGCTTGCGCTGCCTGCCCGGCAGGCGTTGCGGGAGTATTTACAGGTGCGCCGCCTTGCTGGCGTTGTGCGCCGGACTGTGCCGCAGGCTGGCCCGCCGGAGCCTTGGCACCGGGCTGGCCAGTTGCTTGCGCGCCCACCGCGGGTGCAAGGGGCTGCGGGCCGTCGGTCATTCCTGGGGGCAGCGTTTCACCACGCAGCAACCGGGCAAACCGCAACTCTTCAGGTGCAAGAATGCGCTGCTTGGGCGCAGCTTCATCTATTGGCTCAACAATGACGCCCTTGTCCTGGACTCCCCCCACAACAACTGATTGCGAAGCGTGAGAACGCCAGTATGCCCTGCCGCTCATGACGCCGCCCACATAGGCAAGCGCAATGGCCGCCACAACCAGAAAACTGGCCGCCAGCAATGAGGTGGGCCGCAGGCACAGGCGTTTTGGTGAATCTTCCTGGCTTGACGGCGAATTATGCGACGCTGGAGGCATATCTTTTCCTTTAATCCTGATAAATGATATATATACTTCTATTGGAGTTCAAACATGCTTAACATAGCAGGCGCGGCTTCAGGCGTAAAGTATGGCCACAAAGCCCTGCCCGGCTGACTTGCGGGCACGCCCCGCGCTCTGGTATAGGTTTTGTGTCTTACAAAGACTTCGGGAGTTTGCTCATGATCATCAGTAATAGTTCACGGCGTGGCCTGCCTTTGGTTCTCGCCAGCTTCATATTCCTTTTGTGGAGTACAGCCAGCATGGCCGCTGCCCCGCAAAGCCTGTCCATTGCCAACAACACGGGTGAAGATCTGCTCAATATTCACCTGCAGCGGGGCAAGGTTACGCAGTTCATGCGTCTTGATATGCCCCCCGGCGGCAGCGAAGAAATTGAAAATCCCGGCGGCACGGCCGAGTTGCGGCTGGATACGGGGCTGGCCCTGTGGACCTTCAGCCGCGTGCCCCTGGCACAGGCTGCAAGCCTGACTTTTGGCCCGCAGCCCGACACCCTGACCCTTGTTACGGGCAAGGGAGACAAACGCCAGTTCAGCGCCCGCATGCGCAGCCTTTTGCCTGATGAAAACAGCGGCCCGGTCTGCGCCTTGGACCAGTTTCGCCCCGGCATGCACATGAAGGATGTTTGTGCCCTGCTGGATCAAAGCCCGCCCCACGACGACAATGACGCCGTGCTTACCAGCCTTGGCTTTGCAGGTATGGTTTGGGCGGCCCGGCTGTTGCCGGGCCAGGCGGAAAACGGCAAGTCCGGTATATTCCGGTCGGCTGGCCCTGACCGCCTTGAGCATATGGAGCTGCGCCGCAAGCTGGACGCCGCCACGCTGAACAAGCTGCTGGCAACCCTGTACGCGCAGGGCTATGCCCCCTGGCAGGCCGAACTGCCCGGCCTGGATATGAATTTTGTTGAAATGCCCAAGAGTGACAGCGCCAGACACAAAGAAATATTGCAGCAGGTGCTGGACTATTTTATGGCTTCCGGCCAGGGCGAAGCCACGGTCATGCTTGCGCCAGCGGCCATGCTCCCCAATCTGGCCGATGCCGACAAGCCGCAAAGCGATGTACAGCTGTTTACCCTGACCCTGCGCCACAGCTCAAAAAATCTGGTGGTGGATGTGGCTGCCTATCAGGCCAGTGAAGGCGGTCGCTAGACAGCAAGGCGGCAAACGCCGTTTGTTGCAGCCACGTTGAGCGTCACCTTTTATTCCAGCCGGGTGCCACAGGGGTACACGTTCTGCGTAGAAGGTTGGCTCTTGCGGGTACAACAATATTAGCCTGCTCAAGAACAATCTGCTTTAAAGATGTTCTGACCATAAAATATTCTGGCCGCCTTATAGCAATGGGGCCATGGGCCAGATTCCACCAGAAGAGCAGTTGCGCCAACGGTTAGCTTTCCACAAAAAAATCCCGGCATGGACGAATCCATACCGGGATTTTTTATAAACAAGCTCAACTGGCAGAATGACAGTTAATCTGCTCTAGATGGGACGCCCTTCTTTTTTGGCCGCACGCTTGTCGCGCAGCCAAGCGTACCACTCTTCCAGCCCCTGACCCTGACGGCAGGAAACTTCAAAAATATCAAGATCCTTGTTCAGCTTAGTGGCAAAGTTGCGGGCGCGCTGCATGTCAAAATCCACATAGGGCAGCAGGTCCACCTTGTTGAGCACAAGGGAGCGCGCCAGATTGAAAAGCAGAGGATATTTTTCAGGCTTGTCGTCGCCTTCAGCCA
Source organism: Pseudomonadota bacterium (assembly GCA_023386035.1). Taxonomy (GTDB): domain Bacteria; phylum Desulfobacterota; class Desulfovibrionia; order Desulfovibrionales; family Desulfovibrionaceae; genus Desulfovibrio. The sequence goes on from JAEWKM010000026.1 coordinate 16,718, forward strand.
CGCTCAGCAAAGCAACCTTGGCGTCTTCGCCGCAGTCAAACTCCACAGGGCACACAAGATTGCCCACATTTTCAATAAACAGAATATCCACGCCTGTGAGATCAAGGCTGTCCAGCGCGGTCAAAATCATGTTGCTGTCGAGGTGGCAACCGCCATCGGTGTTGATTTGCACAGCCTGAGCGCCAGTGGCGGCCACGCGGCGGGCATCGTTATCTGTTTGCAGATCGCCCTCAACCACGGCCATGCGAAACTCTCCCGCCAGATCGGTCAGCGTGCGTTCAAGCAGTGTTGTCTTGCCCGCACCAGGCGAACTGATGAGATTCAGTGTCAGAATCCCATTGTCAGACAAACGCTTGCGCACATGAGCCGCCATTTTTTCGTTGGCTTCCAATACATTGCGAACCACGGGAATTTGCATGCCGATCTCCTTGCAGACTCCTTGCGGAGCCCTATCTGAAGTAGTGGGCTGATGGGGGGACAATATCGACAAAAAAACGCCCGACAGCAAAGCCGCGCCTGCCATCGGAATACAAAGCCTAAGTACGGCTGCTCTTTATTGGGAACAATTCACAGCTCAAGCCGCCGAATGATATAAACGGAGGTTAGCCGGAACTAGCTGGCCTCAAGGCGGTTCAAATACAGTTCGCGCCCCTGTTTTACCACATGTCCGAATTGCTCGCCGCAACCGGGACAGGGCTGTATAAGAGCCTCTTGCCCTTCGCCCCCAAAATCAGCGCCGCAAAACGGGCAGTGCAACTGCAAGGGCAGCTCTTCCAGTTCAAGGCGCGCTCCTTCGTGGGGTGTGCCCTGAATCATCGTTTCAAAACAGAACTGAAGAGACTCGGCCACTATTCCGGCAAGTGCGCCATACTTGACGTTTACAACCTCAAGACGTGTGCAACCCTGACGGGAGATTTCCTCTTCCGACATCTTCAGCAAGCTTTGTGCAATGGACATTTCATGCATGTCGCTATACTAGCGCAAACCCCCGGCAACGTAAAGCCAGGAAGGCATTCTTGCCATTCGGCGTAAATAATGTACATTTCAGCCATGCGTCGCTCAAAATTTTCAGGCGTGTACTCTTTTTCCACCGACTGGACGGAAAATCGCCGCAAAAACCACTACTTCGTCTGGGAACTTCCCGACGGAGCTTTTGCAGTACAGGAACTCAACAAAGCGTTCCAGCCGTTAGCCGAGCCAGAAAGAATCAGCGCCAGATCATTTGCCAAAAACTTCAGGGCAGAACCAGAAATACTGGCAATGCCCGTCACTACGCCGGATCTTTCGCACTTCGAAAATAAAGAGAAGGCCGCCAGCAGTGCAGATGCTGTACAACAGGCGGTATCTACTGGTGCGGCTGGTGCGGATTCGTCTGGTATTTCCCCGCCGCTCTCGCAAAATTCAGCTGCCAGTGCTGCCCGGCCCAATGCCGCAACCGCCGTAGCTGCCGCAGCCCAAGGCGCTTCACAGGCAGCTCCGCAAGTCGGCGCCCAAACACTTGGGCAAAGTGCAGCAAAGGTAGCCGCGCAGATTCAACCGCGTGGAGCGATGGCCTCTGCCCGTGAGGCAGGCAAATCTGCTGGCACAATTGCAAATGCCGCTCAGCGCGCCGCCGCGCCGGGCAAAGACGCAGCTTCTTTCAACCAGCCCGGCGACCCTGCCACTGCCGTTGCGGCAAAGCACGGTGCTCAGCGTTTGCAGGCAGCCCCCAAAACGTCTTCTCAGCCACTTCGCATGGTTGTTGCAGACGAAGACCAGGGGTTGGCCTTTCAGAAAATGCCTGCGCCCCCATCCAAGGGAGCGCCCGCCGCCAGCACTTTGGGGCAGGGGGCCAGCGCGCAAACGGCGGGAAACAAAGTTTCCGTAGTTGATGCTGACAGGGGCGCGTTGTTGCCGCTGCTGGGCTCAAGCCCTGCGCCAACGAGCAGCCCAATGAGTCTGGAGGCCATGCGTAAGGCCAAAATGACGGAATCGCGACTACGCGAAACATTCCGCCAGACCTTGCTGCGACTCAGACGCCCACGCGAGCGCCAGGCCGCCTTGAGCGCCCTTGAGCAGCTGGCCGGATCTACAGAAGACATCTGCACAATGCACAAGCATATGTTCAGGGATTTTGGCGTCAGGCTGCGCCAGAGTTCGCAACCGGCGCTGGCCCTTTTGTTCAGCCGCAAGGTTGTGGAACTTGCGCCGGACGATGACCACGCCCACTTCAATCTTGCCCGTATTCTCTGTTTGCTGGGCCAGTTTGATGAGGCCGCCGCTCACATTCGGGCAGCAATGACTATGGGCGGTGAAGAACCCACATATTTTCGCATGCTGGTACACATCCGCAAAGAAAAGATGCAAAACCAGGGACAATCCAGTTCCCGTGGCCGCTGAATATATTCAGGACAAACTAGTTTTGGCAGGAGCCTTTAGGCATGAATAAAGTGATACTAAGTCTTCTTCTGGCAGTCTGCGTGTTGGGCATGGCCCTCATTATGCTTAATGAAAAACTGCGTAAGCCAGAGCAAGCGCCCATTACCCAGGCAACTCTGAGCCAGGGTGCTGACGCCGGTGCAGATAGCCCGACTGTTCCTGATATGGGGTTGCCGCCTCTTGGCGATACCGGGCAGGCTGCAAAAGTCGGCGGCCCTGCCGAGCAGCCTTACCTTCCGCCTCTGCCAGTGGAATCTGGACATAGCCCTGCCCCGGTTGACCGGGCTCCTCAGTTGGAAAGCAATCCCCTGCGCAGCGCTGACGCGGCTTCTGTTCATGCCCCGCTGCCCGAGCCCGTAAAGCACAAGCCAGAGCCTGCCAGTGCTGCTGACAAGGGCACCAGCGCTTCCAAGCCTGAAGCGGCCAGCCCCGCCAAGCCGGCTGCTCCTGTTGCGCCCGCCGTGCCTGCGGCCCCGGCGGCCCCGGAAAAAGCCAAAACGCCAGAAAAAACCGCGCAGGAAAAGCCCAGCAATACGGAAAAGGCGGCCAAGGCTACGCCGCAGAAACAGGAAATCACACGGTTTGTAGTTTTTGCCCGCGACAAGGGAGCAACCATTCGGCTTGTGGGCACAGCCCCCCTCAACTACAAAAACATGACCCTCAACAACCCCGAAAGGCTGGTGCTGGACCTGGAAGGCAAGTGGCAGGTCAAAGCACCTGGAGTGCCCAAAAATCCTTTGGTCACCAACATTCGATTGGGTAAGATGGACGACAAGACCAGGGTTGTCATTGACCTTTCGGGCAAGCCTGCGCATGTTCGCTATGTTCTTTCCAAAGATAAACTTTCGCTGGACATTCGGGTGGATCAGTAGCCATCATCAGTAGTGGTTACACCGAATTTAAGGTATTCAGTGTGAAAGGCCTCGGCTTGTGCCGAGGCCTTTCCGTTTCAAAAATATTTCCTGAGAGCAAAACCACTTCGCTGCTTTCTGATTGTATGAATCTGCCAGCCCCAAGCACATATTGCCCCCAATTTTGCCGCAATCCACATGCAGGAGATTGGCGGTTAAAGCCTTTGTGCAGGGCTGTGCCGCGATTACGTTTGTAGATAACGTCTGAAATGTGGGCAGAATATGAAATCGTAGCCATAGTGAAAACAGCTGTGCACGAGCCGCAAATAAACACGCTTGGCTGCATACCTGCCAACATCACGGCGGCCCAGAATTTCAGATCAGAAGCACCAAACATCACTGGCGCAATCATGCAACCCGATATTCTACTTGAGTTTTATAGCGCCTTATGGGCAAGGTGCGAAAAACAGGTGCTTCAATGAATCCTCGCGACCTTATAATGGTACTTTCTTCACTGGCTTCAATGGCGGCAGGCGTCTTTTTGCCGCAGTTGGCCGCTCCGCTTTCAGCCATGCCCCGGCTTATTCTCATCTTCATGCTGTTCATGAGTTTTCTGGCTGTGGGCGCTGAGGAACTGCGAAAAGAAACCCGCGCTATGGCAGCGCCGCTGTGCCTGCTGACGCTTTACCGCCTCGCACTGCTGCCAATACTTTGTCTGGCTGTTTTTCGGCTTATCATGCCCCAGTTCGCCTTGGGGGCGTTTTTGCTGGGCGCGGCCCCGGTGGGTGTAATGGCCGCAGTTTTTTCTCTTATGCTTGGAGCCAATACGGCGCTCATTCTTGTGGCAAACATCGCCACATCCCTTCTGCTTCCCTTGAGCCTGCCCGCCATGCTTTCCCTTACAGACAGCGCGCTGAGGCTGCTTGGACTCGCTCCTCTGAGTTTGCCCCCACATCTGGAACTGGGCCATATGGGCCTTTCGCTTGCCGTGACCATTCTGCTGCCCTTTATCGCCGCCCATTTCACCCGCATGTACTGGAACAGCTTGCGCTGTTCTTTGCTGCGCCACCAGTTTCCTCTGTTAACTGTCGCCATAGCGGTTTCAAACATTTCAATTTTCAGCAACTATGGGGGATTACTGCGGCAATCGCCATCGTTCATTCTTCAGGCACTGGGCGCGGCCTGTCTGCTGTGCGTGCTCATGACGCTGGCGGCATTGCCCATCACCCGCCACATGACGCGGCAAACACGCCTTGCCTTTCTGATCTCTTTTGGCGTCATCAACAATGTGCTGCTCATGATCGTGTGTATGGAATTCTTTAGCGCGACAGAAGCGCTGATGGCTGCCGCCTATCTGGCCCCGCTCTATGTGCTGTTGTTCTACTACCGCCTGTGTACCCGAGAGGCCGCGCGCACATAATACGGCCATTTGAAAACACACATAGCCATATAAATTCGTAGCACTTTCAATTTACTTGTAAGGATGAACCCTTTTGCATAAGGGCGATCACCACTCCCCTTCATCCATAAAAATATATTCCATTCAGTAAATTATAAAAACCTTCCGGTTTGACACGAAGCCTCTACAGACGGCGCCTTTCAGGCACCACACAGGCTAACAGCAAGCCTGTTTTCGCCTTTTGCACCGTGACTAGCGGCAGCAGTGTGCCTTTTCAATCCGCAAAAGACTTAGGTATACCTGCTCACCCAACCAGCAGATAAAACAAATTTTTCTCATTTCGTCATAAAAAACACAAAAATCTGGTTTTCATATTTTTTAATCTTTCCAGTACGATCCATGCTGGAGCAAAAAATCAAACTTGCGGCAAGAATAATTATACTATTTTATTATTATGAAGAACACAGCGACATTAAAAACACTATTAAACAGTATACAAACAGAAACTTTTAAGCACTATAGGCCAATTTTTAATTATTAACTGCGCATAATAAGATAATAATAACATTATAAAAACCTTATTAACTAAAATTATATACAATTATAAACAAAGTATAAGTAAAAATACTATTATAAATTAAGCACATCATTACATATGCGGTTACAAGACCATTATGGAAAATTATTCGCGACTGGTTTATGGTGGCGAACTTTTTGACATCCATTTTGATTCTTCTATCGCTTTAAACGCCTTGCCAACCTGATTCCTCCCAAAGGAGAACGTTCATGACCGGAGCGTCTTTTGAAGCGCTGAATCCTCGCCAGATGTACGGCAAGGTTGTAGAAACAATGATAATCAAAGCGACAAGGCCTCCTCGCCAGGCCTTTTTGCTGGCAGTGATGGCGGGCCTGTTTATCGGGCTGGGCTTTGTATATTGCGCCGTGGCAAACGTTACCGGGGCAGGAAAAATTGTTGGCGGGCTGGTATTCAGTCTTGGTCTTATGCTTGTTGTGGTGCTGGGCGGCGACCTTTTCACCTCAACCACTATGACGCTCGTTCCGCGCGCCAGCCGCAAAATCACCTGGCGGCAGATGTTCTCCAACTGGGGCGTTGTTTATGCGGGAAACTTTATTGGCGCCATTGCGCTGGTGGCCCTCATTCTTCTTAGCGGGCACCCCTGGAAAGACGGCGGCAGCATTGCTCTTTATTATATCAAAACCACTGAATACAAACTGACGTACACCTTCACCGAGGCCCTCTTTCTTGGGGTCATGTGCAACCTGATGGTCTGCCTTGGTGTTTGGATGGGCTACTCCGGGCGCTCGCTTTTTGACAAGATGGCCGCCTGTCTTTTTCCCGTGGGCTTGTTCATTTCATGCGGATTTGAGCACAGCATCGCCAACATGTTCATGATCCCCATCGGCATACTTTGCAGTGGCATGATGCCCCCCGAAGTGGCGGCCAAACTGGCGGACCCGGTTAACACCCTTTCTTTGCTCACCTGGGAAAATTTTGTACTGAAAAATCTTATTCCGGTGACGCTGGGCAACATACTGGGCGGCGGCGTGCTTGTAGGACTGTTCCACTGGCTCGTTTTTGCGCGTGAAAATGCCCAGGAAGCCAGCGCAACAGCCTCCGGCCACGAAAGCCTTGATGAACCAAACGCAGGCTGATTCAGGGCAACCCCGAAGCATTTTTTCGATTTGCCAGACCGGCATGTAAGCAGATTATAACAAAAATTTTCCGCAGCCGCCGAAGGGCACGCAAAAAAGCTGCAAGCGCTCAGATACTTCGCCCATAAGGCAACCATGTGCTCCCTTGCGAAAATTGATTGCAAGGGAGCACATTATTTTTACAATCTTACAAAGGTACAGGTTCGTTGCCAATCATTCGCTTTTGCACGTTGGAAAAATATTTCTCTGCAAGATGACAATGATCTCCTGCGCACATTACCCTTGATGCAATTTTGTTTTCACACTACCATTATCGAAAAATAACCTGCTGAATCAAAAATATTGCAAACAGAATTTTTTGCGCTTTGCCCGCAAAAAACAAAGTACGTTCGAATGGCATGAAATTGCATAGCACACCAATTGTACTGAATCTTTCTAGCTCCCACCGGGCTTTTCCTGTTGCGCGCCATATGCAGCAGAGCAAACTCGCCAGTGGTGGCACCTGACGTTGCGGCGCTGTGGGGCAGGTTGTCTCGCATTATCCTTCACGCAGGGCCAGCACATAATCCTACCATTTCCGCCCTGTCTGACAGGGTTGCTACAACCATATTTCACAGCGCAAGTTTCGCATAATCATGCGGAACTTTTTTTATTTTGACAGCTTTTTCTGTCACGCCGTCCTGTTGCGCACTTGCTTGTAACAGTGAAAGCAAGCTGGGGTGGCGCAGTCCGACAGACTTTCTGCTGAAAAGAACAGTATCGGCAGAGCGCCAATACCAATTTTCGGCATGGCAAAATCAGTTTGGTGCGAAGCTACAGATGCACCAGGTCAGCCTTGTTGCAAGGCAAATATGGCTGCCTACGTGCAGGCATACAGAGCATGATTTTTCAATCCTTTGAGGGAGGCTGGTATGGATACAAAAGGAAACGGGCGGCGCGGTTTCATCAAATCGCTGGCACTGGGCGCTGCCGGGGCGGCGCTCATAAGCCCGCAGGCTGCAAGAGCCGCAAACGGTGGAACATTGCAGGTATGGTCATGCGGGGGGCTTGCAGAAGCTATGTGCCCGGCGCACGCGGAGTATACGCGGCAATCTGGCGTCGACATTGTCTATACAGGGGCTTTTGCCGCTGCCCTTGGCAAGTCTCTGCTTACCGGCAGCGGACATACCGAAGTTTTTGCCGGACGTGTGCTCGCGCTTGCACAAAACCTGCGCAAGACTGGCAAGATGATCTATTTCAAACCCCTGTGCTTTACGAGCTATGTAATAGCTGTTCCCAAGGGCAACCCCGCCAATATCAGCGGTATTGAAGACCTTGCCCGGCCCGGCGTGCGCGTGGCTATGGCAAGGGAAGCCTCCGCCCCCGGCGGTCAGGCAGTTATGGGCATACTTAAAGCAGCTGATCTGACCCCAAAGGTTTTGGCCAACGTGCCGGAACAGGGAACCTGCGTGCAAAGGTCTGTAAAGGACGTCGCCACTGGCAGCGCTGACGCGATGATTGTTGAACGGCGCATCTGCCATATGGAACGTTTTGCCAATCAACTGGAGGCCGTGGAAATTCCCGAAAAGTTTTTCCCCGCCGGGCCGCTGACGTTTACTGTGGGCCTTATGGCAGACGCGGCGGACAAAGACAGGGCAGTTGCCTACATCGACTGGCTGACAAGCCCGCAGGGACAGGCTTTTTTTGAAAAAGCCGGATTCTACACATCCCTTTCTCCCAAGGGACAGGAGCTGATTGAAAAGCTGGGGGTAAAAGATGTTGCATGAACTAGTTGCCCGCCCCAGCCGCAGACTACGGGCGCTCCATTGGTGTAACAGGGCCGTGCTCGTCATTTCTGCGGTCTTTATTGGCGAGTGGGGCCTGTACGGCGTATTTCGTTGCCCCTTTGTAGTTCCTTTTGTCAGTTGCCAAAACTGCCCTGTCATGGCCTGCCCTGGTCAATTGTCCCGCCTGTTCTGGGGATTTTGGGGCGTCTGGCTGGCCGTGGCTATTTTCTTTGGCAGGGCTTTTTGTGGCTGGCTTTGCCCGGGTGCCCTAACCAACCGAGTTCTGGCGCTTAACCCCTTCAAATTCGGCCCCAACCCCGTGGGCGTGCGCAACTACAGGTGGGCCAAATATCTTATGCTGGCCGCCGCGCTGCTGGCATGGTTCGCCCTGGGCCAGCCACGGGTGAACGTGCCCCTGCGCGTAGGTGAATTCTGGCCCTCGGTGTGGCTTACGTGGGAACATGCCTTTCCCATGTGGCAACTGCGCTTTGTGCTTACAGTGGGCATCCTCGCGTTGGGATTGGGCGTCGTCATGTGCTGGTGCCGTTTTGCCTGTCCCTTTGGCGCAGCCCTTGAACTGGTGCGGCGTTTTACCCTCTTTCGCTTTTACAAGACGTCTGAATGCAACGACTGCGACAAATGCCGCAAGGTTTGCCTCATGCGCACCAGACCGGACGAAGAAAACTGCACCAACTGCGGTGACTGCGTGGGATCGTGCCCCAAAGACTGTATACGTTTTGGCCTGAAGCCAAGGGGCAAGGAATGAGCATACACCAGCCAGACAGTGCGCGGCACCCCTGCTTCAACCCGGAGGCGCACCGCGCATTTGGCCGGGCGCATCTGCCCGTGGCGGCAAGCTGCAACGTGCAATGCGGATTTTGCGACCGCCGCTATTCCTGCGTGAACGAATCCCGCCCCGGCGTGACGGCGCGCCTGCTCACTCCCGATGAGGCTGTGGATGCGGCCCTGCGTGCTGTGGCCCGCATGCCGCACCTGAGTGTCATTGGTATTGCTGGCCCTGGCGATCCTTTGGCCAATGCCGCGCCAACCCTAGAAACTCTTGCAGAGCTGCGCAAGGCGCTGCCCGGCATTCTGCTTTGCCTGTCCACCAACGGGCTGGCGCTGCCGCTGCACGCGCAAACCCTGGCCGATCTGGGCGTCGGGCATGTGACGGTAACAGTCAATGCAGTCAGGCCCGACATAGGGGCAGCCATCTATAACTGGGTCGATGACGGCGGCAAACGCCTGTCCGGGCAGCAGGGGGCAGCCCTCTTGCTCGAAAGGCAGGAAATAGGAATACGCCTGCTCAAATCACTGGGGGTTACCGTCAAGGTGAACGCGGTGGTCATACCCGGCGTAAACGATGCGCACATGTTGGACATAGCCAAGGCCGTCGCCGCCTGGGGAGCAGACCTCATGAACTGTATCCCCTTACTGCCTGTGGCGAATACGCGCTTTGCGCTGACCTCTTCGCCTTCGGCGCAGTTGATGCACAGCATCCGGGCTGAGGCTGGCGAAGTAATTCCCCAGATGCGCCACTGTACGCGTTGCCGTGCTGACGCCTTGGGCCTTCTGGGCGAGGATGGCCAGCTTGAAGACATCTGTGGCGCTCAGCCACGGGCGCAGACTCAAATACAAGCGCAGGAACCGCCCAAGGCTCATGAATACGATCAGTAGACAACAAGGCCCATACTTGCCCCGCTTGCCAACAGCTCACAGCGACAGACCGATGTGGTTGAAACACTGTGCAAATATATTTGCCAAGGATGTAACAAGAATTTTCTCATTAAGCACAAAAAACTGATGGAGGTACTATGCGCACCCTGTTTGGTAAAATGCTGGTAACAGCGCTTTTGCTCGCCTTTGGTGTTGCCGCGCACGCGGCGGAACTGCCCCGGCTGAAAGTCGGCTACATTTTTACCACCAACCACACGCCCCTCATGGTCGCTATGGATATGGGCGAAAAGCTGCCTGTTGAAGGCATGTGGATGCAGCCCATAGTGCCCAAAGAAAAGTATCAGCTCATGAAAGACGGCAAGCCTGTGGCGGTGCTTGATATTGTTGTTATCAAAAGCGGCTCGGAAACTGCGACCTTGTTTGCCCAGAAGCAGCTTGATATTGGCCTCGCTTCCATAACCGCCATTATGGCCGGCATCGACAAAAACATCCCCATCAAGATTGTGTCCCCCCTGGTGCTGGCCAGTGGCGGCGTGGTCGTATCCAACGATGTTCCCGCCAAAACGTGGCAAGAATTTGTTGCCTACATCAAAAAATCATCCAAGCCTGTCAGCATCGGCTACCACTCGCCCAGCAGCGCGCCCATCATTATTCTTGAAAGCGCGCTCAAGTCTGAGGGCATCACCTACACGAGCAACCCGCTGGACCAGAAGGCGCAAGTGGTTCTGGTAGACCTGAAGGGCATGGCCAACCTTATTCCCGCCCTGAGCAGCAAACAGGTTGACGCGGTGGTCGGGCCGGAGCCCTTTCCCCAGACAGCCGCGGGCAAGGGCGCTGGCTGCGACATCAGCATGCTCCGCAACCTTCCGCCTGAAGGCAAGTGGACAGACTACCCCTGCTGCGTTATCGCCGCGCGCGACGAGGTCATTGCCACGCACCCTGAACTGGTGCGGGATTTTGTGAAGCTTATGGCCGGAATTGGCCGCTGGTGCAATGAAGACCCGCAGCGCGCCGGAATTCTTGGCTCCAAATGGATAGGCCTGCCGGAAGAGATCGGCAAGAATTCCAACCTTCGCTTTTTGCAAAGCTTTACCGACGGCTGGAAGGAAGGCGCAGACGGCTACCTGAGCGACCTGAACAAGGCCGGATACTTCAAGGGCGCTTTGAAGGATAAAACCTTTAAAGAGGCAGAAAGCCTTCTTGTGGACCCACAATTTCTGAACGGTAAATAAGCCTTATCCATTGTCTGCCCCGGTTTGCGGCTGCACGCCGGGGCAGACTAAAAAGGGTGAAAGCTGCTTGAAGCCACGCGGCCCGGCCCGAGAGCTATACTGCATGCACGCTTTCACCTTGCGGTCACAACCAATGAAAAATATTAAAGCATTCTTTCTACCACTCATATTTCCGCTGTTATTTTTACTCTTATGGCACCTGATGGCCCATGTGGTGAAAAACGACATTATTCTGCCGGGTATTCCGCAGGTGTGGAGCCTGCTGTCCAGCCCCAGCGATGACGTCATTTCTATGGGCACCCTGCCCGCCAACACGCTCATAAGTTTGGCGCGGGTTTTTGCGGGCTACATTATTGCGGTGCTTCTGGCTGTTCCGCTGGGAATCATCATGGGCTACAAGCCTGACGTAAACACTGCCCTTAATACGTTTCTTGGGCTGTTTCGCTCCATCCCTCCTCTGGCATGGGTGCCCCTGGTACTGGCGTGGTTTGGCATGCTGAGCCTGGCCGACGTTTTTTCCGTGCCTATCGGGGCCGCATATCCGTATTTTCATAATATTAAAGTATCTATGATTTTTATCATTTTTATCGGCGGGTTTTATCCCATACTCACCAGCGCCATACACGGCGTGGGCATGGTGCCGCAAACCCTCACGGATGCGGCAAGGGTTCTGGGGGCCAGTCAGATAGATATTTTCCGCAAGGTTCTGCTGCCGTATGCCGCGCCATCCATCATCAATGGCTTGCGCATTGGCCTTGGCGTGTCCTGGATGTGCCTTGTATCAGCCGAGATGTTGCCAGGCAGCCTTTCAGGCGTGGGGTATCTTATTACTCACGCCTACACCGTGGGCCGAACGGACGTCGTCATAGCGGGCATGATAAGTATCGGGCTTGTCGGGGCGTTGCTGGACAGATTATTCAGGCTCTACGAAGACAGGAAGTTTGTATGGAAACGACTGACAAAGTAATGGACGCTGCCTTACTGCATTCAGAACTCGTGGTCGCAGACGTATCAAAAACCTTTGTGACCAAAAGCGGCCCCATTGAAGCCCTGCACCACGTTAATATGACGGTGGAGCACGCGCGCTTTGTCTGCATAGTTGGGCCTTCTGGCTGCGGTAAATCAACCCTGCTGCGTATGATGGCTGGCCTGAGCCCCTGCGAACAGGGAGAAATTCGCTTTCGGGGTGAGCAGCGGCAAGGCCCCTGCCGGCAAATAGGCATGGTTTTTCAGGAATATTCGCTTTTTCCCTGGCTGAATGTGCTTGATAATACAGGGATTGGACTGCAATTCAACGGCATGGGCAAGGATCAGCGCGAGCAGGAGGCACGCCGCTATCTTGGCATGGTGGGGCTTGAGAAATTCGCTCTGGCCATGCCGCACGAGCTTTCTGGCGGCATGCGGCAAAGGGTGGCCATTGCGCGTGCCCTGACCAACGCGCCAGATGTGCTGCTTATGGACGAACCCTTTGGAGCCATTGACGCGTTTACGCGCATTACGCTTCAAAAAAGACTGCTTGAAGTTTGGGAGCAAAGCCGGAAGACAATCGTGTTCGTCACGCACAGTGTGGATGAATCCGTCTACCTTGCGGACGAGATTATTGTTATGGGTACCAATCCCGGCCGCATTGTAGACAGGTTTGCCGTAAACTTGCCCCGACCCCGGCGAAGAGATGACCCAGCCTATGCAAGATTGGTTGCCCGCATTCTGACGCTTTTGGAGCAGCAGGACGACGCTGCAGCGGAATAGCCCCGTGTGTGATAAAGCTCCCTTGACAGCTCACGCCCTGCCAAAAATTGATATCTTGAAGGCAGAATCTCCGTAGGGATAGTTTGCACCGCCATTGCCTGCGCACTGGAGTGAGAAGCCCCAAACGTATTAGCTTACCCAACAGGAAAGGACTAGCCCCACTCGCATAGCAAGTGGGGCTCTGTTTTGCGCGTGGGGGTTCAACTAAGGCAAGATCCAATAACATTTGCTTACCCATATCAAAAAAGGAGCTATCTTGAATCCCATTTGCGTTTAAGCTCAATAAACCTCGTATCGTTGCGAACATTATCTCCCGCATGACCAATGCGCTCGAGCATTTCATCGATACTATAGGGCCAATTTGCTATGTTTTCTGGCAAAACGGCGCACATGAGCGAAAGAGTTTCAAATGGATAACTCGTTACTATATCCACGCAAGGCACCTGAAGAATCTGTAATAGATAATACTGATCGCTGATTTCTGTAAGTAAGGGCAAGATCGCCTCTGCTAGTTCAGGGAAGAAATCTTGATCCGAGAATGCTAGTTCAAATAGCTGATTGGAAACCATCTCTGACTTGGCAACCAATTGCAGAGGCCAGGCTTTGCGCAAAAGCTCTAGTATCAATGGTGCCCATTTTTCTCTTTTATCTTTTGCCCAGACACCTGCCCGCCAAAGAACATGTGACCGAGTTTCAACGCTGGAATGGAGCAAAAACTCACGCAATTCTTCGTCAGTGATCCATTTTTTTACTGTCGAAGCATCGGTTAAAGCCCATGCGGACAAAAGTAGGTCGGCAAGGGCAGAACATTCACTATGTTTTTTTAAAACACCAGCATTCACCAAACATAACATGTGCGGTTTAAGGAAAACAAAAATGTCATGCCCTGACAATGGGCCACCGCTCAAAATTCCAGCCCAAAGGGCCTCTTGATCCTGAATGTTTTCAGATCTCAAAAAAGGTAAAAAATTGTCTTTTGTCCATCCTGAATCAACATCAAAAAACCAATTCAGCCTCTTGGAAAAAATAGCCAAGGTATGCCTATGCAGATCATCAGGTAAGGACAACAAATTCTCAGCGTGTAATCGCCAGCTTTGTGGCAATCCAACAGATTTCTTTAAATTCCTTAACGTTGAATCTTGAAACAACGCTTTGGCAAGTTTTCCCGTTGGGGAGTTGAGAGCCTCTAAGTTCCAATCGGCATCTCCACTACCACGGACAATTACAGTTCTGCTCTCGACTGTTTGAAGAGATAAAGCTGCAATCAATTTTGAGACCACGCGGGAAAAAAGCTGAGGATAATTGCCAGCAAGTTTATGGGCAACTTTTAGTATCCAGTTGGCTAGAGGGAGTGCGATAATTGCAACATCTTGATCAGAAAAACGTGAAACTTGTTCCGCAATAAACGCAGTGAATTTTGCCTTATCTTCTTCCCTTTGCTCGGAACCTAAAAAAATGCTCCATGCCCAAACGGGGAAATTTTTGTCCTTCGCTGCCAGCCGCAATGCAGAAAAAGAGCGAACAGGATATTTTTGTGAGAGACCCGCAAATGGGTCATACCTTACGAAAGCGTCTTGCCGTAATTCGGACAATTCCTTTGCCCTAGCGAGTAACTGTTTCAACGGTTCATGCAACAGCTCTGAATAGTCGGTATCAATACTACCCCAGCCAACTCTACCCGCGTAAGATTGCACCGCGTATTGAGCAAACTGAGGTTTCCAATCGATCGCTTGTTGTTTTAATTTAGTGGTGATCGCATCTAAATTGCACAGGAGGATGTGTCCCTGCTGGTGAAGCCAATGGAGACGATTTAAGATAACCCGCGCGCTCCTCTCTCCAAATTCTTTGCTCGTTTCAGTCTCCCACTTAGCTGGCCCATCAAGAATTTTTTGCTCTACTTTACTTCGGGTACGATCTCCCAATCCAGCCCACCGCGTGCTGAGTGATATGAGTAGATCACGGGCATGCAATTCATCCCAAAAAATTCCAGTGGATAGAGCATGAAAGGCATGATCAAATTGCTCGTCAGATACCAAATCTCTTTTTCCCAAAGCCCAGACCCTTAGTCTGCCAAATACGTTGGGATCGTCAGGCCATTTTAGACACTCCGATTGTGCAGCAGCAATATCTGTAGAAATAAGTATTTCTAAAAATTTTATGTAGTACAGCAGCCAGGCAGTCAGCCCATATTCTCTCCCATAGGATTCACCTTGAGCATCATTGCCTTTAACGATTGGGCATCGAATACCAAGACCGTACCCCCCTATCTCGGCTTCCAAGTCCAGAGCCTCCTCCAAAACATGTCGCAATACGGTAACTACACGTGGCAGATTAACTTTTGAAATTTCATCCAAACGTGGCAACTTAGGATAATTGACATCAAGACTTACAAGGTTATTGAGGTTACAATCACTTGCAAAGTTGGGAACAGCGCTGTTCCCCAGTGCTCTGCTCACCACCAAATGTGGCTTCGCCGAAGCCAAAAATCGACGCAAGCAGATATCATTCCAGCCATGAGATTTGATATATGAATGAAGACGATACCATTCAGAATCAAAAGAAAATCGCCTTTCGGACCAATGATCAATTAAATAGTGCCATGCTGTGCGAACAGCTGGGTTTACTTCAGGATCAACCCTAGAAAATTTCAGGTTAATCGCTCTACAGATGCTTGGGTGAAGCCAAGATTGACGCGCAGCCCACCAGACGCACTCTGGCTGATCGGCAACACGGCTTAACCAAAAGCCCAACTGCACCTGCCGATCGGATAAGCAAGATTCTAGTCGGAACCAGTTTCCGCGCGGTTGCCTATCCTCTGCAAAACTCAGATCTTTCCCTTTGTCCTGATTATTTAATGAAAAAGCATCCCAAGCTTCTGAGGGCACATCTCTTTTAGGATTATATTCTTCAGGGTTAATTTTGTCTGGGATAGGATCTGAGTCCAAAGAATAGAGATCAAAGGGATCTACTGTAGGTCCTTCTTCGGCAAAGTTGCCAGACTTTCCAGGCAACCCAAATCGACAACTGGGGTCAAACACACAGAGCCATGTCGCGGGAGGCAAAGAGTCACCTTCGCCAAACTTTCTTGCTCCTTCCACCGTTGAAACTACATGGGCAACCTGCCCACGCTCAAATGGCTGCAAATTTTCTGGGCCAGACCGTGCCATGCCAATAATGTTGGCTACCCACTTGGTTGGATCATCCGCTCGCATTGCCCAAGCGTCGAGAGTCTCCCAAAGAGCTTTATGAGCATTTACATCACTGTACGAGATCGCCGTAACACCTTTGTGTCGCCATTTAGCGGCTGCATCGTCATGCGCCCCTGACTGAAATGCGTAAACTCCGCCCACTGAGCCTGTACTTCCGTTCAGAGCCTCCAGCAGATATTGCATTGGTGGATCATCCGCAGAATAACCCACAAAAACCACAAGATACTTGCTCAAAATCTCTTTCACAAATGAGGTCGCCCACCCCTCAGATAAATATGCCCGGCCAAATTCAGAGCTGGATAATACGAACTCGCCCCCTTGAGCCCCATCACCCGTATCATTAATTTTTCCGTGGAGATAAATAATCCCATTAAAATCTTTTCCGCGAGATAAGTCTGGAAGATTGGGGGGATAATAAGCCTGTAATTCAGGCTGACATGCATCAAACAGACGATCAAAGTTTGTAGTTACAAGTCTGATTGCTCCGTGCCGAGTAGTAGCGAGCCTCAAGAGCGTCTTGTGGGCGCTGATGTCGGGATTGCTTGGCACTAATGCGTTGGCAACTGCACTGTAAATGTCGCGAGTCAAAAAATCTCGTTCCAATAGACCAAAAATACGGTCTGCCGGAACCAGGCCACCAATATCAAGGCGCTCTCCTATCGCCTTAGCTTCTGCAAGAAGCTTCATAGCTGGGGTATCTGCTGTGACACCTAAGATCTTCGTTACTTTCCTAGCCAGACCGAAAAAATCTGGCAAATTTGCTTTTGCGCGTGACACACCTGCCCCGCAAAAAAATACAACGCGGTCTTGGTCTCTTGCGGTTAACAGTTCATCAGGTATTGAAGGCCCCTCGGCAAAAAATCTCATATGTCCCTCATCAATTAGTGCTCTTGAGTAGTTATGAGATACTACTTCCTCGTACACATCATTAGCAAGGTTGTCACCGCTGACTGGTCAACGTAGCTGAGACTAACTTATTAGCGATCTCTTTAATTTTTATACAGTTAATGTGATTCAGCCCCGTTCAGGGTCCAATAAGAGAAACGTGGATAATCGTCACATACCTATAGGGATCAGTCCTGTCAGCATTTGTGGCTAAAAGTGGCCAAGACGCAGAAAAGCCCTTACGATTTTCATCGTAAGGGCTTGATTCTTTAGTGGTGCGCCCGAAGAGATTCGAACTCCTGACCTACAGGTTCGTAGCCTGTTGCTCTATCCAGCTGAGCTACGAGCGCGCAACGAAGGGGAATCTATATTAAGCTGCAGTCGCCGTCAAGCTTTTTTTCAAAATATTTTTTGAAAATCTGCGAACTTAGTTGAAATTTTCAAAACAGCATTCACCCGAAGGGAGTGATTACAAGCAACGCGGCGCGTTGTCAATACACAATAAACTGTTGGCAGAAAAAATCTGCCCCAAAGGCTAGGCGACTAGGCTTCGATGCCGTTAACGGCACGGGCCAGACGCGAAATCTTGCGCGCAGCCTTCTTCCAGTGCATGGCGCCCTTGCTGGCGGCCTTGGAAAGCACGGAAGTAGCGGCCACCAGAGCTTCACCAGCCTGAGCCTTATCGGTGGCCGTGATGGCGGAGCGCACCTGTTTGATGGCGTTCTTCACGCGGGTACGGGCGGCGCGGTTGCGACCGGCCTTCTGCAAGCTCTGCCTGTGACGCTTGATGGCTGACTTATGGTTGGCCACGGTATCCTCCACTATGTTGGGCTTGCATTGGCAAGCCGAGACTCTGAATTATATTGCGCTATCGCGAAGACGGGTTGTTAGCATAGCCCCGTATGGCTGTCAAGCGCCGTTCCGGGTTTCCGGCGGTATATCTTTTCTTCATCAAACATTCCGGCTGTTCCGCTCTGTGTTTTGGCAGCGCGGAACAGCCGGATATGGAACATATACGGACAAAGCTACATTTGCAAGGCCGCAAAATCAGCCAGCCGGGCAAAGCGCCCCCCCAGAGCCTGCAACATAGCCAAACGGTTACGCCGCAGGTCCGTGTCTTCACACATAACCATTACGCCGTCAAAGAACGCGTCCACAGCCGGGCGCACTTCACTCAGGCAGGCCAGGGCAGCCGCATGGTCCTGATCGGTCCACATCTGGTCAAGCTTCGGCAACAATTGATCCAGCGTGGCGGCCAGAGCTTTTTCCGCGTCTTCCTGCAAAAGCCCCGCCTTCCATTGGGCCGGAATTTCTTCAGTTTGCCCCTGCTTTCGCAAGATGTTGGCCACACGCTTGAAGGTTTGAGCGGCCTCGGCAAAACCAGCCTCACGGCTAAAGGTCGCCAGGGCGCTCAAGCGCGCGCCGCATTCCTTCACCTGTGCGGAGCCTGCGCCAAGGGCAGCGTCAACCAGCAATGTGTCCTGTCCCTGACTCATGAAATAGTTACGCAGGCGCGCTGCGAAAAATTCCATAAGTTTGTCCAAAGCCTCGTTGGGGGCCAGCTTCCACTGCCTGTCGCCATACAGTTCCTGCGCTTTGGCGAAAACCTGGCGCATGTCCAGCGGCAGGCCGAAATCCAGCACGATCCGTATGATGCCAAGCGCGCAGCGGCGAAGGCCGTTGGGGTCGGCAGCGCCAGTGGGGATCATTCCCAGACCGAAGCAACCCGCGAGGGTGTCGGCTTTGTCGGCCAGGGACAGCAGCGCTCCGGCCATACTGCCCGGCAAGGGAGAATCCGGCCCGGCAGGAAGATACTGCTCGGACATTGCCTGGGCCACAGTGGGATTTTCACCCTTACGGCCCGCGTAGATGCCGCCCATAATGCCCTGAAGCGTATCAAATTCGCCAACAAGCCCACTGACCAGATCCGCCTTGGAAAGACGCCCGGCCCGCGCCGCGTCAGAAGCCAGTTCAGGCGCGCACGTTTCAGCCAGCCAGCCGCACAGCGCTTCAAGACGACGTGTTTTGTCGCCCATGCTGCCAAGGCCGCCGATAAAGATGACCGTATCCAGCTTTTGCAGCCAGTGGTCAAAAGGTTCCCGCAGGTCGGCTCTCCAGAAGAAACGGGCATCGTCCAGACGGGCGCGCAGCACTCTCTCCCACCCGCGTTTGACAATCCCCATATCCTCGGGGGTGATATTGAGAACGGTCAAAAAATGCGGCAACAGCTGGCCATTGGCGTCTTCAATACCAAAGCTCTTCTGATGGCTTTCCATACTGGTCAGCAGCACTTCGCGCGGCACCTCAAGATAGGCAGGATCAAAATCCGCCAGCAATGGCACAGGATGCTCGGCAAGCCCCTGCACTTCGTCAAGCAGGCTGTCTTTCCAGAGAACTTTGCCATTGGCCGCCACAGCCTGGGCATTACCGCCCTCAATGATGATCTTGCGGCGCTCTGCCGGATCAAGGGTGATGGCGCAGGGGCCAGCCAGAGTCTTCAAAAACTCATCGGCATGCGCCACGGCAAAGGGGCCGGGGCCGTGGATGCGGTGGCCGCAGGTTTCGCGTCCCGAAACCTTGGGGCCGACCTCAAAGAAAATCACATCGCTGTCCAGCAGAGCCAGTATCCAGCGCAAAGGACGGGCATAGGCCAGGGAGTAATCACCCCAGCGCATGCGCTTGGCAAAAGGCAGAGCCGTGATAATGGCCGGGCATATGACGGCCAGCAGTTCGCTTGCATGCGCGCCGCCGGTGTGCTTGCGCACAGCCACATAAACGCCCTTTTCCGTCTCTTGCTGAAAAACGTCGTCCAGGGTGCAGCCGTTGGTGCGCACAAAGCCTTCAAGAGCCTTGGTGGGCTTGCCTTCAGCGTCGTAAGCCACACGCACGGGCGGGCCGGAAACGATTTCTTCGCGCTCAACCTGCACGGGGTTGAGATCTTCAATCATGACCACAGCGCGGCGCGGCGTGCTCATTACACGCAGAGCGCCGTGTTCCAGGCCAGCTTCATCAAGGGCGGTGGTAAAGCGGGTAGAAAGTTCCGCCTCTTCGGGAGCCAGAAAACGGGAAGGCAGTTCTTCGCTGCCAATTTCAAGCACAAAGGTGGCCACGGCTTTACCTCGCATCCTTTTTGAGCATGGGATAGCCCAGTTCTTCGCGCTGAGCCGCATACAGACGGGCCACGCCCGCCGCCAGGGCACGCACCCTGCCGATGTAGCCGGTGCGTTCGGTGATGGATATGGCCCCGCGCGCATCCAGCAGGTTAAAGGTATGCGAACACTTCAGGCAATAGTCGTACGCGGGCCAGGGCAGGCCCAGTTCCAGCATGGCCTTGCTCTGCCCTTCAAAATCGCTGAAATGACGCAGCAGCATCTGCGCGTCGCTGGCTTCAAAGTTGTGGCGCGACTGCTCCACTTCGTTCTGGTGATAGATGTGCCCGTAGGTCACATTTTCATTCCAGGCCAGATCGTAAACGGATTCCACACCTTGCAGATACATGGTCAGGCGTTCGAGGCCGTAGGTCAGCTCAACGCTGACAGGCGAAAGATCAATGCCGCCCACCTGCTGAAAATAGGTGAACTGGCTCACTTCCATACCGTTGAGCCATACCTCCCAACCAAGGCCCCAGGCGCCAAGAGTGGGTGATTCCCAGTCGTCTTCCACAAAACGGATGTCGTGCTGCGCCGGATTGATGCCCAATGCATTGAGGCTTTGCAGATAGAGGTCCTGCACATTGTCCGGCGAGGGCTTCATGATGACCTGAAACTGGAAGTAGCGTTGCAGGCGGTTGGGATTTTCGCCGTAACGGCCGTCTGTGGGACGCCGCGAGGGCTCCACATAGGCCACGCTCCAGGGTTCGGGACCAATGACCCGCAAAAAAGTATGGGGGTTGAAAGTACCTGCCCCGCACTCCACGCCGGAAGGCTGCTCAATGACGCAGCCCTGTTTGGCCCAGTAATCCTGTAGGGTGAGTATCACGTCCTGAAAATACATGTGCTGTCCTTTAGGAAACGCTGATTGAAATGGCTCACGGCTTTTGCCCCGCCAAGGACGCGCACGGCGCGCACCTCGACCTTTTGAAGCATTGCACACTTGAAAATCCCGCAAGGATTCGTCTTCAAACCCTGGCCCTGGCCAAACTAGGCCAGGTTCAGGCCAAGCTCAGACCAGGCGCAGGCGGGCTTTGTACGCCCTTGAGCGCCCGCTGAACACGTTGCCTGCTCCAGCAGGTGCACTTTAAGAGCATGATCTCTCAAAGTTTATGACGCGCCCATTACGGGTACGCCTACCCTGCAATTCCAGAGTAATTTCAGGCGGCTCTGCTCCAGAACATATTGGTTTTGAAAAGCTTTACATTTCAAAACTGTCGTTCTGCCAAAAATTGCAATTCTTGGCAGAATCCGTGCCACATTGCTGCGCGCTGCACTCTCGCGCAGCGTTTGAGCACATAAAAATGCTCAAAAAAAGCCCGCATACCTGTGGCAGTTGGGCGAAGACAAGAGAGCCGTTTGTCAATGATTCCCTTGTTATGCAGTGCCCCAAAAGCCTGGCCGCGCGAAGACGCAATCGAACCAGTCTCTTAACCCGCAGCAACAGGTCGGGCGATGCCCTTCCTGTTATACGCGGCGGAAAAAACCACCCTCCCACGCCAGCCCCAGATGGTATTGCACAAAACCGTCAATAACACGCGAGCAGGCCCGTCTGTCCACAGAAGGCAGTTCTTCCGCATGCCAGCCGGATGGCAATTCTTGCTGTACATGACGCAAAAGGTCAAGTCCGTCTGCGCTCAATTCTACGCCATATCGCACAGGTCCGGCTTGCGCACGGCAGGAAGCGCAACGCGCATGGCCTTCGTCCACCACGAACTGCGCGGGGCCTTGCAAGGCACAACCGCACACACCGCAGACATCCAGACTTGGCGCAAAACCCAGAGCGCCCGCCAGACGCAACCGGAAAAAAAGAGGAAAAAGCGCGGGCAGCGTGGCGGCTTCTTCAAGCGTTCGCCGCATATCTTCCACCAGCGTAAAGGCTTCATCTGCCCCTTCGTCGCCCACGCCAAGCGATTCGACAAACCGCATGCAGTTGGCGGCCAGCCCCATACGGCGCCAATCGCGTCTGAGCGCTTGGGGACCACCCAGCAGCACGGCCTCTTCAAGGTTGAGAAAACCGCCCCGTGGCGAAGTTTTGACCCGGCAGTGCAAGCTGTTCAGCACGTCGAGGCAGCCACAAAAGCGACGCCTGCTTCTGCTTCCGCCAAAGGCGAACAGCGTCAGCAGGCCGTGCTTGCGACAAAGGGTTCTCAGCCAGAGGTCCGACTCACGAAAGTGCCCCATGCGCAGCACAAGCGCGTGATCGGCCCATTCGGTCATGGGAGTGCCGGCGGGAAGGTCAGCGTGCGTACCTGACCACTTGCGCCTGCAGGGGGAAGCTCCTCGCCGTCGTAACGAAGGCGTACCCCGCCCGCATTGCCGAGCTTCAACTCCAGGCTTTTATTAAAAGTAAGGGCAAAGGTGTCGCCTTTGCGCAAAGAAAACTGTCTGGTGTCCGTATTATCCGCATTGGAGTGCACCCAGCATTCTTCCGTAGCGGTAATAATGAGCTTGTGCGGCCCCGTAATGGGCGTCTGCGTTGCTGCGGCCCCAGTGGACGCAGTAGCTGCTGGCGCGGCAGGAGCTACAGGGGCGGCAGGCGGTGTGGGCGTGCCGGGAGCAGCAGGAGCGCCGGGCGCGGCGGGCGCAGCAGATGCCCCGGGCGCAGCGGGTGCTGCGGGCGCGGCAGAACGGGCCGCCTGCGTGCTATCGGTCGCAGCCGTTGCAGATTGCCCCGCGCTGGTTCCCTGACGGGATTCACGGTTGGCGGCAACACTGCGGGAGCCTGCGCCAAGAGAGGAAGTATCGGCGGAATCCGGGCTTTGCATGGGCGCGGGTTGCGCCATGCGGCGGGTCTGGCTGGTCAGCAATTCCAATGCGCCATGCTGCCATGCGGCATACGCGCCTACTCCCAGCAAAACCACCAGAAACGCAGAAAGAAAAGGCTTCATGCTGCGGCGCGGGGCCAGGGTAATGTCCGGCATGGGCGCCTGCTGCACAGTGGTTTCTTCATTATTGGCCTCCAGAGCAGCCAGCGCAGCGCTGACTTCTTCAGTAGAAAGCCCCACATAAGAAGAATAGGAACGAATGAAGCCCTTGGTGTATGCCAGATGGGGCAGAGAAGATGTGTCCCCGGCCTCAAGCGCGCGTAAAAGACGCGCGCCAATCTTCAAATGATTAGCCGCATCTTCGATGCTCAGACCCCTCTTTTCACGCTCAGCGCGAAGGACCGCACCCAATTCCTCTAAGGTCATGCAAAGCCTCGATAAAGGTCTTTGCCGCCCCGCGGGCGGCTGTTACCAGCAGCATATCCGGCCTTAAGCCGGAAACCAGTTCGCCACCGGAAAGACGCGGCGCGGCACAAGCCGCGCGCACGCCAGAACAATCACGCTACAGCCGAATGTCTATCACGGCCTTTTTGCGCAGCTGCCCCGTATAGTCATCAAAGCGCTCCATAGCCTTGGGCTGACGCAAAATGGCGTCAATCTGCGGCTTGGCCTCTTCAAAGGAAAGCATCTTCACACCACCGCCACCGGGACGGAAAAGATGCACCTGCGCCTTGTGCCCCTGGAGGTCAAAAACGTCCGTAACGTCGCCGGGCTTCATCTTGGTAAGACGGCCTTCCCATTCGGGATTCAGGCGGTCCCATTCTACCGGGCCCATATCGCCGCCTTTTTCCTTGTTGGGTGCAATGGAGTATTTTTGCGCGGCTTCTTCAAAGGTCAGGGCCCCAGAGCGTATCTGGGCGGCAATGGCGGCAGCGTTAACCTTGGGCGAATAGACCATAACACCCATGTGCAGGCCGCTGCGGTCATACATGGTAGCCTTGTTGGCTTCGTAATAGGCCTGAATTTCTTCGGGGGTAACCACAACTTTGCGGCCCACTTCCATGCTCATGATCTTCTGACGCAGCAGGGTCTTTTCTATATTGCCGCGCAGTTCGGCCACACTGCTCTTCTGGCGAACGAGCTGTTCTTCGAACTGCTGCTTGGTCATATTGCGGCCCTGCATGAGCTTGGCAATCTCATTGTCAATATCAGACGGGGAAACGGAGACTTTCAGTCTTTTAGCTTCCTGGGCGATGAGAATATCCATAATCATCAGGTCCAGAACCTTACGAAAAACCGTGTCCACCTGCTTGGCATTGGCGGGATTGTCCGGATTAAGGCCATTCCGCATCAGGTCTGGCAAAGCATTTTTTTGCAGGTCAAACATGGTGATGACTTGTCCATTGACCACCGCAGCCACCTTATTGAGCTGGGCGGCCTGCACGCCGCATGCGGACGTAAGCATGATCGCCAGCAGCAAAACAAGAGTTTTCCTCACAGGTATTCTCCCTCATACAAAGCGCTAGGTGCGCCTGTTTATCGTCAGATTTTTAGCCCAAAACAGCACGACATGCAATGACCGCCCGGCAAGGTTACAAGCCCTGCCTGTCTTGCTTGTCGGGCGTCCCCGTTTTTTCATCTGGCCTGTCTGTTCCGCCCCCGCCCCCCGGGGCATCCGCTCCTTCCTCTCCATCTGCCGAACCGGGCCCGGCATCGCCGGAGCCGTTGACGCCACCGTGTGAAGAAATGCCAGTACCCGCGCCGGAACCGTCTTCCCGCATTGCGGGCCGTGCAGAGGGCGGCGTGAGCAGGTCAGCCATAAGGTCAGGATTCACGCGCACCTGCGCGCGTTCCAGAGCCGCAGTCAGCCAGCGCTCGAAAGCGGCTTCCTTACGCTGTTGACGCAAAATATTCTCAATGAGCGGGTAGGCCTCGGCCACGCCCATCGTGTGGGCGGGATTGCGCCCTGCCAGTGCAAGTCCGTACCAGCGTCCGTCCTCCTGAACAGGAGAAGCACACTGCCCCGGTGCGAGCTTTTCAGCTTTTTTTCGCCAAGCGGGCGGCAGCTGGGCCAAATTCATTTCCTGGCACTGCGATAAAAGATCTCTGGCCTGCTCTTCGCGTGCCGGGCGGCCAGAGACGAAAGACGCGCAAAAACCATCTACAAACTGGCGTTCTACGGCTGAAATCAGGCAAACGTCCAGCGTTTCAGGTAGGTTGAATTCAGTTTCGTGTTCCTTGTAATATAGGCGCACGTCGTCCAGCGAAATTCGAATGCCGGGCAAAAGAATGCGCTTTTCAAAACTTTGAATGGCCAGATGATCGCGCATGAGCACCCGCCATTCGTTTTCGTCCAGCGATTCGTCAGCCAGAAAACGCGCCAGCCCTTCTTGCCCGCCGTAGTCAGCCCTGATGGCAGCCACCGCGGCTTCAAGGGCAGCGTCTGTGACAGGGATTTGCAGATCACGCAAATCCTGGCGCACCAGGGCGTAAATAATCAGCGTGCTCAAGGCGTCGCCATACTGCCGCTTCATATTTTCCAGAGAAGGACGCTGCATGGTGCCCAAAGCAGCTGACCGGCTGTCCAGCAGGGCCTGCACGGTACGCAGATAAATAGGTTCGCTGTTGACCGTAGCCACCACGCCCTCAGGCAAGCGCGCCTCGAAACAGGCGGTCAGCATAAAGCAGCAGACAAGCAGCGCCAGACGCGCCATGTGCGGTAAAAACGCAGCCGTCAGCCCCGATGCGGAGCGTGACGCATGTCCGCGCAACCACCCTGCCGCTACGGCCACCCGTGCAGGCATCGATGGCGGCAGCTTTTTGTGGTCGCCGTGCTCAGCTGAAAAAAACAAGGGCATAGACTTCCTCTTCCGGCAACGGCTGGCCGGAGAAAAACGGTCAAGGGCGGCTCATGGCCGCCCTGCCAGATCAGGACGAGGCCTGTTCCGCAGTGGGCATGCGTATGTCTTCCAGTGCCTGACGCAGTCTGTCAAGTCCCTGTGCAAAAGAAGCGTCTTTTTCCAGAGGCAGTGTCAGCCCCGCAGGGGGTTGCACGCGCGCGCCCGGCATGGACGCAGCAAGGGCTACAATACGCTCGGGCTGCACGGCGGTCTGCCCGTCGGGCCAGGTCAGGCGCACATAGTCGCGGTGCACGTCGGCCTTCTGCACCTGAAGCTCGGTAAGAAACTGTTTAAGGTCGAGCACGGCCAGAAAGTTCGCCAGCTCTTCGGGGAAAGGCCCGAAGCGGTCGCGGATGGACAGGGCCGTTTCTTCCCGCGCAGCTCCGCCCGAGGCCGAGGTCAGCGCCTTATAGCAGCGCAGACGTTCGCGCCCGTCGTCAATGTACGAAGCAGGAATATGCGCTGGCAGGCCCAACGTCAGTTCAGTTTCGCTCACCAGACTTTCGGGCATGCCCTTGAGGCGGCCCACGGCTTCTTCAAGCATTTCCAGATACAGATCCAGACCCACGCGGCACATGTGGCCCGACTGCACTTCACCCAGTATATTGCCAGCCCCGCGCAGACGCAAATCTTCCATCGCCACCTGAAATCCCGCGCCCAAGTAATCCATATCCATAATGATACGCAGGCGTTCTTCGGCTATGGCTGTCAGGCGCTCGGCATCGGGCACAACAAAAAAGGCATAGGCCTGCCTGTCGCTGCGGCCAACACGGCCACGCAACTGGTACAATTGCCCAAGCCCGAACATCTGGGCCTGATCCACCACCAGAGTGTTGGCACGGGGGAAGTCCAGACCGGATTCCACAATGGAAGTACAGACCAGCACATCCAGTTCACCATGCCAGAATTTGTGCATGGTGTCTTCCAGCTCGGTTTCAGACATCTGGCCGTGGGCCATGCCCACCCGTGCGGCAGGAACAAGCCCGCGCACATATTCAGCCACGCGCTCAAGCCCCTGCACCCGGTTGTATACCCAGAATATCTGGCCCTCGCGCTCCATTTCGCGCTCCATCACCTTGCGCAGCACGTTATCATCCCTGCGCAGCACGGCGCTGGCCACGGGCTTGCGGTCCTGCGGCGCGGTTTCAATAATGGAAAGCTCGCGTATGCCGGACATTGAAAGCTGCAAGGTACGCGGAATGGGCGTGGCCGTGAGCGTCAGCACGTCCACATTTTTCTTGAGGGCCTTGAGTTTTTCCTTGTGGCGCACGCCAAAGCGCTGTTCTTCATCAAGAATAAGCAGGGTCAGGTTGGGCAGCTTCACGTCTGTGGACAAAAGGCGGTGGGTGCCTATGAGTATGTCTATCTGCCCTGCGGCGGCAGCCTTGAGTACATCCTTTTGCTTTGGACGCGACACAAAACGGCTGAGCAGGCCCACGTTGACGGGAAAGCCCGCCAGCCGCGCCCTGAACGTCTGGTAATGCTGCTCGGCCAGCACCGTCGTGGGGCACAGCATGGCCACCTGCCGCCCCTCGGATGCCGCGCGGAAGGCAGCGCGCAACGCCACCTCTGTTTTACCAAAACCCACGTCGCCGCAAACAAGGCGGTCCATCGGGCTGGTTTTGTCCATATCGTCCAGCACGTCCTGAATGGCCTTGGCCTGATCGGGGGTTTCCTCAAAGCCAAAGGTGGCTTCAAATTCGTGATACAGTTCGCCGGGCGGATCGTAGCGAAAGCCCTTGGTTACCTTGCGGTAGGCGTACATTTCCACAAGATCTGCGGCAATTTTTTCAATGGCCTTGCGGGCTTTTTCCTTGCCAGAAATCCAGGCCGCGCCGCCCAGACGGTCAAGAGCGGGCTCTACGCCTTCTGTGCCCTTGAAGCGCTGAATGAGACCCAGGCGGTCGGCTGGCACATAGAGCTTGTCCTTGCCGGAATACTCCACCAGCAGAAAATCGTTGGCCGCAGCATTGATGTCCATATGGTGCAGACCGGCGAAACGTCCGATGCCGTAGTCGCGGTGCACAAGAAGGTCGCCGGGCTTGAGATCATCAAAGGAGTCCAGGCCCTTGAAGACGCGGGACGACACGCGCGGCGTTTTTTCAGCCTTGGGATAAAGGATGTCTTCACCAAGAACCAGAGCGTCGTCCCATACCAGATCCGCACCGGATCTGAACTGTGAAACGAGGGCAAAAATCCCCCGTTGCTCCGGCGCATAGCGCATGGCGGGCACAATGCCGTCCTGTTCGGCCAGCTTCAAAAATCTGGCGCGGCTTCTGCCCGATGAAAAACTGAGCACCACCTGACGGCGGCTGCCGCGCCACTCCTTGAGGGCAGCGGCAAGATGTTGCCAGGGGCGATCCTGCGCGCCCGGCACGGGAAAAAGATCGGTAAAGGAATGCAGTGGGCGTTCGGCAAGATCAAGGCCCCGTTCTTCCACGCCCATGACCAGAGGTTCTGCGAACACGCGCTGAAAACTGTTCCAGGGCGCGGGCTGCGAACTTTTGCGCAGGGCAAGGGCCGCTGGCTGCGGCAGGGGTGAATCGGGAGCTTCCAGCCTTTCCTTGAGGCTCAGGCGGCTATTGCGTAGAGCGTCGGCGCTATCGGCCTCGCCAGGCAGAAGCCACAGGCTGTTTTTGGGTAGCCAGTCTTCGATGAAACTGGTTGATTCAAGCACGCTGCCGGGCAAAAGGCCAAGGCCGCCGCTGTCCAGTGATTTTTTGAAGGAATAGCATTCGTTTTCGCCAATGCGGCCTTCGGCGAACATGCGGTCGCAACGTTCCCGTGCCGCAGCCAAGGCCTTGGTGTCCAGAGACAACGGGCTGGCAGGCAGAAGCGTCAGTTCGTCGCAACCCTGCAAGGAGCGCTGGCTTTCAGCATCAAAAACCCGCATTTCATCAAGAGTATCGCCAAAAAATTCCAGACGCACAGGTTTGGCGTATCCCGCAGGAAAAATGTCGAGAATATCGCCCCGGCGGGCCATTTCTCCTGGCCGCGTGACCATTGCCACGCGCTCATACCCCCACTCAACGGCCTGATCCAGCAGCAGTTCTGGCGCGTAATCGCTGCCCTTGCGCAGATCAAGATTGCGTGACGAGAAAAAATTCAGGGGCACATGGCGCAGCAAAAGGCTTTCAACACTGCAAACCAGGCAGCGCGGCTGGCCCAGACCAAGCCCGTAAAGGGCAGCCAGACGTGACGCCCATGAGGCTCTGTCCTGCCGCTGGCTCAAGGCGGGCAGCGCCAGACAGGGGCTGCGCCACAAGGGCTCGGACAGCGATTTATCGCCAAACGAAAGTTCGGGGGTAAAGAGCGTCAGTAACGCACGGGCAAGATTGTATTCTTCGCGCTCGCGCGCCACAAGAACAACAGTGCGCCCCTGAGCCATAGCTTCGACGGCAAGACGACAACGCGTGGCCATGCCACTGCGCTCAATGTAAATCTGATTTTCCTGACTTGCCAGTACTGTGGTAAAACTGTCCATTAACCTGTTTCCATATGGCTGACCGATGTTCCTGCCCGGCCATGCTGTGCACGCGGGCGAATCCCGCAAAGCTTTTGCTGAAAAATTACGAAATATGAAAAGGCTGCTTTACCCTATGACAATGTTGCCAGAGTGCTGTCGCCAGCCGAACGTCCCTCGGGCAACGGCTGCCGTAAACCACCGGATAAAGACAGTACGCAAACAACGCGGCCTGTTCTTCGCAATCGTTGTCGCCATTCATAAGGCCTGCGAATTTGACAACAGTTGCCGCCCAGGCCGTGCGTGTACCGGCCCTGCTGCCCTACGCAGCGATTCGCGCCACCGGCAGTTTCGCAAACCTGACCCGCAAGACACTTTCTAGCAACTCAGGCAAGCTTTTGGCCACACCCTACAACAGATAAAGAGTCTACCGTATCAAACGCTTGCGTAACTAGCTGCCAATGTGCGTGTTTGGCGCTTTGAGCATGCACAGCCGCTGCAACCGTACGCTTAAAACAGACGCGGGGGCGGCTCTAAAGCCGCCCCCGGTCAAATGTACCTGTCTGCTGCTAATTGGTGCCGCAGCCGCCGGAGCAGCCGGAGCAGCCGCCCTCGCTCTGGGGCAGGGGAATGGTGGGTTCCACCATAAAGCCCATATAGGTGAGGTCGATTTTCACGCCTTCAATCTGAGTCAGCAGATCTTTGTTGATGCAGAAGGTGAAGCCACCCTGCTCTTCGCTCTGGTCCTCATCAGTGGCGGCGTCAAGAGCCAACGCAAGACGGGGACCGCTGCAGCCACCGGGGGCAAGATAGATGCGGATGTCGCTTTTTTCCTTGCCTTCAAAGTAGGCTGCCAGTTCTTTCTGGGCGCTTTCGGTAAGTTCGAGCATGGTTCCTCCATGATTTTTTTCGGGTATATTATATGATTTATATTCCGAAAAACAGGCTGATATGCTTCAGCGGCCAACGGGGAACCAGGCCCGTTTAGTTAGTGGCTTCCGCAGCTTGAGCAGCTGCTGCAACCATCGCCTTCTGAAGCAAGGGGCACGTCTGGGGTGATCGTAAAGCCCATATACGTTAAATCGACAGTAATTCCCTTCACTTCATTCAGCAAGGCTTTGCTCATGCAGAAGGTATACCCAGCCTGTTCCTCGGTTGTATCCTGGTCATTCGGCTCATCCAGAGCCAGAGCGAGGCGCGGGCCGCCTCAACCAGCCGAGAGGTAAATCCGAATCGGATCCTTTTTCTTGTCCGCAAAGAAGGTATCAAGTTCCTTGCGGGCGTTATCGGTCAACTGAATCATGATGTCCTCCATATTTCTGGTGCCATAGTAACTAAGGCCATGCTTCTGCCTTGTCAATTGGTGGGGGACTTTTCTTCAACCACAAAAAGCGTTAGGCTTTGGGCAGGTAGACGTTACGGGAGGATACATGAGCACTACCCTGCTGCTTGAGCAACACGAAATGGCGCGAATGTTGGAGCGTCTGGCGTCCCAGATTCTGGAACGTCACGACCGCTGCGACCATGTCATGCTGGTTGGCATAGAACGGCGTGGCGCAGACCTTGCGCACCGCCTCTCTGCCCGGCTTGAAGAGCGCCTTGGGCATCCTGTGCTGCTGGGCACACTGGACATAAACCTCTACCGTGACGACTGGACCAGCCTTGAAGGCAAGCCACACATCGGGCAGTCGCGCATACCTGCCAGCGTTGACGGGCGCGTCATCATTCTAGTTGATGATGTTCTTTACACAGGCCGCACCATACGCGCCGCCCTGGAAGCCCTGCTGGACTATGGCCGCCCCAAGGCTGTGGAACTGCTTACCCTGATTGACCGTGGACATCGTGAACTGCCTATACATGCGGACTATGTGGGCCGATCTGTCAATACAAGCCGTCAGGAGCGCGTGGACGTGCTGCTGGCTGAAAGAGACGGTGAAGACGCCGTTCATTTGACGACAAGCTCCACATAGCATCTGGCGAGGCACGGCCTCGTCCGCATACCCAAATGATCCGGCGGCTCTTTCAGCCGTCAACCCGCACAGACAGCATCTGTGCGGCCAAACAAGGATCGAGCATGCCCAAGCGCAAAACCTGACGCAATCCCGACAACTTCACGGTGTGGAGTGTATGCGGGCGGCGGCGCGTTTTGCAGTATAGGAGCATGACGCGACAAAACTGAGCACGAGGTAATCCTCCGTCCGCTTTCTGTCGGCCCCGATGGCCGTACAGGCAACGGGCGCACGCCCACAAGCAGGAGCAGGAGGATACCGATGAAACAGTATTTCAACGTCCTTTCCACCACAACAGGCATAGTTGTAGTGGGCCTCATTTTTGGCGTTGTGGCAGTATTGCTGCAACAGGCTGGCAATCCCGGCAATATGGGCATTTGCGTAGTCTGCTTCAACCGCGACATCGCCGGGGCGGTAGGCCTGCACAGAGCTGAAGTTGTGCAGTACCTGCGCCCTGAAATTCTAGGCATGGTGCTTGGAGCCTTTGCGGCAGCCATGCTTTTTGGCGAGTACAAGCCACGCGGCGGTTCTGCCCCCATTACCCGCTTTTTTCTTGGAGCCATCGCCGGCATAGGCGCACTGGTTTTTCTGGGCTGCCCCTGGCGCGTTATTCTGCGTCTGGCAGGCGGCGACGCCCACGCCCTTTTTGGACTTGCTGGCCTTATTGTTGGTGTAGGCATTGGCACCGTATTCTTCCGCATGGGATTTTCGCTTGGCCGCAGCCAGAATCAGGGCAAGATCTCGGGCCTGCTGCTGCCTGCGATGATGCTTGGCCTTGTGGCCCTGTACCTTGCTGATCCGCAGGTAATCGGCGAACTCAAGAGCGGCGTGCTCTTTTACTCCATAAAGGGTCCCGGCTCACAGCACGCGCCCTTTATCTTCTCTTTGTGCGCAGGCCTTGCCGTGGGCTTTCTGGCCCAGCGCAGCCGCTTTTGCACAATGGGCGCGCTGCGCGACGTCATTCTTTTCAACCAGTGGTATCTGGCCCTCGGCTTCATTGCGATGTTTGCAGCAGCTCTGTTCATGAACCTCAGCTTTGGCTCCTTCCACTGGGGTTTTGAAAACCAGCCTGTGGCACAGCCCAACAACCTCTGGAACTTTATGGGTATGGTTACGGCTGGCCTTGCCTTTGCCCTGGCCGGAGGCTGCCCTGGCCGTCAGCTTTTCATGGCTGGTGAAGGCGACAATGACGCCGCTGTCTTTGCTGTTGGCCTTATCGTGGGCACGGCTATGGCCCACAACTTTGGCATGGCCTCCAGCACGGCTGGCATCGGCCCCCACGGCATGGCCGCCACCCTGGCAGGACTTGGCATTTGCCTGTTTATAGGATTCTTTAACTGCAAGAGAGGCGCGTAATGTCTGAACTTATTGATACCCGCGGCCTTTCCTGCCCACAGCCTGTGCTGCTCTTTCTCAACGCCGCCAAAGCTGATGCTTCCAATGCTTTCAGCGTGTTGGTGGACAATGACGCCAGCCTTGAAAACGTCAGCCGCGCCGCCCGCAACCGGGGCTACAGCGTGGAGACCGCCGATGAAGGCCAGGGCATAACCCGGCTGGAAATCCACAAGTCCTGACGCCCTGCCCCAGCCATTTGCACTGGACAGTGTCATCACGAGATGGATTTCCTTGGTATATCAATGGAAAACAAGCCTTTTATGCAGAGAGTATACTCTTATGGTACTCAGCCGGAATAAAAGGCGAAGTTCGACGCAGAAATACCAGAAAAGGCGCTCGTGACGGCACTGTCCAGAACCATCCGGGCGGGCTTGCCCACCCGGCAAAGGGCCACAATGACCAATAAACCCACTGACATCAGCAAGAAATCCGGCGGATTATTGAGCAGGCTTCGTCAGGCCCTGAGCGGGCTTGCCAACGGGGCTACCCGGGAGGCCGCCCAGGGGACTGCTCGGGTGCCAGCCCGTGGGACGGCTCGTGGGCCTGTTCGGGGGGCTGTTCCGGGGAATGGCCGGCCCGCTTCAAGCGAAGTCTCCGTAAAGCAGGGCGCAGCCAAAGCGCTCAGCGACCGTGGGCTGCTGGTGTTTTCTCACACGGGTGAAGTCATCAAGGCCGAAAGTCTGCTGCGTAAAGCCGGACTGGCCGTTGAAGTCAAAGGCCCGCCGCCGCAATTGCGCACAGGCTGCGATATGGTGGTGGTTTTTGAGCTGGTCAGTCAGACGCTGGTGCTGGAAACACTGGACAAAGGCGGACTTCGGCCAGAACAGGTCGTCACTGCCCACGATGTGCTGCTTGAGCCTGTGTCTCTTTATCAGGTCAAACACCTGGACCACTGGATCATGGTGCGCGCCGCCAATATGAAGATTACCCTCGACAAACGCGATGGCCGCATTGTGAATATATCCGGCGGCGGCTGTCCGGACGTTCCCTGGCTTGCGCACTGCCTGTGCGGCCTGCGGCTGGACGAAGCCCCGGAACCGCGAAGTCTGGGGCAGACGCTCTGCTGCTACAGCTTGCAAAAGGCCTACGAAGAACTGCGGAGGCAATATCCGTGTGGTACATAGCGGGAACACTGCCAGACAAGGATATGGGCCTTTGCGAAGCGGCGGCCCAGGCTCCGGCATATGTGCGCGGGGGCATGCTGCATCTGGCCGACGGAAAATCCATCCCTGTGCAGCGCGGCACTGCGGCGCTGGCCGCCACCGCACTGCTGGCCTGCGAAGCTCTGGACTATGAACCTCCACGCCTTCTGCTGGCAGGAGACATCGGTTCCGGCGCTGGCAGCCGCGCCCTTTACGCGTGGCTCACAGAGCATGTCGAACCCCTGGCCCCCGAAGGGCTGACCTTTCACTATCTTTTCCCCGACGTTGACTGGCACAACCGTGTGCTCATGGCCATACAGGCGATGCAATCAGCACCTTTGCTGGTCGCGGACGCGGGGTTCATGTATGTGGCCAAGATGAGCGGTTATGCCGACGCCTATGACCTCTTCACGCCCGACCTGGGCGAGATGGCCTTTCTGGCTGACGAAAAAGCCCCGCATCCTTTCTACACCAGAGGTTTTTTGCTGGCAGAGGAAGAAGACATCCCTGCGCTGCTGGCCCGTGCCCAGGCGCACGGCAACTGCCCTGCCAACCTCATCATCAAGGGCCGCGCCGACCATATTGTCTGTGACGGACAGCTTACCGCAACGGTTGAGGAGCCCTCGGCACCAGCGATGGAATGCATTGGCGGTACGGGTGACTTGGTGACAGGTCTCGTCACTGCCCTGCTGGCGGGCAAGGTCCCGCTATGCAAAGCCAGCCTCGCCGCCGCACGCCTTGCCCGGCTGCTGGCGCGGCACTGTGCGCCTGACCCCGGCACGCAGGTAGCGCAACTGCTGGAGCAATTGCCTCAGGTTTTACACCGTTATGCTGAAGAGGTTTTGAAGGCTGATTAATGCAGCGCTGCCTGCTTTCCCGCCTATGTCCGCCCTTGTGCGCTTCAGGAACATCTTGAAAAATCTGTGTGGTACAAACAGTTCTTCTGAAGCGCTTGTGGCCGCCCCCCTGTCCGGCTTCGCACAGCTCCACAAGAACGGTCTGCACATTTTAGAGCATTTTAACTTTGAAAAAATTTAAATGCTCTAGCGCTGCACAGGCGTGCAGCGCGCCGCAACGCGGCGTGGATTCTACTGGAAATCGCATTTTTCGGCAGAATGACAACTTTGAAATGTAATACATTTCAAAGTTAATCTGCTCTAAGATATCCCTGTTTTAAACAGCTTTGTGGATGAGGGAACCTTTTACGCAAAAGTTTCCGCCGCCACGCCTCCCATTCAAAATATTCATATCATTTAAGCATGTTATTAAACGTATCGAGATTTGAAACGCGAGCGTGAAGGCTGTGTCTGGTCACGCCGCCGCCAGAAAATTTCAAGGTCAGGCTACTCCAAGCGTTGTAGCCCGTTGGTAAATATCGCCAAGCCAAATCGTTTTATGCCGCTAAAAATACTAGCAAAAGTAATAAGTCATTGCATTCTAGCATATTATACAGCACACACTGTTGCCTATAAGTACTAGCATTTTTCTATGTTACCTATTATTGTGCGTTATCCATAAGAATGTCGAAAATATAGACATATCGTTTTATAAACACTACTCTGTGGGCGATGTAGTATTGTATTTTCATAAAAATTCGGCACTTCATGCAACTGTAGCCATTTTTACCATGTATCCATTGCGCTTTTGTATTCACACATAAAACACATATAATTTAATATATAACTTGGATATCGCGATACAAATAACATTACAATTTATGCGGCAACGGGTAAGGCAATCGACCTGACCTGCATATAAACAAATTATTACACCTTAAAACAGACAGTTCTTTCTCACATGGCAGTTGCGTGACTATGCTCAACGATTCGCAGCAACAACAAACAACCTTCGCCAACCTGCCCGCCCTTGGAACTTACGGAACTTCGGCGGGAGACAGAGCAACACCCAAACAAAAGCAGCCTATAACGCTGCCAGAGTTAAGTGCGATACTTGTTGAAACGTCTGTGGCAGGTCCCGGCAAAGCTGGCCCGCCAGCAGCTGACAGTGCGTGAGTGGCAAAAGTAATCCGCAGCAACTATGGAGCCATGCATGGGAAAACAATTGAAAGATCGCAGATATTTCTATGCAACGTTTGCCGTATCATTGTTGCTGGCCTTTCTGGGAACATGGTTTCTTGTCCAGCGCAACTCTCAAATCCGCACGGCAGAACTTAAAAGTGTTTTTACCCTGCAAAGAGAAAAGCTGACCAGCGTTCTGACAAAGTTTTTCTATAAAACACAAACGCTTGCCACTCTTGTTATTGCAAACAACGGAAAAATTGAAGTTTTTGAGCCGGTAGCTGCCGCGCTTGTTGACGATTCTTCCATCCAGGCCATCGTTATGGCGCCCAAAGGCGTGGTAAGCCATGTGTACCCGTTGCAGGGCAATGAGGCTGTGATGGGCAAAGACTTGTTGTCCTATTCCTTCGGCTGTGAAGAAGCGATAAAAGCCAGACACAGCAGCCGCATAGTGATGGCTGGCCCCGTGCCGCTCATTACAGGCGGCATGGGTCTGGTGGGCAGACTTTCAGTTTATACCAAGGACAAGAAGGGAACCCGGCAGTTCTGGGGGCTTGTTTCCATTGCGCTCAATTTTCCCGGGGTGCTTAAAGACGCGGAACTGGGGCTGCTTGACGATCTGGAGCTGCCCTATGAAATCTGGCGTATCAACCCGGATAACGGCGAACGTCAGGTAATTGCCGTGGGCAACAGCCCGGAATCAAAAGGCGCACCCTATCTGGAAATGCCCATGCAGATACTTAACGCCCAATGGTTCTTCAAACTTTCGGCCAAGCACGCGTGGTACCAGCTCACTGAAACATGGTTTTATGTGGGGTGCAGCGTATTGTTCAGCCTGCTGTTTGCCATGCTGGTGCAACGCAGCTACGACATAATGGTGGCGCACCGTCGGCTGGAAGAAATAGTGTACCTTGATGCCCTGACAGGAATTTTCAACAGACGCGGCCTGTTCAACGATCTCGGCCAGCGCATCGAAAATAATCCAGAAAAGAAATTCAGTCTGTACTATCTGGATCTGAACAAATTCAAACCTATCAATGACAACTACGGGCACAAGGCCGGAGACCGGGTATTACAGCACTTTGCGGCCACAATGGCCAAATTCGCTCCCCGTCCGCACATTCTTGCCGCATAGGCGGCGACGAATTCATTCTCATACTGCCCGAAGAGAATGATGCGGCTCAAACGCTGGAATCCCTGGAAAACGCCCGCCGTAAACTCGCGGAGGGCTTGCCCCACGAAGGAATTCCCGTGGCCATTACCTTCAGCGTTGGCATGGCTGTTTACCCCGACGACGGTTCGGATCTGGACGCCCTGTTCGCACGGGCCGATCAGGCCATGTACAGGGACAAGCAGTCGCACGGAAGCGTTCGTAATACGCCGCGAACCGATTAGAGCATTTTAACTTTGAAAAAGTTTAAATGCTCTAACGCTGCACAAGCGTGCAGCGCGCCGCAACGCGGCGTGGATTCTGCAGAAAATCGCATTTTCCGGCAGAATGACAACTTTGAAATGTAATGCATTTCAAAGTTAATCTGCTCTAGAAGTTTTCATTTATCATGCTTGCTCAACAGGCAAGCAGCTTTGCTACCTTTTCCACGGGGTGCGTGCAAAGAAACGTGCCGCCAAGCGGTGCCCGATTTTGTAGTAAACAGGGCCAAAAATCAGACAAGAACAGGCGGCGGACTAAATGCCCACCGCCTGTTCTTGGTTACTGCAATACAGCGTGTTTTTTACGCTGCAAGCTTATCGTTCAAAATAGGTATACCCGCGCAAGCCATCTTCAAAAGCCTGCATAATGGAAAATCTTTCGCTGGGCGTAATGCGGCCCTGACGCACAGCCTGTTCGGCAGTGTCGCGCAGGTCCTCAAGAATACGGCGGGGGTCGTATTCCACATAGCTCAGAATATCCGCCACAGAGTCACCGCGAATTTCGCGCACATACTCGTAACTTCCGTCATCGGCCACACGGATGGACACCACATTGGTGTCGCCCATAAGGTTATGCAGGTCGCCGAGGGTTTCCTGATACGCGCCCACGAGGAACACGCCAAGATAATATTCCTCGCCGTCACGCAGGGGATGCAATTCCAGCATGGGCTTCATGCCCTGCGGGTCAATAAACTGATCGATGCGGCCGTCCGAATCGCAGGTAATATCAGATATGATGCCGTGCCGTGAGGGGAATTCCTTGAGCCTGTGGATGGGCATGACCGGGAAAAGCTGGTCAATGGCCCAAGTGTCAGGCAGGGACTGGAACACGCTGAAGTTGCCGTAGTAGATGTCGGCCAGGCTCACGTCAATATCGGCCAGGTCGCGCGGCACGTTTTTGAGGCGGGTTTTCTCCTGGGCAATGCGCATGATGATGGCCCAGAAAAACCGTTCGGCCAAAGTACGCTGCCGCAGATTCACGCGGCCCATCGAGAAAAGCTGCCGCATTTCGTCGCGGTAGTAAATGGCGTCGTTATAGCATTCCTGCAAGTTACGCAGGCTGATGTTGGCCAACGTTTCGCGCAGGTTGATCACAGGTTCGGGCGTGCCTTCGGGCAGGCTGTCGGGCAACTGCACTTCTTCCACAACGCTCACGTCCAGCACGTTGAACAACAGCACCGAATAGTAGGCCACCGTGGCGCGGCCCGATTCGGTAATGATGTGCGGATGGGGCACGCTTGCCTCATCCAGGGTGCTCATGATGGCTTCAACAACGTCTGTGCAGTATTCGTCCAGGCTGTAGTTGCGCGACGAAATATAGTTGGTATGCGAGCCGTCGTAATCCACGGCCAGACCGCCGCCAAGGTCCAGATAACCCATTGGCGCGCCTTCTTCGATAAGACCCGCGTAAAGACGCGCGCCTTCCATAACGCCAGTACGGATATCACGGATATTGGAAACCTGAGATCCCAGGTGATAGTGCAGCAGCTTGAAGCAATCCAGCATGTCGTGGGCCTTGAGGGTATCCACTACGTCCACAATCTGGGCGGGCGAAAGCCCGAAGGTTGACCGCTCGCCGCCAGAATCCGTCCAGTGGCCGCTGGCCTTTACTGCCAGCTTGGCACGCACGCCGATGCTGGGGCGCACGCCAAGGGCCTTGCTGCGTTCAAGCAGCACGCCAAGTTCGCTGGGCATTTCAAGCACGAAGAAAACGTTGAAACCCAGACGCAGGGCCTGAAGGCCCAGGTCCATAAACTCTTCGTCTTTGTAACCATTGCAGATAATGCAGGCTTCGCGGTCTTGCATAAGAGAGACTGCGGCCACAAGTTCAGCCTTGGAGCCGACCTCAAGCCCGTGATGAAACTGCGCCCCAAACTGGGCTATCTTTTCCACCACCTGCTGCTGCTGGTTCACCTTGACGGGAAAAACACCGCGATAGGCCCCGGCATAGCCGAGATTTTTGATGGCCTTGCGAAAACTTTCGTGAATATTCGCGATGCGCGAGTCCAAAATATTTTCCACGCGCAAAAGCACGGGCATGTCGTGTCCCCGGTCCCGCAGGCCAGAAATAACTTCCGGTATGGAAACCTGCGGCCCCTTGGGGCCCTGCGGACAAATAACAACTTCGCCCGCATCGGAAACGTCAAAATATCCGGCACCCCAATTACGGATGCCGTACAGTTCGATGGAATCCTCCACCCGCCACTGCTGCAATGCGCGGTTTTTTGCCAACTCGCACTCCTTATATCGCCCAAAGGACGAAGGTTAAAATCCTGCCGTCAAAAAAGAGGCGTAATTATGCCGGGAAGGGGGTGAAAGTCAATATTGGCAAGCACGCCCAAATAGACTGCCGTTTGAAGGTGGTATCCTCTTGACGCCGCGCTGTCCTTGCTTCAACCTAGCTTAACTGTTTACCTCAGCTTTCGGATCAGAACGCACCTGCGGCGGCCTGCGTTACGCTGCTCACGCACTCTTTAAGGATATATCCATGACGCCCTTTGACAACCGCCTGCGGATGCCATTTTTTTTATGTACCGCCTTTACGCCCCTTTTCCGGGGCATCGCTTCCACGCGGCTTGTGCTGCTGGCTCTGACCCTTGCGCTGCTTCCAGCCCTCAACGGCTGCTTTGGCAACGACCAAAAAGCCTCTGGCCCGCCCCCGGCCCCTGTGCGGACGGCTACGGTTGATCGTGCCGACGTGCCGCGCCTGCTACATGTGGTGGGCAACGTGCGGGCTTCGGCTTCTGTGGGCGTCAGGCCTCGCGTGGCGGGCGAAATACAGCAGGTCCACTTCACTGAAGGGCAGGACGTGCAGGAAGGCCAGCCGCTTATTACCATCGACCCCCGCCCCTTTGCAGCCGTATTGCGTGAAAAACGCGGCATGCTGGCCAAGTCGCAGGCCCAGCTCAACAAGGCTCTGGACGACATGGCCCGCTACGGCAAACTGGTGGGCGACGGCTATGTGAGCCGCGAAGCCTACGAGCAAACCGCCACCCAGGCCGCCGCGCTTCGGGCGACAGTGCAGTCTGACAAAGCCGCCGAGGAAAGCGCGGCCCTTGACCTTGCTTATTGTACGGTGGTGGCCCCCATCAGCGGGCGCGTGGGCGCACTTAGCGTAGACAAGGGCAATATGGTCAAATCTTCCGACGCCACGCCCATTGTAACCATCGACACCCTTTCGCCCATTTATGTGAGTTTTTCTGTGCCGGAGGCCCACCTGCCCATCATACTGGACCGCATGGCCGTTGAAAGCGTTACCGTTACCGCCACGCCCACAGGCGCGCAGCCAGAACAGGGCGTTCTGACTCTGGTGGACAATACGGTAGATACGCGCACGGGCACCATCCGCCTTCGGGCCACCTTTGAGAATGCCGACCGCCACCTGTGGCCCGGCCAGTTTGTGCAGGTGGAGTTGCCGCTGGGTATGGGCGAACAGGTGCTCACCGTGCCCTCGCGCGCGGTGCAGTCTGGCCGCGACGAATCCTATGTCTATGTGGTGGATAAGGACAATCACGCTGCGTACCGCGCGGTAAAGCCCCTATTTGAGCACAAGGGAGTCAGCGTTGTGGAAGGATCATTGGCAGAAGGCGAACAGGTAGTCATTGAAGGACAGGTACGCCTTGCGCCCGGTCTGCCCGTGAAGGTGGTGGAGTAAACGGCCGACGCAACAGGCTTGCGCAAACATAAGCCTGAAGATGCTGCTTCTATGGTAGATCAGGCTTCTTCGTCCTCAATCTGGCGGCAAAGGGCCGAACCGTTGCTCAAGCCAGCCAAAGCAAGTTCAAACTGTGACAGATGCTCTTCTGGCAGCAAGAGCGTAAGGTGAGCCTGCGCCGCGTACTCTTCGGCCACAGGCCGCGCTTCAAAGGTTGGCAAAAGACGGCGCAGGGCGTCCACATGGGCGTATTCCACCGTAAGCGCCAGCCGGATCTGCGGCACGCGCTCCACTAAAGGAAGAGAAGCCAGATTTTCGCGCACACTGTCCTGATAGGCGCGCACAAGGCCGCCAGTGCCAAGTTTGACGCCGCCAAACCAGCGGCTTACCACAACGCACAGCTCACCCACATTGCTGTGCAGTACCACCTGCAGCATGGGCCGCCCGGCGGTTCCGTGGGGTTCGCCGTCGTCTGAAGAACCGATCTGGGCGGTATGCCCAGGCGCTCCCGCTGCATAGGCCCAGCAGTTGTGGGTGGCGTCCGCGTGACGCCTGCGTATTTCTTCTACAAAAGCCCGGGCCGCTGCTGGCCCCGGCGTGTGGGCGCACAGTGTAAGAAATCGGCTGCGCCGGATGATGATTTCCGTGCAATGAGGCTGCCCGGTGCTGGCGGCAGGTACAGCGTAACGGCTCATGCCAGCCCGCCCTTACGGGATGGAGCCAACCCTTGAGCGTGGTTATTGCCGCCGTTCTGCGGCCCCCCGCACATATCCGAGACCAGCGAGTCCACAGGCGCGTCGGGCGGGCAAAATTCGCGAATACAGTCAAGCGCCAGCGGAAAGCGTTTTTCCAGCTCGCGACGCCGTGCAAGATGCAGATCGCTGAAATCAAAGCCGGGGGCCACGGTACAGCCCACCAGTGAAAAATCTGAACCGGGCGCTGGTGTAGCCCCAAACCAGTAACCGCCAGGCACGGCGCATTGCAGCACATGCCCATTAAGAATATCCGGCCCCATGAGGGTTTCGCGGGCGCGGCCTCCCCGGTCTATCCATACCAGCCGCAGCGGACCGCCCAAATGAAAATGCCAAAGCTCATCCTGGCGAATACGGTGCAGGCGTGAACACTGGCCTGTCCGCAAAAGAAAAAGAATGGCCGTGGATACGGGGTGGGGCTGATCAAAACCGCAGGGCATATCTCGTGGCGTCAGCATCCGCTCGCACTGGTAGGTTCGGCGATAATAGCCGCCCTCCGGGTGCGGGGCGAGACCGAGATTGTCAATAATGTGCTGTACGTCCATGCGGATAGTGTAACCGCAGGCGAAGGCTTAGGCAACGGCGGCGCGTGGCCATGCCTGCCCACACGCAGTGAAGACCGTGGGCGCACGCCAAGACCGCAAAAAATTAAAACCGTGAGCCTCCTTGGTGCAAGAAAATATGGTGCAAAAATCTGTATATTCAGGCAGATATAGGCTTTAAACTTGCGGACTCACGAAATAACTGTCAAAATAATTGACAAAAAAGCTTTACAATAACTGAGGGATTGATTAAATAGGAATCGTTCTTGATAAAAAGAAGCAACAAAAAATATACATAGAAAGGAGAATACCATGAGCAAAACTCAGGAAAATCTTATGACGGCCTTTGCTGGCGAATCCCAGGCTAACCGCAAATATCTTGCCTTTGCCCAGGTCGCTGACAAGGAAGGCATGACCCAGGTTGCCAAGCTGTTCCGTGCCGCTGCCGCTGCCGAAACCATCCACGCCCATGCCCATCTGCGCAATGCCGGCAAAATCGGCGACACCGCCGCCAATCTCAAGTCGGCCATTGAAGGTGAAACCTACGAATTCACCAAAATGTATCCCGAAATGATCAAGGAAGCGCAGGATGAAGGCAAGACCGCCATTGCCAAGTATTTCGACTTCGTGAACTCGGTGGAAGAAGTGCATGCCAACCTGTACAAAAAGGCTCTGGAAAATCCCTCCGGCCTGCCCCAGACCGACTACTACATCTGTAAGGTCTGCGGCTACACGCACGAAGGCCCCTGTGACACCTGCCCCGTGTGCGGCGCTGGCACAGCTGCTTTTTTCAATGCCAGCGAGTGCTGCAGCTAACCAGCTGCCCCGTTGGCCTGGAGCGTGCTTGACGATGACAGAGTGATGTTCTCTGAAGTTCATTGAGCAAGAGGTACACACTCCGTTTTTATGGCGAACTTTCGGGTTGACGCCCATAGGCCGCCAACGATGAAATCACGATGGTTTGAGGAGCCTCAAGGGGCGGGGGTTGCTGACTTTTTGGGTCAGCAACCCTTTTTCAAACCAGATGAGCTACTGGCGCGCGGCGTTACAGCCACACGCCGCCCCCAGGCCGCAAAACCCTATCCTACCTGTTTTATTGTTCTTTATTCGCCATTCAATGGTAGATCTGGCATGCAGCAATGCACGCCTTTTGGTTTGCCTTTTCCCTTAAAAAAGTTCAATATGGACTGATGTACACAGGCTTGGGCTCTCTGCCCCGGTTCGGTGTTACGGGGGCGCGCCCCTATTTTTTATGCGCCGTGGGCCGCCATGTTGCGGTGCCCCTTCCGTCCATCCAGTCTATGTGGAGAACGTCAATATGCGTCTTCTTTTTCGTTCATATGTATTAGGATTCACACTGCTTTTCGGTGCCGCCCTGATTTGCCCCGGCTTTGCGCACAGCGCCGACGCCAAAGAACAGGCCAAGGAACAGCCCAAAGAAGCTACCAGTAAGTTCGACGCCCTCAAGCGCTTCAGTCAGGTTCTTGATCTGGTGGAGCGTTACTATGTTCGCGATGTGTCCCAGGGCGATCTTATCAATGGCGCTGTCAAGGGCATGCTTCAAGGGCTTGACCCGCACTCTACCTTCATGAACACCGATGAATACAAAGAAATGCAGGAGACAACCTCCGGCGAATTTTTTGGTGTTGGTATAGAGATTTCGCAGGAAAACGGCCAGATTACCGTGGTAACGCCTATCGAAGACACGCCTGCCTTCCGTGCAGGCCTGCAACCTGGCGACATTATCCTGTCCATCAACGGCCAGCCTGCCCAGGAGCTTTCGCTTCAGGAAGTGGTTTCACGCATTCGCGGCCCCAAGGGATCGGAAGTTGAACTCGTCATCCTGCACCACGATTCCAAAAATCCGCAAACCGTGCACATCACGCGCGACGCCATTCCTCTTATCAGCGTCAAGTCCAAAAAGCTTGAAGACGGGTACTACTGGATACGGCTCACACGCTTTTCGGAACGTACCACCGATGAGCTGAAAGAAGCCCTCAAGGCTGCGGAAAAAGAAAGCAAGGCCAATGGCGGCATCAAGGGCATTGTGCTTGACCTGCGCAACAACCCTGGCGGGTTGCTGGATCAGGCTGTCAGCGTGTCTGACGCCTTCCTTGACAAGGGAACCATCGTTTCCATCAAGGGCCGCCGCGAAAATACCGAGCGTGTGTACTCTGCAAAAAAGCAGGGTGATGATGTGCGTGTACCCATGGTGGTGCTCATCAACGCTGGTTCGGCCTCGGCCTCCGAAATTGTGGCTGGCGCTCTGCGCGACCAGAAGCGCGCCCTTATTGTGGGCGAGCGCTCCTTCGGCAAGGGCTCGGTACAGAATATCATTCCCCTGGCTGACGGTTCCGGCCTCAAGCTTACGGTGGCCCTCTACTACACGCCCAACGGCAGTTCCATTCAGGCCGAGGGTATTGTGCCTGACCTTGAAATACCCTTTGAGGCTCCCCGTACCGATGACAAGGATAATCCGCGCATGATGCTGCGTGAACAGGACCTGAACCGCCATCTTGAAACCAAGCAGGACAAGAAAGCGGCCAAGGGCAAGAACGCAGCCAACGACGCGCAGGAACAGCTTGCACGCGACAACCAGTTGCGTATGGGGCTGCAGATGGTGAAGAACCTGCCCAAGATGCGTGAAATCAAGGCCGACTAACGCCCTGAAGTATCACACCGCAGCACATGCACCATAACAAACATAAGGAAAGCCTCCAGACTGGTCCCTCGCGGCCAGGCGGGAGGCTTTCCGCGTCTGTATGCATGGCCCTGGGCGGGGGGCTCTGGCTGGTGGCCAGTTTGATTTTAGCCCTGTGGGTTGGCCGTAATGAGCCACTGCCCTTTTCCGCCCCGCACCGTGCCAAGGCTGGCAATTCCGCGCAAGCGTGGCAT
Organism: Pseudomonadota bacterium; assembly: GCA_023386035.1. Classification (GTDB taxonomy): domain Bacteria; phylum Desulfobacterota; class Desulfovibrionia; order Desulfovibrionales; family Desulfovibrionaceae; genus Desulfovibrio. Next base: position 61,697 of record JAEWKM010000026.1, read on the forward strand.
GATGGCCATGCAAATCCGGCAAGTCGGGCAGCAGCGGCGGGAAACGAAGCTCCCATGCAGGCCCGGCTGGAAGCTCTGGACCGTCTTGTTGAAGCAGTTTTACCGCAAACCCTGCCCACGGCCCGCTGGCAGCGTGAACTGACTGCTTCAGTTTTTACAGAAGCTCCCGGTGATGCGGTAGCATTGGGCGGCAGGACAGAACAGGCGCAGCCTGCTGGAACTGCGCAGGGTGTGGTCGGTCACTCTGCTCCAGCTGCCAATGGCGGTGCGCAAGAAACCCCGATGGTGCGCGTCTACACCGTCACTGGTCCCTGCGCGCCCTTACGCCTTGGTCTGGGGCTGCTGGACAAGCTTGTTCCGCCAAGCGCTGCGGTTCTGGCGGAAAGAAAGAAGATCGCGAACGAAAATCGCCCGGCAGCCGAAGCGCTTGCCGAAGCCGCTCGGCGTGGGCAAGGTGCTGGATCTGAACACGGCACACGTTTTCCCCTGACCGACACGGGGCTTCGCTCAACGGAACTGGCTGGCCGGACGAGCCTGCCAGATGTGACGGAACTGGCGGATCTTGCTGACGGAAAAATCCGGCTTGCCTGGACAGACGCGGGCCATCTGGATATTTTTGACAATGGCCGCCTGACGCACCGGTTTATTTTTCCCGGGCGCGAGGCCCAGCTGGCAGACTTGGCAAGACCTTTGCCCAACCCGGCCCTTGTGCTGGTTATTGATGATATGGGGCAAAGCCTGAACGCGGCTGAATCCTTGGCGGCGCTGCCTTATCCGGTTACTCTGGCCATATGGCCGCATGCGCCGCACGCGCAGGCAACGGCTGATCTGGCGGCGCAACGGCGGCTCGACGTCATGGCCCATGTGCCAATGGAACCGCTGCCCCGGCCAGACGGCAAGCGCCCGCAGCCAGGACAAGGGGCCTTGTGGACAGGCATGCAGCCCGACCAGCTTCGGGCCGCCCTGAAAGACAATCTTTCGGCGCTGCCATCTGCCATTGGCCTGAACAACCACATGGGTTCGGCCTTTACAAGCAATACGGCTTCCTGCCGCCTTTTGTGCGCATGGCTTGAAGGTATGGGATTTTTTGTGCTGGACAGCCTTACCACGCCAGACTCGCACCTGGGCCAGCAGGCCCATAGCCTGGGTATGGTGAGCGCCACACGCGACGTTTTTCTTGATACGCGCAGGCAGACCCCCGCGATTCTGGAGGCTCTGGACCATGCGGCGGCAAAGGCCCGCATCAAGGGTTACGCCGTTGCCATAGGCCATCCGTACGATGAAACACTGCGCGCACTGCGCACATGGCAGGACAAGGCACAGGTTGCTCTGGTGCCCCTGCGTCGGCTTGTCTGGCACCTTGCGCAGAAAGACGCGCAGGAAAAAACTGCCACAGCGTTGAAAACTGCAACGCAGTAAGACGCCCAACTGGCGAGGTATATTCACCGCCGCCGGACTGGAGATACCTGAGCATATCAGAGCATGCCAGAGAATACCGAGCATACGCGAGCACGCGAGAACATACGGAAAACTCACGAAAGCGCGCGGCAGAATTTTCAGACCAGTTTCACACAGCAATTGCCTGCGCAGTTGTTGTGCAGATTTGCCCGCCGCTGGCTCCGATGGGGAGCCGCACCGGACGGGCAGCGCGCCGCAAGGGGCGCGTCGGGGCGTATGCGGCGCCCCGCCTTTGTCATATACAGATTAAGGAGAGTGTCATGATGCAATCCACCTTTGCCATTATCAAACCCGATGCCGTTTCAAGCCTGTTTACCGGTGAAATACTGGCGGCTATGGAAGCGGCCGGGCTCAAGATTGTGGCCCTTAAAAGGTTGCATCTGTCCAAGGATCAGGCTGCGGGCTTTTACGCCGTTCACCGCGACCGTCCTTTCTTCGACAGCCTGACGGATTACATGTCCTCGGGCCCTGTGGTCTGCGTGGTTTTGCGCGGTGAAGACGCCGTACCCCGCTGGCGGGCCCTCATGGGCGCCACCAACCCCGCCCAGGCCGAACCCGGCACCCTGCGCGCCAAATACGGCCAAAGCCTTGAAGCCAACGCCGTACACGGTTCTGACGCTCAGGAAACCGCTGCCTTTGAAATTGGCTACTTCTTCGGTGGCCTGGAAATTTCGGAGTAAGCTATGACAATGCGTATAGGCTGTGTGGGCTGTGGCAATATGGGCGGAGCCATTCTGGCTGGGCTGGCCCGCAATGCAGAACAGAACAGAGATCAGGCCGACGCTTACGCGCTGTGCGGCTACAACCGCACAGCCTCGCGCATGCGTCCCCTTGAAGAAGCAGGGGTGCAGGTCATGCCAAGCCCCCGTGCAGTTGCTGAAAATGCAGACATCATCGTACTGGCCGTCAAACCGTACCAGATGCAAGAGGTGGTGAAGGAGCTTCGCCCTGCGCTCAATAAAGACAAAGTGCTTGTGTCCGTAGCTGCGGGCATAAACCTTCACAATCTTGCCCAATGGGCTGGTGCAATTTGCCCGGTTGTGCGCTGCATGCCCAACACTCCGGCTCTGGTAGGCATGGGAGTTTTCGCCCTGTGCCTTGAAGATCCGAAGCTGTCCCACGACTGCAAACAGAGTCTTTTACAGATGTTTGGCAAGCTTGGACAGTGCGTTGAGCTTGCTGAAGAAAAGTTTACGGCCTTTTCCGCCCTCATAGGCGCGGGCCCGGCCTATGTTTTCGCAATGATGCAGGGCCTTGTGCAGTCTGGAGTGACCCTGGGTTTCACCCATGCCCAGTCAAGGCAGATGGTCACGGCCCTTTTTGCCGGATCGGCGCGTATGGCGCAAGAAGACGCCTCGCCCCTTGGGCAGTTGCGTGACAACGTGTGCTCCCCCGGCGGGTTGACCATTGCCGGAGTCAATGTGCTGGACCGTGCCGGACTCACTGGTCTTCTGGTTGACGCAGTGTTGGCCGCTGACGCACGCGGGGCAGAAATGGAGCGCAAAGGCGGATAAAATTTCGCCAATTTTATGTAATAAAAGATAAAATCGGTTTTCAGGCGTGCCTGAGAACCGATTTTTCATAATGTCCATACTCACCTGCCCGCCATCCTTTACATGCCTTGCCCCATCCTACATACTTCCATAATGAACAGAGCTGAACTTCTCTTTCATATCGCCCGGCAGGAGGGCCTTGAATTCGTCTTCACGTCTGGCAATGCACTGTGCTACCCGATGCACACTCATGTTTCAGTCTATACAATTACAGTTGTTCGCAGCGGCATTGTGCGGCTCATCCGGCGGGATTCCACAAATATCTATCCCGCAGGCAGCGTCTACATTGTCGCCCCGCATGAAGCTCATAGCCCACAGTACACCGACAGGTTCGACATCGTTTCCCTTTGCATTAACAAAAACCACTTCAGCGAAATACGCCAATCATGCCTTGTCACCAGTTGTCTGAAACATGCCCGCCTGCTTATGGAGCGGCAGTTGCTGCACGCCCATGATGTGCCGGAGCTGCTTGCAGCCATTGATACTATTTACGAAACCACCGCAGCAATGGGCAATCCGGACATCGCGCCACCGAAGATTTTGCAAGAGTGGGAACGCTGGAGCGCCGGGCATATGCCAGCAGAAATGGAGCCGCCTTTAAGCCGATTTCACTTCATCCATAAATTCAAGAAGGAAACTGGCCTGACGCCCCACCAATACATTGCTCAAAACCGCATGCGAGAGGCAAAAAAACTTCTTACTTCCGGCAGTTCCATTGCCGATGCCGCCGTTGCAGCAGGTTTTTGCGATCAAAGCCATCTCAACAGATGGTTCAACCGCAGCATTGGTGTCACCCCGCATGCCTACAGACAATCCTGCTTCATGCTGGACAGCTGACGCCGCACAGCCTTTGCCCACAAAATTTTACGTCCTCCGGCTTGCCCATATAAAAACACCCAAGCTTGCCATAATAATGCCTCCTCCCGCAAAAGTCGCAAGTCCAGGCAGGCTGTTTGTAACGCCATATTCCAGCAAAAGAGCCAGAAATGGCGTCATAAACATATAATTGGACACATTGCCCGTAGTTGGCGCGAGAGAAAGAGCTTTTGCCCACAGCACATAGGCAAGGGCGCTCGGGCACGCCCCAAGAAAAATTATCAGGCACAGATGCGGCGCTGAAGCGGCGCCAAGCTGTTCAACCGCCCCGGGCATAAAAGGGGCAAGAAGCAGCGTTCCTGCAAAAAAGCTGTAGGCAGTAATGGTCAATGGCTCAAAACGCTTGGCGAGCAAACGCTGCATAATATTGTAGGTGCTTATGCAAAACGCGGCTGCCAGCATCCAGAGCGTCCCGTCAGATACGGAAAAGCTTCCGTCCCAGAGGGTCATGACAAGAATTCCGCAAAACGCCAAAGCCAACGCAATCCACCGCAGGGGCCCAAGACTTTCCTTGAAGAAAAACTGCGCCAACAGCGCCGTGATAATGGGCGATGTTGAAATAATTACGCAGCTTGTTGTGGGATTCAGCGAGGCAGACCCCATATTGAAAACAAGTATGTACAAGGCAAAACCTGTAGCCCCGGACACAGCAAACCAGGGCAAGGATGTCAGGCCGGGAAAAGGCTTTTTTCTGACCGCAAGAACGGCCCCCAGGCACAGCGAAGCTACGCCGCAACGCAGCAAGGCCAAAGAAGCAAAGGAAAAGCTCTCCAGCGCAATTTTTGTAAAAACATAAGCTGACGACCAAAGAAGTACTGTCAAAAATGCATATATCTGGCTCATAAAAAGATTGCGTGGCATTGCCCCTCCCGTCTCCAATCCAGATTTCAGGCTTGCTGCCTTTGTGTATCAGTACATAATTGACCGCTCTTCATCTTGGATAAAATTGCTGACTTGCATTTTGCTTTTTATGTACCAATGGGTTGTCGTTTTTTCAGCTGATCGCCCTTTTGACGAGCGTGGCAAAAACAGTAATTTCCTGTTGGCAGCACAGCGATGTAGCAGAACGCATATCTGTTACTGCACACCATATTTTCGCCATGCGTGAATCACATATTTAATAAAAATCAATTTACAAATTGTGTATAATTGTTACCATGAGAAACACTTCACACCCTATATACGTCATCATACTCTTGACATAAAATAAAAACAGACACACAACCATGCACGCATATAGAAATTTCTGCCACAAATAATTTTACAATAAACAGATAACATTTCCTGAAGGAGTTTTATCTGTCACAACATCACATATATTCGCTCGACTGGTTTGCGCAGATCAATCCAGTTACGGCAGAGCCCAAAAGGGATTTTTTATGACAACCGACACAACTCTGAACAAACCGGGCAAGATTCATGTGGAGCTTTGGACAGACTTCATCTGCCCCTGGTGCGGCATTGGTGAACGGAACTTTCTGGATGCGCTACAGGCCTTCTCGCACAGCAAAGAAGTAGATATTGCAATTCGCTCTTTCAGGTTGCGGCCTGATTCTGTTCCCACCCTTGTCCCGGAGGTTCTGCGCGAAAAGCGCGCCCTGCTGCCGGACGAAATTGCAGCAGCTATCGACAGGCTGGAAAAATTGGGAACTGAAGCGGGTTTGTCGTATAGGCTGGCGGGTTCGTGGTCGTGCGATACAATGGACGGGCATCGGCTGGTCAAGCTGGCACAAAAAACACAGCAGGGCACAACGCTTTTCCGCAGGCTGTTTCGAGCGGCCATGTGTGAAGAGCAGGCCATTCACGACCCCGACGTTCTGCGCGTGCTGGCGCGAGAAGTTGGACTCGACCCTGCAAGCGTTGACGATGTTCTCAATGGAGACCAATACCGCGACGCTGTTCTGGCGGATGAAGAGGTCATGCGAGAACACGGCGGGCGCGGCATTCCCTTCTTTGTGCTGAATGGCTGCCTCAATTATTCTGGCGCGCTTTCAACGGATATTTTTCTCAGCGCCCTGAACAAGGCCTGGAACAGCAACACTGACAGCACCGACTGCGAGCAGCAAAAGGATGCTGCGACCCTTTGCGGGCCTGATGGTTGCGCTTTGCCTGGCAACTAGAGCAATTTTACATTGAAAGATGCTTTGCCCACGGCATGAGCGACGCCCGCCGTGGAGGCGTAAGTGCAGCTTCAGCCGTTGCGACGCAGGCTTTAAGCGTTGTGACGAAGGAAACTACGCCTAAAGACAGCATGTGTAACAACCCTGTTATTCCACGCAATCGCTGTCGCCATCCGTAAACCCTTGGGGCAACGGCTGCCGCGAAGCTACTGATGAAAACAGCACGGCTATTTATTTGCGCGATTAAACGCCGTAAACAGGGCGTCGTAAACGTTGCGGCTCTCTATTCGCAAAGGCAATCTACCCTCATACGATGCCCGGTTCTCTCGGCAACGGATTCCCCCATGCGCAAAATTGTAATCCCCTGGCGTTGGATAAAATCTCAAGCTCGATGAAAAACCTCCCCCAGGCAACGCACATAAAAAAACAGGCCGCGTTTCAGGCAGCCTGCTTGTAAAAATCCAGTCAATCCATCGAATCTATTGGCAAATCATAATATGTGCGCGCATTTTACTCTTGTGCTGTCGGGTGGTTATCAGGCCATCCAGCAGCGAACACGCCAGTTCGGGGCAAGCTCCTTCCATGCCGGAGCCTCGCGGCGGCAGACACCCTGAGCCTTGGGGCACCGGGGATGAAAGCGGCAGCCGTGCGGCGGGTCCAGAGGGCTTGGCAACTCGCCTTCCAGAGGCGCGGCAAGATGCCCGCCCCCCTCGCCCGTGGGCATGGCAGCCATAAGCGCCTGCGTATAGGGATGGGCAGCCCCGGCGAAAAGCTGCTCTGAAGGAGCCTCTTCCACCACTTGCCCAAGATACATGACCACAATGTGCCTGCACAAAAAGCCCACTACCGCAAGATCGTGCGAAATAAAGAGATAGGCCGGGCCAAAATGTTCCTGCACGTCCCGCAGAAGATTGAGAATCTGCGCTTGAACCGAAGCGTCCAGCGCGGATACGGGTTCGTCGCAAACAACAACTTTTGGCCGGGTGATAAGGGCACGGGCCACGGCAATACGCTGACGCTGGCCGCCGGAAAATTCGTGGGGATACCGCCCGCCCATACCTTCAAGCCCAACAGTGGCAAGCATTTCTTCAGCCAGCCTGTGCCGTTCGGCGCGCGGCAGGTTGCGGGCGGCCAAGGGTTCGGCAATGGAGGCCCGCACAGAAAGGCGGGGATTGAGAGAAGAAAAGGGGTCCTGAAAAACCATCTGAATCTGCCCGGCAGCCCAGCTGTTAGCCCCGGCAGGGGGCAGGCTTTTGCCGTCAAGCAGCACCTGCCCTTCAGACGGAGCAAGCAGACCACAGGCCAAACGCCCCAAGGTTGACTTGCCGCAGCCCGATTCACCAACAAGGCCAAGGCTTTCACCAGAAAAAAGACGCAGGCTTACGGTGTCTACAGCTGTGAGGGAGCGCTGCTCTGAAAAAAGCCCACGCTTGACAGCAAACCGCCGCGACACATCCCGCAGTTCGAGCAAGGGAGCCGCATGGCGGCCCCCTGCTCCTTCGCTTGCAAGACGCTCCGGCGCGTCAACGCTGTCAGGCGCGGTCAGCATGTCTGTTCCGCCACCCCGGCAGCGCCAAAGGTAGCCATGTCATTATAAATGTCGGCGGCGCAACGTAACAGGCCGTAGGCAACAGCCCCTCCGGTACCTTCGCCCAGCCGCATGTCCAGATGCAACAGGGGCCGCTGCTCGGGGGTCGCCTGTTCCAGCCGGGCAAGGGCACGTCCGTGGCCCTGCTCTGCCGAAGCGTGGGACAAAACAGCATAATCAGCCAACGCCGAGCATATACGCAAAGCCGCCACATAAGCCGCGCTGCAAATAAAGCCGTCCACCAGCACAGGCAAACGCCGTGATGCCGCGCCCAGCATGATGCCGCTCATGACCGCGATTTCATGACCGCCAAGAGCCGCCAGAATTTCCACGGCATCGCCACCGCGCACGGCATCTTCATTGGCCGCCAGAGCACGGCGCACTATCTGGGCCTTGTGCCGCACCATAGCCTGATCAGAGCCAGCGCCCGGTCCGGCCATCACATCCGGGTCAAGATCCAGCAACGCGCAATAAAGGGCCGTGCCCGCTGTGGAGTTGGCAATGCCCATTTCCCCCACACCAAGGCACTGGTAGCCTTTATCCGCGGCGTCGTGCGCCAGCTTTACCCCGGCGCGCAATCCTTTAAGGCAGGTTTCCACACTCATGGCCGGGCCAAAGGTCATGTCTGCCGTGCCGTCGCCAAGGCGGCATTCCAGCAAAATGGGATGCGCTTCAAAGGGGCCGCCAGCACACCCGGCGTCCACAACGCGCAAATCCATGCCCGTGCTGCGGCACAGCACGTTAATGGCCGCGCCGCCTTCAAAAAAATTCTGCACCATCTGGCGCGTCACAGCTTGCGGAAAAGGAGAAACCCCCTGAGCCGCCACGCCGTGATCGCCCGCAACTGTCAGCATGAGCGCCGGGCTTACCCGCAGGGGCAACTTCCCTTCACGCATGGCGTAAAGCCTGCGGGCCAGATCTTCAAGTCTGCCCAGGCTGCCCTTGGGTTTGGTGAGGTTGTCCAAGTGAGCCTGAGCCGTGTCCATATCCTGCTGGCGCAAAGGCTCTATGCTCAGATCAGGAAAAATACGCTCAAGTGACGATGCTGACGAATGAAGTTGTGAAGTGTTGTCGTTCATGATTTTTTTTCTAGCCTTTCCCCCCGCCGTGCGCAAGGGCGCGCGTTGCCGGCAAAAGGGAATATGTCGTCCAGCCCTTTACGATTGCCCGGGGGTGCTTATTATGACGGGCAGAGGACGACCGAGGAAATTCGCCAATGACGCAAACACTCGCAACCATATACGCTCAAGTCCCCCACAAGGTCCGCACAATGTGCGGCCAGCGGCATTTTTGCGGTATCAACCGCACCGTCGCGTGGGCTCTTTACTGGACGCTGCTGACATTTCTTTCCTGCGGCCTGATAGCCTTTACTCCGCCGCCCGCAGGCGCTGCCCCGCAAGAAGGCAGCCCGCGCATAACCCCGGTGGTTCGCGCAGTTCAGACGGTGGCCCCGGCGGTGGTCAATATCACCAGCACGCACATGATACAGGGGCAATATCTTTCACCGCTTGAGCAGTTTTTCGGGCCGGGCTTCGGCATGGGGCCGGGCTTTGGCGGAGCTTCACCGCGCACCCAGAAGCGCGAAAGCCTCGGGACCGGAGTTATTGTTGACGGCAAAAAAGGTCTTGTGCTCACCAACGCCCATGTTATAGCGGGCGGCGAGGAAGTTACGGTACGCCTTTTGGATGGCCGTGAATTTTCAGCCTCTGTACGCGGAGCCGACCCGGATTTTGACATAGCGGTACTGGAAATCAAGGGCGCGCAGGATTTACCCTCGGTACGCCTTGGTGATTCAGACGATGTGCTTCCCGGCGAAACCGTCATTGCCATCGGCAACCCATTTGGCTTCAGCCATACTGTGACCACGGGCGTGGTTTCGGCACTGGGCCGGACCATACGCAACCGTAACAACGCGTTTACCGACCTCATTCAGACTGACGCGGCCATTAACCCTGGCAACAGCGGCGGCCCGTTGCTGAACCTTGAAGGCGCTCTTATAGGGATCAACACTGCGGTGGATGCCCGCGCCGAAGGCATTGGCTTTGCCATACCCGCCAACAAGGCCCGCCGCGTTATGGCTGACCTTATGGACAGCGGCAAGGTCGCCCCGCTATGGCTTGGCCTGGACGTGCAGGATGTAGACGTGCAGACAGCTATGGCCCTGGGCCTCAAAGACGCCCGCGGCGTGCTGGTGAACACGATTTTTCCCGGCACCCCGGCTGAAAAGGCCAACATACGTCCCGGCGATATTCTGGACAGCATCAACGCAACGCCCGTGCGTGACCGGCGTGATTACCTCGACATCCTGCGTAACCAGACCCCGGACGCGAAGCTTCGGCTGAGTCTGCGCAGGGATGGAGCGCCTGTCACAGTGGATCTGGCTCCGGCGCTTTTTACAGACGAAAACGCGCGGGCGCTTATGGAAAAACGGTGGGGATTCAGCGCTGCGCAAACAGGCAGTGGAATAGTGATCAGCAGCGTCAACGCGCAAGGGCCTTCGCCTTTTCTGCGCAAGGGCGATCTTATCACCGCTGTAGGCGCAAACCCCGTAAACAAGATGGAAGACCTTCTGCAAGCGTTCAGGCGAGAGCGCATGGCAGGGCAGGTTCTTTTACAAGTAACGCGTAATGGCAAGGCCTATTACGCGCGACTCATGCCCTGACGGACTAAATTACCCCCTTTTGTGGCATATTTTCACAAGGGGGCCTATAATGCCTGTCTTTGTGTCCATCACAAGTAGTATACCCGTAAATCAGCCCACGACGCGGCTTTTCAGGTATAGCTCAAAGGACACTTGACAGGGGGGTAGGCTAAAGCTATCCAATTGCACAAGCTATTTTTACCCGCTTGTACAATCAAGCAAGACAACCTATTGGGAGGACATCATGGGTTACAATGTGAATGTTGACGTGGACAAGTGCATCGGCTGTGGCGAATGTGTAGACGTTTGCCCCGTTGAAGTTTACGAAATCAAAGACGGCAAGTCCGAAGCCGTGAACCCCGAAGAATGCCTCGGCTGTGAATCCTGTGTCGAAGTCTGTGAAGTCAGCGCCATTGCCATTGAAGAAAACTAGGCAGTGGTGGAAAGCCTCCCGGCATTCCATTGACTCACTCACAGACTGAGTGTTGTGCCGCCCGACGCACGCGCGCCAGGCGGCACTTACATACCAAGCGGAATGCGGAAAACTTCCGGCGTGGCATATGCCTGCCTGATCCCCTTGAAAAAAGGCCTCATACGGCCAAACAGGCCCTGAGAGCCTGATTCAGGTAATACCGGAACCCCCGCAAACACATGGCGAACCCCTGGCTTCGCCCCGCCGCACACCTGCCGGACGGCCCGTACACGCCTTCCGCACAGCCACAGGATGACCATGATCCCTGATCTGACCGCCATTTTTGCCCGCTATGAAAATCTGCGGGCCGAGGCCGATACCCTGTTTGACCGGGTACGGGAAGCCTGTCCTCAGTGCGTGACCTGCAAGGAAGGCTGTAGCGACTGTTGCCACGCCATGTTTGATCTTTCCCTGATCGAGGCCATGTATATCCACAAGGCCTTTGAAGAGCGCTTTGGCTACGGGCCTGAACGCTCGGCCATTCTGGAACGCGCCTCGGAACTGGACCGCCACACCACCCGCCTTAAGCGCGAGCTTTACCGGGCGGAAAAAGACGGCGAAAACCCCGAAGAAATCATGGCTGTCGCCGCCAAGGTCAAGATGCGCTGCCCCTTGCTTGGCGATGATGACAAATGCCTTTTGTACGAAGCCCGCCCCATTACATGCAGGCTTTATGGCGTCCCCACCGCTATCGGCGGCCAGGGTCACGTCTGCGGGTTTTCTGCTTTTGAAAAAGGCAAGCCCTACCCCACTGTGCATATGGACAAAATGCAGATCAAACTTGAAGATCTGAGCAAAGAAATCGCCACTGCCGTGAATTCGCGCTTCAAGGAACTGCACGAGGTCTATGTGCCTCTGTCCATGGCTCTGCTGACCCGCTACGATGAGGCTTATCTGGGCATTGGCCCCGCCAAGAAGGAAAAAGCCTAGAGCAGCCGCAGGCAATCACAGCCGCAACCGCCCGTGCGAGCGAACGCGGCTGCCGCGCGCGGCGATTGACGCCAGAATTCGCGCCATAGACGTTTTTTCGCGCAGCAAGGAGTACGGCATGTACGGCAACATACCCGCCACCGTCTTTAGAGACGGCACGCCGCAAGAACTCACCGATGAGCAGGAAGTGCTCAAACGCGAGATTTATGACCGCATGAATCCGCGCCGCCGCAAATTTGTGGACCGTCTGGGCTACGATAACTGGGACCCTTTCCAGAAGCCCAACGATCCTCTAGACCTGCGCACGGACCTCTCCAAGCGCACAACGCAGCAGCTTATTAACGAATTTTTGCACGATGCGGGCAAAAAAGGCCCGTACGGCAAGGCTTACAGCAAGGGCGCTATGGAATGCGCCTTGGGCGTCATTAACAAAGACGAAAAATACATGGGCATTTTCGACTTTTGCCGCTGGTACTATGATCTTTTGAAAAAAGAGGGGCATATCCAATGAAAGCTCGCTACACCGACCTGGACGAATACATTGCGGATCTCAAGGCCGAAATTGCCGAGAATGAGCAGTGCGCCAACCATTATTACAACCTGGGCCTGGCCCTTCTGACCAAACGCGATTTTGTCGCCGCTGAAGAAGCATTCCTGAACGCTGTGCGCAATTCTCCGCATCTGGCGGAAGGCTATGTGCAGCTTGGTGGCATCTGCCTTGAGCGCGGCGACCTTGAAGGCTGCCTGCGCTACAACGAAGAAGCCGCCAACTGCCGCGCGAAGTTCCCTGTGCCGTGGAGCAACATTGCCTTTGTGCATTTGCAGCGCGGCGAGCCCGACAAGGCCATCACGGCCCTGAACAAGGCCCTCAAGTGGGACCCCAACTTTGTGCAGGCGCAAAACGCCCTGGCCACTGCCTACTTCATGAAGGGCAACTTCAAGGCCTGCGAAGAACAGTGCCTGGCCATCATCAAAAAAGAACCCGCTTTTGCCCCTGCCTGGAACAACCTGGCGCTGGCCTACTTTGACCAGGGCGAATACGCCAAGGCCAAGGAAGCGACGGAAACTGCCCAAAAGCTGGGCTTTGATGTGCCTGAGGGCTTTCTGGCAGAGCTCAAAGCCAACTGCTGATTTTCCTCACACCAGATCAAAAAAGCCCGAAGGCATTGCCTTCGGGCTTTTTTTATGGCCTTTTGCCAGCAATGCTTCAGTCACCCGGCAAAGGAATACTTCAATCCCGGCTCCCTTTGGCTGAACGTCTGGCGTGCATACGCATTTCCCTGCCAGCAATGCACCAGCGCCCTGTTTGCAGGCAAAAGCGACACCCGTATGCAGATCAGCGTGCCGCAATGCAATGCCACTGCCCTGTAACGCTGCTCATTCACAGCCCGCAGGCAAACGCAATACCAAACTCCTCCGATACCGACAGTTCCGCGTCACGCGCAAGGCATGTTTTTTGCTTATCCACAGCGCAAGACCTTATACGGTCAATTTTGCCGCCTACTGCCTTCCTCACTGCCAAAGCAGCACCGGAAGCGCCAAGCATAAGGAGAAAGCCAGTGGAACTGGAATTCCGTTTTCGTAATAATGATATGGGGCCGCTGTTTCCGACATTTCAGGAAAGGGTGAATGCTATGCTGCCCGCGCAAAAAGCGGAAGCTGCAGCTAGCACATCTGCCGCGCATGAACTGGAGCCCCCAGTTACAGAAACACCGCATATGCTCAATAATGAAGAAATGACCCAGGCTCTTGCTCAGGTGGAAGACGAAGCCGCCCAGCACAGCCAGGAAATGATGCAGGCTCACTCTGGCCTGAATGAGCAGCGTGTGGCGCGCCTTTTGGGCCTGCTCGACTAAAATTTATTTGCGCAGTTAAACGCCGCTATGGGCGTGCTTCAGGCTTTGAGGATGTATATTCTCAAAGCCCACCTGCTCAAAGACTGCTTTGAATGGCGGATATGTCCGGCTGAACCCACTAGCAGAGCTAACACGAATTGCAGATACCTTGCGAGTTTTCGCCGCACGGATTTTCTAATCTGGCATTGCTGCAACCGTCCATTTTTTGACGGCCTGTTCTGTTTTTATAAAATTCAAAAACCGCCTTTGGCCCTGCTTCAACGCAGAGGGCAAAGGCGGTTTCTCATTACAAGTATGCAGTGAATCCAGCTGGGCAGAGCTCATCGGGCAGCAAACCCACCGTCTGCCCCCCCCTCTACAAACACCGGGCATGCGGGCGGGTTTCAGATCTGGCTGCAAAGGCACCCCTAAAAGTACCGTTGTGCGCCAACACTAATCCTGTGCGGCGCACAGGGCGGCGCCTTCGCCAAAGCCTATACCTCCAGACTCAGGCCAACAGGGCAGTGGTCCGAGCCGTAGACGTCATTCTCAATCCAGGCATCGCGAATGGCGGGCACAAGTTCCTGCGAGACAAAAAAGTAGTCAATGCGCCAACCAATGTTCTTTTCACGCGCGCGGCTTTTATACGACCACCACGAATATTTTTCAGGCGCGTCGCCGTGTATATGACGGAAGGTGTCCACATAGCCCATAGCCGTAAAGCGGTCCAGAAAGGCGCGTTCTTCAGGCAGAAAACCCGTATTTTTTTCGTTGGGCTTGGGCCGGGCCAGGTCTATGGGACGATGCGCTATATTGAAGTCGCCGCAAACCACAATGGGTTTTGTCTTGCGGCATTCTTCAGCATAGGCCAGAAAAGCTTCGAAGTATCCCATCTTATAGGGCACGCGCTTGAATGCCCCCGTGGGTTTACCGTTTTCATCCAGCTCTTCGGCCCCGCCGTTGGGAAAGTAGCCATTGAAAAAGTGAAAAGCCGGGTATTCCAGATGCAACAGGCGGCCTTCGCCCTGAAATTCAGGCTGCGGCAATTCTGCGCTGCTGTTCAAAAAGGGCGTGCGGCTGTAAACGGCCACGCCGGAGTATCCTTTTTTTACAACACTGGACGACCAGCATGACTCCCAGCCGGTGGGCTCGCGCACAGTCTCGTCCAGCTGCTCCGGGTGCGCCTTGGTCTCTTGCAGGGCAACCACATCCGCATCAGTTTGCGTGAACCAGTCCCATTCCGCCTTGGCGGACACAGCCCGCAAACCGTTAACATTCCAAGATACGAGTTTGAGCAGCATAAAACCTCCTCTTGCAGCATAGCCTCGCGAGCCTTTGCCTGCAAGGCCCACAACGGCCGAACGCGTTGTTGCTGATTGCCTAAACGGAAGCTTTGCTGTAGTAATGAAGGTGGGTTGCATCACGCAGCGCCGGGCTTTCCGGCGCATATACCCATCGAAATTTAGGAGTCGCTTCATGGAAATTCTGCCCATCCGCCGCGCCATATTGAGCGTCACGGACAAAAGCGGCCTTGTGGAATTTGCCACCTTTCTGACCACCCGTGGTGTGGAACTTATTTCCACCGGCGGTACCCAGAAGGTGCTGGAGGCGGCGGGCTTGCCCGTCACCGCGGTAAGTACGGTAACCGGCTTTCCCGAAGTTCTCGGTGGCCGGGTAAAAACCCTGCACCCCAAGATTCACGCAGGCATTTTGGCCAACAAAGACGAAGAATCCCACATGCAGACCCTGACCGAAAAGGGCATTCGCCCCTTTGATCTGGTTTGCGTCAACCTTTACGACTTTGCAGGCGCTGTGGAGCGTCAGCTCTCGCTTGAAGAAGCCGTGGAGGAAATCGACATCGGCGGGCCATGTATGCTGCGGGCGGCTGCCAAGAACTTCCACAGTGTTCTTGTGCTGCCTTCGCCCCAGTGGTACCCCACCGCGATGGACGAAATGCGTACGCATGAAAACGGCGTGAGCCTGGAATTTCGCCAGATCATGGCGTCACGGGCCTTTGAGGCCACTTCACGCTACGACGCGCTCATCACGTCCTACCTTCGTCCGTAACCGGCATTCTTCGGGGCGGCCTAGCCGCCCCGTTTTTTCTGCTTTATAACCACCAGCATCAACTGATCCGGCCCGCCGGATATCCGAAGACATACGTCCGTCAGGAGACGACCATTCCAAAACCAGAAGGCAACGTACAAGGGCTGAAACCGAGCCAGCTTGCCGCCCTTAACCGCTTGTTCAACCGCCGCTTTCCGGCGGAAGACGTTTACACGGTTGAGCAGGCGCGCGAACTGGCGCTGCTTTCACGCGCCATAGGACGGCAGGTAGGCCTGCTCATCGACCGCAAGGGCCGTGTGCAAATGGTCATTGTGGGCGAGGCTGGCAGTATCATGATTCCTGAACTGCCCAGAGGGCGCAGCGGCAATGAACGCCTGCGCGGTCTGCGTCTCTTGCACACGCATCTGACCCCCGGCGGCATTAGTCAGGAAGACCTCATGGATATGCTCTTCCTGCGGCTGGACGCAGTTGTCGCCCTTACGGTCAACCCCGTGGGCGATCCTGTGCAGTGGCAGGCGGCGCATCTTTTGCCCTCAAGCGTCAACGGCCAGGCCTATCAGCTCGACCAACCTCGTCCCTGGGACCGCACAACGGCCCAAATGGTAGACACGGCTGAAGCTCTGGAAGAAGAACTGTCGCGCCGGGCTGAAGATGCGCGCGAAGCTGACGGCACCCCGCGTGCCCTGCTGGTTTCCGTAGCTGCCCTGCCCCGCATCATTCAGGAACGCAATCTGGACGAGCTGGGTGAACTGGCCCGCACCGCAGGTCTGACCGTGGCCGGACGGATGGTGCAGCGCGTAACCCAGGTGAACCCGCGTCTTATCATGGGCCGAGGCAAAGTTGCGGAACTTGAAGTGCTGGCCCTGCAAGGCCGTGCGGGCATGCTGATTTTTGACGGCGAGCTTTCGCCTTCGCAACTGCATAATCTGGCAGACATCACCGAACGCAAGGTTGTAGACCGCACCCAGCTCATTCTTGATATTTTTGCCCAGCACGCCGTAAGCCGCGCAGGCAAATTGCAGGTGGAGCTGGCCCAGTTGCGCTACACCCAACCGCGCCTTGTGGGCAAAAACCGTGCTATGGACCGCCTCATGGGCGGCATTGGCGGCCGCGGCCCCGGTGAAACCAAACTTGAGACCGACCGCCGCAAAATACGCGACAGAATGGCCCGCATCCGCAAAGAGCTCGATCAATTGCGCAAGCAACGCTCCTTTACCAGAGCGCGCCGTTCACGCCAGGGCATCCCTTTGGCGGCGCTTGTGGGCTATACCAACGCGGGCAAGTCAACGCTGCTCAACACGCTCACCCGCTCTGAAGTGCTGGCGGAAAACAAGCTTTTTGCCACACTTGATCCCACCACGCGGCGGCTGCGTTTTCCCGCCGAAAAAGAACTTATCCTGGCTGACACTGTCGGGTTTATCCGCAATCTGCCCAAGGAGCTCATGGACGCTTTTCGCGCCACGCTTGAGGAACTGGAAGCAGCCCAGCTGCTCCTGCATGTGGCTGACGCATCGCACCCCGACCTTTTGCAGCAGATCAGCGCTGTTGAAACTATCTTGGCCGAGATGGAGCTTGACCGCGTGCCGCGCCTGCTCATTCTCAACAAATGGGATCAGCTGGAAGCGCCCGCCCGTGCGGAACTGGCCGACGCCTTTCCTCATGCCCTGCCCATTGCCGCCAAAACGGGTGACGGCTGCAAGGCATTGCTGGAAGAGCTTGAAATGCGTCTGCTGCACGAGGCCACCAATATTGTGGAAGAAATTCCCTACTGCCTCAACTGAGCAACGCTTGCCTCACAGCGGGCTAAGACATTTTCACTTTATATTCCTTGTGTGAGAGGAGCCTCTTTTACAAAAGAGGCTCCTCTCTGCGTTTTATGCATTAACTACGAGTTTCAGCTTATTATAAATATTTTTTAACTCAGAACGGCATTCACAGAGGCCGTTCCTTTCACGCGTGGCTCTGCCGCAAAGCTGGTTGCCAAAAACAATGCGGCGGCCATATATTTTCACGACAAGAAAGCCCGCATGCCGAAACATGCGGGCTTTCTGTCAGCGTATAGGTACGCTCACAAATACAAAGTATTCAAACTTGCTCAACGCTACAATGGTCTAGATCTTGGTCACGCTCTGATTATCTCCAGCCATAGTGTCCTGGCCTGGAGCTGGCTTTTCCGGCGCAGGTTGCGGCTTTGGCTCACTTGGTGCGGCGGGTGCAGCAGGAGCGCTTTTTCCGGTAGCATACTGGCGGGCCGTGCTTTCCATAACAGCCTGTCCCACCACCAGCCACTTGCCGTCAATCTTGCGCAGGGCAAGCCAGCTAGTCATGCGGGCCGGGGTGGTTATCTGGGCCACGGCAGCGTCAGAGCCGATTTCCGTAACCTTGGCGTTGTTCAGGCTTTCCGGCACCCAGGGGCAATTGGGAGTTTCAGCCTGACGGCATTGGGCCATAAGTTCGCCTGTGCTGACGCCACGGTTGAAGTGGCTGTGCAAACGTGCTTCCATATCCACAATGCTGCCCAGCAGTTCATCCACGCCACCAATGCCCAGTGAACGGCCCAAGCTGTCCAGAAGGCCCAGAGGCGCTTCTTCCTTGGTCATATTTTTTATGTCGTTGTTGGCAAAGCTTTTAAGGTCCATGCCTGCCAGAAAAGCTGCGCTGTCATTCTTTTTCAAAGCCTCGGCCATGCCGTTGAGCGCTTTTTGCGGCCCGGAAGATACGCAGGCTGCCACCAGGGCCGCCAGTATCAGCAGCACTGAAAAATAACGAAAAGGACGACTGGACAATTTCATACATACCTCTTGGCAAATCTATAATATTTCAACCTTGAGAATTTACATTCGCAACGTTTTCAACACGCCCGTTCCGGTGAGTAACACCATGAATAACTGATGCTTACACCTCTATGGCGCACGTCTGCTTACGCGGTTCTCTGCACAATTTTAAAATAAAATTGCTCCGGGCACGCGCCAGACTGCGCCAGTAGCGGTTCTGGAACGACGCAACCTTCTTATAGCCCTTCACGTTCGTTAATGCAAAGGGGGCACCTGGCAGCTACAGGGCTTTTTTTCCTCACGGCCTTCTGCTACACATTTGCCACGCGCTGTGCACGGCATTGGGCCTGAGGCGCAGCGTCAGGAGGCATTTACATGAAAGTCATTATTATGTGTGGCGGCAAGGGTACGCGCTTGCGCGAGGAAACCTCGGTCAAACCCAAGCCTATGGTCGAGATCGGTGGACGGCCCGTGCTGTGGCACATCATGTCCATTTATGCCCGCTTCGGCTTCAAGGACTTTGTGCTGCCCCTGGGCTACAAAGGCCAGGTCATAAAGCAGTATTTTCATGACTACAATATCCGTAACACGGATTTTACTGTGGACCTGAAAAACGGGGCCATCACCACCTATCCCAGTCATATCGAAGATTGGCGCGTCACGCTGTGCGACACTGGCGAAGACACCCTCAAGGGGGGCCGCCTCAAACGCGTGGCCAAGTATATTGACACCGACAGTTTCATGGTCACTTATGGTGACGGCGTGGCTGATATCGATCTGAACAAGCTGATCGAATTCCACAAGCAGTCCGGCACCATCGGCACCTTTACGGGAGTGCGCATGCCCTCACGCTTCGGCACCGTGCGTACCGACGATCAGGGCAAAATTCTCTCCTGGGAAGAAAAGCCTGTGCTGGACGAATACATCAACTGCGGCTTCTTTGTCTTTAAACGTGAGTTCCTCGACTATCTTACTGAAGACGAAAGCTGCGATCTGGAAAAAGAACCCCTGCAACGGCTTGCGGCGGAAGGACAGCTTTCAATGTATCCGCATCCCGGCCAGTGGCAGTGCATGGACACATTGCGCGACTCCATAAAACTCAATGAACTTTGGGATTCCGGACGCGCTTTCTGGGTGTAAACCCGCACTTTGATGTCACGCGCGGCAAGGCGGAACGGTGCGTTATCGTGCCAGCAGCCGCCCTGCCGCGCTGCAACCTTTTCTGAAGGAGCAAATTCATGTTTGCCAACGCATATAAAGGGCGCCGGGTCTTCGTGACCGGGCACACGGGCTTTAAAGGCTCCTGGCTGGCAGCATGGCTGAGCCAGATGGGCGCTGTCGTAGGCGGTTTTTCCGACGATGTGCCCACAGAACCTTCACACTACGGCGCAATGAATCTGGGCGCGCACCTTGAAGCCGACCTGCGTGGCGACATTCGCGACCGCGACGCCCTTGTGCGAGCCGTACGCCAGTTCCGCCCGGATGCGGTCTTTCACCTTGCCGCCCAGGCTCTGGTGCGCAAATCTTATGACGATCCGGCTCTCACGTTTGAAGCCAACATGATGGGCACGCTCAACATGCTGGAGGCCGTGCGCGCCTGCCCCGATGTGGGCGCAGTGGTCATGATTACTTCAGACAAGTGCTATCGCAATGACGAATGGGTATGGGGCTACCGCGAAACCGACCATCTTGGCGGGCACGATCCCTACTCCGCTTCCAAAAGCTGCGCCGAAATCATCGCGCACTCCTACTTTGAAAGTTTCTTCAAGGACGGCCCGGCCTGCGCCACCGTACGCGCGGGCAACGTCATCGGCGGGGGCGACTGGGCGCTTGACCGCATTGTGCCCGACTGTGCCCGTGCCTGGGCAGCAGGCCAGCCTGTGCAGATTCGCAGCCCCTGGGCCACCCGCCCCTGGCAGTTGGTGCTGGAACCCCTTTCGGGCTATTTGTGGCTGGGTGCGCGGCTTCTGCTGGGCCAAAACAGCCCCTTTGACCTGCGCGGGCAGGCGTACAACTTTGGCCCCGCAGCGGATGTGAACAACACCGTGGCTGAAGTGGTGGAAGCCCTGGCCGTGCACTGGCCCGGATTCAACAGTGAAATGGACAAGGCCGGGCAGGCTGGCATGAAAGAATGCACACTGCTCAAGCTTTGCTGCGACAAGGCTTTGGCCCATCTTGGCTGGAAGGCCACCCTCAATTTTGAAGAAACCATCCGCTACACTGCGGAATGGTACCATTGCTTCTATCAGGGTGAAGGCGGCAAAAAGCCGCAGAACATGCTGGACTTCACGCTGGGCCAGATTGCGGCATACGTGAACGCCGCCGAACAGCGCGGGCAGGTGTGGGTAAAGTAATGGCCGTCACGGAAACTGCTGCGCAAGACGTGGGCATTGATGGCGCATTGCTGCAACCCCTGGCTGTCATTCCCACGCCCGGGGGCCCGGTGATGCACATGCTGCGTCCCGACTCCGCCCTGTTGCCTGACTTCCGCCAGTGCTTCGGCGAGATATATTTTTCCGAAGTTCTGCCCGGTCACGTCAAAGCGTGGAAGCGCCACTGCCGTCAGGTGCAGCATTTTGCCGTTCCCTCTGGTCTGCTGCGCATCGTGCTTTATGACGACCGGGAAAATTCCCCTACCCGGGGAGTTTTGTGCGAACTGGCCCTCGGCAGACCGGACAACTACGCCCTGCTGCGTATTCCCACAGGCGTATGGTACGGATTTGCGGCAATGGGCGACGCCCCTGCCCTCATTTGCAACTGTGCGGATATTCCCCACGACCCGACAGAAGGGCAGCGCCTGCCCGAGAATGATCCCGCCGTCCCCTACACGTGGGAGCTGGGCGAGGCTTGATGATGGATTACAGCAGTTTGCTACGGGCCGCCTGGCAAGGGCGGCCCGATAATGCCCCGCGCATGACGCCAAAAAAGATTCTGGCTGCATGGTGGCAAGCCTGCCGCCCTCCCTTCTTCATCACGGCGGCCATACCTGTCACCTTGGCCCTGGCCTTCGCTTTTCGCCTTCAGGGGCATATCAGCCCGAAGCAATGGGTTGTTTACGGGCTTCTTTTGCTGGGTTGCTTTCTTGGCCTGACCATCGCCAACTTTGCCAACGATCTGTTTGACCACATCCTTGGGGTGGATGGCGGCGACAATATTGGCGGTTCCCGCGTAATCCAGAGCAATTCCATCAGCCCGCGCCAGCTTTCGGTGGCGCTCATGCTGCTTGCTCCGGCCACATTGGCTGTCGGCGGAGTGCTCATATCCCTTACTCCCGAGAATCTGCACCCCGGCCTGTGGGTTGCAAGCATCTTCGCCGTCGGGTCTGCCTTTTTTTATGTGGCCCCTCCCCTACGCTATGGGCATAGAGGCATGGGCGAAATTTTCGTTTGTCTGAATATGGGATTCATCATGGTCTGCGCCAGCGTTACACTGCTGCTGGAACGGTTTGACCAGCGCAGCCTGGCGTTGGCGCTTCCGGTGGGGCTTATGGTGGCGGGCGTGCTTTACTATCAAAGCCTGCCTGAAATCGAAACCGACCTGGCTGCTGGCAAGCACACCTTGGCCAACAAGCTTGGCAAGGGCAAGGCCGCCCTTGTTTTTCGCCTGTGGTGGCCCGCCGTGTGGCTGCTGTTGCTCAACCTGTGGGCAACCGGGCAGGCGGGATGGCCTGTGGCACTGGCCTTGCTGGGCCTGCCCTTCTATCTGCAGGCCTGCCGCCACATCGCTGAAGCAAAGTCTGGCAACTGGCTGCCGCTGGATGCCTACGGGCATCTGGTGCGAAAATGCTACCTTTTGAGTGGAGCGGCGCTCATTGTGGGCGTGGCCCTGTAAACGAGGCGCAGACAAGCCCCCTCTCCCCTTGCCCGCAAGGCTTCAATCCTGCACGGCGGGCTGCAAACTGCCGCGATGCCCTGAATGGCAGCCGTGCCGCTGCAACGCCCCTA
Organism: Pseudomonadota bacterium; assembly: GCA_023386035.1. GTDB lineage: Bacteria > Desulfobacterota > Desulfovibrionia > Desulfovibrionales > Desulfovibrionaceae > Desulfovibrio. The sequence goes on from JAEWKM010000026.1 coordinate 83,955, forward strand.
ACCATTCTGAATTTCACGACATAGCTGGAAATCTGACCAGCACACACTGCCCCGCAGCTGGCAACTGTTCCAATAGAGGGACATTGCCCGCTGGTTTTCCTTTTTACTCGCCCTTTTATTCTTTTCTCATCCTTGCGAACGCAAGCTTTCCGCTTTTTTTCTCACCCTGAACTGCCGCATTTCAGATAAAACCAAGCCTGCCAGAGTCAAAGCGGTGCCCAGTCCTGCCATCCAGGTGATCTTTTCACGAAGTATAAGGGCGGCAGTAATGACAGTCACAACGGGCACAAGGTAAATATACACGCTGCTTTGCACAGCCCCCAGGCGCTTGATGGCGAATGTCCAGGCCACAAAACACATGGCTGATGCGCCAAGCCCCAGAAAAAGAATATTGCTCCAGTTTACAAAAATCCCAAAACGGCTCAGGCCCCAATGGAAATCCATAAGAGGCAGGCAGGGCAACATGAATACCAGGCCATAGAAAAAGCAACGGCGCGTTACCTGAAGGCTGTTATAGCCGAAGGCCAATATTTTTCGGGTAAATATGGAATAGAACGACCAGGCAAGCCCGGCCAGCACCGCCAGCAGGTCGCCCACAGGGTTAAGGTGCAATTCGGTGCTGCCGCTGAAGCTTATAAGCCCTATACCAACAATGGCGGCTGCAAATCCGAGAAAGAAATTGAGTCCCGGCTTTTCAGCTTTCAGCAGCCAGAGCGACAGCAAGGCCGTAAAAAACGGCGACACTGCCACGATAACCCCCACATTGGATGCAAATGTTTGCGTGAGGGCGATATTTTCCAGCAAAAAATAGAGAGTTACCCCGGCAAGCCCGGCCCCGGCAAACAGCCATTCCTGCTTTTTTTCCGTGAGCCGCAACATTTTTGGGCAAGCCAGCCACAGGGCGGCAAAACCCAGAATAAAACGGAAAAAAAGAATTTCAATGGGGTTGAAATCGCGCAGCAGCACCTTGGTGGAGATAAAGGTAGTGCCCCACACAAGAATGCAGAACAGGGCCGCCAGATGACCAGCCAGAGCTTTTTTATCAGACATGGGACCGTGGGGGGTTGGGGGTAAAATAGCGCAAACAAACGACCATCTTCGACGTGGATGAAACCCGATGCCATCAGGAGCAGATCAGCGCTGAAATGCTCCAATTTCAAGGTAGTTGTTTGCCGAAAAATACTGTTTTCAACTGAATCCACGCCGTGCTACACCGTGTGACACTCGCGTAGCGCTAGGTTGTAAACTTTTCAAAGCTTAAAGGCGCTGACTAAAGAGCCTCTTGGAAACGCACAGTTATTTCGTTTGGCAAGGCGCAATCTTTTCTGAAGCAGAAGTGGACTCTTTCGTCCTCGACTGTTTCAAAAAAAATGAAGCAAAGCCGCCAAACGGAATAAATCAGCGTTTCCCTAAAAAGCGCTGAAACTGCAGCCCACCACAACGTTATGTCATGGTGGGCCATATCAACGCGCTGGGCGTTCAGCCTGATCCGGATTGAAGGTTTTACGCCGCAAGCAACCGGATCGTGCACCGCCAAAAAATTATTTGCCTGCGCTGTCCGCCATGCCCAATTCCACAAGGCGTTCAAGCAACTGGCCGAAATCCAGACCAATGGTTCTGGCTTCACGCGGCACAAGGCTGGTGGCCGTCATGCCCGGCAAGGTATTTACTTCCAGAAGTGTAAGGCTGTTGTCTGCCCCAAGGATGAAGTCTGCCCGGCTGTAGCCCCTGAGACCAAGCGCCCTGTGCGCCGCCAGCGTCAGTTCCTGCACGCGGGCCGTAAGAGCATCGCCTATGGGCGCAGGGCATATTTCACGGGCGCCGTCTTGGGCGTATTTGCTCTCATAGTCAAAAAAATCGCCAGCCACAGGCTCGATAAGAATGGGCGGCAACGGCTCCTCGCCCAGGATGCCGCAAGTAACTTCCCGGCCTTGCAGAACAGGCTCCATAATAACTTCTTCACCAGCAGCGAATATCTGGCCCATGATGTCGTCAAGTTCGGCGCGATTGGTGGCGCGGCCAAGCAGTAAGGATGAGCCGCCTGTATTGCTTTTGACAAAAAGAGGATACGGCAAACGTGGTTGCCAGTCTTTTTCAGGCGGCACTGGCACAAAGTCCCAGTCGGCGGTGGGCAGCCCGGCCAGACGAAACAACTGCTTGGCTGCACATTTGTTGAGCGCCAAAAAAGAACCCGCCGGGCCAGATCCCTGATATGGACAGCCCACGCGATCAAGCATGGCCTGCACAAGGCCGTCCTCGCCGGGAGCTCCGTGCAGATTGATGAGGGCAAAATCGTGCTTGCGGGCTTCATCCAGCAAACGGTTGAAGTCGGCAAGAAGATCAAAGAACGTAACCTGATGACCACGTGCTTCCAGAGCAGGAACCATAGCACGCGCGCCGTTCAGTGATACCTGTCGCTCAGGGGACCAGCCGCCCGCAATCAAAAGAATCTTCATTCAGAGTCCACCCCAGTTGCGCCGTGAGGGCGCTTTCAATATTTTTTCCCTGGTTAAAAGCGGCATAAATGCCTTCACGGGCAGCCTCACTGTGGCCGTAGCGGCCAAGCAGGTCGTCGTACCGCTCTTCAAGGCTGACGCAGGAATCGTGCCGGACCCTTTTGTCAGCGTACATCACGAAAAAAGGCAGATCGCAGATCGCGCTTCCCTCAGGCAGCGGCCACGGCCACCAGACGTGCAGCATAACGCCTTGGGCAATGGCGTAGTTGCCCGTTTCCGCTACGGTCCAGGCTGCGCCCACCTGAGCATGACTGCCGCCGTGACGGACACAGTAGGTTTTGGCGATGTCGTGCAGCAATCCGCCGGCGCGCACCTCACCCACATTGACGTCAAACCCCAGTTCCGCGGCCCTGGCAGCCAGAGACGTGGCAATATGGGCCACAAGCGTGGAGTGACGGCGAATATTGGGCAGCATGTCGTACTTGTCCCACAGGGCAAAACAGGCAGTGTCTGTGGGCACAAGACTCTCAGACCGACGCAAACCGGGCAATCTTGGAAGATCGGCCAGAGGGCGGGCGGCCTTTGCTGTGGAGGTATCAGGCTGCGATGAACATTTCATTGGGAAAGTATGCCACCCGACGGACGGGATGGCAAGAAAGGCCGCCACGAGCATGCACTGCTGGGGGCACAAAAAACGTGCACCCGGCGCTCGTTAGAACGCCGGGTGATCTGCGGGCACACTACCGCAAATACTCACTTTTGCCATCTGCTGGGGCAATACGCCCTCAAACAGGGGCAAAGGTGAGCCAGTGCCGGGCACGGCCCGGCAACGTGGCCTTACAAAATCCTGAAAAAGCAAAAGCCGTTTCAGAAATGCTCCTGTTGACGGGACAGGAGGCCACGTATGGGGCAAGCCCCATATTTTATTCATCGACAGATAAGAGAATAACTTGAGAGCCGGAAAAGTCCGTCCCCTCAGCCTGATCAGAACAGTACTTCAATTGACCTGCGCTCACCGGTAGCCAGAAGACGCTCCCCGGTGTGCGGAATGAAAAATCTGAAGAAGATTTACCTTGAAAAGCTTTACCTTTCAAAGTTGTCATTCTACCGAAAAACGCACTCTTCGGCAAAATCTATGGCGTGTTACGGCGCGCTGCACTCTCGCGCTTTAGAGCATTTAAACTTTTTTCAAAGGTAAAATGCTCTAACTGCGCGGCTGTGAACCGCTGGATGAAGCCTTGCCCTTTGGGGCATTTTTTTCGCCCTGGCCTGCCTTGCCGCCTGACACTTTACCCTTCAGGTCTGTTTTTCCAGACTTTCCGGGCTCAACGGCTTTGGCAGGAGCGGCAGGTTTGGACACAAGGTCGGCCAACGCCAAAATCGTGTTGGCGTAGATAACCGACTTGTTATAGGCCATGAGTACTTTATGCTGCTGTGCGCGGTTTATGCCCGGCTTCCAGCCGTGCCGTGCCAGATAGTTGGACAGGCTTGCCACAGCGTCAGGCACATGAAACAGATCCACCTTGCCATCCCCATCGCCGTCAGCGCCATAGGCCGCGATATTGGAAGGCATGAACTGGCACAACCCTACGGCTCCATAGATAGAGCTTGGCAGATACCTGGGATCAAGATCGTCCTGCAAGATGTGGGTTACAAGGGCACGCACTTCTTTATAGGCCCAATCGGCACGTTTGGGCATGGTTTCATCGAACCAGGGCATATGTTCTTCATAACCTGGCATACGCGGCAGCCACTGGTTGATGTCGTCAGGCTGGCGGCTCACCGCCATGCTGGCAAGAGTGAACAGCGCGTTTTCCGGAACATCGGCAAGAACCTTGCCCAGCCGCGTTTCTACAAACAGCAGGGCTACTGCAACTGAAGAAGGCACGCCAAACCGGGCCTGAGCCTGACTGAAGGCCAGTTTGTGATTTGCGATAAAATCGCGGCACAGACGGGCGTTCTGCTCAGTCACTACCCCTTTGTAGTATTTTTCAGCGGAAGGCGTCGTAGAAGGCGGACGGGGCATGAAGCGGCTCTTGTAGAGCTCAAGCATCTTGCGCCCCATTGGCGACTGGCTGGGTGTAGGCGCAAGAGTAGACAGCAAAGCATCCACTTTGGGGCCTGAAAGCCCGTCGGCGGCAAGCCTTTGGGCCAGCGGCTGCCACACGGGAGCCACTGAAGGCCTTGCCGCATCAGCCTGACCTTGCGCCGCAGGCGCAGGTTGATAACCGGGATCAAAAGGCTTGTCTGCCGCTGTGCGCGAATCAGGTTTCGCGCCGGCAGCTGCGGGCAGGTCAACGCCAGCCCGGGTATCTGCATCAAGGCCAACGGGCGCCAGCCCGGTCTGTTCTGGGGGGGGTACGGGCTCAGTATACGCACCGCCGCAGGCGATCATGAGCATAGAGCACGTCAGACAACAGACCAGGCAGGCCGTTCTGAACAAGGTCAGACATATTTTGCCAGTCGGGCTTTTTATCATTCCTAAAGTTCCTGAAATATCCATACCACCCGGCCCACCAGCCGCTTGTTCAGCAAATCGGGCGCGAGAGTGGTTTCAGGAAAATCAGCCGAATCAGAACGCAGCACGTAGCCGTCTTGAGAGCTATTCAGAAAAATGCGACGCAAAATCACACCTTCGTTGGGTGCAAAAAGTGCGTATACACGCCCCGAAATAACGTCTCTATCCATAGTGTCTACACCAAGGTGGGCATCAGACATGACCGTGGGGATCATGTTGGTTCCACGCATGCGCATCACGGAAAGTCCATCCTTCATAAACGAGTGCGGCAAGGATATTTTTCCCGCCAGTTCCAGGGATGGTCTTGGCTGATCATCACAATAATCACAGCGCATGTGGTAGACGGAAGCCACAACTCCCCTGGCCAGCGTGTCGCCGTAGTGGGCGGCATTTTCGGCCAGAGATGCGGGAGCATCCTGCGGCGTATAGCCTTGTTCGGTGCGCAGGTACATAGGGCCTATGCCCTGTTTGAGCCAGTCGGGGTTAAGGCCGAACTTTTCAAACAGTTTCATAAACCAGTCGCCTGGCACGGAATTGCGGCGCTTCGCATCGGAGATGCTCGACTGACGGATATCCAGCACTTCGGCTAATTCCACCTGAGTGCGGCTGTTTGTCGCCAGCTTGATACGTTCGTATATTTCTGCAAAGGCAGGCATGGTCTTGGACTCCGTAACGCGACCAGGTCGCGTCATCAATGTTGAGGATTAAGAAGAGGCGCTTCGTTGGCCAGCACCATCTTGCTGTTCTCCTTGAGAGATTTTCTCATAGCTTCCAGCCAGCGTTGGTATGCATAAAACTGGGGAGCCTTGTTATAGGATTGAGCGTAAATCGAGGCGGCTTTGGCATCGCCTGTGCCTCGAGTTATCTGCGCCTCACGGGCAGCTTCTGCCAGAATGACAGCGCGCTGGCGGTCAGCGTCGGAACGGATACGTGTGGACTCTTCTTCGCCTTCAGAGCGGTATTGCTTGGCCTGACGTTCACGTTCAGCCCGCATGCGCCCAAAGATGGCGCGCTGGTTTTCCGGCGGCAGGTCCGTACGTTTGATCCGCACGTCCAACACTTCAACACCATAGCTGTGCATCAAGGCCGAAACCTTGTTTGTCACTTCCTTCATGATGGCTGCACGGTGGGATGATACAACTTCTGTAAGTGTGTAAGCGCCCACCAGGGCCCGCAACTGGGAGTAGACAACGTCGTCAAGTCGCGCCTGCGCGCCCGGAATGGTGCGCATTGTGCGGTAAAACTGCAAAGGATTAATAATCTTCCAACGGGCGTAGTTATCAAGCACAATGGCCTTTTTATCTACAGTAAAGGCCTCGCGTGAGCGGGCTTCGTAATCCAGCACCCGCGAATCGAAATACACCACATTTTGGATAAAAGGCATTTTAAAGTGCAAACCAGGGCCATAGACTTTGTCCAGAGGTTCACCCAGCTGCAGAACCAAGGCTGTCTGTGTTTGATGCACGGTGAAAAAACATTGACTGCCAGCAACAACAACTACCAATAAAATTATAACTATCAACAAAGGATTATTACGCATTATTTCTTCTCCAAAGCCTTGGGAGCAGCCGGAGCGCTCAGTCCTGGCAAGGTCAGGTAGGGCAATGCCCGCGATGCCGCAGGGCCGTCCATAAGTACCTTTTCTTCCGCGCCGGCAAGAATATCTTCCATTGCTTCGTAGTAAAGGCGCTGTTCCGTGACCTTGGGAGCCTTGCTGTGCTCGGCGCTCAAGGCATCGAAGCGGGCAGTTTCACCTTCGGCATTACGCACACGCAAAGCCTGATAGGATTCTGCTTCGTTGAGCATGGCCGCCGACTGGCCTCTTGCCTTGGGCAAGAGCTCGTTACGGTAGGCTTCTGCTTCATTTATAATGCGGCTCTTGTCTTCTCTGGCGCTGGCCACATCTTTAAATGCGTCAATAACTTCCTGCGGTGGGTGCACGTCCTGCAACTGGACGGCCAGCACCTGTATGCCCGCTCCATAGCGGTCAAGAATTGTCTGCAGAAGCTGGGTAGCCTCGCTCTGGATCTTAAGTTTGCCATCGGTAATGGCAGAGTCAATCTGACTGTTGCCGATAACCTCACGCATGGCCGCCTCAGCGGCATTACGCACCAGGGCCGTGGGCGCGCTCACATTAAAGAGGTACTGTACCGGGTCGCCAATTTTATACTGAACGCTGAACTGCACATTGACGATGTTTTCGTCGCCAGTGAGCATTGACGCTTCTTCCGAAACAGTGCGCACCTGTCCCTGCTGGAACGTGGCGCTTTGCCCCACTGAGCGAAAGCCCACTTCACTGCGCAGCACCTGGGTGACCTGTGGTTTGTATACGCTTTCAATAGGTGCGGGCCACGCATAATGCGGACCAGGGCCTTCAGTGCGATCATACTTGCCGAAACGCAGCACAACCCCTTCTTCATCGGGGTTGATGATGTAGATGCCTGATAAAAGCCAAAGCGCCACTACCCCAAGACCCACAAACAAAAATCCCTTTCCGTTGGGGAAGCGTAATTGCGAAAGTTTTTTGAGGGGATTTTCGTTCCCTCCCCCACGACCATTAAAAGTACTACGCTTTGCGCGAGGGGGCTGACGGTCCTGCCCTTCGTCTTCTGGTTCAGTTTCGTGTTGCTGCTTGGGGGGGGGATTCCCTCCCTGCTGTCTCTGCCTCTTTTCCTGTAGTTTATCCCAATCCCAATTCATGACGGAGTTTTACCCTTTTTTAATCGCAGCGCGGTTCCAACTTTTCAGAGTGCCGGAAACACCCACGTTTTAGTATGGTGTGAAGAGGTAAAAATAGGGCATGAATGCAGCGTGGTCAAGAACGCCGTGCCATCATGGTAAGCAAGTGCATACTGGATAAGGTATAGTGCACCCCTCGTCAAGACTACCTAGCAAGCAACTAGACAATCTTGTGCCCCCTTGTCATCCCTTCCACTCATATCGTGAAACGCACGCTGTGAAATCGGAAAACAGACATCGTGTTACCTGAAAAGTATACGAAGTCAGTTATTTTTGACGTTGCATTTGCAACATTTCTAAAACTTTTTGCATATTTTCCGCAAAAATATGCAAATGTCGATCATTTCGAGTAGCTAAAGCCTAAGCAAGGCAGAATTTCGCCGCAAAAAAAATGCGGCCAGAATCGCCAGCGAGCACGCGCGGAAATACCGCCACGTGCGCTACGCGTTCTGCCCGCAGGGGCAAGCACTCAATTACGGCTGCTTTAATAGGCCAGCTGCACCACATACTCCGTATTGGTGTTGACGCTTGGGCTGCGCAGCCTGGCTCCGGCCAGAGGCACAACTCGCATAACGTCAACTACTTCAGCCTTGACCGCAAAGCCTGGGGCATAAAGCAAACCATCTCGAGATTTCTGTCCCTGATCTTCTTGCCAAAGTAGCACGCCGAAAAAAAGCCCGCAACCAACAAGGGCTGTACTCAGCACGACGTAAGGAAACCTGGTAGCCCTACTTGCCTTACTCATGACCGCTCCTTGCGGCAGCTTTTGCCGCCGCCAGATTTTTGTCATGAATAAAGCAAATTCTATGCCGTCAAAGCCTATCCAGCGTGAGCCGCGTATAGCTTGCCCGCTACAGACCGGGCTGAAAGGCAACCAGCAAGCCCCGCATCATGTCTGACCCAGAGCATCTAACCTTAAAGAAGTTCAAGTGCGCTAACGCTGCACGAAGCACAGCGCGGCACAAGCAATATCCGCAGAATTGCCAGTAAAAATGTCACCGCAGTCGGCGTGCGCCCGTGCGCAAAGTGCAAACAGCACAAAAACGCAGCCTCGCTCAGTCAACGGACCCTGTGCAGCCCCGCGCGGGATATGCCTATGGCGATCCGGCAGGAGCGAGGCTCGCGCCAGCTTAAACCTCGCTGATAATGGCGACCACCACAGGATCACGCTCCAGCACACGGCGGAAAAACCGCCGCAAGGACGAGCGTATGCCCTCCTGCATGCGATTCAACTGCCCGGGGCGAGCCGCTTCAATTTCGTCCAAAACAAGGCATTTGGCGTCTTCAAGGAGATGGCTGTAGTGTTGTTCGAACACAAAGCCCTTGGAAATCATCTCTGGCCCGTGAAGCACGCTGCCAGTTTCCGAATCCACAACCAGCACCACAATAACCATGCCCTCGTCGCCAAGAATACGGCGCTCGCGCAGCACGGCGTAACCCACGTCGCCAACTCCCTTGCCGTCCACAAGAGTACACTCAACCGGCACTCGCTGCTCCAGCCTGAAGGAGTCTTCCTGAAGCGTCAAAGGCTGTCCATCCTCAAGCAGGATGATATTCTCTTCCTTGACGCCACACTCGATGGCCAGTCGGCCATGCTTGACCAGATGCTGATATTCGCCATGCACAGGCACGAAAATTTCCGGCCTCACAGCTTCAAACATCTCGCGCAGCTCTTCCCGCTGGGCATGGCCCGACGCGTGGATGGCATGCACGCTTTCGTACAATACTTCCGCACCCATGCGGTACATTTCGTTAATAAGCTTGGACACTGCCTTGGCGTTGCCCGGAATCATGCGCGAGCTCATAACCACGGTGTCGCCCTTGCGGATTTCAAGCTGCCTGTGGCCGCCAAGCACCATACGCGACAAGGCCGACATGGGTTCGCCCTGCGCGCCTGTAACCACAAGAACCAGCTCGTTGTCGGGCAGGTCGGGCACACCGTTATGGGCGTTGAAGAAAGACGGCGGCAGTTTTGCGAAACCAAGGTCTCGAGCCATCTCTATATTGTTGGCCAAAGATTTTCCGCTGATGACAACAGTGCGCCCAAACTCGCGCGCAAGGTCGAATACTTCCTGTATCCGCTGGATATGGCTTGAAAAAAGCGTAATGACAATGCGGCCTTCAGCCCTGGCGAAAATCTTTTCCAGCGAATCTTTTACTTCTCTTTCTGTAAGAGACCGCCCCTCGCGCATGACGTTGGTGGAATCGGAAAGCAAAAGACGCGCGCCTTGCGGCCCGGCGAAATCACGAAAGACCTCAAGGTCCGTGCCAGTGCCATCAAGGGGGTGCGGATCAATTTTGAAGTCGCCACTGTGCACCACGCGCCCGATGGGCGTGTCTACCCCCAGGCCAAAGCCTTCGGGAATGGAATGACAGACCGGAAAAAACCGAAACGTCAGGTCGCCCAGAGGCAAAACCGTTTGCGCGTCTACAGGGCACAGTTCGACCCAGTCAAGAATTTCGCGTTCGCGCAACTTGTGTTCCACCAGGGCAAGGGTAAAGCGCGAACCGTAAATGCGCGTTCCCTTGAGTTCAGGCAGAAGCCAAGGCAGCGCCCCAATGTGGTCTTCATGCCCGTGCGTGAGCACGATGCCGAGCAGCTTGTCTTTAACGGCACTGACTGCGCCAAAATGCGGTATAACCACATCCACGCCCAAATGGGCATCATCAGGAAACATAAGGCCACAGTCCACCATGACTACGCCGCCTGCGGTTTCCCATAGCTGACAGTTGAGTCCGATTTCTCCGAGGCCCCCCAGGGGCGTAATGGTAAGGTAGGGTTCTTTCATTCCTCTTTCGCTTGTGCTTGGGCGCTACAGGTGTTCAAAATCAGCGCCGCATCAGATCTGGTTGAAATTCGCCCATAGCCACATACAATTGTGACAGGGCAGTAAGATAGTCGGCCTTGGCCCCTGTCAGGGATGCCTGCGCCGTGGTGAGCTTGGACGAAGCGTCCAGTACGTCAAAGTTGGTGCCCACCTGTTCCTGGTAGCGGGCCAAAGCCACATGATAGGCCTCTGTGGCCTGTTCCACGGTTTTTTCCGCTACGTTAATGCGCTTTTCTGCCTCATGCACGGCCAAGAGCTTGGATTTGACATCATAGCCCACGCTGAGCTTCAGGTTTTCGACCTCATAGCGCATTTTTGTTACAAGCCATCCGGCTTCCTTGTCCGCATAATAGGTGGTACCCCACTGAAAAACATTCCAGGTGGCGCGGGCGCCCACTTCCCACGTTTGGGTGCGGGAGCCGTTACTCCCGTCCTTTTGCAGGTCGGGCGTGTTGCCGCTCTGAGTTATGTTGTAATAGGCTTCCACCTGCGGATAGTAATCGCTCTGCACCGCCTGCTGATTTTTACCGGCGATTTCAACGGATTTGGCAGCCATGTAGACATCTGGCCGCTGGCGGTAGGCAGCTTCAAGGCACTGCTCCAGCGACTTTGTAAACGGCACATGGGCCAGCTGGCCCGTGTACTTTACCGGGGTCGTCACTGAAAATCCCAGCAGGGTGTTCAACTGCGCCTGGCTGGTATCCCGGCTGTTTTCAGCCTTGATGACAGAATTTTCCGCCTGATACACATCCACTTCAGCCTGCAGCACATCCAGACGGGGCCGCAGACCAACATCAAAAAACGCTGTGGTGATGCGCAACTGATCACGCAAACGTGCCAGGGCATCACGCTCGCTGCGCACGCTTTCTTCATAGCGCAGAAAATTCAGAAACTGCGTCTGCACCTGCTCCGTCATAGACAGTTCGGCATTGCGCAAGGCGGCCTTGTCGCTGTCAGCCTGCAAGGCGGCCTGCTGGTAGTTCGCCAGCAGCTTGAAGCCCTGAAACACGGGCTGCGAAACCTCAACGCCCCAACTGTACGTCCCCATATTGGGCGGCGACACGGTGTTGGCAGTACTTTTTCTTTCCTGCTTGGCCGTTGAATAACTCATACCCAACTTGGGACCAAACGCGCCACGCGCAGACTTGCGGCTTTCTTCCGAAGAACGGCCCTGCGACTCCTGCGACCCGAGGCTGGGGTTAAACTCCAACGCGCGGTTCACAGCGTCGTGCATATTGATATTCCACGTTTCGCCGTGCTTTCCCGCGCCTGTGGCCCCTGCCCCGCCTTGAGCCCCCAAGCTGCGCTGCCCTTGAAAAACGGGCATGGCAGCTCCAGGCCCCGACCCGCGCGTTGCCGCTACGGAAGGAGAACAGAAAATGGCACACATGAGCACAAGGGAGAGAACAGAAGAGCGAATCACAGAAACCGCCGTAATTGAGGAGGTGGCATGCGCCTTGAAAGCGACGTATGAGAATGGCAGGCCTTGCATGGCCTTACATACAACGCGCAAGACATCATTGGCAATACAGTCCGGCGCAGCTTTGCCGCAAAGCATTTGGACCATCCGGGCATGCCCCGTCTGGCGCTCTAGTTATAGCGCAGACCATATAGGACGGAAGGGAAAAAATAAATATAAAATATTTCACTTTCGCGCACCGCAGCGCCCGGCACACGCCATAAAACAGCCCGCTATTCCACCCGGCTTGCCAAAATGGCGTCTTCATATAAAGTAAGGATAACTGCGCATGAGCACGCCCCTGCAATTCGCGTTCACAAAGCGGAGCATCCGCAACCCGGCATTGCCGTGGCCCTCTCTGCCTGTTGCAAACAATAACATACGGTAATGTAAAGCGCTTTGGCGAGCCTGAAAACCTTTCAAAGGTTCATAGCAACGGATCTGAAAGCGCACATTGCAGCCGCAGCCCCGAAAAATGGCGCGCGCCGGACTTGACGAACCGCCCGTACAGGTGCATTCCGTTTCGGCGTGCAGGTTTCAAATCCCCACCCATCGCGGGCCAGGGGCAAAAGGTCTAAAAAAAATCTTGAAACTTTGCCCCACTCGTTGCATTCTCCGCCAGAGCCTTAGCGGCTGTGACGGCGCTGCCGTCATGACCGGCGCTTTTTTGCGTCCTGCGTTCCGGCACTACTTGCGGCGATTTGTGAAAACACGGCTGCTGCGCACTTATGGAGAATTTCATGGAATTCAGTTTCTTTTCAATGATTGCCCAGGCAAGCCTGGTGGCCAAGGCGGTGCTGGCTCTTCTGGTCGTTATGTCCATTATCAGCTGGGGCCTGATGATTCAGAAGTTTTTTGCGCTCAGCGCCGCCAACAACAAGGCTCTTAACGGCACGGAAGGCTTTGAAAAAGCCCCCAACCTGCGTGAAGCCGTACAATCCCTCGGCGCCGATCCCGCATCCCCCCTCTACTATATTGCTCATCAGGGCGTGCTGGAATTCAACCGCTCAAAAGAATTGGGCAACAGCAGCGAAGTGGTGGTGGACAACGTTCGCCGTGCACTGCGCCAAGGCGTGGGCAGCGAATTGTCGCGCCTGCAGCGTTCGCTTTCTCTGTTGGCCACAACCGCCAATACCGCGCCCTTTATCGGTCTGTTCGGCACGGTGTGGGGCATCATGAGCTCGTTCCACTCCATTGGCATGCTCAAATCCGCTTCGCTGGCCACCGTGGCCCCGGGTATTTCCGAAGCTCTGGTTGCTACCGCCATCGGCCTGGCCGTGGCCGTACCTGCCACCATTGGCTTCAATATCTTTATGGGCAAGCTTTCTCAGGTAGACACCCTGCTGGTGAACTTTGCAGGCGTTTTCCTGAACCGCGTTCAGCGCGAAATCAATGCCCATCGCCCCGTACAGCGTACGGGCGCAACGGAGATGTAGCATGGGCGCCAGTGTCGGAAACGGCAGTAAATTCGTTTCGGAAATCAACGTTACGCCCTTCGTGGACGTCATGCTGGTGCTGCTCATCATCTTTATGGTAGCAACGCCCATGATGAGCCAGGGGCTTGAAGTTGATTTGCCGCAAACCCAGCAGGTTGAAGTTCTGCCCACGGAAGCCGAGCATATGGTGCTCACCGTGCGCAGTGACGGCAAAATCTATCTTGACGAATACGGCGTGGACAGCATGGAAGACCTTGAAGGCTACCTGCAGCGCCTTGTCAAAGAAAAAAATAAAACTCTGTTCCTCCAGGCAGATAAGGCCATACCTTACGGCACTGTGGTGGAAGTTATGGGGCACATCAAGGCCGTCGGCATTGAAAAGCTCGGCGTAATCGCTGAACAGCCCGATCAAGCCCCGGCCAAGGGTGGCAAAACTGCCCCTGCCCGTGCCCCGAAGTAGGTTCTTCTATGCGTCTGGCCTCCTATGTCCTCTCTCTGTGCCTGCACCTGGCGGCTTTTCTGCTCATCTGGTTCTGGCCCAGCCCGCCTCCCATTCGGCTTGACGCACCCCCAGTAATGATCAGTCTGGTGGAAGGCGCACCCGGCGGCAACCGCACGCCCTCGCCCATTCTTGGGCATATGGGCGCGCCCGGCGATGGCCCCCTTGCGCCCACGCCGCCAGCTCCCAAGGCCGAAGTGGCCGCGCCGGAGCGGGTTGAGGTCAAAGAGCCTTCTCCCGTGACACCGCCGCCCAAGCCGGACGTTGCTCCCATCAAAAAACCCGAGCCCAAGCCGGAACCCAAACCGGAACCCAAGCCCGAGCCAAAGCCGGAAGCGACGCCCGTGGCCGCCAAAAAAGAGAACAAGCCGAAGGAACCGGAAAAACCCAAGGAACCTGACAAGTCCAAGGAACAGAAAAAACCGGAACCTGCGAAGAAAGACGATAAAAAAGGCCCGCAAAAGCCTGCGGTTGACCCGGTGGCTGCGGCCCTGCAACAGGCCAAACGCAATGCCACTTCACGCGCGGATTCGGGCGACAGGGGCAATGCTGTTGAGCAGGCCCTTGCTCAGGCCCAGAAGCGCGCTGGCGGCAACCGTGGCGGTGGCGGCGGCGAAGGTGACGGCCCCGGCGGCGGCGGACTTGGCGATGTGTACATGGGTCAGGTCATGCTGGCAGTGCGGCCCAACTGGGGCTTTGCCTCGGCGAGCCGTCGAAACCTGAGCTGCATTGTGCGCGTGCGCGTGGACATGCAGGGTAAGGTACAACAGGCTGTTATTTCGCATAGTTCTGGGAATTCGCAGTACGACGCTTCAGCGGTAAACGCCATCATTCGTACAAGCCAAAGTGGAGACTTCCCGCCCCCGCCCTCAGCGGAATATGGCGATCTGGACCTTGTTTTCACCTTTGACGAACTGATGGGCAGATAAACCAGAAGCAGCATTCACGCATGGGACAAGAGGGAGCGCGATGCTGTTCCATAAGCGACCTGATTGCTTTTCCTCTGTCTATTATGCACGTTGTGATCTCAAGCCATGCCAGTGAAAGCTGGCATGGCATTATTCTCACCGCTGCACCAGGATGCCGGAAAGCCCCCAGGTATGACCTTGCAGGCCAACAGCAAAACCGCCAGAGGGCCAAAACCGCCAAAGGCGCAACCAACCGAGGCCTTGCCCCTCCCCAAGAGCAGGTCCACTACGCACTCACGTAACGCTGGACATACAAGGCAACATACAGCAATCAGTGTTTCCGCGCAGGTTAATTTTGAAATGTTTGACATTTCAAAATTGTCATCCTGTGAACGGTGCAGTTTCCACCAGAATCCACGACGCCGTGTGGTGGCGCGCTGTGCCCGTGCACAGCGTTAGTGCATTTAAACCGTTTCAAGGGTAAAAGGCTCTATTACCCTGGCTGTGCATCGTACGGCCTGAGCGTGTCACTTGATTCCGCGCGCTACTATAAGGAGAGCACGTGCTCTCCTTCAGGGCGCTTGTGGGCTGACCTTTTTCAGCTCTAACCGAGACAGAAGATTCCTGCGTTAACATACAGGCTATCATGTGCCTACAGGAGGTTCTTATGCCATCCCCGCAGCGCACGTCGCTTTTTTCCACTTTCCACAGGGTATTCCTTTTTCTGGCAGCAGTGACTCTGTGCTTCACGGCAACAGGAGCCAGGGCTGCCGCTATGGCTACGGCAGATGCTGCCGGGGGATACGCAGGCAAAATGCTTGATAAAGTTGTGGACATATGGGCTCCGCCCCCTGCCCTGAAAGGTGACTTTCAGGTGCAGCTCAAGGTTGGCGTTGACGGCAAGGGCAAGGTGCAGAGCTGTACTCCGCTGCGTCCGTCCGGCATGGAAGCTTTGGACAGTTCTGCCTGTGGCGCAGTGCGCCAGATAGACAATTTTGGCAAAACGCCTCACGAAAAACCGCTGGAAGTTCATCTGTCCTTCTGGACAGGAACCCCCAGGGGCAAAGCGCGCAATCAGATTCCCGACGATGTGGAATCTCTGCGCCTTGAAGAGCGCGCGCGCATCAAAGCCGAAGCTGCCATGAGCGACAACCTTGCTGCCGGCGCTGAAGAACGGGCACGCCAACGGGCTGAAGAAACCGCCAAGGCCACTGGCAAGGATTTGCCCGGCATCAAGCCCACTATTGTGGCTCCTGCCCATCCCGCCCAAGAACAAGCAACCAGTAAAGACAAGAAAAAACCTGAAAAAACGCCGCAGGCTGTTGGCCGTGGTCAGGACAGCTCTCCGGCAAAGGTGAGCCTGGGCGGTTCAAAAACCGAAAAAAAACAGACCAAGAATACGGCTGAAGAGGCTAAAAAAGGCGCTGCCGAAGTAAAAGCGCCGCCCCTGACCATTGCGCCCTCACCTCTGCCTGTTGTTGCAGATGCTGCACAAAAAACAGCTGTGGGCAGCGGGCCTGCCGCTGCGACAGGAAGCAGCACGCCTGTGCCAGTTGCAAAGCAGGCGGCGCGGCCTGACAAAACGGATACTGCCTTTGGCTCTGAAACCAAGGCCCAGTACCGCTATGGGAAAAAATACAGCAAGTATTTTTCCGATGTGGTCCGCCAGCTTACCGAATCTATCATCATTCCAGTTGAAACCCCGCCCGGTACCTATTATCCTACGGTGAGGTTGCAGGTGAACCCCAAAACCGGGGTCATTGATGATGTCGCCTTTGTTCAAAAAAGCGGCGACAAAATGCTTGATGCCTTCGTGCGTAAAGGCATTCGTAAGGTTGGCAGCATACCGCTGCCTCCCGAAGGTCTTGACACCACACTGGATATAACTCTTACCCTGGTGCGCCGGTAGCGCGCCGATCCTACAAGGACTGCTGACGCCATGAAAAAACTGCTTCTTCTCCTCGCTCTGGGGCTATGGCTGGCTCTGGGAAGCGGAGCACAGGCCGCCATGCGCGTGGACATTTACGGTCCGGGCCAGAACATCGTCAATCTGGCACTGGCCGCTCCCCTCAAGGGCCCGCAGGTACAGGCCACGGGCATGGGCACGGATCTGCAGAAGATTGTTCAGGAAAACCTGAGCTTTCTTCCGTTTATGCGCCTGACAGACCCCAAGGCCGTGCTGGGCGGTGTGGTGCTTGCCGGTTATGAACCGCCCGCACTGGATTTTAAACGCTTTCAGCTTGCCGGGTCAGACATTGTTGTGACCACATTCTGGCCTGAAGGCGACAGCGGCACCCGCCCTGTGCAAATCCGCGCGTTTGAAACCAACTCTGGCGGACGCCTTTTTGGCAAGGAATACCCCAAGGTCAGCGCCCGCGACCTGCCTGAAGTGGCAGATCGCTTCTGCGCCGACCTTCTGGAAGCCCTGACCGGCAACGGTTCCTTCTTCCGCTCGACCCTGGCCTTCATTAAAAAGAACGGCAAGATGGATTCCAACGTGTGGCTGGTCAAGCCTACGGGCCGCGATCTGCGTCAGATCACCAATATGCCGGGCGAAGCTATGTCCCCGTCGTGGTCGCCTGACGGACGCTTCGTGGTGTTCACCCAGATTGACCCCAAGTCGCATGGCCTGGGCGTTTGGGACCGTTCCACCGGCAAGGTGCAGCGTATCCGTTTCCCCGGCAACGTGGTTATCGGACCTTCCTTCATGCCTGACAACAAGGTGGCTGTGGCTCTTTCCAACGGCAAATACCCTGTTATCTTCCAGCTCAACCACGTTTTCCAGAAAGAAAAAGTGCTGGAACAGGGCGATTCCATCAACGTTTCGCCTACCTTTGACAGCACAGGCACCAAGATGGCCTTTACATCTTCACGCCTGGGCGGCCCGCAGATCTTCCTTAAAGACCTGAACAGTGGCTCCGTCACCCGGGTGAGCAAGAACGGCACATACAATTCCGAAGCGAACCTTTCGCCCGACGGAACCCTTGTGGTCTACAGCCGCATGACGGAATACGGCCATCGCATCTTTGTGCAGGACATGCTTACGGGTATGGAACGCCAGGTGACCTTTGGCCCCGGCAGCGATGAGCAGCCTTCTTTCTGCGCCGACAGCTATTTTATCGCCTTTGCGTCCTCGCGTGGGGGTGGCCGTGGCATCTACCTGACCACACGGCATGGCGGCGATGCCAAACGCGTGCCTACAGGCGGTGGAGACTCGTCATTTCCTCGCTGGGGCATGCCCGGGCAGCAAAAATAATTATTACAGCCAATTGTGGCTGGATAAGAGATATTTTTACCCGGTTTTCAACGATTTCAGGCAAAGCCGGGTAAAAAATATTTTACGAAAGTGGGCCTAATACCCCATACACTTCTTGACAAAAATTACGGTGAAGATACCATCTGTTATGCAAGGGCAATGCGCCCTTATGTGTGCAGAAAGGAAAGGTATTAATTTTTTGGAGAATGAGCTGTTCAGGAGGACACAATGAAACGCTACGCTCTTATTCTCGCTCTGGTTATGGCTCTGGCCGCTGGTTTTGGTTGTGCAAAAAAGACCACTGGCGAGCCCGGCTATGACGATGGCATGACCCCTGAAATGCGCGCTGCCGTTCAGCAGATCACTGATGGCCGCGTGTACTTCGCTTTCAACAAGTTCAACGTTGAAAACCAGTACAAAGACATGCTGAAGCAGAAGTCTGATCTGATGAAGCAGTACCCCAGCATCCGCGTTCGCATCGAAGGCAACTGCGACGATCGTGGCACCCAGGAATACAACCTCGCCCTTGGCGAACGCCGCGCCCGCGCTGCGTATGAGTACCTGGTTATGATGGGCGTGAACCCCAACCAGCTTGAAATGATCAGCTACGGCAAGGAAAATCCTGCCGTGCAGGGCAACAACGAAGCCGCTTGGGCCAAGAACCGCCGCGACGACTTCCGCGTGATCGCCCACTAGACCTCTGGTCTGTGTGACGAACTTGAAGGCCACCCGTAAGGGTGGCCTTCTTCGTATCTTGTTTCTGACTATCGACATAAGGTATTTTAAACAAAACTTAACAGGAATATTTTACTCATATTCAATCTTAAAAGTGAGTTACAGCCCAATTGCCAATTGAGCGAAGGTCTTGCAGAGGCTTCTAGCACAGGCTACACTGCCCCCAAGCGAGGATATTCCAATGAAGATTGTCATTCTGGACGGCGGGGTACTTAACCCCGGCGACGTGGATTGGGGCCCCATCAAGGCCTTGGGCGATGTGACCATATATGAATCGACCAATAGCGATCAGCTGACAGAGCGCTCCAAGGGCGCGGACGTACTGCTGACCAACAAAACCCCGCTTCGCAAAGAAGACCTGCCTGCCATTGAAGGCGTGCGCATGGTGGGCATACTGGCCACGGGCTACAATATCATTGATACCGAAGCGCTGGCGCAACGCGGCATTCCCGTGTGCAATGTTGTGGCTTACGGCGTGAGCGACGTGGCCCAGCATGCTATGGCCATGCTGTTAGAACTGTGCCGCCACACCAGCCTGCACACTGAAAGCGTAAAAAACGGCGACTGGCTGAAATCCAAACAATGGTGCTACTGGAAGCTGCCTCCGGTCTGCCTTGAAGGCCTGACTATGGGGCTTATTGGCTTTGGCTCCATTGGGCGCCGCATGGGCGAACTGGCCCACGCCTTTGGCATGAGCGTACTGGCCAACTGCCGGGTGCCCAAAGATCCGCCCACTTACAGTCCTTTCGCCTTTGCCACTCTTGAACACATCATCTGCTCATCTGACGTTATTTCTCTGCACTGCCCCCTGACCAAGGAAACGAAGCACATTATCAATGCCAAGGCCTTGTCCAACATGCGCAAGGGCGCCATACTGCTCAACACTTCGCGCGGGCCGCTTGTGGATGAAGCAGCCGCTGCCGCAGCCCTTAAAAGCGGGCAGTTGAGCGGCCTCGGCACGGACGTTCTTTCCGAAGAACCGCCCACTGCCGACAATCCCCTGCTCTCCGCGCCCAATACCCTTATCACGCCGCATATTGCCTGGGCCACTACCAGGGCACGGCAGAACATCATTGACCTCACTGCGGAAAACATTCGCCGCTGGCAGTCTGGAACGCCTGTCAATGTGGTTAACGGGGTAAGCAACGCCTAATCATGTATATTGATATCCACACCCACGCCTTTCATCCAAAGATTGCGCACAAGGCCGTGGAACACCTTAATGAGCATTATGACGTAGCCTGCGCAGGCAGCGGTACCATTGACAACCTGCTGGAAAGCGAGCGCAGGGCCGGAATCGACATGTGTGTGGTGCTGTGCGCAGCCACAGCGCCCGCACAGGTCATTCCAGCGAACAACTATGCCATCAGCCTGCAGAAGGCCCACCCCGGCCAGATCATTGCCTTTGGCACCGTACACCCCGGCTATGAACAGTGGGAAGCGGAACTGGACCGGATAGAAGCTGCTGGCATACGCGGTATAAAGCTGCACCCCGACTTTCAGGGATTCTGGCTCAGTGACGAGCGCCTCTTGCCCATATTTGAAGCGGCGCAGGGACGTTTTGTTTTTGAAGTGCACATTGGCGACAGAATATCGCCGGAGAAAAATCCTTCCTGCCCCTACAAGCTGGCGGCAATTCTTGATGCTTTTCCGCAGCTTGAAGTTATTGCAGCGCACTTTGGCGGCTACCGCATGTGGGCGCACGCCCTCAAGACCCTCATGGTCAAGGAACGCGCCAATCTCTGGTTCGATACTTCCAGCACCACTCCCTTTTCCACGCCCAAGCTCGTTAAAACCTTGCTGCAAGCCTGCCCGCCGGAAAGATTGCTCTTTGGTACGGACTGGCCTCTTTACGACCCACAGGAAGAAATGCAGCGGATTCAGGAAATGGGAGAGTTGAGCGACAGCATGATGGATAAAATCATGAGCAATGCTTCTGCTCTGCTCGGTTTGCTGCATCGGGAAAAAGTGCCAGCAATGGCAGCGAGCTAAAACAGCTTACGCTTGTGAGGCTCGCAAAACCTTGCCTGACACTGCTGGCAACCAAGCTTACGCGGTATATTCCCAGCAGACGCTGTCACGGGTGGCAAGCAGCAAACGAGCGCAGTAGGGGCTGATAGAAGTTTTTTGGACAAAAAGAAGTAACCTCAGGCCCTAAGGTGCAGGCAGTTTACAGCAACAATGACTCATGACAGCCCGCCTGTTACTGGCTGGGCATTGACAGCCCACTTCTTTGCAGGTAAAGCCTTTGTCAAGCCGGACGGCGGCAACACTGCCAACTCCGTCAGGTCCGAAAGGAAGCAGCGGCAACAGACGTTGTCGGGTGTCCGGCCCACAAAAGCCGCAACGGAAATCCCGTTGCGGCTTTTCTATTTGCCTGTGAAGCTCTGTACCTTTGAACGGCCCAGACGGCTCCGAACGAACGCCCAGCGTCATGAACAATCATGTTCTGTATCTGCGCGTGTGGAGCGTTTAAACTTTTTCAACGCCAAAATGCTCTACACGCCATAAAAACGTGTTTTACACCTTGAAAGATTTCACGTTCAAACGTTGCAGCCCTGTCAGAAGCGGTACTGTCTTCATCCGTAACTTCCTGCGTCGCAACGGTTGAAGCTGCGCTTACGCTCCACGGCGGGTGCCTGCTCACGCCGTCACCTGAGCATTTCAACGTTTAAATGCTCTCGTAAAATTCACGCTGCGTGCGCTCTGGGGTAGCGTTGAGCCTGTCCGGTGATGGCATTGCGCGGCGCGTAGGGAGATCACCCGACCAAAGGAAGGGAAGCTCCCGCAGCAAAAGCCGCGCAGCCCTCGGTGAGTGGCGGAATATGGAAAGTCCGTGGAAGCTCACCCGTGGGTGTGAAGATATACGAAAGCCCAGCGGGGTCGTCCGGGGGAGTGCAGAGGGGGGGGGGGTTTGGGGGGCGGCCCCCCCCACCCCCCCCCGCCCCCCCGCACGCCGCGTAGGCGAGCAAAATGCAGAAAGGTCAAAACAATTCAGAGCAAATTTCTTTTGAACGCCTTCACATTTAGACGGTAAAGCGCCCTAGTCCTTGCTCGTCTTCTTTTCCGTCTCAGACATGACATCCACCTGGTAAATACCGCGCATTTCGCCCAAGTGGGCACGCATGGCATCTTCTGCGGCGTCAGCGTCACGTTTTTTCAAGGCTTCGTATATCTGCACATGGGCCTGATACGCCAGTTCACTCTGCTTGCGCACCTGCATGGAGGCATACAAAGGCGTAATCAGCCAGCCGGAAAAACCATCGGACACGATATCCAGAAAATTGTTTCCAACGCAGTGAACAAGGTAACGGTGAAAATCGATATCTGCCTCGGCAAATTCCCGAACTTCAGAATTGTCCAGCAAAGAGCGCTGCCTTTGCAGAATACGCTCCAGCTCGGCCATATTTTCGTCGGTCATATGACGGGCCGCATGACGGGCCACAGCGGTTTCGAAAAACTGCCGCAGGTCGTGCATATGCCGCCAGCCGTCGTGCGTGCTGGAATAGATTTCCATAGTGGCGCGCATTTCACGCAGCAAGGGGTTGAGCGTAAGCCTGCACACCCGCGCGCGCATGCCGGGCGATACTTCTATAAGTCCCATACGGGCCAAGGCCGAAAGGGCCTCGCGCACAGCAGGACGGCCCACGCCGAATTCATCCATAAGCTCGCGTTCTGAAGGCAGCTTCTGCCCTACCTGGTACACACCCGACTGTATATCTTCCAACAGGCAGGACAGCACCTCCACATGCACACGCGGGCGCTGGATGCTGCGTCTTCTGCCCTGCAGCCTTTCCACACTGCTATTATTTGCATTGGCGGTAGTCATGACGCCATCTGTCTCCTTTATATATAGTAAGTAGCACTATGCATGGCTTACTGTGCCACGCGGGTTTCCAAAAAACAATTGGTATCACAGGTCAATCTGTCGTGCCAGAAATACCCGTAAAGAAGCTGTTTGCTTGCCTTGGGTCTTCCTGTATACCAACGGGACCGCAAGTATTTTTCGGTGGCGCAATGCCCCTCTTGCCGGTTCTCCGTCTTAACCGCCCCAAGGCCGTCCATTTCGACCCACAGGCAGAACATCGTCAGTCAAGGAGTGATCATGTCTCGTATCAAGAATCTGCGGGATGAAGCCCTGGCCATGCATAAGGACTATCAGGGCAAGATAGAGGTTCGCGTCAAAGTGCCCGTGCGTGACGCCGATGACCTTACCCTGGCCTATTCGCCCGGCGTTGCCGAACCCTGCATGGAAATCTACCGTCAGCCTGAAAACCTTGATGTCTATACAAACCACTCCAACTTTGTCTGCGTGGTTTCAAACGGCACCGCCGTGCTTGGCCTGGGAGACATCGGGCCCGCCGCAGGCATGCCCGTTATGGAAGGCAAATCACTGCTTTTCAAAACGTTTGGCGATGTAGATGCCTTTCCTATTTGCGTCAACACCAAGGACACGGCAAAAATCGTTGAACTGGTGGAACTTATGGCCCCGACCTTCGGCGGCGTGAACCTTGAAGACATCAAAGCGCCAGAGTGCTTTGTTATTGAAGACAGCCTGAAAAAAAATGGCGTCTTCAAAGGCCCCATCTTTCACGATGACCAGCACGGCACGGCGGTTGTTACCCTGGCCGGACTTATCAACGCCCTCAAGATCGTGAACAAGAAGCTGGACGACATCACCGTTGTCACCAGCGGCGCAGGCGCAGCAGGCATAGCCATCATCAAACTGCTTATGGCTCTTGGCCTGAAAAACGTCATTATGTGCGACTCACGCGGGGCCATATGGGAAGGCCGCACCGAGGGCATGAATCCCTACAAGGACGAAATCGCCCGCCGCACCAACCCGCAAAAGGTCAAGGGCGGCCTGGCCGAAGCCATCAAGGGAGCCGATGTTTTCATTGGCGTTTCTGCGCCCGACACCCTTACCGAAGACATGATCCGCAGCATGGCCAAAGATCCCATTGTCTTTGCGCAGGCCAACCCCGTTCCTGAAATCTGGCCCTTGCAACGCGCCGTGGATGCGGGGGCAAAAGTTATCGCCACTGGCCGCTCCGACTGCCCCAACCAGATCAACAACGTGCTGGCGTTTCCCGGTATATTCCGCGGAGCGCTGGACGTGGCAGCCACAGACATTAATGATGCAATGAAAATCGCGGCAGCCTACGCCATTGCCGAACTGGTTTCGGCTGAGGAACGTTGCCCCGAATTTATCATTCCCTCGACCCTCAATCCCGAAGTAGCGCCCAGGGTTGCAGCGGCAACTGCCAAGGCTGCCATTGCGAGCGGCATTGCCCGTAACCCCATAGACCCTGAAATTGTTGCTGAAAATCTGAAAAAACGCCTGGCCAAGCGCAAGAGCTAGCGCCTGCCCCAAACTGGAATCAAGTGTGTATACATCCGGCGGCTGTCAAGTGCAGCTGCCGGAATAACACGCTGGCCTGCTTGCCCACATGCCTTTTGGCATATGCCTGTTGCATCCGGTGCTTTAAAGCCGGATGCTTTTTTTCAATATAAAAAGGCCATTATCTGATTAATCAACCAATGGCTGCGGCTCTGCATCACCCACACGGGCACGATAAAACCTGCTCGTTAATGGTGGCCTTTGCCGTATTATGTCTTTCACATATACTTATGTAAAAAATCAGGTTTGACAAGTTAAAAAGGATACCGCGTAATTCACTGACGTCATAAGCTATAGCAGATCAGGTTACGATTCACAAAGCTATATGGGGTTCACCCTGTTACAGTACTGCGGCGCGACAGACCAACTGCGCACGCACTTGCCAGACGCAACGTAAAAAGCAGACCCGCTCCTGTTCAGGAGCGGGTCTGCTTTTTTATTTCGATAAATGTTGCTGTTCTGTGTAACAGCAGAAAACAATTACACAATAAAGGTTTTCAAAAAGTTTCCTTCCACAGCAAACGAACCACATGCCCAACCTGCTGCAAATTCTGCGGCCATATCAGACTGCGTTTCGCAAGACGAAATATGTCAGGCTGAATACAAGCCAGCCAAGGCAGCCAAAGAGCTTAATGGCCGGTTATGGCGTATTTTTTCAATTTATACTGCAGCAAGCTCTTTGAAATACCAAGATATTCTGCCGCTTTGACCTGAACAAGCTCTGCCCGCACCAAAGCACGGCGAATAAGAGCTGCTTCAATTTTTTCCAGCGTATCGGCCAGGTCCAGCTGCACGGGCAGAAGGTCAACGGCACTCTTGAACTGCGATTCTTCGTCGCGGATCTCGGCTGGCAGATTGTCCACATTGATGACCGTGCCCGGCACCAGCACAAGACAGCTTTCGACCACATTTTCCAGCTGCCGAATATTGCCCGGCCATTCATAGCCCGTCAGGTAGTTGAGGGCTTCAGTGGTGAAGGTCTTGGCAGACATTGTGTTGTCGGCACATACCTTTTCCACAAAATGGGCCACCAGCAGGGGGATGTCTTCACGACGCTCGCGCAGGGGCGGCAGGGGAACCTGAACCACATTGAGCCTGTAGTACAGGTCATCGCGAAACGTTCCCTTCTCCACCATTGTGGCAAGATCTTTGTTTGTGGCGGCCACCACGCGGATGTCGACCTCGATTTCTTCACCGCCGCCCACGCGTTCAAAGCGCCTTTCCTGAAGCACGCGCAACAGCTTGACCTGAAGGTCGGGCGTGAGCTCCGCTATTTCATCCAGAAAAAGCGTACCGCCGTCGGCCTGCTCAAAGCGGCCCCGGCGCATGGCCACGGCTCCGGTGAAAGAGCCCTTTTCGTGGCCGAAAAGCTCGCTCTCAAGCACGCCAGGGTTGAGCGCCATGCAGTTAACGGACACAAAGGGTTTGTCTTTGCGGGGGCTTGTATAGTGGATGGCCCGTGCCACCAGTTCCTTGCCCGTACCGGATTCACCAGTAATAAGCACTGTGGAGCGGCTGGGCGCGGCCCGTTCAACCATCACAAGCACATCGCGTATGGCGCGGCTGCGCCCCACGATCTTGTGTACGCCGTAGCGGTCTTCCATAACTTCCTGAAGCAGGCGGTACTGGCGGTGGGCGCGGGCCAGCTCTACGGCGTTATGGATGGAGAGCAGAAGCTCGTCGTTGGAAAATGGTTTGGTGATATAATCAAAAGCGCCGTATTTCATAACATCCACAGCGCTTTCAATGGAGCCAAAGGCCGTCATGATAAGCACCGGAATGTAAGGCCAGCTTTTCTTTACTCTTTCAAGCACCTGACGCCCGGATACCTTGGGCATCTTCATGTCCGTAACCACCACGTCCACTTCACTTTCTTCAAGAAAAGCCAGGGCGGTTTCCGGGTCACTGATGGCGGTGACAGAATAGCCTTCGTCTTCCAGCAGGGTTTGCAGAACCAACAGATAGTTTTTTTCGTCGTCAATAACCAGAATATGCGCTTTTTCACTCATAAGACTATTCCTGTGCCCCGGTATGGGCCTCGGGCAGTAGCACCCGTACAAGAGCGCCGCCGTCCGGACCGTTTTCCAGCTGGATCACGCCGCCGTGGCTGGCAATGATGGACTGTACAATGGGCAGACCAAGGCCCGTGCCCCCGTCTTTGGTTGTAAAGAAGGGGTCCAGCAGATTGCCCACAATGGCGGCGTCAAAGCCGGGACCGGAATCGAGAAATTCCAGCCTTACATGGCCCTCGCCGTCGTGGTCGCCGCTGATACGCAGGATACCCGGCCCGTCCATTGCCTGTTGTCCGTTAACCAAGATATTGTAAAAAGCGCGGTACAGCAAATCCTTGTCGCCGCGAATGAAAAGATTTTCCATTGGCTGTCGCTCCACAGCAACTCCACGGCGGGCCATGTCGCCTTCAAGAAAAGCCAGAACCTGATCCAGCACAAGGCTTACATCAACCAGATCCTGCTTGGGCTGACGGGGCCGGGCATAGTCCAGAAAATCGTTCACTGTCTGCGAAAGGCGAACCGACTCATCAAAAATAGCGCCCAGTATGCGGCGTGTGCCAGCGTCTGCCTGATCTGTACGGCGTTGCAGCAATTCGGCGCTGGAGCGGATAATGCCCAGAGGATTTCGAATCTCGTGGGCAATACTGGCTACAACGCGCCCCATGCTCACAAAGCGTTCGTTACTGTGCAACTGTTTTTCAAGCTGCCTGTTTTTCTGCATGCGTTCGGCAAGTACACGCTCCGAACGGTGGATAAGCATAATCAGCAGGCCGAAAAGAACCACCGAGGACATGAGACACATGACCACAATGATGCCCTGAAATGTCAGCACCTGCTCATAGTCGCCCGTAATGTCCTGCGTCAGCTCCAGAGCCCCCATAATGGGAGCCTCTTGCCCTGGCTGCAACGGTTCGCCCTTCAACGGATAAAGAACACGCAAAACAAACGTGCCCTCCTCCAGCGGCAATCTGAAAGGGGCCTGCCATGCCGGAATGGTTGAAATAATTTCAGACTTTAGGGCAGTACCCTGCAAGACCTCATCCAGATTGGCAGGTGAAAGCCCGGCCCGGCCAACCTCTTCTTTTCGCGTGGAATAGGCCACAAGGCGCGAAAAATCATAGATGCGCAAGCGCTCTACAGGCAGTCCCTGAATGACGGACTGCACAACCTGTTCAAGCCGTTCGTACTGGGCTGGCTGGCGCAAGGCTATGCGCCCGTATCCCATAAGCGTCGGCAAGGCGAAGCGCCGGAATATCTGGCTGTTGAGGTTTTCCACCAGCAAGCGGGCAAACCCCTCTTGCCGCGTCAACAGGGTTTCACGCGCCGAGTTTGAAATAAAGAAAGAAAGCCCCAGGCTGGTGAGCAAAATGACGACCAGTGAAAGCCAGGAAAGAGGACGGGCATAGCTCAGCGGCAGCCCACCCTCGGCATCGCCTTTTGACCCGGTGACAGGCCCGCCCGGATTGCTCGGGCTCCAGTCCTGTACTCCGCCAGCGTATGGTCCCGGTACATTGTCGTCGGATTGTGGACCGCCGTGCGGATTGTGGGAGCCAGCGCCTTGATCCTGAGCTGACGCTCCCCGCTTTCTTCTGAAAAACATCTGTCTTCCTTAAAATGCCTGCTCTTGCAAGGGCACGGCCATAAAATTATCCAGATCCGCATGTTCTGTCGCATAGCCCGGCGCGCCAAGACGCGCATTGGCCAAACGCTTGCCCAGCTCCACAGCGGGCTGGTCAAGGGGATTCACCCCCATAAGCCAGCCTGTGAACAGGGTTGCGGCTTCCAACAACAGCATAAAGGCTCCCGCGGCCTTGGGCCCGGTTCCGTCCATATCCATATGCACCAGGGGCACTTCGTTCATGCAAAGGGCCATGCGCGTCCCCAGGGCTTCGGCCTCAAGCAGCGCGCCCAGGGGCTTGCCCCGCAGCCACGCCCATTCCTGCGGTAAATCCTGACCGAAGGCGCGGCCTGCGGCCTGCCCGCGGCTGGTAAGGAAGATGCAGCCCTTGTTGCGCGGGCCGCTCAAAAACATCTGATTTACGGAATGCTGATCTGTAACGCCCGTGGCGGCCACAGGCAGAATGCCCAATCCGTCCTTGCCGAGACTTTCCGCCCACAGTTGCGCAAACCACGGCCCAAGGGCCGCCCATTGCGGCACATAGCAAAACAGGATGAGTTCGCTGTAGTCTTGCAGCTCAAGCGCCCTGGCCCAGCAGGCAAGCGCGTAGGAAGGATGGCTGCCCAAGGAGCGCGGTGCTTCCACCAGGGGCCAGGCCACCTCGGCTGCGCCGTCCAGCAAGGCACGCCAGTCAATGCCCAAAAATCCTGCGGGCAAAAGCCCCACAGCGGAGAGCACCGAATAGCGCCCGCCCAGATGGTCTGGAACTTCCAGCGAAGCCAAGCCATGCGACGTGGCCTCCTGACGCAGGTAGCCGGACACAGCATCGGTGACTACCACCATATGCTCGCGCCAGTCTTCGCCCAAATCGGCCTGAAGCCACTGCCGCACCAGAAAATACTGCGCTAGCGTCTCGATTGTTCCGCCCGACTTGCTGATGCAGACCACTGAAGTGTCCGCCGCATCAAGCCCAGCCAGCAGGGCTTCAAATTCTTCCGCGCATACGTTGTCGGCTATCCACAGGCACGGCCCGTCATGTCCCGGCCTGTCCTGCCCCGGCGCAAAGGCTCTTTGAATGGCACGCGCGCCCAGAGCGGATCCCCCTATACCCAATACAAGCATATGCTTGCGGGTCCGCACTTTTTCCAGAATCGGAGGCAGATCTTTTTCCAGCGTTGCGCGGTACTGCATG
Organism: Pseudomonadota bacterium; assembly: GCA_023386035.1. Classification (GTDB taxonomy): domain Bacteria; phylum Desulfobacterota; class Desulfovibrionia; order Desulfovibrionales; family Desulfovibrionaceae; genus Desulfovibrio. The sequence goes on from JAEWKM010000026.1 coordinate 113,012, forward strand.
GACAGAAAAGGCAAAATGCCCTGTGCCAGCTCACGTTCAAGCCGAGCGCCCATCTCTGCGGCTCTGGCCTGAAGGGGAGCGCCGTCCGCCGCGTTCAGCCTGTGACTATAGGCCCTGGACCATTCAAGATAATGAGGCATGGGCTTCTCCTTTATGCCTTGCCGTGCTTATGACGGCGCAAGGCTTGAAGCAGTCTCAAAATGAAATTGTTCTGGCGGCTGTGCGAACAGCCCGCCACCGTGAAGCCCTATAACACAGATGCAGCCGTTAGCCCAAGAAATCGCCTGACCGTTACTGGCGCTGAAGACCGGGAACATACCTGTGCATCTGTGCGGACAAACATTGTGGCGAGCGTCTTCAACATTTTAAACAACACCCTTGAATTCAAGCCGAGCCCCTCCAGCGGCCATGCGTGTTGCTGGAGGCGCTGCAAGTGCGCCATTAAAGCAGGCTCAAAGGCTTGGGCGCAAAAAAACGGCGGCGTACCAGCTTGTATGTTTGTGGCCGCACACCGAAACGGTAGCGCCACAACACGCAGACCTCGCGTGCCGCGCAGGCCCGCACCTCACCCCTGTCGCCAGCGCAGAGCATGCACTGCCTGCGTATGGCGCGCAAAGCCTGACGCCCAGCCTCGTCTTCAGGCACGGGGCAAGGCTCGTCAGGCAAGGATGCAAGACGCCAGTCCCACAGCGGGCAATGCCTGTCGGCACAGGCGCGCACGGCTTTGGCCGACGCTCCCTGGCACTCAAGGCAAAACTGGCGAATGGCAGTCAGCGGGCCGCTTTTGCCTGTTCCTCGCGCCGCCGTTTCTGTGCTGCGCGGACTCAAGCGTTTCCGGCTCCACAACATTTCTTATGCTTCTTGCCACTGCCGCAAGGGCAGGGATCATTACGCCCCACCTTGGCTTCCGGCCTGCGGTAGGCTTCTGGCCGCAAGGCCACGCCGTCCACATAGTAAATCTTGTCTTCATCACGGGTGAAAAAGCTGCGCTCGCCCAACTGCCGTGGAATGCCTTCCATTTCGTAATAGGCGTGAAACTCTACCACATCAAAAAGCTCGCCGTTCTGCCCGGCGGGCACATTGTCTTCTGTCCGCTCCACATCAAGACGCAGCCATTGAACATCCCTGGCCTGTTCAGTCAGCTTCTCCACCGAGATGTCATCACGGTAGTCGGGATGGGTACTGTCCACAAGCCATTGATAACGGCCCAGCACATAGGCTGAATAGCGTGAACGCATAAGAGTTTCGGCATTATCGGGCCAGACCGCGCCGTCCATATAGGGGCCACAGCATTGGGCCAAAGTACGCCCGCTGCCGCAAGGACACTGTTGTAGCATGAAATCCACCTTGGTTTTGCGCCCTCAAGGGGCATATAACCCGCGAATATTAACGCATGGCCGCACGGGCGGCAAGAGCGGTAAAAGGCAGATCGCCGGATATTACTGGCTTCAGCGTGAGGCTGTAACAGACGGTAAAACCTTAAAATCCGCCCTGGCGGCGCTCCCAGAGAAGCGACCAGCCAAAGGCGGACAATAGGTGGATATTTTAAATGCGGCATGCACAAAGGCGCGTATGTGCATGCCGCTCAACGCCGGTTGGCTCAGCTTGTGGGGGCCGGAGGAGACTGCGAACACGGAGGTCGCAGGCAGACAAGACAGCCGGGCCGCACGGCGAAAGAAATTTCGTCCTGAGTGTAACCAGACTCTTTTTGGGCCCGGTCGTGATCTGATATGAACAGTTGCAGCGATCCCTTGGCTGCCGTGCCCGCCCGGGCATGGGCCAAAACACTGCCTTCGGTTGTTATGACCGCGCAAACTGTGCCTTCGTACGGAGGACGCGAACCGTAAAGCAGGCACCAGAGGCGCAGCCCGTCTTTTTCTTGCTGCACGCGTACTATTTCGCCACAGCCAAGGCGCACCAACGTGCGTATAATCATACTGCCATGACGGTAAACACCCACGCCCACCAGCAGGGCCAACCCTACAAAGCCGACTGCCAAAGCAAAGGGGTTAAATCCCGTAAGGCGATGGGTAAACGAAGTGGAATGCGTCCGCATGTCAACGGCATCGGCCCGCACGATCACGGTATAGTTTTGAAATGTACTGGCCGCAGCGCCCCTGAAAGCCACGCGCATATGGTATTCACCGGGTTCGGCTTCACTTTGGGCGGCAACAATGCCGCGCCACATGCCGTTGCCAAACCAGTAGCCAGCAAAAAAACCTTCCAGCGTAAAAGACAGGGGCGCGTTTGCGGGCACAAAGCTCACCTCAATGTCTCTTGTTACTGGATTTTTTATGGTCAACGGCCCAGACAGAGCCGCAGATTTTTCCGGCAGAAGCTCAAGAACTGTGGCCCCCGAGCGCATAAGCCCTTGCAGGCCGTCAACCAGACACAGCAAGGCTATCGCCAGCAGCACGGCGCATACCATACCAAGTTTGCGCTGACGCTGACGGATTTCCTGGCAGGCATCCCAGGTGTCGTCATCAAGAACTGTCTGCATGGGCAAGTTACATCCTCTGACAGGGTGAGCGGCAATCATGAGCGTTGAGCCATCAAAGAACTGGGGGAAGATTCAAGCACACGCCAGCTGACAAGACTGAGCCCTTCGCGCGGCAATTGAACCATGCTTTGTCCTTCAGCGGGAAAGCGCCGGCGAACCTGCCGCGTCAGCCAGAAGGCTGCGGCCCATACAGAGATGGTAATGCCGAAAAACCATGCGCAGAAAACCAGTTCGGCAGAACTGATACTGCGCGCCGACTGGTACATGGCCGCAAAAACCGCTGCCACCATCAGCATGTTGGCTGTTATGCGAATGCAACTGATATAGAGGTGTTGCTTGTAGCTGTTCATGCTGCTCTCCGAAGACTTTCGCCGGGGCGGGCTTTACCCGCCCCGGAATTGATGCTGTATAAACCTTACTTGCTGAAGATATTGGTCTTGCTCACGTTCATGATGCGTATTGCCTGATCCTTGTCGCTATTGCGGAAGGCTACGCGCATTTCATTGCCAGCCGTCCAGGCATAGGGCGGCAGATCAATGTCGCTGGCAGGAACCTTGAAGGTAATCAGGGAACTCAGGCGGCCGGAGTACACCGTAACTGTCTGCTGTTCCTTGTCGATGATGGGGAATGTCTTGCCAGCGACCTTGGGATGCTTGGGCCGGATGTTCTTTTCCACGTCAACGAACTGCACGGGAATTTCGCGTATGGCCTTGGCATCGAGGTCGTATATGAGCACAGTATTTTTAGCCAGGTCAATCATGAGGCGGCCGCCCACTTCAGGTGCGGGGCCCATTTCGCCAGGCATGGTGGGAAGCTTGTAAGTATGTGTGCCGCCACTGTAATGGGGGTTGAAAGGATCGTGGGTGACGTCAACCACGATGGTCAGTGTTTTGCCTTCGGGATTATAGGCTACGCAACGGCCCTGTTCCACTCCGCCTTCAAAATTGCAGGCAGTGAGAAAGGTGGCGAGTCCAAGTACCAGGGTAAGCAGCAAACTACGAATCTTCATGGCTGTGTTCCTCCTAGCTGTTCGCTGCACGCATCTTCTTGGCGGCCAATTCCGCCTTGGCACCCTGGACCATCTTCACCGCGATGTAGATGGAAATGGCGCTAACGAAGCCAAGCACTTCAACGGTGGCCACAGGGCCAAGCAACCAGCCCCAGGACGGGAATTCGGCTTCAAGAAGCTTGAGAATAACCGACATAAGGCAACCAAGAACAGCCAGGCCGAACACAAAGCGGATGCCATAACCCTTGACGTACTTGGTGGCTACCACGCCTATCTGCGCGCCAACAGCGGCGCCAGCGAGCATGATGAGCGCGGCCAGGAGTTCCACGCGACCCTTGTATGCGTAGGACGCTGTACCGTACAGGCCGGAGATGGCGACTTCAAAGAGGTCCGTGCCCACTGCCAGATGGGTGGGGCAGCCCACAAGATAGACCAGAGCGGGCATACGGATGAGGCCGCCGCCGATGCCGAGGATACCGGCCAACCAGCCCGTGAAAAGGCTGACGGTGATGGGCAGCCATGCCGAGCAGGTGATATTGGCATGCTTGTAATGAATGACAGGGGGGATCCTGATGGCTTGAAGGCGTGAAGCCCAGTCAATTCCAACGGCGCTAGCGTCAAGTTCCTTGTGTTGGGCCTTGGCTTCGCGTTCCTTGCGGCGGCGCACTGCGGCATCGTGAAAGACGAGCCATGCGATCGACATGAGCAGTACGACGTAGAGCCAACGTACGACCTTGTCGACGGAGCCGATGCGCTCAAGCCACATGACCATCTGCGCGCCAATTTCAACGCCGATGACCGTACCAACGAGCATGGTGATGCCCAGCATGTAGTCAACGTTGCCAAACTTGCCGTGCCTCATGGTTGAAATAAGTGATTTACCGGCCATCTGCGCCACGTCGGTGCCGATGGCGAATGCCATAGGAAAGCCCAGAATATTCAGGCCGGGGGTCACCATCCATGCGCCGCCCAGACCAAAGAAGCCGCCGATAATACCCACGCCGAATCCAAGAATGATCAATCCCGGCCAAAAAATATTAACGCCGGAAATGGGCATCAAAATATACAGCCATTCCATACTGTGCCCCCTTATTTTTCGGCCAGTTCGCGGTTCTTGAGGTCAATGCCGATATGCGTCATGACGATGTCAGCCAGCCAGCCCAGAATACAACCCACTATGGGGATGATGAGCATGGTCAGGATGGCGAAAAACAGATGGCTCTCGTTGTACATTTCGGCCCACCAGTACAAGATGCCGTCCAGCTTGCGCGTGTCGGCCACAATGACCACCGCCGAAGCCTTGCCGCCAGCTGCCAGGGCCAGCCCGGGCATGGCAGCGAGCATGAGCGCGCAGCCTGCCAGCCAGGTCATGAGCTTGCGCATCTTTTTCATAAACTCCTCCACTCTGTTTGAGTTCCCTATCTGGACTCTCTTCGGCGGTTCCCACACCGGGCCCACACCGACTGTCACGCAGTGAATGTGAAAAAGATAGCAATCACTGTGCCATTGCATGATATTTGCCGAATTTTGCCGCTTTTTCTCAAAGTTTGCGCGAAATATCTTGCCTGGTTTTCGCAATGCCCCTATAGTCGACTCAAAGATTGCGCTTTTTTGCGCAACCGTAGAGGGGGTCTCAAATGCGCTTCTACAGAACGCTTCCCGGTGGGAGCACCTTGGACATTACCTCGTTTTTTATGAACAGAAGCCTTGTCAGCCGCATGCTCATGCTGGGGATCCCCCTGCTGACTGTCGTGCTGCTTCTCATATTTGTTGCCACTGGCAGCAGCATTGAGCACATCGTCAATCGTGCAATAGCGCGCAACGCGCAACTTCAGGCTCAGGGCATGAGGCTGGCTCTTGAGCAGGCCCTGGCAGAAACGCGCAACCAACTGCTTATTCTGGCCGCCGGGTCTATGGACCCCAAGGACATGAAGCACAGAATGGAGTTTCGCGCCAAGGCCAACGGGCTACACTACCGTGAAGTGGCGTACGTCGGTTTGGCCCCCGAAAGCCGCTATCTTTTGCTCAGTCATGACAGCCAGATCATCAATGTACCCATGCATGTTGCCCTGGACAGCCCTTCAAGCCCTTTCCACAATCTGGGTGGCGAACAGAAGCCGGGCTACGTCAATGTGGGCCAGCCTATGGAAGCAGTGTACTCGATGGTGCCGGTCAACAAATCCCTTCAAAGCCTGTCTCTTCATGTTTTGCGGTTTTATACGGCCGTGCATGACAGGGAAGGCAATTTTACTGGCTACCTTCTTTTATCCCTGGACATGAAGGACCTGCGGGACATTGTGTCGCGCTACTCGTCTCCCGACGCCCCCATTGCCGCGTCTGGCGCTGATACCCGTGTGCGCAGCCTGTTTTTCGACAGGGAAGGCTGGATGCTTTTTCAGTCAGAAACACCCGATGCGGCCCTGGCTGGCAAAAGCCTGGGCAATGATGCCGTGCGCGCGGGATTTTGGGGGGATTATGGCCGCCCGGGATTCAGCATGGCCTTCCGCCCCAGCCCCGAGCATATCAACTACTGGAGCATGGTTGCCGATGTGCAGGCAGGGCAAGCCAACCAGCTGCCCATGACTGAAAGCAGCACGGTGTGGAGCAACGGACAAATGCGAGTCGAAAGGGTGAGCTATGTGCCCGTGAGTTTCAAACCCGGCGCAGGCGGCGAACCAGTGGTTCTTGGCGGCCTTGCCGTACTGGACACCAGCTTCACCACCACCCGCACCGGCATGCAGGTTATGGGCATATACACCGTCAGTTTTCTGGGGGGCATGATTCTTTTGGCCTTGAGCTTGTGGTGGCTGGCGCACCAGATGGGCAAATCGCTCAATATGCTTGGCCGCGCGCTGCACAAGCGTAACATCACCGGAAGCTCCGACGACCTTGATCTGCCGCCCATGCCCAAGGAGCTGGAAGGGGTAAAATTCGACATCAATACCCTGCTGGGCCGTTTGCGGCAGGCAAAAATTCAGCGCCGCAGTCACGAGGCCCTTCAGGACGCCCAGTGGCAGCGCGAACCTGTGCCAGACCTGCCCCATCCCGAAGACCTGCCTGCCAGCGGATTGGTGGGCACGTCCTCAGCCATGCAGACCCTCTGCGATCAGGTGCGCAAAGCCTCTCAGGTCCTGGCCGACGTCCTCATCATTGGCGAAACTGGCACTGGCAAAGAGCTGGTATCCGAGGCCATACACCGCCTGAGCAGCCGCAGTTCCGGCCCCTTCATAACCATCAACTGCGGCGCCCTTGATGAAAACCTGCTTATGGACACCCTGTTCGGCCATGTGAAGGGAGCGTTCACCGAAGCCCGGCAGGCCCGAAAAGGCGCGTTTCTTGCTGCCGAAGGCGGCACCCTTATGCTGGACGAAGTGGGCAACGCAGCCCCCAAGGTGCAGCAGGCACTGCTGCGCGCCTTGTCCACCCGGCGCATCAGACCATTGGGCAGCGATCAGGAAGTCCCCTTTGATACGCGCATCGTGGCCGCCACCAACGCGTCCCTGCTGGAAGACGCCCGCGAGGGTTCCTTTCGCGAAGATCTTTATTACCGCCTTGCGGTAATTACCATCCACACGCCGCCTCTGCGGGAAAGAAAGACCGACATTCCTTCTCTTACCGTATACTTTCTGACAGAAGCCGTGAAAGCCAGGGCCAAGGCTGAAGAAATGGGCGCAGAGGTCGAAACGGATGTGGAGAATCCAAATTCTGCGCAAAATGCGCCTTCAAGAGCTGCCAAGGGTTTTAAAGCGTCCAGTACAATGCAAATGCCCCAGATCAGCCGGGGGGCTCTGGCCAAACTTATGGCCTATGCATGGCCGGGAAATGTGCGCGAATTGAAAAACACGCTTACCCGCGCGCTGACATTTTGCGAAGAAAACATCCTTTACGCCGAAAATATTCAGCTGGGCCCGGTGGCTTCCAATGGGGCCAGCGAGGATGCGTCAAAACAGCAGACGCAAGGCAATGCGTCCACGGCACAGGAAGGACGCGAAAAAGCAACAGACAAAGCCAGCGCCGATACGCAGGATTCCAAAGCAGACGCGGCGGCAGCCAACAGCCGTGCTGGAAAAAAGAACGGGGCGCAGCCAGAAACCGAAGATAATGCCCAAAGAACGCCCTCTTCCGGGGAAAATCAGGCTGCCAGCGCATTTTCCGCAACCTCCCCTTCCGGGCAGGAAGCCTCGTCCTTAACGGACGCAGATGCAGCGGCCTCAAGCGCCATCGCATCTGACAGCCCTTCGCGGCAGGTGCCACTTTACGCCCCTGGCTCCGATCAGGAATCCGGGCTGGAACCGCGGCATGAATCAGGGCATGGATCAGGATTTGAATCTGGCCAAACCCGCGCGCCTGCGGCATTCACAGGGGCAGTTTCAGAAGCCGCCGCCTCTACGGCCAATGGCAATGGCAGCAGTAGCACGGTGAATGCAGACACTGTTCGCCTCAACCACCGGCAGGCCGCCATGTGGCCCCGGCTTGAAGCTATGGGCAGTATAAGCCGCCAGGAATACCAGCAGATGCTTGGCAAAGATATTTCTATGCGTACTGCGCAATACGACTTGCAGCTCTTTGTGCAGATGGGGCTTGTTCGCAAGGAGGGCCGCGGTCCGGCCCAGCGCTATGTGGTCGTGGCCGACAGGGCTTTCTACAAGGGCTGATAAACGCGTAAAAACAGCATACAGGGGTGTTATTGTGGTCAGTAAGCTCAAAAAACTTTTTGGCCGTAAGCCGCGCATCTCACGCGAACAGGCCATGACCGCTTTCCACAGGCGCTATGCTTCATTCAAGGAACTTTTACAGGCCAATGCGGATTTGGCGAGCATTCTGGCAAACCTCAACGCCACCCAGCAGGGCGAGCGTCATTTGGAAACCAGCCAGGTGCGTAAAGAAGCCCGCAGAGCCATTTTCCGCTGTGAACGCATGGCGACAACGCTCAACGATATTTCCAGCCAGCGCCATCAAGGCTTGAACGCAGCTGTACAAAGCATCGCCAAGCGCATCGAAAAAGAATTGGATCAGCGCGCCAGCGGCGACGTGCCCACGCTTACTCTCGACCTCAGAGAGGTGGACGCAAGCATGGCCTACAGTGTGGGCGGCAAGAACGCCAATCTGGGCGAACTGCGCAATATGCTGGACATGCCCGTACCTCGCGGTTTCGCCATCACCATCAAGGCCGGAAGCCTTTTTCTTTTACGCACGCCAGGTCTTTTCAAGAGCATGTACTCCCTGCTGCGTTCCTTGGATCCAGAAAAAACGGAGAGCATCAATACAGTCTCCCGGCAGGTGGAGCAGCTCATCTGCGACGCCCCGGTACCCGTTGAAGTTGAAAAAGCCCTGCTCAAGGCATGGGATCTGGCCTATGGCAACGACCCTCAAGTGGTGGTAGCCCTGCGCTCCAGCGCCATTGCCGAAGACGGCGTGCAGTCCTTTGCCGGGCAATACCGCAGTTTGCTCGGCGTTACCCGCAACGACCTGATAGCCGCCTTCAAAACCGTGGTGGCCAGTCTTTTTTCGCCGCGCGCGCTGGCTTACCGCGCCGGGCATGGCTACGCTCTTGACGCCACAGGCATGGGCCTGTGCTGTGTGGAAATGGTGCGCTCCCGCGCGGCAGGCGTGGCTTTTTCACGCCACCCGGTAGATCTGCGCTCCAACAGTATCGTCATCAACGGATTGTGGGGCTTGGGCGAAATGGTTGTGGACGGCTCCGGCACGCCCGACCAATGGCTTGTATCGCGCGCCACAGGTAAAATTACCAAGGCAGCCATTGCCCACAAGGCTGTACGCCTGCGGCTGGTGCGCACCCAAACAGGGGTGGACAGCGAACTGACCCCCGTGCCGGAAGACTTGCAGGACGTGCCGTGCCTCAGTGACGAGCAGGTACGCCAGCTGGCCAATATGGTCATGGAACTGGAACGCCACTACCAGTATCCGCAGGATATGGAATGGGCTGTGGACGAGGACGACCAGATCGTCTTGCTGCAGACGCGGCCAATGGGACTGGACAGCATGGCTGAAGAAAAAACAGCACCCATTCTGGGGCATCTGCGTCCCCTGCTCTCCGGCGCGGACGTGGCAGCCAGAGGCGTGGGCTGCGGGCCAGTGGTATTTGTGGGCGACGGCGAAGACATCACCCACTTTCCCGAAGGCGCGGTCATGCTTATGGACCATTCCTCACCCAGCGCCATGTCCGCCATGCGCCGCGCTTCAGCCATTATTGCCCAGACTGGCAGCCTTACCGGGCATATGGCCTCCATATGCCGCGAATTTGGCGTGCCTACGCTTATGAACATACCCGGCGTTACCGGAGTCCTTGCTCCCGGGCAGATTGTCACGGTAGACGCCCTGTTGGGCAGAATTTTTGACGGCGAAGTGCCGGAACTGCTGGCCTTGCGGCTGACCCGCCCCCAGGCCAGAACAGACAGCCCCGCCCTTATGCTGTTGCGGCGGGTGGCTCCCTATATTCTGCCCCTGCATCTGGTAGACCCCAGGGCCGACACCTTTACCCCTGAGCACTGCACGTCCCTGCACGACGTCATGCGCTACGCCCACGAAATGAGCTATACGGAGATGTTCAAAATATCCGACAGCGTCACGGACAACAGCGCGGGCGTTGCCAGTGAACTTGTCAGCTCCATCCCGCTGGATCTTCATATTATTGACCTTGGCGGCGGGCTGCGTAACCCGGAATCCCGCCGGGTTCACCCCGATGACGTCACAAGCGTGCCATTTCGGAATGTTCTTGACGGTATGCTCAACCCCGCAGTGCAGGCGCGGGGGCCGCGCCCGGTGAATATGCGCGGTTTTCTGTCAGTTATGGGCCAGAGCGTCATTGGCGGCAATCAGGAGGGCAGCTCACGCTTCGGGCAACGTAGCTATGCTATTATTTCAGACCGTTACCTCAACTTTTCATCCCGCGTGGGATACCACTATGCCATTCTGGATACGTGGTGCGGCGACTCGCTGAGCAAAAATTACATACGTTTTGAATTCGCAGGCGGGGCCGCCAGCGACGAACAACGGGTGCGCCGGGTACGCTGCATTGGCCTTATACTTAAAGAACTCGGCTTTACCGTTGAACTCACGGGTGATAGGATACGGGCACGCTACCAGAAATATCCCAAGTCCGAGTTGTGTACCCGGCTGGATCAACTGGGGCGACTGCTTATCATGACTCGCCAGATGGATATGCTTATGGTCAACGAGGCCGCTGTAGCAGCCTGTGCCGACAAGTTCCTCAAGGGCGAGTATCATTAGCCGCAGCTTCATCCGAAGCAGCCGTTGACAGCATATGGTTGCAACGGCTGCGGCATAACGTTGTTGAGGCCCCATGCCGTCCGTTGCCGCTTCACCTGTTGCACCCGTAGGCCGCCCTGCATCGCCAGAGCCGCCGCAAACACTTCTCAGTCGTGATTTTATTTTGCTGTTTTGCATGACAATGTTCTGCAACAGCTTTATCGCAGTTTTCTACTGCTTTGAGCAGTGGCTGGAGACAATGACCATCAGCCCCAACTGGCGAGGCGTGTTGTTGTCTTCGATGTTTGCCATGGTTCTGCTGTTTCGTCCTCTGGCCAGCGTGTATCTGCTGCGACGCGGAAAACTGCTGGCAATGGCTATATCCATTGTCATTTCAAGCTGCGTCATGCTGGCATACACCTATGTGGGAGGCCCACACGTTATCGGCCTGATATGGGTGTTGCGCATTGTGCAGGGCATTGCTCTGGCTGTTTTTTCAAGCTGCACAGTAGCGGTGCTGGTGAGCTGCATCCCCAAGGGGCAAAGCGCACGCGGCTTCGCCATCTTTTCTCTCACCATGCTGCTGCCCTATTCCATCATTCCGGCGGCCGCAGAGCCCATACTGCCCCTGCTGGGCGGTGAAGCCGGGCTTTTCGCCATCTCGGCCCTGCTGGGCCTGCCTTCTTTGCTCATGCTCATTCCATTGGCCCCACGGCTGAGAACGCCGGAAATGCCCTCCGAAGATGGCGGCGGCCTGTCGCGCCGCGCCTTGTGGCAATCCGTAAGCCACTCCGGCCTGTTCTTTGTGTATATGGCCTGCCTGACTTTCAGCATCATGACCATACTGGCCATTTTTTTCATCAAGGGCTTGTGTTCTGTCACTGGCGCGCACCCTGCATGGTTTTTCTCCATTTACACCCTGACCATCATTCTGGTGCGCCTTGCTGGCAGCAACAGGCTGGATACCCTGCCCAGATACCGGGTAACGCTTCTTTGCAGTCTGGTACTTACCTTCTGCATGCTCGGCCTGGCCTGGGGGCCCCTGTGGGCTTTTGTGCCCCTTACATGCCTGTATGGTCTTGGCCTCGGGCTGCTCTATCCCCTGCTGGCCGCCGCTGTATATGACCGCTCCACCCCGGACACGCGCTCCATCAATTCCAACGTCATGATGGCAACATTTGACGCAAGCGGCATGCTGGCCCCCCTTATTGGCGGCATGGTGGTCGACGCGGGCTTCGGCTACAGGGGCGTGTTTACGGCCACTGCCATTTCCGTAGGCCTGTGCGGTTGCTGCATGCTGGCCGACAGGCTGCGTATGTCCCTGCGTGAACGCAGACAAAATGCAGAATTGTAATCAGCACAGCACTCAGCGTCATATCTTGGCCTATGATCTGAAGCAGATGTTTTGAACTTTGAAAATATAATTCTCAAAGTTACCCTGCTTTAGGGACTGTTTCTAAATAAATAATTTTGCGCCAGGGGCAAGGAAAAAGGCCTTTTTTACGGAAGAAGCGTACTCTCACGGTACATGACTGGTGTAAAAATGGCCTTTTGACGCAGACAGTTGGACAAAAGAATTATTTAGAAACAGCCCCTAGCATAAACGTGGTTTTTGCTTGAGATGCCACGCACTGACAGAACCGCCAGACATGCCCGCCTTCAATCGGGTTATTATATCAATGCTGTAGTCTTCCACACAACGGCACGAGGCGCTTCGCAAATGAAGCGACCGTACCGTTGTTGCATTCCTGCGTAAACTATATCACTATATTTAAGAAGGGATACCTCCTTCAACCCATGCCCGCAGTGCGCGGGCTTTATCCCGCCGCAATTCACGCCACATACATCCCGGCAAACTTCTGTCAAAGGAGATGATATGTCTTCTGTACAAAGCATCAGCGCCAGAGAATTACACGGTGTGGACCTGAAACAGGCCCTCATTGTGGATGTGCGCACTCCAATGGAATATTCTGAAAAGCGCCTTGCCTCTCCCACGGCTCTTGCCCCGGTAACGGAGCTTGACCCCCGCGATACAGCCCTGCGCAGTGGCGCCCTTGAAGACACCCCCATTCTTGTCTTGTGCCGCAGCGGAGCACGCGCCAAAACCGCCGCCGCCAAATTTGCCGAATCGGGCTTCACCGATGTGCGCGTTATTGAGGGCGGCATCATTGCCTGCCAGGAAGAAGGTTTTGCCACGGTAGGCGAAGGCCAGCCCAAAACAGCCGCATCTTCGCCTTCGCTGGACCGTCAGGTACGGTTTGTGGCAGGCGCGCTCACACTGTTCTTCACCCTGCTGGGGCTTCTCGTCCATCCGGCGTTCTTCCTTGGGGCGCTGTTTGTCGGTGTGGGCCAGGTTTTTTCAGGCATCACCAACTGGTGCGGCATGGCGCTTCTGCTCATGCGCGCACCCTGGAACCAGAAGGGAGCCTCATGCGGTCTTGGCAAAGGCTGCTCCATCGACGCCAACAAGGGAGCAAGCAAAGGCGCTGGCAAAAGCCCCGGTGCAAGCTGCCAGTAGGCGGCCACACGGCTTTCTTTCCGGCCCGTTAAACCCGGCATAAGACCGATGCCTGCAAGGTTATTCAAACGTTTCCGTCCCGGTGAAGCATCGCCGGGATTCAAGGAGATTACTTATGGCTGCACCCAATGTGCGCGGATTTTTTGATCCCGTTACCGCTACCTGGACCTATGTGGTCTGGTCCGATACTGACAGCCTGAAACGCTGCGCTGTTATTGACAGCGTTCTCGACTACGACATGCCCTCAAGCCTCACCAGCACGGTTTCCGCCGATGCGGTCATCAATTTTGTGAATCAGAAGCAATTGCAGGTCGAATGGATTCTTGAAACCCACATCCACGCCGACCATGTCACAGCCGCCCGGTATCTCAAGGGAAAGCTGGGTGGCAAGATAGCCATCAGCAAGCACATTCTGGGCATCATCGCCACCTGGGTTCCCATTTTCCAGACAGGCGACGACACCCCGGCGGATGGTTCAGACTTTGACTACCTTTTTGACAATGACGAAGAGTTCACCATTGGCGACCTCAAGGCCAGAATCATACACACGCCGGGCCATACCCCGGCCGACACCACATACATCATCGAAGAAACCGCCTTTGTGGGCGACACCATCTTTTTGCCCGACGTGGGCTCTGGCCGTTGCGACTTCCCCGGCGGCAGCGCCGAGGATTCTTACGATTCTTCACGCAAGCTTTTTGCCCTGCCCGACCATTACCGTATATATGTGGGGCACGACTATCCGCCGGCAGGCACACGCGGCCCCCAGTGCATGGCTACCGTCAACGAGCAGAAATTCAAAAATGACCGGCTGCACATCGGCATTGATAAGAATACGTTTGTCTCCCGGCGCAAGGCCGACGACACTGGCAAGGCCGTACCCGCCCTGCTGCTGCCTTCCATCCAGGCAAACATGCGCACAGGCGACTTTGGCACGGCAGTCAACGACACGCAGTACGTCAAACTGCCTGTAAACAAGCTGTAGCTCTTTAGGGCATCCTGTTTTACCGGGAAGCCGGGCGCAGCCCAATGTGATTGATTTCCAAAGGCGAATGCCATAGAATAGTAATTAAATTCATTAGCTATAAATCGCCGCCAGTTACAAATTGCTTTTCACGCGGCGGCATCTACACCAAGGAGCATTCATGCGTACACTTATTGTTGTTGCCTACCCCAGTGAAACTCAGGCCAGCGAAGAACGCATCAAGTTTTTGAAGATGCAGAAATCCTATCTTGTGGACCTTGAAGACGCCGTGGTGGTTACCCGAAAACAAGACGGCAAGGTTAAACTGCACCAGCTTTATAACCTTACGGCAACGGGTGCTCTGAGTGGCGGATTTTGGGGAACGCTTATCGGCCTCATCTTCCTGAACCCGCTGCTGGGCCTTGTGGTAGGCGCGGGCGCGGGCGCTGTGGGCGGCGCACTGAGCGATGTGGGCATCAATGACAATTTCATGAAACAGCTTGGCGAAAAGCTGAAGCCCGGATCTTCTGCCCTGTTTGTGCTGGTGGATTCTGAAATTACCGACAAGGTGCTGGCAGAATTGCGTGGTTCCGGCGGGGAAGTCATTCAGTCTTCACTGTCGCACGAAGACGAAGGCCGCCTTCAGGCTGCCCTCAGTGCTGCAACTGACAGCGCTGCAAAAAACTAACCCCAGGACCGGGAATAGCCTAGATAAAAAGACTGACGCTGTTTTTGCGTCAGGATCTTTTCATTAACAATGCATTTTGCCCTGCAAAAATAGAACAGCCCTTTTTATGAGGAAACGTACGCCAGCATTGCAGCGTGCATGACCGGAGTAAAAAGGGCTGTTTGATTTTGCGCCAGCTGGCATAAACAGATCAAAATTCAGAAATCAAAGGGACGCCAGAGGCGGTTTCTAAATAAATGATTTTGCGCAAGGGCAAAAAAAGGCCTTTTTAAGGAAGAAGTGTACTCTCACGGTACATGACTGGAGTAAAGACAGCCTGTTGACGCAGGCAGTTGGGCAAAAGAACTATTTAGAAACAGCCCCCAGATCGGGTGCCCCTGGTTTCGCGCGATGCCGCGCGCAACAGGCTAAAGCCATAATATCGACGGGGGAAGAGGGCGCGCCCCCCCTTCCCCCGTTTTTCTGCGACGGCCCCCAAGTGCTGCTTAACGCAAGCCTCCGTGTTGGCCCTTGCGGAAGGCATGCCGACCGCAAGCGCATATCTGGACTGCCATAAGCAAGGTAGTACCAACGAACCGCAATGGCGATCATCACGCCATTGGCAAACTTGGTATAATCTCAGACATTTTTCGCATTTGTATCACCATTACAAACAAGGTGCAAAAGAAATCCCGGTTAACGGCCTGTTGAAGACGGCTCTTGCCCTGCGCTCCGTTCGGGCGCATAATTCGGAAGACATAGGTCCGCCACGGCGGACGCGAAATTTATTTTCCCTGGCCGCACTTACAGGGCCAGGAACAACGTGAGAGTATACGGCGTTACGCCGTGTGGCAGGAGATAGCATGAACACCCTTTTTTCTCCCATCACCCTCGGTGAGCTGAAACTCGCCAACCGCATTGTCATTCCCCCAATGGATCAATATTCTGCGGATGAAGGGCGCCCCACGCACTGGCACCACATGCACTACGGGCATCTGGCCGTTTCGGGCGCAGGTCTGCTCATCGTCGAAGCCACGGCAGTGGAACCGGAAGGCAGAATTTCTCCGGAAGACCTGGGCTTGTGGAGCGACGAGCATGAAGAACTGCACCGTCGCATGCTGGAAACCATAAGTACGTTTTCTTCCATTCCGGTAGCCCTTCAGTTGGGACATGCCGGGCGTAAAGGCTCCACCAGCCGCCCGTGGGAAGGCCGCGGGCCCCTGGCCCCGCAGGATGGAGGCTGGTCCGTATGCGCTCCTTCCGCCCTGCCCTTTGACGCCGCTTCACCCAAGCCCACAGCGCTTGCCACGGCAGACATCGAGCGCCTCACCGCATCGTTTGTCACTGCCGCGCAGCGCGCCATGCGAGCCGGATATAAAGCCATTGAACTGCATGCGGCCCACGGCTATCTGATGCACGAATTTCTCTCTCCCCTGTCCAACAAACGGGAAGACGAATACGGCGGAAGCCTTGAAAACAGAATGCGCTTCCCCCTGCGTGTCTTCGCGGCGGTGCGCAAAGCCCTGCCGAGCAGCATTCCCGTGGGCATGCGTGTTTCCGGTACGGATTTCGTTCCCGGGGGATGGGATGTGGCAGAATGCGCCATTCTGGCTCAAGAACTGGAAAAGGCGGGCGCAGCCTTCATTCACGTCTCTGGCGGCGGCTTGAGCCCCGACCAGCAGATCAGCCTGGCGCCCGGGTATCAGGTATACCTTGCACAGACCATCAAGCAGGCCGTCACAAGTCTGCCGGTCATCGCTGTGGGCCTTATCACCGAACCGGAGCTGGCTTCGGGCATTATTGTCAGCGGGCAGGCCGATATGGTGGCCGTAGGCCGCGCCATTTTGTATGATCCGCGCTGGCCTTGGCACGCGGCTGCTACCCTTGGCGCGTCCATTGCCGATGCTCCAAAGCAGTACCTGCGCTGCCAGCCGCACAAGCTGAAAAGCCTGTTCGTATAGGCAGAGTAAATTGCAATAGCGACAAGGCGGGCTCCTACGAGCCCGCCTTTATTTATTGGCTGTCGCCAGTGTATTTTCTGTCCTGCTAGGGGCTTCTAAATAATTCTTTTGTCCAACTGGCTGCGTCAAAAGGCCGTTTTTACTCCAGTCATGTACCGTGAGAGTACACTTCTTCCGTAAAAAAAGCCTTTTCCATGCCCTTGTCGCAAAATCATTTAGTTAGAAACAACCCCTCGAGCATTTCAACTTGGAAATGCTCAGGTGGATGCGTGAGCAGACGTCCCCGAAGATGCGTAAACGCAGCTTTAGCCGCTGCTTCACCACTACTCCAGCAGTTGCAGGGCGAGAAGCTACGGGGAAAGACGGCAATGAGTTACGCGAAAATCTTACCCAAAAAATCGCTTTCGTTATCTGCAAACCGCTGCCACTGCGACAGCTAACGCGCCAGTTAGGGCCAGATAATTATTTGCGTGGTTAAACGCCGCTGCGAATGCAACACGCTGCCCTGAAAATAAAAAGGGAAGCCCTTACACAAGGCCTCCCTGAATGGACAATATTTTAGCAGCACGGTGCAGTAGGCAATAGCGCAGACAATGGGCGCTTTTACACCTAGCCCTTGGAACCGCGCTTGGAGGCCTTGAGCGGGTTGACCTTCTTGGCGGATACGGTTTCGCTCTGGATAAGATGCTGGTTGTTGGACCAGATTTCTTCGGGATTCAAACCCAATGCGGTCAAGCGCGCGTTCACGTTCTGGCGAAGGGCGCTGTATCGGTTCTGGTCAGCAAGATTTTTACCAACATAGTTGGATGTCGTCATGTACAGGCCAACACTGTCGATGGCCAGCAGAAAAGCTGTATCGTTTTCTTCAACGGTCTGAATGACCATTTCCTGGGTTGTGCCAAAACGGTTGAACATGCGGGATCTCCTTATGGTAACGAACTGGTGCAAGGATAGTTCGTGTCGGATATTTTGCTATCTTTATGAAAATGAATTTCATTGTCAACATAAATTATAAACACGCTAAGCGCGCTCTGCACAAGTAACCCTCACCATCAACCAGGATTGTCGCCAAACAAGGATAGCCCAGGAACAAGAAAACGCCCCTTTTGTGAGAGGCGCGTACTCTTGAAATATTTTCACTTTGCTGTGCTCTGTCGGCTGCGCAAGCAACACCCGCCGGGGAAGGTGCGGGCACAGTTTTTTTGTACCGCCAAGGCCGTGACAAAAAAACGCGGATAAAAATTCTAAATCAATGTTCGAATGAAATGATTCAATTACTCTGAAAATATTTGTGTGCAACCACACGCCACAAAATAGGCGTGGGCAAGATTTGTACGCCGCAACGAAGCTACTTCAAGCGTAAAATGCCCTAGGGATACATAATATTACTTTCAGAAAGCGGCTCTCTTTTGCGCAGTTGCAGCTTGCGCCACACGCGGGAAAAATACATACGCAGCGGAATGTAATAAAGAATAAACCAGAAGACCATGCCAGGCTGATTGCCAAAAAGCGGCAGATTAAAAGGCAGCACCGGGCTCAGATCCCCGAACCGCAGATGCATCCAGGCAAAAATGATGGGGACAGGCCAGATTGACGCCACAAAAAGCGCCCCGCTCAGCGAAAAATGGTACCCAAAGGCTTCGTGCCCCTGCCGGTTGACGGCCTTAAACGCTTCCTTGCCCTCAGAGGAAAGAGCCTGTTCGCTCAGTTTATGGTAGTGCTGCATCTGGTCCTGATACTTTTTCAGCCTTTTGGCGTGCAGCCTGTTGGCCAAACTCAGGGTCACAAGCCCCAGAAGCACCGCGATGAGCGCCAGACAGCCTGTGCCAAAAATATAGGCCACTTCCGGGTGAGGTATCACACGAAAAGGCAACACGAAAACAGGGTCTAACCAGAGAAGAAATGTTTCCATAATATGGGGCGGAAGCCGTAGCATCTTCCAGAGCTTGATGTTGGTTGAAAAGACCTGCCCAGTATAACGCAATGGCGCGGTGGAGACAATTCTCCGCCGCGCCATTATTTTCCGGCTTGGGCCCAAGACTGCCGTTGTTTTATAAATCCCGAATCAAGCGGTTCGAACTGCCGCGTTACCAGCTTGGCGAGATTCGCATTTCAATGACTGTCTTTAGTCCCAACAAGAGCATAGTAACTTTGAGAATGTACATTCTTAAAGTTCAAAACATTGCTGTCCGGCTAAGGGTTAAGAAAAAAGTCCAAAATCTCAGTGCGATGTGGTATAAAGAGTTTGCGAAAAACTTTGCCACACAAGGAGATTTTGGACATGAGTCACCATAATACACTTT
>JAEWKM010000033.1:0-34038 GCA_023386035.1 Pseudomonadota bacterium
GAAAAGTGTATTATGGTGACTCATGTCCAAAATCTCCTTGTGTGGCAAAGTTTTTCGCAAACTCTTTATACCACATCGCACTGAGATTTTGGACTTTTTTCTTAACCCTTAGCCGGACAGCAATGCTGCAGGGAGGGTTATTGTGAAGTGAGGGGTCTTGACTTCGGTAGCAAAAACAACAGCAGCACTCATGATGAGCACGGCGGCCAGAACAAGGCTAAGAGTTCTTTTCATCTAGAATTCTCCGTAGTTAAGCAGTCTTTTTATGTCTGCTGGTATGTTTTGTGGAACAGTATACTCTTAATGATCACGTTTTCCACAACAAAGTATATTGTTGTCACAACAATGTGTTTATGTCCATTTTTTAGCCAGACATATTGTAATATCGGCAGTGTAAATGTTTCTATGCTGAGACCTTTGCTGTGATTATGACCAAATAATATGCAATTTCTGTCTTTGTTTTACCATGTGAAGTCACTGGCCTTTAATGAATATATCCATATAAGAAATAATAATATTCGTGGGCAGTAATCGGATTTGTTGTGCAACAAAAAGCGAAGATGAGTCTTTTGTCCCTGCTTGGGGAGCGTAGGCACTGAGCGTCAAGGCCGTTTGTTACAGGCGCCTTTTCAGGTGTTTTGGTTCCGAATTTTTCTTTTATTCCGGTAGCGTGCCGCCCGGGTGCACTCTCTACATAACAGGCTGATTCTCCTTCATATGATACGGAGATCATCGCGTGAGGCCTTGTGCAAGATGGGCAAAATCTTTGTGGGAACGAGGCATTGAGGCTGTATTTGAGTCAATGCAATTGATAAGAGCGCGGGCTGGTTTGGGGCGGTGTATGGCTGCCGGTAACGTTATGCCAAGGGGCGTGCTTTAGCGCATGCCCCTTGGCATTTGTACGAAGTGGATCAGTTTTTGAAATTATTGGCTGCAAAATCCCA
This sequence comes from Pseudomonadota bacterium, assembly GCA_023386035.1. Classification (GTDB taxonomy): domain Bacteria; phylum Desulfobacterota; class Desulfovibrionia; order Desulfovibrionales; family Desulfovibrionaceae; genus Desulfovibrio. Next base: position 945 of record JAEWKM010000033.1, read on the forward strand.
GTTAACCAGTTTTTCAAAAAATGTCTCAATGAACTTGGGCCGGGCATTCCGGTAGTCGATGTAGTAAGCGTGTTCCCATACGTCAATGGTCAGAATGGGGGTGTCGCCAGTTTTCAGTGGGTTGCCCGCAGCGCCCAGGTTCTGGATTTCCAGCGTCCCGTCGGATTTTTTAACCAGATATGTCCAGCCTGAACCAAAGTTGCCAGCGGCTTTGGCTGAAAAATCTTCCTTGAATTTGTCAAAGCTTCCCCACTGCGCGTTGATGGCGTCTGCCAGAGGGCCTACGGGTTTTCCCCCGCCATTGGGCCGCAAACAGCTCCAGAAGAAGGTATGGTTCCATACTTGCGCGGCGTTGTTATAAATGCCTGAAGGAGGAGCTTTTTTGATTATATCCTCAAGAGACATGTCTTTATACTCGGTGCCTTCCTGAAGATTATTCAGGTTGGTTACATAGGCTCTATGGTGCTTGCCATAGTGGTATTCCATCGTTTCCTGTGAAATGGCTGGAGCCAGGGCGTCCATCGCATAGGGAAGTTCGGGCAGAATGCGTTCCATTTTTAACTCCGTATGGTATTATTTCGTGTTGAAAAACAGACAAGCCAACTCCTTCTCCCCAAAAAACTTACTTCTACCAAACCATAGCAGTTGATAATAGATAGTTCAATATTGCCTGCTACGGAATTGTCAGCGTTGGTTTAAGGACGGTTTAGATACAAAAATCGCTGAAAAGGCGCTGATGGCGGCACTGTTTGGACTGGATTACTTGGGGGATGCTTTGCGCCTAAAAATTGTCGTTCATCTGAAAAAACAATCTTAGTCTGAATATACGGCGTGTTACGGTGCGCTTTGCCCTAGGGGCTGTTTCTAAATAATTCTTTTGTCTAATTGGCTGTGTCAAAAGACTATTTTTTATTCCGTCATGTACCGCAAAAATACATTCCTCCCGTAAAAAAACCTTTTCCTTGCCCTTGGCGCAAAATTATTAATTTAGAAACAGCCCCTGGCGCGACATCAGGGAATTTAAATTTTAAAAAGCCAAAATGCTCTAAGGCGGACTGTGCTGAGTTTTATGCCCAGATTTTTATGTGAGGCGCTTAGGCGTGCGGAGGGCAGAGATCAGGAGGGGGATGGGTAAAAATAGCTGAGGGCGAGCTTTCCCGTCCCCATGCGGTTTGAAAAGAGCTTTTTTGTGGCTCTTGTAGAGTCTGCAGCATAAAGTGCCTATGCTAGGGGGTTCCTGGCCGGGGCTGCCAGCGGTGCAGCAGGCGGCCGAAGCCTGTTGCAATGTCCGCATAGTGGCTGTCGGCGTCTGGCCCGAAGGTTTTTGCCCGGTGACTGACCAGAATCAGGACTGCCAGCAATCCGTGCTCGTCGTAGAAGGGCTTGGCGTAGTACGACCGTATGCCCAGCGGCGCAAACAATGCCCAGTCAATGGATTTCACGCTGTCCTGCGTGTCTTCCACTAAAAGATAGCTAAGCCCAAAGCGTTCAATATCCTGTGCTATGGTGCCTTCATAGGCATGGAGCGCGCCCCATTCCAGATCTTTGAACGCGCCACCCACACCGAAAACAGCTACTCGCCCGCTGTTGGACTGGATGTGCGAAAGCAGCATTCCGTCCACCTCCGGGCCGCATTGCGCGAACAATTCCTCCATGGCCACGCGCAATCCGCCAGGGCGCAGGGTTTTATCCGCCTCTTCAGTCTGCATAATGGGAAATTGTCTGGCGTCTACATTGACCAGGGCTGCCCGCACCACTTGCCCGTGGTGTCCGCCCCAGGGCGTCAGGCGTGCATGCGCCGAAAAAAGACCTCGTTCCGCATTGCCCAGCATGAGTTTGCCAGACCATGCATCGTTATTCACAGCTTTATCGGCTGCGGCAAACAACTGCGTGCCCAGATCATCAGGAGCGGCGTCGCGCAAGGTCAATGTGCGCGACGCTTGCCCTTCACCCAAAAAAAGGCCGCGGGCCGCCGCATTGGCTTCTCTGATCTCGCGGGCTTGCATGTCCAGCGTAAACACAGGGTAGTCCGCGTCGCCCACGTTCATGCGCAACTGGGCCTTATAGCATTCCGCACCGTAGCCGCCGGGAAAAAAAGCTTCCTTGAGAAAACCGCTGTACAGGTCTTCTTCCGGGCCGGGCCACCCCTGGAGCATGAGCGGCTTGCGTCCGTCGTCGGCCCGGATGCGAAAAATGGCCGAAGCCGGACGCGCCGCATGGATCATGTCCCAAAATTCCACCAGCAGCGGGTAGTCTTCAGAAACCACGACCTCTTTTCGGTAAGAGGCATTTTTGAGTAGCTGGGGAGCATCCACGCCCTCCAACTGCCAGCGCGTGAACAGCTTCAAGCGCGATTCGCGCTGCCGTATACTCCACAATAAACCGGGAAAACCGTTCCGCCATTGCGAAAAACGCGGCATAGAAACTCCTTTTCTTGCAATAAATCTTGTTCCGCCGCTGCGTGGCTACTATGCAGGTAAGATAGATGGCAGGGAGAGTTTTTTCAATGTAAATTGGTTATACCAATTTTTTGTTGTGATTGGTAATACTGATAAACAGGGCGTGAAATAAGCTTTTACGCCCTATAAAACCCTTTAAATTTTATTATGGTCATACCAGTTTGTAAAAAATATTTTTTATTTTTCAATATATTAGATGCATACCAGACCAAAGTTGAAGGATTATTGCTACATTTTTTTAGAGCTGGCAGTATCAGGCACACAGAAAACACGCACAACGTTTTGCCAGGAGACGGTCATGAACACGCCGGCAAATACGGAACGCAGATTGGAACAGGCCCTGCTGCGGGGGAAATGGACGCTGTTTGAGCGGCTGCCCGCCGAGCGCCCTCTGGCTGAAGAGCTGGGCGTAAGCAGAGCCACCCTGCGCACGGCCCTGCATACCCTTGTGGGGCGGGGCATTCTGGAGACGCGCCGCGGCAGCGGAACCTTTGTGCGGGCATTGCCCTGCCGCGCCGATAGCACGGGCTTGGCCGACAGCCTGCGTGCTTTTCGTATTGTCATGCCGCCCCTGCTTTCCGCCATGGCCGGGACTCTTTCGCCATCAGTTATGCTGGCGCTGGAGCGCCATCTTCCTTCGGCAGGCATGGCCCTGCATGCTGGCGACATGCGGCTTTTCGCCCAAAATCATCTCCGTTTTTTCTCAACGCTGTTGCAGGCCACAGGCAACGCCCGTCTGGCACAGGCCGGGGCCGCAACCCTGCCCGACGCACATGCTCTGGCCCGTCTGCTGCAGGAAAGCAGCCATGTTCGGCTGGAAGAGTTTTTCAAACATCTGGCTCGCACGCTGCACGGTTTGCGCCACGCGGATGCGCAGGCCACCACTGCTGCGGCGACCGCATATGCCTCTTGCCTTCTGCAATGCATGGGAGAAGAAGCGTGACCTGCAAAAGCAGACGAAATTTTCTGCGGGGGGTGTGGCGCGCGCAACCCCTGCCTATGGCTGCCGAGAGTAGGGCGGTTACTTCCGGGGACGAGCTTCCCGGTCTTCTACCGCCGGAATTCTCGCCGGCCATGCTGCGGCTGGAAGGGCAGCGCCTGGGACTGCCCGTGGATACAATGGACAAGGAAGCTCTAGTCCGGGCCGTTGCGCAGGCCATGCGCGCCCCCGGCCGTCCGTCTGTGTGAGCGGACAGCCTGTAACCCCGAGGAGGTCCCCGTGGCTGACCACGACATTCCCTATCTTGAGGAGCGCAAGCTTATCAAGCGCTGGCGAGGCCCTTTGCCCGTTCTGGCAAATATGGTCTTCACCTTGTTGATTTTTGCCGTTACTTGGTGGTTTTTTCAGGATCCGCGCGGTGTAATGCGTTTCTATACTCCCTATGTGGGCTACAACTACTGTCGCTGGTGGTTGGTCATTCTCATCTGGATGGCTTACATTTTCGACTTCTGGCCCTTCAAAAAAGACTGGATCCGCAACGCCCATCCCTTGCAGAAAGGGCTGGTGCTGTCTCTTATTTCTGTCGGCCTTATGATTGTTCTTATCCACGGATTTTTTGAAGGCGTTTTGGGTAATTTCGCTTTTGCCTATTTTAGCCCAACCCAGTTGCAGAAGCTGCCGGGGCTGACAGAATTTTACGCAGTAGAATACGCGGCGCAGGCCTGCATGATGTTCGCGGTCATAGCCTCATGGCTTAGCCCCGCGTGGCTGGTCGCCCTGGAAGGCCGCCCCTGGCAGAACGAGCGCCAGCCCGTCAAGGGCTTCAGTATCTGGCTGGGCACCTTCTGCCTGAGCCTTGTGATCTACTTTATGACCATGCACAACCATATGGGCATATTGTATTACCCCTGGCAGTACTTTACGGCCATCACACCGCCGTATTGGGAGAACTTCGCCCAGACCGTTTCCGCCAACTTCCATGTGGCCTGGATCATGTGCTGCACGGTTGTGGTGTGGTTTATGGAAGGCATATGGGAGCGCTATCCTTTTTGCCTCATCAAAACTCCCTGGTTGCGGCGTTTTTCTCTCTTCTTCGGTATTATAGTCATCTCCGTATCTCTGTGCTTTTTCTTCTGGTACATGCAGGAATTGGTCTGGGGTGACGCCATTCGTGGGCATAAGCGTGATGCCGCCCCGGACTGGCGCTGGCTGCATGTGGGCGAAACGGCCATCTTCTTTCTGGTGCCCGCGCTGTTCCTTCAGTTTTACTGCGGCAACTGGCCTAACAAATTCAGCACGCCTGTAAATATTCTGTTCCGCACGCTGCTTGTAGCCGTGGGGGGCATCATGATCTATTGCCTGTACTACCAGTATGCCCACTTCGTCCTGGGCACGCAGAAAGGCTTTTCCCACCCGCAGCAATTTCCAATGATCCCGATGATCTGGCTTATCAATATCTGGCTCATCAACTGGTGGTTTATGGACGGCTGGCCCGGCTGGCGGCGTGAGCTTCGCAGCGTTGAGGAAATCAGGGCCGATGAGCGCGACTTTGAAGAGCGCAGCGCCTGGAGCCCAGCTATGGTTCCCGGTCTGGTAGTTGGCATTATCGTTGGCGTAGCTGGCTATTTTGCCATTGTGGCGGCGTTGCCGTGGTTCAGCGCGCATTTTACCCTGGTGCAATAGGGGGAGATCATGAATAGACGTGAATTCATCAAGGGTGCGGCTCTGGGCGTGGGCGTGGGGGCCATCGGCGCCATGGGAGCGTACTCGTACTCCCCCATGCGCAGGGCCTTTCTTCAAGACGTCAAGCGCGGTTCGACGGATATAGGCGTATGCAAGGCCGTGCGCATTACCAACATTTCGGAAACGAGCTGGTTTGACAACGGTACTCTCATGCAGGATGTCACCGGCGCGGGCGGCCTGCTGGTGGACCAATACTCCTTTAACTGGGCGCCCTTTGGCAACGGCAAGGGGCTGGGCAAGGGCGGATATGCTGAAGGCATCAAACATATCAAGCATCTGCTGCCCCGCAGGCTGGACGAGGCATGGGACATCGCTCGTGAAAAGAGCGTGCATGCCGATAATGCCGGGGGATTTTCCTGCCTGGTAGAAATTGAAGATATGGACGGTAAGGTAAACAAGTACCTTTTCGACTCTGGCTGGAACTATAAATGGATGGACTCCTGCTACCAGCGGGAAGGCATTGATACGATGCTGGCCAATAATGAAATCAAGGCCTTCATCCAGACCCACGAACATATGGACCATTATTGGGGATTTCCCGCCGTCACCAAGTACAATCCCAACATACATGTGTACACGCCCAATACGTTTTATCCAGAGGGCAAGCAGTATCTGAAAGACTGCGGTCATGTGGGCAAATGGACGGAGGTGCCCAAGGGCTTGCACAAGCTTGAAAGTGGCGTGGCCCTGTATACCTTTGACTGCCCCATCATTTTCCGGGTTTTTGGGGAGCTTTCAATGTACTGCAACGTCAAGGACGTTGGGCTGGTGAGTATCACTGGCTGCTGCCACCAGGGCATCATCCTTTTTGCCGACACAGCCTACAAGGAATTGGCCTATGAAAACGACCAGTTCTACGGCCTCTATGGCGGTCTGCACATTTCTCCTTTTGACGACTGGGATCCCAAGTACGACGACCTCGTCATCGGCCTCAAGAAGTGGGATCTTCAAAGGGTAGGCTGCAACCACTGCACAGGCCTCATCACTGCCCAGAAGTTTGTTGACGCGGGGTACCCCGTGGTCAAGGGCACGGCCCGGTTCCGCTCCAAAACCACCAATTATCTCGGTAATGGCGACGTGATCAAATTCCCCTCCTGACCTTTTGCCCCTTTTTACCGTAACCGGCTCCTATGGGCCGGTTACGGAGGCAGGGCACATTGTGCCAAAGGAGTCGCCACCATGCGTATGGAAAATCTGTTGCCGCGCCCTCTGGACCCACTGGGCGGCCCGGAAAGTCCGTCCATCATGACGGCCCTGCTTTCGGGCATTCACCTTGACCGCAGGCAGGCCCATGCCCTGGGGTGGCGCGGGGTGCGCCCCTCGGCGTTGCACGGGGCCGCCTGGACCTGCCGCACTGCCTCTGTTCCTCATATATACGGCCTTGTTTTTATGGACGAATATGTGTGGGAGCAGCAGATATGCGGCATGTTCGGGTTCTATGTCTTTCCCGCAGCAGAAGACCCACTGCTGGACAACTTTCCCCTTCAGGCCCTGGCTGTAGCCCTTGGTCCAGACTATGGCGTGGCGGTGCGTGAACTTTCGGCCCATGCCGAAACTCTTGCCCCCTTTTGCCTGGGGCAGGTGCGGCTTGCAGCGGCACTGGATGGTTCATCATTGGCTCTGGAGCTGTCTGCTCAGGCCAGACACCGGGCCTTCAGCCCGAAAGGCATTGCCGTACCCGCCAGCGACAAGGCTGACAGTGCCCCTGAAGATGGGCAAAAAACGCAGTGGATTGTTGCTCCCGGCGAGCTGGAATACGATTTACCCGCTTTCCGGTTGCTGCTGCGGCCTTTCGCGGCCCTGGCGGGCACCGCAGCCGTTCTTTTGGACGATGCCCCGCGCCTTGCCATGCGCGTGACGCCCAATCCCTTGGAGCATCTGCATTGCGGGAAAGTTGAACCCTCCTGGCAGATGCGTCTGGAAGCCGCCTTCGGCGCGGAGCAGGGGGATGAAATATCAATAGAACGCAATGCCGGGAAGGCCGTTTTTTCCGTCCGTGGCAAGATACTGTCCAACCTGCCGGGGCGGTATGTGCCCAGAGAAGATGAACTGGTCCGCCTGCCGGTCATGCATGTACTCACAGGTTTTCTGGGGGCGGGCAAAACCACTTTTCTTCGCCGCTGGCTGGATTTTCTTAACGGTTGCGAGCAGTTTGCCGCAGTTATTCAAAACGAGTTCGGCGCTATTGGCCTGGATGCCACCCTCACACGGGGCGAAACCAGGGTAGAACTGCTGGATGAAGGCTGCGTATGCTGCTCTTTGGCCGATAGCTTGCGCCCCGGCCTGCGCCGTCTGCTGGATGCCGCCCCGGCAGATCAGGTTATTCTTGAAACCACGGGGGTGGCCAATCCCGCTAATGTTCTTGACTCGCTGGGCCAGTTGGCGGACATGGTTCGCCCCGGCCTCGTAATCACCGTGGTTGATGTGCTGGAATGGCAGGGCGGCGTATGCGCCGGGGATGGTCCGCAGGGATTGCGGCGGGTTCAGGTCGAACAGGCTGACGTTATCATAGCCAACAAGGCCGACATTGTTAGGGCGGAAGAGCTGCACGCCGTCATGGATGTTCTGCGCACCTGCAATGCCGAGGCAATAATCCTGCCCGCCGTGCAGGGCAATATCACCTTCGCCCGGCTGAATTCCTTTCTTGAGGGCTGGCTTGACCGCGGGGTTCGCCCGCCTTCGCGGCGGCCTCGTCTGACGTTCTTGCCCCAGGGGCAGTGCACGCATACAGATGAGGGGTTTGCCTCATACACTGTGCCCTTGTCGCAACCAGTGGATGTCAACACCCTGCGGGAGATGATCCTGGCTGCTGGGCCGGGTCTTTGCCGGGCCAAGGGCATTGTGAATCTTTTTCGCGAAAGCCGCATGACGCCGATGGTTGTGCAATACGCTGCGGGACGGCTGGAATTTGAAGAGGCTCCTGACGGAGAGCACGAAATGTATATGGTCTTCATCGGGGTGAACCTGAGAACGCCGGATTCACCTGCAATAGAAAACAGGGAAAGCCTGTCTGTTACGGAAGATGCTTGAACTCAGGAAAGATTTTTCAGCAGAGAGCCCATATCCCCTCAAATGGATATTTTCGGAGTTTCAACCCCACACATAGATTTGTTTCCTGCGAGTGCAGGCCTATGGTGCCCGCGAGGGGGCGCTTCTAGTTCAGACTGTGCCTCCGAAACACTGTTTTCTGCGATCTGTTTGGCGGCATCCTAAAGGGTGCGCCAGCTGAAAGCCGTGGACGCGTCCGTAAGCGAAGGGTATCGCCTGCTCGCGAAAATGAAGACAGCCAGACCCACGCACGGTGCGATGGCAAGGGCCAGAAACGCCGCGCTGTAGCTGATATAAGACGCAAACAAGCCACCGTAAGTACTGCTGAACGCCGCACCTATTCCTTGAATGGTGAGCACGAAACCCAGGCCCAGATTAACGTGCCCGCTGCCGCGCAAAATCCTGGCCACAATACCCGGTGTAGCTACGCCCATCAGGCCGCTGCTTATTCCGTCCAGAATCTGCACTGGCACAACACTCCAGGGGCTGTCATAAAACCCGGCGGCAAGACCTCGTATCGGCAGAACCAGCAATGCAATCAAGAATAGCATGCCATAGCCGCGCCTTTGCGCTATCCAGGCGCCAAGAAGCGCCGTAGCGATCATTGTCACTTGGGCGATGATTACTGTCACCCCTGTGTAGGCCGCAGGATTCACGGCAAAGCGAGCGACGGCCGATTGTCCCAAAAGGGGAAGCATGGCCGCGTTGCCAAGATGAAAAAAAGCCAGGGTAATTGCTATGGCCAGCAAGGCCCGGTCTGAAAAAAGTGCCCGTACAGGTATTGGGGCGTTTTCTTGTTTTTCCTGGTTTTCTTCCAGGCCGCGTGCCGTTGCATTGTTAATATACGCGGGGTTGATGCCGCCAAGGCAAATAATGCAAAGCACCCCCATGCCCGCCATAACAAAGAAGACGCCGGGAATGCCGTAGTAGTAGCCGACAAGAGTTCCAAGAAGAGCAGTCGCGCCATTGCCGAAATGGTTCCAGGCTTCATTTTTGCCAAGGCGCGCTGGCAAACCCTTTTGGCCGACCATACCCAAAGTTATGCCGGAAAGCGTTGGGGCAATCGCCGCTGCCAAAGCACCTTGCAAAATTCTGGAGGTCCAGGCCGAAGCCGCGTTGGTCCATACAAAGATCAAGCCGCAAGCCACAACAATCGTGATAATCGTGACCCCAAGGAGCAGCCGTTTTCTTTCGGCTCTGTCAGCAAGCGCGCCCAGAGGGGTGGTGCAAAGCATTCCGGCCAGTCCCCCGGCTGTCATGACATACCCGATTTCGTCAGGCAGCCAGCCCTTGCTTTGCAAAAAAACGCCAAAGAACGGCCCCAAGCCATCCCGCACGTCGGCCAGCGCAAAACACAGCAAGGAAAGGAAGGTGAGGGATCGTGCTTTGGATTGAGCGTGCATAAAAACCCGCCTGAGATATTAAAAATGACGCACGATTCATATTTTATTTGCTGCTGCCGCGCAAGACAGAGCAATAGTGAGAGACCCCTAAGTTCATTTTGCCTGCACTGCCTTCGCCTATAAATTACCTGCTGCCTCAAATACTTATATTTATTGTTTCGATATGGGAATCAGAATGCAGAAGCACTCTCACTCTTCTGAGGTCCGGCGTTACTGTGCGTTGAGAACAAGATCAGGACGGTCATTTTTTTATGGCTTGAGTCGCCTGACAAGAAGAGGGAAAAAGGCGGCTTGGTTGCCTGTAGCCCGTGAGGGGCCGTCAGACAATAAAAAAGACACCGTGCCGAAAAAACCGCAACAGCGCCTAATTTTTAATAATTTTTGAGAAGCAAAGGTGTTTAGTATGGCGGAGACGTATAGGGGTCGAACCTACCGCAGACGGTAAAGCCTGCCACCGGTTTTGAAGACCGGGCGCCACACCGGTGGCGAAACGTCTCCTCATAATTGTCTGTAGGTTAAGCGAAAATAAAAAAACTCGCAAGCGTCGGTAATATTGTCCGCAAAGTGTTTTTTTACCCATTGCCAAATTATAACTGAGCATTATATGTGAAAAAACGTATTGCCGGTGAACAGTGGAATTCGGTCATTTGACAGCGGCCGTATGCAGGTAGTATTTCTTGCCTGCGTGGGCCAATGTTCAGGCCCTGACCATGCGCTGCCGCGCACGGAAAACGTAACGGAGGCAATGTTGAACCAGATGAGTCGCAACCTGATGCTATGGGCCATTATCGTCCTGGCAATGGTTATGCTTTTTAATATGTTCCAGCAACCGCAGGGCGTGATGCAGCGAGTGCCTTATTCAGACTTTCTGAGTCAGGTCGATGGCGGGCAGATACTGTCTGTCACCATGCAAGGGCACACGCTCACAGGTAAAACATCAGACGGCAAGACTGTGCAGACATATGCTCCGCAGGATCTGGGTCTGGTCAACCGCCTCATCGAAAAAAAGGTGGAGGTCAAGGCAGAGCCGCCGGAAGAGCAGCCCTGGTATATGACCTTGCTGGTTTCGTGGTTCCCCATGCTGCTTCTTGTTGGCGTGTGGATTTTCTTTATGCGCCAGATGCAGGGCGGCGGCGGCAAGGCCATGAATTTTGGACGGTCGCGTGCGCGCATGCTCAACCAGGATAGCGTAAGGGTCACCTTTGCTGACGTGGCCGGAATTGACGAGGCCAAGGATGAATTGGCCGAAGTTGTAGAGTTTTTGTCCAATCCCAAAAAGTTTACCCGTCTTGGGGGGCGTATCCCCAAGGGCGTGTTGCTTGTGGGGCCTCCTGGCACGGGTAAGACGCTCCTTGCGCGCGCGGTTGCCGGTGAGGCGGGCGTGCCCTTCTTTTCCATTTCAGGCTCCGACTTTGTTGAAATGTTTGTGGGCGTGGGCGCTTCGCGCGTGCGCGACCTTTTTGTACAGGGCAAAAAAAATGCCCCCTGCCTTATCTTTATTGACGAAATTGACGCCGTGGGCCGCCAGCGTGGAGCCGGGCTCGGCGGTGGTCACGACGAACGTGAGCAGACACTGAACCAGATGTTGGTTGAAATGGACGGTTTTGAAAGCAATGAGGGTGTTATTCTTATTGCCGCCACCAACCGTCCCGACGTGCTTGACCCTGCGTTGCTGCGTCCTGGCCGCTTTGACCGTCAGGTTGTTGTGCCCACGCCAGACCTGCGTGGCCGCCGTCGTATCCTTGAGGTGCACACCAAACGTACGCCTTTGTCTGGCGATGTGGATCTGGAGATTCTGGCGCGCGGCACACCGGGATTCTCGGGTGCGGATCTGGAAAATCTGGTCAACGAGGCTGCCTTGCAGGCTGCCAAGCTGAATCAGGACAGACTGGATATGCACGATTTTGAATACGCCAAAGATAAAGTGCTTATGGGGCGCGAACGCCGCAGCCTTCTTTTGTCTGACGACGAAAAGCGCATCACGGCCTATCATGAAGGCGGTCACGCCTTGGCGGCCCGCCTGCTGCCCGGGTCTGACCCGGTGCACAAGATCACCATCATCCCCCGTGGCCGCGCCTTGGGCGTAACCATGCAGTTGCCTGAAGAAGACCGCCACGGTTACTCGCGTTCTTTCCTGCGCAACAACTTGGTGGTGCTGCTGGGTGGCCGGGTGGCTGAAGAAATTATTTTTGACGATATCACCACTGGCGCTTCCAATGACATTGAGCGCGTCACCCGCATGGCCCGTAAAATGGTGTGCGAGTGGGGCATGAGTGAAGCCGTCGGTACTCTTGCCATCGGTGAAACCGGTGAAGAGGTGTTTATCGGCCGCGAGTGGGTGCAGAACAAGAACTTCAGTGAAGACACCGCCCGCCTGGTGGATTCGGAAGTAAAGCGGATTGTGGACGAGGCGCATGAGCGCTGCCGCGTACTGCTCAAAGAGAATGAAGAAATCTTGCACCGTATTGCCCGCGCCCTGCTGGATCGCGAAACCATCACTGGCGAAGAACTTGACCTTCTGATGGAAGACAAGGAGCTGCCGCCTCTGGATGGTAACGGCAAGCCCATGAAGTATTCTGAAGCACCCAGCCGTCCGGGCAAGGGCAGTGGAGAGGATAAGCCTGCGGAAGCCAAGGCCGAAGCTCCTGCTGCTGATGCGGCAGAATTCACCCTTGAGCCTGACCACGTCGACGGTTCCGTTGCTCCTGGCGAAGCGCCCACATCGGCTGGGGGCGTCGAGTCAGAGGCAGAAAAGGCTTCGAACCAGAACGGCGAAGACGACAAGAAGCGATAGAAGAAATGAATAATTCATTCCCGGTGGCGTCCATAGCGGATGCAGCCTGGTATGTCAGAGGGGGGCGGGCGCTAAAAACGCCCTCCCCCTTTGGCGTCATGGGCATAGTCAATCTTACCCCCGATTCGTTTTATGACGGGGGTGTTCATCACGAACCCCTTGCTGGTCTTGAGCATGCCCTGACCCTGCTTGATCAGGGCGCGGACATTCTTGATCTTGGGGCGGAATCCTCCCGTCCGGGCGCGGTTGAACTGTCGCCTGATGAAGAAATACAGCGTATTACGCCCGTTCTCGCGGGTTTGCGCCACCGGGCACCTTGGGCCACTGTTTCAGTGGACACATACCATGCGGCTACGGCGGCATCGGTTCTGGAGCAGGGCGCTGTTATTATTAATGATATTTCAGCTTGTGCTTTTGACCCTGAGCTGCTGGACGTGCTCGTGCAGTACAAGCCTGGCTATGTGCTCATGCACAGCCAGGGACGGCCAGAGGTCATGCAGCATAATCCCCGTTATGACGATGTGCGCCGTGAAGTGAGGGAGTTTTTTGAATTCAACCTTGGCAAGCTTGTGCGGGCTGGTGTGCCGGAAAACCGCATTGTGCTTGATCCTGGCATAGGGTTCGGCAAAGTGCTGAAGCATAATCTGGAACTGCTTGCCCACCCGGAAGACTGGCTCGGCTTCGGCAGACCTGTGCTGATGGCGCTTTCAATGAAGTCCGTTTTCGGGGGATTACTTAACCTGACTCCGGCGCAACGCGGGCCTGCCACAATTGCGGCAACAGCTCTTTTGCGCTCCAAGGGAGTATTCTGGCACAGGGTGCACCATGTGGCCGAAGCACGGCAAGGCCTTGCGGTGGCTACTGCGTTCAGCGCTGCGGGCCAGTGAGCACCAGATGCATGAAGTAGGGCGATAAAGATTGGCCTGATGCCCTTATCATTCAGAAATAGAGCGTGATCCAGTGCGAAAACCCAGCATTTTTTTTATAGTATTTACAGCAAGCTTGTGCTGTTGTCTGCTGGCTGTGTTTTTTCTTGTGCAGCGCAGGGCGCAGGTGGAATTTTCACGCCTGGAAAATATTATCCTGGCTCAGAGAGACGACCTCAAGACTGAGCTGACCAGCCTGCTTTTCAAAACACAGGTACTGGCTGCCCTTGTTGTTCAAAATGATGGGCATGTCATTGGGTTTAACGACGTCGCCAAAGTCATTGCCGACAACGAAAATATAGAAACTCTTGCATTGGCCCCGGCAGGAGTGGTTTCCTATGTCTACCCATTGCAGGGTCACGAAACCTTGCTGGGGATGAACCTGCTTGATTCATCTGATAATGCCACCGCGATCACCCCAACCAGTAATGCTGTCATCAGTCTTTATGGCCCGATGAAGCGGCCTGACGGCACCACCGTGCTGGTAGGGCGGCTGCCAGTTTTTTTGAAAGATGTTGATGGGCAGCGCAGGTTTTGGGGTATAGCCTCAATAGCGCTCAAGTTTCCTCAAATATTGGAAACTGCAGATCTTGATCTGCTTGAGGCGCAGGGGCTCACATATGAAATCTTGAAAGTTAATCCCAAAAATCAGGAACAGGAAACCATTGCTGCCAGCGCCCGGCCTTTTGATGCCGGCGCGCCGCATTTGATAATGCCTTTACAGATATTCAATGCGCATTGGTATTTTCGCATTTCTTCGAGCGAGGCGTGGTACCAATCTTTTGAAAACTGGATTTATATATTTTTCGCCTCAGTGCTCAGTCTTCTGCTCGCCTCGCTTGCGCAACGCAATCATGATCTGGCCAATGCCCGCCGTCGTCTTGAAGAAATGGTGTATAAAGATACCCTTACAGGGATTTTGAATCGCAGGGGTCTTTTTCAGGTTATGGCGGATCGGGCCGGCAACGTGAATAATGAAAAATTTTGTCTGTACTATATGGATTTGAACCAGTTTAAAGCCATTAATGATACCTATGGACATAAAGCTGGCGACCGCGTATTGCAACATTTCGCAGCTGCCATACAAGCAGTGGCGCCCAAAGACAGTGCCTTTGCCCGTATGGGAGGGGACGAATTCATTCTGGTGCTATTCTGTGCATGCGCTCACGATCACATAACATCTGGCCTCGCCGGAGTAGCTGCCGATCTGGCAAAAGGCTTGCCCGGCGAAGGACCGAACGTGCCCATAAGCTTTAGTGTGGGCAAAGCTGAATATCCTGGTGACGGGCAAACGCTTGACGAACTGCTCTCGCGGGCAGATAAGGCTATGTACCAGGATAAGGAACGCCACCGGCGGCATATCCGACTTGTCGCTCGATAAGCCGCGCTGCAATGGCGGGCCAGGCGAAATGTACGAAAACGGAAGGCTTCGGTCTGTCTGGCCTTACAAACAGGCGGCCGTGGTCATGTGAGCTCTGATACTTTCAGCTCAAGGATCATATACGGTGCTGGACAATATTCCTGTTGAATGGCGTGACCTTCTGGACATAGGTGTGGTCAGCGTTCTTTTGTATCAGGTTATCCAACTGGTGCGCGGTTCGCGGGCACTGGCTGTGTTGACCGGTCTTGGATTGCTGACTCTGCTGTTCTTTTTTGCCAAAGGCATGGGGCTATATACGCTGAGCTGGCTTTTGCAGCATATCTTCAGCTCCCTTTTTATTCTTATCGTCGTCATCTTTCAGTCTGACATCCGGCAGGCTTTGGGCGAAATGGGCACGAAACGCCTGTTCCGGCGAAAGCAACTCAAACAGGATGGCGTTGAAGAAGTGGTCATGGCCTGCGTTGAAATGGCCCGCCTGCGCGTGGGTGCGCTTATTGTCGTGGAACGCAGCATGCGGCTTGGCGACATGATCAAGCGTGAAGGCGTGCGTGTCGACGCGCAACTTTCCCGTCAGTTGCTCATGAATATTTTTTATCCCAAAGCCCCTCTGCACGATGGCGCAGTGGTTATCAGCAAGGGCAGGCTTATGGCTGCCGCTTGCATTCTTCCCCTGGCCGAGGCCAAGGGGCAGAGCTTTGGAACCCGGCACCGGGCTGCCCTTGGGGTCACTTCAGAAAGCGACGCAGTCACTATTGTTGTGTCGGAAGAACGGGGTGAAATTTCTGTAGCCATGAAGGGCGAACTGATGCGCGCCCTGGACTCGACTCGTTTGCGTGAGGTTCTTAATGAAGTCCTCTAATCTTTTTCGGCGTACGCCCCATCTGATGTCCATGCTCGTGGCCATTCTGGCTGCCGTTAGCATGTGGTATGTGGTCACAGTGCGCGAACGCGTAGAAGCCCAGCTTGAAGTAACATTGGATTACTACGGCATACCAACCAATCTTGTTATAACCGATGGCCTCATAAACAAGGCCATAGTTCGCCTGCGCGGGCCCGAGACCCTGTTGCGGTCCGTGACTCAGGGAAAACTGATCCAGGCTGTGAATCTTTCCCAAATCAAAAAAGGCGTCACGGTAGTGCCTTTGACTGCCGAACATCTGGGACCGACGTTTCGAGCCTTTGAGTTGATCGACGTACAGCCACCGCGCATTGTCGTCAAAGCAGACACCCTGATAGAACGCTCTGTGCCCGTGCGCGTCACTGTGGATTCGCCATTGCGCAACGGCGCATTGACCGTGGAAAAAGTCAGCGTCACCCCCACTACCGTCATTTTGCGCGGTCCGGAAACAGTGGTGGAAGAGATATCCAGTGTGCCCGTACCCATCATGGCTGACCCCAAGGCGGCAGGCACCACCGTACAACAGGTGGTTACACTGGATACGCCAAGCCTGATCACATCCACGCCGCCTACGGTCAAAGTGCAGTACAGCATCACAAGCGGCCGTACAGAAGTAACCCGCCGATGCAAGGTGGAAGTTTTGGCTGAAAACCGCCGTCAGTATCTGGTGACTCCGGGTGAGGTCAGCGTTCACGTTGAAGTGCCTGATGCTCTGGCAAAAAATGCTCAATATCTTGGGCAGCTGGAGGCGACGGTCAGCCCGCCGGATATGGAAGAAGGTGAAAGCCGTGTGGTTGAGCTTCGTTTTCGCTTGCCGGAAGGCATGACGCTCTTGAACCCCGGCACAGAAGAAGTTACGGTAAGCCGCAAGAAAAAATAGCCCGCTCTCCCGGTACGTTGCGGGAGGCGGAGGCCGCCTTGCGGCCCTGAAGGAGATGGCATGGCCGATCGTCTTTTCGGCACTGATGGTTTGCGTGGCACGGTGAATAACTACCCGATGACCGTAGATGTGGCTTTGCGTCTGGGCTTGGCTGCCGGAGTACGTTTTCGGCGGGGCCAGCACCAGCATAAAGTGGTTATTGGCAAAGATACGCGCCTTTCGGGCTATATGTTCGAATCCGCCCTTACGGCAGGACTATGCGCGGCGGGCATGCATGTTATCATGACTGGCCCTCTGCCAACCCCGGCCATTTCTTTTCTGACGCGCAGCATGCGCGCGGATCTTGGCGTGGTTATTTCGGCATCGCACAATCCTTTTCATGACAACGGCATCAAGTTTTTTGATGCCGATGGCTACAAACTGCCGGATATGGCCGAAGACGAAATCGCTGGTATGGTGCTGGACGCTGATTTTTCCTGGCCCTACCCAGACTCCAGAGGCGTGGGGCGCGCCACCAAGATCGAGGATGCTGGCGGCCGTTATATCGTCTACACCAAAAGCTGCTTTCCTGCCCAGCTGACGCTTTCTGGCCTGCGCATCGTTGTTGATTGTGCCAATGGCGCCAGTTACAAGGTTGCTCCTCTGGCTCTTGAAGAGCTGGGGGCCGAAGTTTTTCGCATCGGCACAAATCCTGACGGTACCAATATCAACGAGCATTGCGGCTCTCTTCATCCTGAAGTGGTGGCCGCCAAAGTGCGTGAGGTGCGCGCTGACATTGGTCTTGCGCTGGACGGCGATGCCGACCGCCTTATCGTTGTGGATGAGCACGGTGTTATTTTGGACGGCGATCAGATTATGGCCCTGTGCGCGCAGGCCATGATGGCCAGAGGCGAACTGCCCGGCAATCTGCTGGTGGCCACCGCCATGAGCAATATGGCCCTTGAAATATTCATGCGTGACCACGGCGGGCATCTTTTGCGGACCAAGGTTGGCGATCGCTACGTTATGGAAGCCATGCGGCGCGAAGGGGCCATGCTTGGCGGCGAACAGTCCGGGCACCTCATTTTCCACAAGTACAGCACAACAGGCGACGGCCTGCTGGCAGCCTTGCAGATATTGCGCATCATGCGTGAAAAGGAACGTCCCCTTTCTGAACTGGCTGGCCTGCTGACGCCCTTTCCGCAAAAGCTCATCAATGTGCGGGTGGAAAAACGCCTGCCTTTTGAAGAGCGCCCGGCCATTGGCGAAGCCGTGGCTCAGGTGGAAAAAGAACTGGGCGGACGTGGCAGGGTGCTTTTGCGTTACTCCGGCACCGAAGCTCTTTGCCGTGTCATGGTGGAAGGCGAAAATCCCGACAAAGTGCGGGAATATGCCGAAGATCTGGCACAGGTCGTCGAACGCGAACTGCGCTAGCGCCTGGCTGAAAATTCTGATGATTCTGGTTGCCACTCCGGCAATAATATAAATAAGAATGACGCAACAGCAGCAGGCCCTTGTCCCATGCTGAGAATTCTGGCGGTGGCCCTTGCCCGCAGGCATTTATGCCTGCGGCGGGCACGCCTTGCCGTGAATAATCAGGTGCTGACGCCACCTTGATTATTGCATCTATTCCGGTTTTGGCCGACTATATATTAAGCAAAACAAACAGCGGAGGCGAGCATGAAGGATATTCGCAAGGTTATTATTCCCGTGGCCGGATGGGGCACGCGTTCATTGCCTGCGACCAAGAATATTCCCAAAGAAATGCTGCCCATCTATAACAAGCCTGTCATCCAGTATGTGGTGGAAGAGGCACAGAAGGCCAACATTCAGGACGTAATTTTTGTGACCAACCGTGACAAGAGCGTCATTGAAGATCACTTTGACTACAACCTGCAGCTGGAATCTGTGCTGGAACGCGCAGGAAAGCTGGACAAGCTTGCTGAAGTGCGCAAAGTGGCCGAAATGGTCAACATCATGTCCGTGCGCCAGAAAAAGCAGCTTGGGCTTGGTCACGCCGTGCTTTGCGCGCGCGAACTCGTACGCGATGACCCCTTTGCCGTCATGGTTGGTGATGACCTCATGTTTGGCGGCGTGCCTGGTATTGGCCAGCTTATTGAAGTGGCCATGGCGGAAAAAATGCCCGTTATCGGCGTTATGGAAGTGCCGTGGGAAAAAGTCAGCCGTTATGGCATCATTGACGGTGATGAAGTGGCCCCTGGCGTTTTCAGAGTCAAGAGCATGGTTGAAAAACCCGAAAGGGAAAAAGCTCCTTCACGCATGGCCATTGTGGGGCGCTATGTTCTCACGCCGGATATTTTTGACTATCTTGAAAAAGCTACCCCTGGTCACGGCGGCGAAATCCAGCTTACCGATGCGCTTCAGGCGCTGGCTCAAGACAGGGGCATGATGGCCGTGCGCATGTCGGGCATGCGTTTTGACGCTGGCGACTGGGCCGAATTCTTGACTGCCAATATCTATTTTGCCTTGCAGGATGAAGAATTGCGCTACGATCTGTTGAGCCTGCTTAAAAATTTTGTGCAGTTTCACTAGAGGCTGTTTCTAAACAAATAACTTTGCGCCAAGGGCAAGGAAGAGGCCGTTTTTATGGAAGAAGTGTACTCTCACGGTACATGACTGGAGTAAAAACGGCCTTTTGACGCAGACAGTTGGACAAAAGAATTATTTGGAAACAGCCCCCAGGCCGATTTGCCGCGAAACAGCCTGTAATCCGCGCCAGAGAATGGCTGCATCCGTTTCTATTTCTCCCGCTGCCCGCATTGGTTGCGGCGGGGGAGACTTGCTTTCCCCCGGGTATTGATTAACTCTGCCCCACATGTACGCCAGCATCGCTCTTCTGAGTCCCCCGTATTCCACTTTGAGTTACGCTCTGCCGCCGGAATTTCCTGATGATTTCTGGCGGCCTGGCTTGCGTGTGGCAGTCCCCTTGGGGCGAGGCGAAAAGGCCGCTCTGCGTGCAGGGGTAGTGCTTGAAACCAGCGAGACCCTTGATCTGCCCAAGGGGGTGGCCTGCAAGACCGTATGCTGGCCCCTTGAAGAACAGCCCGTCCTTACAGGTGAATTGCTTGCTCTGGCACAGGACCTCGCTCTGCGTCAGGCATTGAACCCCGGCCATATTTTGGGCCATGTGTTGCCCCAGGGGCTTCGCATCACGCGCGTGCAACTGCGGCTTGTGCACGAAAAGGGGGCTACGTCCTGGCCGTTGGCCCGTATTCGTGGGGCGGATGAAGGCACAAGGCGCCATCTGGCTCAAGCTCTGGCCCAAGGCGAGGCAAGATTGCTGCCCCCTGGCACTGATGCCGCCAGTGAAGAATTTTGCGTTCTGCGAGTGGATCCTCCGTGGCCTGTGCGGCCTTCTGCTTCACGGCAGATAGAGCTGCTGGAATATTTGCAGGAACACGGGGCCGTCAGCCGGCGTAATCTCACCCGCGCCTTGGGGCAGGGAACGGGTGTTCCCTTGCAATCGCTCTTGTCCGCCGGGCACGTTGCTCTGACGCGGCAGGATGCCGAAGATGAGGTGGAAGCCGTGGAGCAAAGCCTTTTGCCGCCTCCGCCCGCTCCCTTTACTTTGAATGATGATCAGGCGGCTGCCCTGAACGAAATGAGGGCCGCCCTTGAGACTGCCCAAGTGGAAAAGCGTGCTGTGTCCCGTCTGCTATACGGCGTGACGGGCAGTGGCAAAACCGCCGTGTACCTTGAGCTGGCGCGCGCGTGTCTGGCTGCTGGCAAGAGTTTGCTTTTGCTCGCGCCGGAGGTAGCCCTGGCCTACAAGCTGCGGCGAGACGCAGCTTGTGCGCTGCCGGAAGTGCCGCTTTTTTTCCACCACGGTTACCAGTCTCCAGCCCGTCGTGAAGCCACATACAGGCAGCTGGCTGTGCGTCAGGAACCCTGCCTGGTTGTGGGTACTCGTTCGGCCCTGTTTCTGCCTGTGCCGCATCTGGCTTGCGTTGTTCTGGATGAGGAACATGACGCATCTTTCAAACAGGACGAAAGCCTGGCCTATCAGGCCAAGGAAGTTGCCTGGTTCCGCATGGCCCAAAATAACGGCCTGCTGGTGCTGGGATCGGCCACACCCGACCTCAAGACTTTTCATGCTGCGGAAGGCGGGCATCTGCCCGTATTGCGCCTGCCGCGGCGCGTGGGTGGGCGCGATTTGCCGCCTGTGGAGCTGGTGGACATCAGTTCGCTTTCTCCTGCGGCCACGACGGAGCACGGTCTTCTAGCGCCGCAAAGCGAGCAGGCCCTGCAGGAGGTCATCAGCAGAGGAGAGCAGGCCGTGGTTCTGCTCAACCGCCGTGGCTACGCGCCCCTTATGTACTGCCTTGATTGCGGGCGCACGCTCCGTTGTCCTCAATGCGAAATAGGGCTCACCTACCATAAGGGACGAGAAAAACTGGTCTGTCACTATTGTGGGTACAGCAGACCATTTCCTTCTCCATGCCCAGAGTGCAAGGGGATGAATTTTCTGCCAATGGGCGAGGGCACAGAGCGTTTGGCCGAGCGTCTGAGTGTGCTGGCAGGGGGGCCTGTGCTGCGTCTGGACAGAGACAGTACGCGCCGTCCTGGGCGGATGGAGGAAATTCTGGCGGCCTTCGCCCGTCAGGAGTCTCCCATTCTTGTGGGCACGCAAATGCTTTCCAAGGGGCACCATTTTCCCAATGTGACCCTGGCCGTGATCGCAGACGGCGACCTTGGGCTTAACCTGCCAGACTACCGTGCTGCGGAGCGCACGTTTCAATTGCTGGTGCAATCCTCCGGCCGGGCGGGGCGGGGCGATAAACCCGGCCAGGTACTTATCCAGACGCGTGATGTAAGCCACTACTGCTGGCAGTATGTGCGCGAAGCCGACTATGAGGGATTTTACGCAGCCGAGCTGGCTCGCCGTAAACTGCGGCGGTATCCGCCTTTTGTGCGCCTTGCATTGATACGAATATCGCACGCTGTGGAGGAAAACGCCGGAGTGGCTGCCGTCAATGACCTGGCTGCCGCCATGCGTGGGCGTGCGGCGGAGCTCGGTTTGCAATTGTTGGGCCCGGCTCCGGCCCCGCTGGCCTTGTTGCGCGGTCGCCGTCGGTACACCTGCCTTGTGAAAGGGCAGGATTGGCAGGCCATACGCGCCCTGTATTTTTTTGCTGCAGCGCAAAAATATACCAAAAACCTACGACTTTTTCTTGACCTCGATCCTGTAAATATGTTGTGAATGGCAATTGCTTTTTTGCAGGCTGTTGGGGGTAGCCGTCTTCCCGTATCGGGTTCAGGGCGGTTTTTTCCAGTGCTATATGCGCCACTTTGTGGGCAGTGTTCAAGCCGCTTGTGTGAGCGGCCTGTCTGGTAGCTCTGGTCTTTTTGAGGACAGGTCGTGATGGCGGCCGAGGCATGGGGAGGAAGGATGAAGGTTTTTCGTGCGTTGGGGCTGGCGCTGGCGCTGGTTATTTGCTGTTCGGCCACTATCCGGGCCGAAGGCTTTGCTCTTAATGAATGGAGCGCCCGTGGTGTGGCTCTTTCCGGCGGCATGATAGGGCGTGCCGACGATGTTTCCACCCTGGCCTACAATGCGGCGGGTATAACCCAGGTGCCCGGCACACACGTTATGGGCGGACTGGCCTTCATTGCGCCCATGGGTACAATCGTGGCCGATATGGACAAGGGCACAAAGTACACTTCCACCAAGCCCGATGTGTGGATGGCCCCGCATGGCTTTGTCAGCCATCAGCTGAATGACAACGTCTGGCTTGGTTTTGCTTCCTTCAGCCGGTTTGGCCTCGGCAACTCCTTCGACAGCCAGTGGGTCGGTAAGTACAACATGTATGACATCGGCCTGCAGACCATATCCTTTGTTCCTACTCTAGCCTACAAGGTCAACGATACACTCTCCCTGTCCGTGGGTGTTGAAGCCATGTATGCCCATGTATACAGGGGCAACAAGATTCCCACAGTAACACCCGCTTCCGCTCCGACACCTTTTGACAACGACCTGCAGCTGGAAGGCAGCGGCTGGGGCGTCGGCGCGCACCTTGGCATGCACATGCGTTTTAATGATCAGTGGTCTATGGGTTTGTCGTACAAAAGCCAGGTTACGCTGAATCTTTATGGCGATGTGGATTTTGGCTATGAAGGCAACAACCTCATAGCCAAATCGAGAAATCTGCCCGAAGCCCGAGACCGCAGCGCCAACGCCACCTTGCAGCTGCCTGACTCCATCGCCTGGGGCCTTGCCTATAAGCCTCTGGAAAATTTGAGCTTTGAAATTGGCACGGTCTTTACCCGCTGGTCCACGTACAACGCCCTGAATATCAACATGGGCGACGACTATTCCTCGGTCAACAACAAGGAATGGCGTGACGGCTGGAACTTCAACGGCAGCGTGGAGTACAAGCCTCTGGACTGGTGGACCCTGCGCGCTGGCGTTGCCTATGAAACCCCGGTAGTTAACGAGAGCTACAGTGACTACATGATGCCCACCAATGGCCGCACCATTATGAGCCTTGGCACTGGCTTTGCCTGGGAAAACTGGACTCTTGATCTGGCCTATGCCCACCTGTGGATCAACCCTGTGGACTATGATAATACTGAATCATCCGGCATTAAGTCAGCTGGAATCAAGGGCGGCCATTCGGAGAACGTGCAGGCCAATATCTACATGTTTTCAGTGGGATATACGTTCTAATACCGTATCTTCTCAATCTTTTGAGCGACCCTGCAAGGCCGATCAGATTGATAAAAATATTCCCCGGTTCTGGCATTGCCAGGCCGGGGTTTTCTTTTAGGGGGCTTTACTCGCTTGCCAGAATTGTGTGACACTAAAAATAACTGGGAAGAGCAGGTTGGCTTCAAATGCCCCCAGATTTTGAACAGGACAAACAGGAAATGTCTGATGAAGCAGATAGTCGGGGTTTGTTGCAGCATGTCTGTGCGCTTCAACCGTGCTTTATTGATCTTAAACAGACAGGCTGCCATTTTTTGATGGCGCACTGATTAACGCAATTTCATCCGCTACACTACTCACGGGTTCGTTTATTTGGCGCATGTCTAACCTGTTTTGTCAGCCTGGTTTTTTGCAATCTATTTAACTTTTAAAAAGCCCAACGGCTCTAACTGCGTAAGCGGGTGTGACAGTTTTTAACTGCTGGCTAACCGCTGGCAGCAGCGTGCAACCAGAAAATACAAAGGATGATTTTATCATGAAAAAGCATGTAAAGTCGAATGTTAGCTGGGTTGGTTATATAGATTGGGAATTGCAGCAGTTTCACGGAGACGAATATTCTATCATCAACGGATCAAGCCAGAATGCGTATCTGATTGAGGAAGAAAAAAACGTGCTCATTGATACAGTGTGGGCTCCACACCGCTTTGAGTTTGTTGAAAACCTCAAATCAGAAATTGATCTGGCAAAGTTAGATTATGTGGTGGCCAACCACGGTGAAATAGACCATTCAGGCGCGCTGACCGAACTTATGAAGGAACGCCCTGATTTGCCCATTTACTGCACCGCCAATGCAGTCAAAAGCCTTGAAGGGCAGTATGGGAAGCACGGCTGGAATTTCAACGTGGTAAAAACTGGCGATTCGCTTGATATAGGCAATGGCAAAAAGCTCGTGTTTGTCGAAATGCGGATGCTGCATTGGCCTGACAGCATGGCCACATACCTTACTGGCGATAACCTTCTTTTCTCCAACGACGCCTTTGGCCAGCACTTTGCCGTTGAAGGTCTCTTTAATGACAAAGCCAATCAATGTTTGCTTGAGAAAGAGGCAATGAAATACTATGCAAATATTCTGAATCCTTTTTCTCCTTTTGTGACTAAAAAAATTGAAGAAATTGTAAAACTGAACATTCCTATCGACATGATTGCCCCCAGCCACGGGGTCATATGGCGTGACAATCCACTGCAAATTGTTGAAAAGTATGCGCAATGGGCACAGGAGTATCAGGAAGATCAGCTCACCATAGTCTATGACACCATGTGGGAAGGTACGACAAGAATCGCTCACGCTATTGCAGAGCAAGCGGGTAGAGTCAGCCCGGATACTGAGGTCAAGGTTTTCAATATTTCCAAAACTGACAAAAATGAAATCATGACTGAAGTATTTAAATCCCGTGCCATCGCTGTGGGCTCCCCAACGGTCAGCAGCACCATCTTGTCCAGCGTGGCAGGCTGGCTGCACTTTTTGAGCTCTTTGAAATTTAAAAATAAAAAAGCCGCCGTGTTTGGTTGTTACGGCTGGAGTGGCGAGGGCAACAAAGTATTGACTGAAGAGCTTAACAAGGCGGGATTCCACGTTGTTGAAGAAAGCATACGTTCACAATGGAACCCGGAAAAAGACGATCTTGATAAAAGCGAAGCCATAGCAAAAGCATTACTGTCATAGGCAATTGTGCCAGAGCTTTTGGGGTTAGAAATTACCCTGGCGCCCAGGTTGTGGAACTACATCCAGTATGCTCTGTTAGCGTGATGCGCTTGGATCTGCGATGCCAACAGGGTTGTGTGTAGCGCCGTGCGGCCCCTATATACTGCGCAGGTATACACAGCAACAAAGTACAACCGCATGGAATAGCTAGCCGAGTGATTAGCCTTCAGTGGCATATACCTGCCACAGCTCAAGGCAGCGTCTTCAAAAGAAAAGCGTGAACATGCTGGGAATGGTTTAAGGCCAAGACATTCTGCGCCGGATATGCACATATCCGGCGCATATTCATGGCGGTAGTTCTGCTTACAGGCACTGCCGGGGCTTGGTCAGGCATTGATTGGCCTCATTGGCAGCGCAGGACCTATTACAACGTCTATCAACTGGCGACGGCGCGGAACTGTTGGACAACAGCCTTGAGGCATTGGCTCGGGCCGAACTGCGCGTGGTGCCGCATATCGTGGTTGGTCTGCATTTTGGTAAGCTGTCGGCGAAAGTTGGGCTCTGTATATCTATCCATGCTCACCAATAGCCGCGCCCCGCGTGACGCGGCAGACATTTGCCGCCGTTTGCGGGCAGCTGTGGATGTTCCGGTTTCACTGCTCATTTCGCCTACCATCCTCACGCGCCGTCATCTGGAAGAATTTCGTGAAGCTGGGGCAGACAAAATTGGTGTGGCCATTGACCTTGCAACGCCAGAGCTTTTCGCGCACTACCGCGGGGCCGGGGTAGGGGGGCCGCACTCTTGGGACCGCTATTGGCAATGCCTCGAAGAAAGCCTGGATGTTTTTGGTCAGGGTATGGCTGGTTCGCACTTTATGGTGGGCATGGGTGAGACAGAGGAAGAGATGTGCCGTGCCATGCAGCGTGTGCATGATATGGGCGGCAATACACATTTGTTTTCATTTTTCCCCGAAGGGGGGTCTCCACTGGCAGACAGTCTGCCCCCGCCCATTGACCAATACCGCCGCATCCAATTGGCGCGCTGGCTTATCGATCATAATTACGCCCGGGCAGAAGGCTTCACCTACAATCAGCGGCGGGCCATAATCGGCTATGGTTTGCCGAAGGATGAGCTGGAACGCATCCTCAACACTGGCGAGCCCTTCCGTACCTGCGGCTGCACGGGCCGTGACGGCGAAGTGGCCTGCAATCGCCCCTATGCCAATTCGCGGCCCGGACCGGGCATACGAAACTATCCTTTCAAGCCCGAAGAGGCGGATGTGCGCCATATTCGCCTGCAACTGGGATTACCGTTGTAAACTTGCGCTTGAGGCCGCATGGCCTTTTTCGCAACCTGCGGATCTGGGGCGGGAACGGGCAGGCATTCTGTCCCGGCTCCGCAGGATACCGTGCCGCATTGAGTGCGACGGCACGGGGCCGCGCTGGTTGCTCCACCAGCGCGGCCTGTTCTTTGACGCCGAAGCAGTAGAGGAGTAAAAGCGGGCATGACTTTGATCTGTTTGGGCGACAGCCTCACATATGGCTACGGCATTCCCCGTTCCCGGGTTTGGCCCTCCTTACTGGCCGGAGCAACGGGCATGCGGGTGTATAACTGGGGCATCAACGGCGACACCACTGGTGGCATGCTGGCCCGTTTTCAGGCCCACGGGGCCGCTAGAGACGCTCATGCGGCCATTCTTATGGGCGGCTTTAATGATCTGGCTCTGGGGGCGGAACTTGGTGTGGTAAAAGCCAATATGTTCGCCCTGGTGCAGCAGTGCTTCAACGCCCGCATCAAGCCCTTGCTCGGCATTCCCATCCCTGTGCGCCACCCCATCACTTTTCCGCTGCTTGCCAGTATGGATGTGGCACGAGCTTGCGCCGCCTACGAAGATTTGCGGTCCTGGCTGCACAGCTTGGCCGAAGATTTTTCTTTGCCAAAGATAAATTTTTACCGCTGCTTTGATGAGGTTTCCACCTCGGCGATGCAGAGCGGAGACAGGGCATCCTTTGATGCCTTGTATACTGATGGCTTGCACGCCAGCGAAGCCGGGCACGCTCTTATGGCACAGGAAGCCGCGCGGGTCATACGAGAGATCTGATTCTTCTGATTCCAGGTATTGTTGACCCTAGGGTAAAATTTAGGTGAGATTTCTATCGTGCTAGCTTCTTAGAGCATTTGAACTCATTCAACCTCTCGGCTGTTTTTCTTTTGTAAGTGCGGCTAGAAGACCTGTTTTCGCTACTCTTTCCAATTTCTGCCAGACACACTCATCCCTTCGCAGTACTAACGCTTTTTGAGCCGTAGTCGGGCGGCACGAAAAAGCTTTCGTTTTGTCATACACTGGTCAGATGCAGCAATCAGTATTGCAGTGGAGGCCAGCATGACAAACGATACCCTTCCATTCTGCAAGCTTGTTGAGAGGCAGTTGTCTGTAAAAGTACGGCAGGGATTTTGGGATATGCTGCTGGTGGCTCTGCCTGATCCTTTCAAGAAAATCGGCCACATGGCAGTAAAACTGGATCGCTCACGCCAGAAATCGGGGCGAGGGCGCGCTTTCCCCATCAAATAAGGATAGTCGCAGATACTACCCTTATTTCCCGGTATGTTTTGCAAGTTGGGTGCAAAAGACATGAAGACAGGTCTTACTGTGAGTGTAAGTCCTGTTGCGTTTTATTGGGGGCAGAAAACTTGCGGATAATCTATTTTGACAAGTTGTGGTACTTAATTTTCCTCTGAAAAGTTCTCAAATTAAGCCCAAGAAGCTTGGCTGCCTCACCCTGCCGCCAGCGGCATTTTTCCATAGCCTGCACGATCAGTCTGTACTCGAAAGCCCTGACGGATTCTTCCAGAGGTGTGTCGGTATCTGGAAAAACCGCCTCGCAGTCGTCGCAATCAAAACCCTCGATAGACGCGTCACCGAACATAAAAAAGCGTTCAAGAAAGTTGTGCATCTCGCGGATATTGCCCGGCCATGAGTGCTGTTCCATAGCCGCGCGCACGTGCTGAGGCACCTGGCCCGCAGTGTCGTTAGCGTTCAAGTATGCCTCAATGAGTAGATCAAGGTCACCGCGCCTTTCACGCAACGGCGGAATTTTTACCGTTAACACATTAATTCTATAGAAAAAATCTGACCGCATGGTTTTATTTTTTACCATGCTGGGCAGATTTTGATGGGTCGCAGCGATAAGGCGGAATGTGGACCGCTGGGGGGTATTGCTGCCAACGGGCGTAAACTGTTTGCTTTCAAGGGTGCGCAAAAGTTTGACCTGAAGGTGCAAAGGAAGTTCACCAATTTCATCAAGAAAAAGTGTGCCGTCATGAGCGGCCTTGATAAAGCCGTCTCTGTTGCCAACCGCCCCGGTGAACGCCCCGCGCATATGACCAAAAAATTCGCTCTCGATGAGTTGCTCGGGGATGGCACCGCAGTTTACAGGCACAAAAGCTCCCTTGCGCCCGCTCAGTTCGTGGATGGTCTGGGCGCAAAGTTCTTTTCCTGTGCCAGTTTCACCCAAGATAAGCACATTACTGCTGCTTTGAGCCGCTTTTTCTATTTGCGAATACAGGGTTTGCATGGGGTCACTGGTGCCCACCATCAAGCCAAAGCCGTTGGCTGTGCGGCAGGAAAGAGCCGGCATACTACTTTCTTCCTTAAGCGAATTTTCGATGGCCTTGTATTCGCTGAGGTCCATCATAATACCCTCAAGAAACAGCAGTTCTCCAGATTCGCCGCAGACAACTTCACCCTGTTCCCATATCCACTTTATGGTCCCGCTGGGAAGCCGCATGCGGTACACCATCTGGTAAGGCCGATCCTCCACAAAGCTTGTATAGATTTTTCTTCTTACCGTATCACGGTCTTCAGGCAAAATCAGTGAATCCACAAGGTTCGTTCCGTGGTCCAGTGTGTCCGGCGTGACATCAATCAGTTTGTACATGCCATCACTGACAAACTTCAGGCAGACTCCATAATCTTTCGAAAAAGCCTGTTTTCTTTCAGATATTTCAGAACGGAACACTGCGCCAGGAAGAAGATTGAGCAGTCGTGTATAGCTGTTGCGCATTTCTACCTGTGAGAGATCTGTATTTTTTTGCATATGTAATACCCATGAAATTTTTTTCAGTGTCGTAAAAAACGATAGTTTTGTCATCAGGCGAAGTAAATAACTTTTGATTTGTTTATTACTTATTAGAATATTTGAATATAAAATTTAGGCACAGCTTTTGCTTATGCTGAGTGAAGTTCATCAGTAGTGAAGCGTTTTTGCTTGAGTATTTTAACGTATTTATAATGTGAGGCGCATTGTATGCCAAAGAATGTCATCGTCATCATGTTCGACAGCCTGCAGTACAATTATCTGGGCTGCTACGGCAATGAATGGATAAAAACACCCAATATGGACAGGCTTGCGAGAGAAGGCGTACTTTTTGAAAACTGCTATACCGAGGGCCTGCCCACCGTGCCTT
Organism: Pseudomonadota bacterium; assembly: GCA_023386035.1. Classification (GTDB taxonomy): domain Bacteria; phylum Desulfobacterota; class Desulfovibrionia; order Desulfovibrionales; family Desulfovibrionaceae; genus Desulfovibrio. The sequence continues at coordinate 30,233 of JAEWKM010000033.1, forward strand.
GTCGCCGGGCGATGCACACCGGGCGTTATACTTTGCAAAAAGCTGGATGGGTCGCTCTTTCTGAAGAAGACACCACCATTGCCGATCTTTGTTGGGGGCGGCCCATCCAGACTGGCCTTGTGTTTGACTGTCCCAACTACCGCTTGCCCAAGTTTGGCTACACTCGCGGTTTCGACAAGGTCTGGTACACCCGTGGGCAGGAAGCCGATAATTTTTACGAGTATGATCCGCTGATCAATCTCTCCATTGACGACTACGTTGAAGATGCGTGTGCCAAGGCCTATGCGGAAAAAATGGGCGAAGCGGCGCTTGCGGGCAACCTCACGGAACTGGGTATTTTTCTTCGCCAGCGCCAGTACTGGCGCAGCAAGGAAGATCACTTTGTCGCGCGTACTGTCGATGCTGCCATCGATTATCTGGGCGGCGTTGACCGCAACAAGTCTTTTTTCCTCTGGATAGATTCCTTCGATCCGCATGAGCCGTGGTATCCGCCGTCCGTTACGGAAGGCCGCCCCTGCCCGTACGACCCGGACTACAAGGGCAAGCCGCAACCGTATCCTTGTGAAGGCCCAGTGGACGGCGTGTTCACAGAAGAGCAGTTGCACCATATCCGCATGCTTTATGCTGAAACCATCACCCTGTGTGACGAATATCTTGGCAAGCTGATGGACACCGTGAAGGCTATGGGCCTGGAAGAAAATACGCTGTTCATGATGGTTTCCGACCACGGTGAACACTTGGGCAATGGCGAGCACGGCCACGGAATCATGACCAAGGTTCGTCCCTGGCCTTATGAAGAACTTGCTCACACCCCCATGCTGTTGCGTGCCCCTGGAATCAAGGCCGGGCAGCGCATAAAGTCTTTTGTTCAGTCCTGCGACGTGGCGCCCACCGTGTGCGACTGGCTGGGCATAGGCATTCACCCGGATATGCAGGGCAAAAGCCTTTTGCCCCTGGTGCGGGGAGAGGTGGACAAGGTGCGCGACTTTGCCATCGCAGGCTACCACTCCTATTCGTGGGGGATGTTTACAGATGACTGGAGCTACATCCATTGGTTGCAGCCTGAAAACCGCGACAGCGACAAAATGGCTGCGGAATTTTATAGCGAAAGCATAGACAGTTCGCACATCACGGCAACAGGCGGCAAGGGGTATATGGAAGAATGGCGCAAGGGCTTCGGCGCTGATGATAGCGAAAAGCCCGCAGGTACCGTGCTGTCCAGCCTGGACGGAGCCGATCAGTGGACCTGTTCGCCCAACAGCGTGGCGGAAGTGCCTGAAACAGACGAACTCTATGACAGAAGAAAAGACCCCTTCCAGCTCAAGAACGTGCTGGATAAGCACCCCGAAGTTGGCAAGGAGATGCTCCTGCGCTTGAAAGAATTTATGGGCGAATTGATGACCTCTTAACTGGCAGCCTTAGAAGGCCCAAGATTTTCGGCGCGATTGTCTTGGGTCTTCTGGTCTGATTTTGCCGAATACCGTTGTAAGTTTTCGGCAACGTCATCAGGTGCCGATAGTTTGATCTTATGCAGAAAAATGGAGTTCGATATGTATACGATGCTTACCAGTGAATCGGTTGAAGCTGCTGTTGCTGCCACCAATAGCGGTATTTTGCTTTGCTCAAAAAAACTCTGCTCGCATTGCAAGAATATGGAAAAGGTCGTTGAAAAATTCAAGGCGCAGTTTCCTGACGTCATGTTCTTGAAAATAGATAGCGAAGAATCGCCCGAAGCCATGACTGCTCTTGGTGCGGAAAGAGTGCCCACAGTCATTGTTATCAAAAACGGAAAGGCTGTGGCTCGCAAGCCTGGGCTCATGAACCCTCGTGAACTGGCCGCATTCTACAGTAGCGCAAAGTAGGGTGCTGGCATGAAAGACATCCTCCACTATGATATTGCCGTTATCGGCGGCGGCATGGCCGGTATGACCGCTGGCGTCTATGCGGCGCGCGCCAACAGAAGTTGTATTATACTTGAGAGCAACATCACCGGAGGTTTGGCCAACTCCACGTATCTTGTAGAGAATTTCCCCTCGTATCCCTCGGTTCACGGCATGGAGCTCATGCAGAAATGCCGTGATCAGGTGGACAGTCTTGGGGTTGCTGTTGAAGAAGTTTGCGAAATTGAAAGCGTGGATCTTGAGGCTCCTTGCAAACGCATTGAAACCGAAGAGGCAGTTTATTTTGCCAAAAGCGTTATCCTTGCCACAGGCAGAAAACCTGTGTTGCTGGACGTGCCTACGGAGTGCGAACAGGTTCACTATTGTGCCATCTGTGATGGTGCACCCTACGCAGGTAAGAAAATTCTTCTGGTGGGCGGGGGCAACAGCGCTTTTGATGAAGGCCTGTACCTGAAGCATCTCGGCGTCGCGCAGATAACCATAGTTGAGGAAATGAACCGCCTGTTTGCCGCCCAAGCCGCTCAGGACGCTTTGCTTGGTTGTGATAACGTCCGTTGCGTTCTTGGCACGAAGGTGAAAGATTTTGCGGTCGTCAACGGCGTATTGACTGGCGCTGTTCTGGAAAACTGCGCGTCGGGCGAGCGCACTACGGTTGAAGCTGATGGCGTGTTTGTTTTTCTGGGCCAGATTCCGAATAATGAACTTTTTAAGGATGCCATCAATATCAATGAGGCAGGGTATGTTCTGGCCGATGCTGACATGCAGACGAATATTCCTGGAGTATTCTCTGCTGGTGATATTAATGCCAAACAGTTTCGGCAACTTACCACGGCAGCAGCTGACGGCACCATAGCGGCGCTTATGGCAGACAGGTATGTTAGATCGCTAGGGTGATCGGCGAAGTTTATCCGTTTCATAACATGCCGGAAAACAGCTTATGAAGATCATCATTTGGGATACCAATGCGCAACGTATTGCATGCATTGACAGAAACTTGCGCATCGCAATGCAACAGCTTGGCATGCACGGGCTGGTCACTAGCATGTCCGAGCCGCCGCTCATCGGGCGCATGGGCTTGATAGGCAAAACCCCTGTGCTTGAAATTGGCGGTTTTTACTGGTCGTTAAAAGCGGGAAGCGCCATAAGTGTGGAAGCATGCCTTAATCTGCTGCGCAAGCTGTCTGAAGGCGGGTAAACTGTTGCTAAATGGCACTGTATTTTGAAGGAGTATTCTTGCTGAAGAAGTATGGTGATGAGATGTTTCGGCAGGTGGTATGCTGAAATAACGTGCTAATTTGCTGTGAGATACTGATGAACCGCTGAAAGCCATTCTCTTTTGAGAATGGCTTTCAGCTTTAGAGCGAGTGAACATTTGGAAATGGGAAGGCAGATACAGGAAAAATTTCTTTTATGCGCAATACACCACAGGTTGAATTTTTCAAAGCAACATCAAAAATTGCTTTGTATTTGTACTGGCTGCTCATGCAGATCTTGTTTGGCAAAAAATAAGAGAGCTATGTTGTAAAATGAATGTATATACTGAAATTGTTATATTATTCATCCTGATTATACTTACTATCATGTTCTGGTTTTATAGGTGAAAACAAATATAAAAAATATGATGCGTTATAGTAAGAAAAAATTTGCGCTAACGAAATTTATATTATTATATTTTACTATGTATTAATTGTATTTAAAAATATAATAATTAATATGATATGTATCAATACTAATTTTATATAAATTAATATTGTATATATTGCTAATATAAGTGAAAAAAATCATTGCTGTCCGGCTAAGGGTTAAGAAAAAAGTCCAAAATCTCAGTGCGATGTGGTATAAAGAGTTTGCGAAAAACTTTGCCACACAAGGAGATTTTGGACATGAGTCACCATAATACACTTT
>JAEWKM010000037.1:0-68834 GCA_023386035.1 Pseudomonadota bacterium
TGTCCCCGCTGGCGCAACATACAGATAACACAGCCGTGCTGGAAGCCGGTCTGGCAGAAGAGGTGCAGGGTCTGGGCGGCACACTCTTCGGCGAAGTGGCCAAGTCTGCCGAAGACATCTGGCGCAGAGTGTATCACGGCAAGACGGAAGTGACTCACAAGGCACTTTCCCCGTTGCGAACTCTGCATGCCAAGCTCACGGGGCTGTCTTTCGTAGAGCCGCACGTGGCTCCGGTGGCAGATATCGTGCAGGCCGCACTGCTTTGCATGCCCAAGAAGGGCAATATCGTCGGCACAGACTTGCTGCTTCTGCAGGGCCTAGTCTGCCTGCTCAAGGATAGTGCTGCCCTGGTGGCACACGCACAGAAGGTCATTGAAGGCTATGGCCCGGCCTTTGTGCTGGACGCCTTGCTGGCTGGGCCGGACAGCAAGCCTGCGCAGGAGGACAACGCAATGCAGATAGACGATGTAGTTAATGAGGATATGGATGACGCCCCCATACTGCCGGACATCCCCGTGGCAGACAGCACGCTGCCTCATCCAGCCATTCCCAGCCTGGGCCTGTGGTGATGCCATGATACGTGCAAAAGATGTTCTCAACTGTCTGCCCCTGCTGGCGTCCGTGCTGGGCGACCAGTACGGGGTGCAGGTACGTATCGGTGGCGATGAAGCCTGCACCAACGGCAAGATCATTCAACTGCCCTCATTGCCGATGGATTGCGAACCGGAACTACTGGCAATGGCTCGCGGATTTGTCGATCACGAGGCGGCCCATATACGGCATACGGATTTTGCTGCACTCAAGGATGCCAAGCTTGATCCTGTAACCTTCAACTTCTTTAACTGCCTGGAGGATTGGCGCATTGAGAAAAAGCTGTCTGGCATTTTCCCTGGCTGCCGACAAAATCTGAACTGGCTGATACGACGATTCTTTGTGGAGCAGGCACAGCTAAGGGCCGGGGGGGATTCCCCGGCCCTTGCTGTTTTGGACTATGTGCTGTTGACCGTACGGGCCTGGGATGTGGAGGAAGTGAACACACCACGCCTGGCAGCAGAGGCGCTACACCAGCACTTTCACGGCCTGAAGGAAGTGCTGGACGCCATCTTAATCAAAGTCCGCATACATTGTCCTGATACTGATTCCACCATCGCCTATGCTCGTCAATTGGCCCAGAGCATCCGGCAGTGGGAGCCGCAACGGCAACAAGAAAAAACCAGAGGAAATGGAGCCGACCACACTGATTCTGCCTCGCAAGGAGATCAGTATGTTTCGTCTAGTTGTGCATCTCAAACGCAGCAGCCCATATCCCCCAGTAAGGCCAAAACCCAGCTTACAGCCCTGTTACACGCCGAAGCCCAAGACCTGCCTCAAAACCTGGGGGAGCTTCTTTCAACGGCACTTGTTCTTTGTCAGGCAAAATCAGCCTTTGAGAGCGTTACGGTGGCGGTGGAAGGATTTCGACCTTCGGGCGTATTGCCTGAGTCGCAAAAGCTGCAAGCCCTTCAGGCCAGCATTGCCTTGCGAACCCGTCTCCAGGGGCTTTTACAGGCACGGACACAAAAACGGTGCAGCATCGGTCGACGAGGGGCTTTACACCCCGGCTCGCTCCATCGGCTGCAGACGGGCAATCCGCGCATCTTCCGCAGGGAGGCAGAACAAACCGGGCTCAACACTGCTGTGCATATCCTGCTGGATGTCAGCGGTAGCATGAGCGGCGTTCCCATCGTTTTGGCAAGGCAGGCGTGCTTTGCTGTAGCAAAAGCACTGGAACACATCCGTGGCGTAAATCCTGCGGTCGCGGCCTTTCCCGCGATGGCTCCCACAAGTTCTGTATTCCCCATCATGCGGCATGGTCAAAAGGTACCGGACAGCTTTGACATCAATGCTTCAGGCGGCACCCCTCTGGCTGCGGCTTTGTGGTGGGTTATGCAGACAATGCTGTTCATCAGGGAGCAACGAAAAATAATTCTCATCATTACAGACGGAATACCTGATAGCACGCACGCAGCAACCCATGTCGTGAGCGTAGCGCAACGGCTTGGTTTTGAGGTGTATGGCCTTGGGATTCGTGACGAGCACATCGGCCTACTGCTGCCACAGACCAGCCGAGTCATTAACGATCTGCCTGACCTGGTACCCACTATGTTTGATATGCTTCAGGCCGCTCTGCTGAAAGGATGGGCATCATGATGGTGCCACTGGACTTTTGTCGCAGGAACCCGGCACGGCCCAATCCAACATCCTTCACACACAACCAGCGGCGCATCCCGCGTTGCTGACACTCAAGGAGGCTGTATGAACCCACTGGCATGGATACCTGTTGCTATTGCTGTGCTGCAGGTCATCAAGGAAAATTGGGACGATTAGGCTATTTAAAACAGCAGATGAACAGAAGGCGGGAGTAATCCCGCCTTCTGTATTTACGCAACTGAAAAGGAGAGTAGTCATGAGTAATAAATGGACATTTATAGGCGGCATACTGGCTGGAATCGCAGGGGTATTCACTGCGGCGGCGGTTGCGGTGGAACTGGAAAACGGGAAAAGTGGCAGCTGCGATACCGTGGATGAATCGCAAAGGCTGGCCTTGCCTGAAGGCGAAGGCCGGTAGAGGGCTTCAGGCTGACTACAGAGCGTGAGGCGGGGGCAACCCCGCCTCACGCTCTTTGCGATATTTGTATTTTTTTCGACTCTAAGTGTCATGGGTAGGGCAGGAAGAAACTATGCGTTTCAACGGCGGATAGCGGCCGATTGGCTGACCGAGCACTGCAAAGGATTGTTGCCACATTTGCAGCAGAGAATCCGGTAAATATCGTGGGCTCTTCCATCTGGTCTCAAGGTTTCAAGACGAGGCCTTTCGCCACACTTAATACATGCCTTATGGGAGGAAGGCATTCTTTGCTGTTCATAAGCGCAAACGTCAGAGGATATTCAGGCCTACCGCCTGTGCTACGGAGTTGTATGGAGTAGTAGCCATTTTCCGCAAAAAGGTTGGAAATAAGGTTGGAAATGAAATTTAGGCAAAATAAAAAAGGGCTAGAATTTTACTTCTAACCCTTTGGAATGTATCTGGTCGGAGCGAAAGGATTCGAACCTTCGACCCCCTGCTCCCAAAGCAGGTGCGCTACCAAGCTGCGCCACGCTCCGAAAAAAAACCGCGCCGTGGCTTGTGCTGGCGCGGAAATTTGTGGGGCGAAAGATGGGACTTGAACCCACGGCCACCTGGGCCACAACCAGGTGCTCTACCTACTGAGCTACTTCCGCCACGAGAAAGTTCTTATAGGCAGGATAATTTCTTTTGGCAAGCCTTTTTTAGCATCAACGTGATCTGGATTTTATCTAGAAAAAAAACTACACTTCGCCAACCCGCCAAAAGAGGCAGCCTGCGGGTTTATATCGGCCCCAGAATGGCAAGTCCAAATGGGTCGTATTCACCCGCCCACGCACGTACGCATCTGCCCGACGGGGCGCAACACCACACGACACTATAGGCCGCAAAGCGGCAGCAACAGTACATTCGGGGACATCTAATGGACAAACTGGTCATTGAAGGCGGTGTGCCGCTTACAGGCGTTATTGAAGTCAGCGGTTCCAAAAACGCGGCTCTCCCTATTCTTTTTGCCGCTATCCTGGCTGAAGAGTCTGTAACCATCACCAATGTGCCCGATCTGCGCGATATTCACACGACCATCAATCTGCTGACAGTGCTCGGTTGCGACTGCCATTACGAAAAGGGTCAGGTGCGCATCAGCCCCGGCACCTTGTTGCCCGAAGCGCCCTATGACCTTGTGCGCACCATGCGGGCCTCCGTGCTTTGCCTGGGGCCGTTGCTGGCGCGAATTGGGCAAGCCCGCGTGGCCCTGCCCGGCGGCTGCGCCATTGGGGCGCGCCCTGTCGACCAGCACCTCAAGGGACTGGAACTGATGGGGGCCAGCTTCCAACTGGAAGAAGGGTACATCATTGGCCGCTGCCGCAAACTGACGGGCGCGCATATTACTTTTGATATGCCCACAGTGGGCGGAACCGAAAATTTGCTTATGGCCGCTGCCTTGGCCGAGGGCGAAACTATTTTGGAAAACGTGGCCCGCGAGCCGGAAGTAGTGGATCTTGCCAACTTTTTGTGCGCCTGCGGCGCGCGTATCACGGGGCAGGGCACGTCCACCATCCGTATCAAGGGGGTCAGCTCCCTGCATAGCGCCACCTATCCCGTCATGTCAGACCGCATCGAGGCGGGCACGTTTCTGGTGGCTGCCGGTATTACGGGCGGCGAACTGCTGCTGAACAATTGTCCTTATGAAGAGCTTGAGGCCGTTATTCTCAAACTGCGCAGCATGGGCATGGAAATCACCCCGCAGGGCGAAGGCGTGCTGGCTCGCTGCTGCTCCGCGCCCTTGCGCGGTACGGACGTGAAAACGCAGCCCTTCCCGGGCTTTCCTACCGACATGCAGGCGCAGCTTATGGCGCTGATGTGTCTGGCTCAAGGGGCCAGCGTGGTGGAAGAGAGCATTTTTGAAAACCGCTTTATGCATGTTCAGGAGCTGATGCGCATGGGCGCGCAGATCAAGATTTCAGGCCATACGGCCATGGTGCGTGGTGTGCAGAAACTTACGGGCGCGCCTGTGATGGCCTCGGACCTTCGCGCCAGCGCTTCGCTGGTGCTGGCTGGTCTGGCGGCTCAGGGCACGACAGAGGTGCGCCGCATCTACCATCTGGACAGAGGCTATGAGCACATTGAATACAAGCTTAACGCCGTGGGCGCGCGCATTCGGCGTGAAAAGCAATAAAGGCCCAAAGGAGAAAAACATGCAACGTCTGGCGCTTGTTCTGCTGCTGGTCATGCTGGCTGCCCTTAATGGCTGCGCTTATGGCGGCTACGGTGTTTACGACGACCAACGCCTCGTGGATACCATTTCGGACGACAAGGCTTTGTCCACCAAGATCAAAACAGCCCTTATGGACGAAAGCTTCACCGGGGGCTGGTCTGTATCGGTGTACAGTTTTTATCGGCATGTTTTCCTTGTGGGCGAGGTCCCGGCGGATATGCAGGGCAAGGCTCTTACCATCGCCCGCAGGTACAATCCCATTTCTGTGACGCCACACTGGTTTACCCCGGCTACCAGCGACAGCAACAATATGATGCTGGCCGCAAGACTGCGCAAAGATCTCATTGGCACCAAGGGCCTTTCGTCCTCGCGTATAGATACGGAAGTGAACGCGGGCCGCGTGGTGCTGCTGGGCGTTGTCAAGGATGACGCCGAAAAGCAGTTGGCCATACAGGCTGCACGCGGGGTGCCGGGCGTAACTTCCGTAACGAGCTACCTTATGCTGCCGCAAAAGCTCGGGCAGCTTGGCACGGGCACGACCGAGCAGCACGACGGCGCGGGCCTTGCTGGCGAAGGTGCCATGGCTGAAGGCGGGTCTGGCGGCATGAACACCACGCCCGCGTCTTCGCCGTCTTCGTCGGGCGGCGCTTCAAGGGGCTCGTCAGGCGGTCTGGACAGTAAGGATTTGCCCTAACGCAGAAATTTGCTGAAACATAGATCAGTATGGATGGCCCGGTTTTGGCGCAATTGCCTGTAAACCGGGCCATCCTGATATTGGCGGTCAGGCGCAACCTGACGCAATAACTGAATAGAGCAGTTTAATATCGAAACTGCCCTGAATGTAAGGAAAATAAATGAACAAAAACGATACCGCACTCATACGGCCCGCCAATACGGCGGACGTGGAAGCCATTTTTCACATCCGCACCAGCGTGAAGGAAAACCATCTCTCGCGGGAGCAGATGGCAGATATGGGCATTACGCCTGAAGTTATTAAAGAAACCATTGCTGCCGGGCAGTGCGCGTGGCTGGCTGAAGTGGATGGCAGCCCCGTGGCATTTGCAATGATTGATGTGGAGGAAGGCTGCGTCTTTGCGGCCTTTGTGCTGCCAGAGTTTGAAGGGCGCGGCCTTGGAAGCAAGCTTATGGCTGAGGCCGAAGCTGGTCTTTTTTCCGCACATGAATCCATCTGGCTGGAAACTGACGGCAAAAGCCGGGCTTATGGATTTTACACACGCCTGGGCTGGAAGCCTGTAAGCACCTATGAAAACGGTGACGTACGCCTTGAAAAAAAGCGCCCTCAGGCGGGAAAATAAACTGTTTGCGCTGCCTGATGCATGAGCGGCGGGGCAGACCAAAGCACCTTATATGGTAAATGCTCACAAGAGCCTGTTCCCACCTGCTGCCGAAACATGGCGCAGGTGGGTTTTTATTCGCCGATAAACGGCCATTTTAGGCGTAGCAGTTGCATAAGGCAGGAGGTTTCCGCTCGTCAGATTCTAACGCACTGTCTGCCGGGCCGTCTTTGCTCAGGCTTTGTCTGGGCGCAGGGCCTGACCCATGCGGCGCAGCCCTTCATGAGGTTCGGCATCCAGTTCCTTCCAGTTTTGTTCTTTGTGGCGCAAAAGGGCAGCAACAGCTTCAAGCGCGTCTTCGGCGCTGTCCACCCAATGACTGACGGCCCCGTGCAGCATGAGGCCCGGTCCTTCCAGAGGGCCGCGAATGCCCAGTACCGGAACTCCGGCTCCTGCTGCCAGACCGACCTCAACCCCGGCGTCCTGTCCAGATGCGCCGTAATAAATGACCAGATCAGCCTGAATGCAGGCATCGCGGCAAAAACTGTAAACCTGTCCGCCGTTTCTGTCCGTATCCATCCAGATCCGGCGTTCGCCGGGGGTGAGCCCCGGCGGCGGCACGGCCTTTTCCGTCCAGTCAAGAATGCAGCAACCCATGCCGCGCAATTCACGCCCAAGAAGCCGCACGCCGTGTTTGTGTTTGAATGAACCAGCCACATAAATGGTCAATGCCGCCATGAAAAAATCCTTTAGCTACATACAATCCGTCAGAACGTGGAGCCTGCTAATACTCTATGCCCGGCGCAGCCTTGATGCCAGCCCGCCACGGGTGCTTGATTTCGGTCATGGAAGTCACAAGATCCGCTGTTTCCACCAGCCAATCCGGGGCATTACGGCCTGAAAGCACGAGATGTTTGTCCTGCAGGCGCGCGCGGGCAAGCAGGTCTTCCACTTCCTCGCGTAAAAGAATGCCAGAGCCAAGCGCGTACAGGCTTTCGTCCAGCACCAGCATATCCACTTCAAGCAGTTGCTCAAGCGCCCAGTCAAGCACACGCAGGGCGGCTTCGCGGTGGGCGGGGCGTTCTTCGTCACGGCGTAAAAAGCCGAGGCCTCCCGCCAGAAAGCGCGGCCCCAGCCATTGAGCCAGCATTGTCTGCTCTCCGGCCTGTCCGTCACGCTTCATAAATTGCCCAAAGGCCACCTTCATGCCCTGACCCATCGCACGCACAGTCTGGCCTGTGCAGGCGCTGGTTTTTCCTTTGCCGTCACCAGTGTAAACAAGAATCATCAGGTCCATACTCCGGGCAGGGTTGTGTGGCAGGAAGGGCAGACGCCCGGTGCGCCCGCCTGCATGTGCATGTTAACACTATAGCCCTGGCGCTCAATGACCATAATACCGCATTGGGGACAGAACGTATTGCTGCCCATAGCGCTCAGCGTATTGCCGATATACACAAAGTGCAGCCCTTCCTGGCGGCCGATGCTCCACGCCTCTTCAAGTTTGGAAAGAGGAGTAGAGGGATGGTCGGCCATCTGGTGAGCGCCATGAAATGCTGAAAGATGCCAAGGGGTATGAGCGCCCAGTTCATGATGAATAAAGGCTGCCGCTTCCTTGAGCTCTGCGGCGCTGTCGTTGACGCCGGGAATGACCAGCGTGGTCACTTCCAGCCACCAGCCAAGCTTGCGCATGGCCTTGAGGTTGTCAAGAACAGGTTGCAGCCGTGCGCCGCAGTATTGGCGGTAAAAGCTGTCGCGGAATGACTTGAGGTCCACATTGGCGGCGCATACTCGCCGGCTGAGGGCCAGCAGGCAGTCTTCCGACATATAGCCGTTGGTCACCAGCAAACAACGAATGCCGCGCGGGGTGGCCAGTCCGGCGGTTTCGTAGGCCAGTTCAAAAAATACTGTGGGTTCATTATAGGTAAAAGCCATACTGCGGGCGCGTTTTGCCTGGGCCAGCACCACCAGATCTTCGGGAGCAGCACGCTTGCCAGGCACAATGCCGCTGGGTGGTATGTGGGCTATGTTGCTGTTTTGGCAAAATTTGCAAGTAAAATTGCAGCCAGCGCTGCCAATGGAAAATGTTTTTGTGCCCGGCAAGAAATGGTAGAGAGGTTTTTTTTCCACCGGGTCCAGATTGATGGCCGTGACCACGTCGCCCACCAGAGTCACCAGATTACCGTTCATGTTGGCCCGCACGCCGCACAGACCTTTGTCTCCCTTTTTCAGGCGACAGCCGTGGGCGCACAGGCGGCACTGGACAGATCCCTTATGTGCGCCGTCCAGCGCATGCCAGAGTAATGCCTGCATATCAGCGCCCCCCCGCGGGAGTAGTGGGGGCTACGGTGCTGTAAGGTACGGCGGGGGAAGTTGCCCCGTTGGGCATGGCTGGCGGCGGCTCCGGTTGCGGGGCACGTTGTTGCATTGTCTGTGGTGCTTGCCCGGCGTAGTTCGGCTGCCCAAAGTTTTGTTGGCCGTAGCCCTGCTGGGGAGTTCCAAAAGGCTGCCCGTCAGGTTGGGGCATGGCATCCTGCATGTATTGCGGGTCGCCTTGCTGACGCCATTGCTGTTCGTCGGCAAGAATATCGGCTTCTTCGTTGGCTCTCTGGTTGATAGTGGGCGGGGCGTAACCCCCATACTCCTGACCATTGTAGCCCTGCCCGTATCTTTGCCCGTCATAGCCCTGGTTGCCATAATTGTAGTTATTATAAGCGGGCTGCTGGCTATTGTTATTCTGCCCCTGCGGCGAACCAGAACCCTGCTGCGGGCCGTCTGTGGGCCAGGACGGGCCGCCGGGGTGCGGATTGCTGTTGAAATAGGGGTCTTGCTGCCAGTTGGCGCCAGAACCGCCCAACTGGCCGCCAGATTGCGGACCCTCCGGGCGCTGGCCGGGTCTTGGGGCATTGGGGCCGCCGGACTGCTGATGGCCGGGGCGCGGGCCGCCTTGATACTGGCCGCCGGGATGATTTTCAGAAGGTTTGGGGCCGTGGTATCCGCCGTTTGGCCCGCCTGGATACTGTGCGCCTGGATTACCGTGGTATCCGCCTCCGGGATATTGGCCACCAGGATACTGCCCACCGGGTTCTGGCTTGCCGGGATATTGACCGCCGGGGTAATTCCCCGGGTACTGACCGCCCATATGATTGCCGCCAGGGTATTGTCCACCCGGATATGGCCTGCCGGGGTACTGCCCGCCAGGGCCGGGAACTCCAGGTATGGGGCCGCCAGGATAAATGCCGCCCTGACCGCCACCAGTATAGCTGCCATCGGGTGACACCCAGGGCGTGACATAGATGGGACCGTTCCACTGCTGCGGCTGGGGGGGCGGTGGCGGCGGCACCACAGAAGTGATAATGTCGCCATTACTGTCGCGCCATGTATCAGTACGCGCCCGCCGTTCGATGTTGCTGCCTTCAAGATCCTGTGTGCCCCAAACTTGTGCTCCGCCCTGTTGACTGGGCGGCGGGACGTAGCCTCCGTCGCTGGTGGCTGCCGAAGCCGGGCAAGCTCCAGCCAGAGCGCAAGCGGCGCACAACAAGCATATGGCCGTGTGTTTTTTCATGGCTATCCTTTTAATGGCGGCATTTCCACTCTCTCTCCCCGTATTACTCTAGCAGTGGCGGCGAAACTGGTCTACGAAAAATGGAAGAGGCGGCGCGCTGGTGAAAACAGTGGAACTGACTTTTGTAACGCACCGAAAAGTGCGGCGGCATACGAAGAAAAACGGGCGCAGCGGGCGGCCAAAAAAGTCGCTTGGGCTTTGCGGCAAAATCTGCTAAAGAACGCCAATCCAAAGGAGGCTACGGATGTCCAGCGATCGCGCGAAGGCCTATACGCAGGCAGGCGTTGACATTGAGGCGGGGAACACCCTTGTTTCACGCATCAAATCTATGGTGCAAAGCACCCAGACCAGGGGTGTCATTTCAGATATAGGCGGCTTTGGCGGCCTGTTTCGACCTGACCTCAGCGGCATGAGCGAACCTGTGCTGGTTTCCTCTACGGATGGCGTGGGCACCAAGCTCAAGCTGGCCTTTGCCTTTGACAAGCACGATACCGTGGGCATCGACCTGGTGGCCATGAGTGTTAACGATATTTTGGTTCAGGGTGCCAATCCCCTGTTCTTTCTTGATTATTTTGCCACGGGCAAGCTCAATGTGGACACGGCGCAAACTGTCATCGGCGGCGTGGCCGAAGGCTGCCGTCAGGCCGACTGTGCCCTGCTTGGCGGTGAAACTGCCGAAATGCCCGACATGTACGCCCCCGGCGAATATGATCTTGCGGGTTTTTGCGTGGGTATTGTTGATAATGCCAAGCTTATTGACGGATCGGGCATCCAGGTGGGCGACCATATCGTAGGCATTGCGTCCTCTGGTCTGCACTCCAACGGGTATTCCCTGGCCCGCAAGGTGCTGGAAAAGAGCGGACTCAAGCCTGACGACGCCTTTCCCGGAGCCGACGGCGCCAGCGTGCGCGATGTCATGCTGGCCCCCACCATCATTTATGTTGAAGCCGTCCGCTCCCTTCTGCGTGATCTCAACGTAAAGGGCATGGCCCATATCACTGGCGGCGGTTTTTACGACAATATTCCCCGCGTGCTGCCTGCTCAGGTGGAAGCCCGCATTAATTTCGGCAGCTGGCAAATGTCGCCTGTCTTCCGCTGGCTTAAAGAAACGGGCGACCTTTCCTGGCCAGAAATTCTGCAGATTTTCAACGGCGGCATAGGCTATGTGCTGGTGCTGCCCCCTGACCAGAGCGAAGAGGCCATCAGCCGCATCCAGGCCTTCAATCTGCGCGCCTGGCACATCGGTGACGTGGCCCGCCGCAGCAAGGGCGATGGCAATGAAACCGAACAGGTTGTAGTGAACTTTTAGTTCAAGTCACCCCTGAGGATACGCATCCTCAGGGGTGAATGCATTTTGCCCCGATATTTGACACGTAAAAATAGTGATGCTGCTTTTTTATAAAGGCTGAAGCCTGCGCTCCAACATTTGGCATTAGTATTCTTTGAACTGCGGCAAAAGCAGTATTTGTGTCTCAGGGCGGGCAGGCGCTCGCAATCCTCAGGCCATTGCAAACAGGATTGCCTCGGCGAGGCTTTTTGTAACGCAATCACCCACACTGGGGGGAACTTTGTGAACAGCACCTTGGGTTGCCTTGGCAATGCGTTGTGGTTTTTATTGGGCGGCGTTTTTATGGGCCTTATGTGGTGGATGTTCGGCGTGCTCTGTTTCATCTCCATTGTGGGTATTCCTTGGGGTCGCGCGTGTTTTGTCATGGGCAACTTCGCCTTTTTCCCCTTTGGCAAAATGCCCGTTTCGCGCGACGTGCTGACTGGCACTCCTGATGTGGGCACCAGCGTGTTCGGCACAGTGGGCAACATCATCTGGCTGTTGCTGGCGGGTATATGGATTGCCATCGGGCATCTGCTGTCTGCCATCTGTTGTGCTGTGACCATTATCGGCATTCCCTTCGCGTGGCAGCACGTCAAGCTGGCGGCTTTGGCCCTGTCCCCCATCGGCAAGACCATTGTGCCCGCTCCGGTCGCCCAGGCTGCCGAAGAAGCCGCGACACTGCGCGACTATCACAACAAGCGCTGATCTGCGGTTTTTTCAAGATACTTTTGCGGCCCCATGTCTCCCTGGATGTGGGGCCGTTTTCATGTCTTGACCTGCCAGTTTTTTGCATTGAACCAAGATTTGCGGCATACTGTTCTGTGCCGCTGACGGGCTGTGTATCTGTACATAAACAGATCGGCCAGTGGCGGGCGTGTGAGCGCCTTTGAACAGCATGTGCGGGATTGGCGTACCGAAAATGGCGGCGATAGCCGCGTGAAGAACGGCCAGGAGAAGGGTATGGGTGACAGCAAGGCTTTGCGGCGGGCAGTATTTCTTGACCGTGACGGTACCCTGAACAAGGATACCGGCTATGTGCACCGCAAGGAAGACTGGCAATGGCTGCCGGGCGTGCCCGAGGCGCTCAAGCGCCTGCACGCTGTGGGCTACGTGCTTGTGGTGGTGAGCAACCAGTCTGGCATTGCGCGCGGCATGTATGGGCACGAAGACCTGCGCCTGCTGGAACAATGGGTCAATGCAGATCTGGCTGCAAAAAATGCGGTTGTGGATGCATGGTTCTATTGTTCTCATCTGCCCGAAATCACCGGGCCGTGCCAGTGCCGCAAGCCTGAACCGGGCCTTATACTGCAAGCTGCCCGCGAACTTGACCTTGATCTGGCTAATTCCTGGATGATAGGCGACCGCGTGCGCGATGTGCAGGCAGGCCTTGCGGCAGGCTGTCAGAGCATTCTGCTGCATCCTGACGGCAACAGTAACAAGGACGATGATGAGGTTCCAGAGGGCGTGGCTGTGGTGCCGCATCTGCCTGCGGCCACGGTACGCATCTTGGCTCCCCGTATGCGGCAGTTGCGCACGGCGCGTATGCTGGAAAAGATGAAGGAATGAACAGCGAATTGAAAAATAATCGACTCTAGATTTGGCAAGAAACGTAGAGGCCCGGCATAAACCGGGCCTCTTGCCGTGGAAGAGTCTGCGAAGTTCCGTTATGAACTTGCGACATATAGAATACTTTTATTTTGAAATGCTCAGGTGTCGAACTGGGCCGTCGGCGAACGTCATCAAGTATACTGGGGTTCGTTTTCCTTGACGATCTGAAAGGATTTCATAGCCTTCACGGTTCCGGCGATGCCCTGATATTTGCACACGCCCGCCACGGTGCAGTCCAGCAGGTCTTCCTGGTCGGTATCCAGCACCAAGACGTCGCCTACCTGCATGCGCAGCAGCTGGTTGCCCGTAATGGTGGTGCCGCCAAAGCGCACCTTGAGTTCAATGGGGGTTTCCAGAAGGCGTTCTTTAAGGCGCGCCACCCAGGCATGGTCCACTTCAAGCCGTTCTGTCTGAAAGCTGGCGTGCAGTTTGGAGCGGATGGGTTCAATGGTGGCGTAGGGCAGGCAGATAATCATGGACCCCAGGGCCGTATCAAGTTCAACTTCAAAGGTGATGACCACAACAACGTCGCTGGGCGGCACAATGGCGGCGAACTGCGGATTGATCTCGCTGCGCACCAGCTCCAGCTTCACGTCGTGGACTGGCCGCCACGATTCCTCCATATTCTCCAGCGCGATTTTGACGATCTTGTCCACCACCGCCTGTTCGATGCGGGTGAATTCGCGGCCTTCCACCTTGGGCTGCGAGCCAGCGCCGCCAAAAACGCTTTCCACCAGGGCGAAGACCAGCCGGGAATCCACCACCATGATGGCATTGCCGCGCAGGGGGTCCATCTTGAAGATGTTGATGGACGTGGGCACGGGCAGCGAACGCATGAATTCGCCGAACTTGGTCATATCAATGGATATGGGGTTCAACTCGACGCGCTTGCGCACCGAGTTGGAAAGGGCGTTGGTACAAAGCCGGGCAAAGCGGTCGTTGACGATTTCAAGCACGGGCATACGCCCGCGGATGATACGGTCCTGATTGGCAAGGTCAAAAGACACGATGCCGGAATCATCTTCCGTGACCTCGACCTCGCTTTCGATTTCACCGCCTGAAAGCCCGCGCAGCAGGGCATCCACTTCATCTTGCGCCAAAACTTTGTTCATGCCAGCCTCAAAAATATCTGGTGAAGGTTCGGTTGTTCTTCTTTCCCAAACCTTGCAAGAAAAAGGCCATTTTGACAAGTGCAGGGCAGGGCATGAGACGGTAAAGTAAGGGGCATACGCTTTTTCTTGCCAACCTGTGCCCCTTGAGGCAGGCTACAGCCGGAGCGACATCCATGCTGTTACAATTTTTTTCCACTGCCAGAACGCCCGTCCTTAGCGGAGAAAATGCAGGCGTCACACCCCTTGAAGTAGAGGCCACACCGGGCGAAAGCCTCTCGCGTGCCATCTGGCTTTCCGGGTTGGTGCCTCCATTGCCGCTGTGCGGCGGGTTGGGCCGCTGTGGCCGCTGCCGGGTTCGCTTTGTGGCTGATGCTCCAGTCCCCTTGCCTGCCGAAGCGGATATTTTTTCAGCTGTTGAACTGAATGACGGCTGGCGTTTGGCTTGCCGCCGTCAAGTGCCTGACGCTGCAAAGCTTGTACTGGAGCTTCCGGCAGAAAATTTGCCTCTGCCTTCTGATCCTGAAAAAACACCCGATACCGACTTTATGGTAGACATGCGGCAGGCAACGGCGGATAACACTCCGCCAGCAAGTTCTGCCGTAGAGGGTGCTTCCGTCGCCTTGGCGGTGGATCTGGGTACGACTTCCGTATACTGGCGGGCTGTTACTGTGCCCGAAGTAGACGAGGGGAGCGCGGATGGTGCGGGCGCTGGGGCTATTGTAGCCCAGGGCAGCTTTCTGAATCCGCAGGCTGGCGCAGGGGCAGATGTCATGTCACGGCTGGCCGTGGCCATGCAGCCGCAGGGTCGTAGGGTTTTGTCCGGGCTGGTGCGCCGCAGCCTGTGTAGTGTCGTGGATGCCCTTGAGCAGAACGGGGCCGCGCGGGTTACGAATGTGTGCGTAGCTGCCAATACGGCCATGACGGACATTTTTCTGGATCTTCCCGTAGACGGTTTGTGTGCAGCGCCCTACAGGCTTGAGCACCACGGGCATAAAAATGTGGATGTGCCCGGTCTGCCGCCAGTGTATATTCCCCCCTTGCCCGCTCCTTTTGTGGGCGGCGATATAAGCGCGGGGCTGGCTGCGCTGCTGGCAGCCGATATGCCCCGGCCTTTTGTGCTGGCAGACCTTGGCACCAATGGCGAACTGGCGCTTGTGGACGCGCAGGGCAGGCTTTTGCTGGCCAGTGTGCCTCTGGGGCCAGCGCTTGAAGGCATTGGCCCGCAGTGCGGGCAATTGGCCGGGCCAGGAGTTATTACAGATTTCAGCCTTGCGCCCACAGGCTTGAATGCCCATTTCTTTGCGCAGAGGCCGGAAGACCCCAGGTCAGAGAACGATGGGCCGGAGAACTATGGGCCGGAACACGGCGGGCAATGCCCGTGCCCTTCCTGTCAGGCCATATCTGCTCAGGCGTTGGAGAACGGGCGGATCGACCCAAAAGCTGAAACGCACAAGGCGTGCGGCATCAGTGCCACCGGGTATGTGTCATTGTTGGCCGTACTGTTGCGAACGGGCCTCATGCGAAAGGACGGCGGCTTTGAAACCGCACCGAACATGCCCCTGGCCCGCAGGCTGGCCTCTGGTCTTGAGGCTGGTAAAGACAGCGGTGGCATGCGGTTGCAGCTGCCCCACGGCATGTGGCTGTGCGCCGCCGATGTGGAAGAACTGCTTAAGGTCAAAGCGGCCTTTGCCCTAGCGCTGGAAAGTCTGCTGGCGGCGGCGGGGCTGGCCCCTGCCGAAGTGGCCGCGCTGTGTCTGGCCGGGGCTTTGGGCGAACATGTGCGCGCACATGACCTGCAAACCCTTGGTTTTTTGCCTTCAGCACTGGCCCCCCGGCTGCGGGCCGTGGGCAACGCCTCTTTGGAGGGAGCGGCTCTGCTGGCCATAGATGCGCGGATGCGCGAAAATCTGGCTGGCCTGTGTACAACATCACGGCTGTTGCCTCTTGTGGAAGAAGAAAATTTTCATCAGACCTATTTGCGCCATATGCGCTTTGGAGCATAAATGTCAGACCAGAATAATAAGAAATCCCGCCCGAACCGCTCCCGCGACGACGGCACTTCACGCGACAAGCGTTCGGATAAACCGGCACGTTCCGGCGGGCCTCGCTCGGGTGGCCCACGCCCCGGTGGCGGACACTCAGGCAAGCCCGGTCAGGATAAAGACGGCGAAAATCGTTCACGGCCCGACAGGGCGGGGGCGGACAGGTCTGGCTCTGGCAGCGGCAGACCCGGCAAGCCCGGCTCTGACAAAAGCAGATCCGACAGGTCAGACCGGGCCGATAGACCAAACAGGTCCGACAGGTCCGACAGATCCGACAGGTCAGATAGGTCCGATAGACCAGATAGATCAAGCAGGTCCGATAGACCCGATAGGTCTGACAGGCCAAACAGGTCTGATAGATCAAACAGATCTGATCGATCAGATCGGCCCGATAGGTCTGACAGGCCCGGCAGATCCGATAGGTCAGATAGGTCCGATAGGTCTGATAGACCCGACAGATCCGACAGATCAAACAGGTCCGACAGGTCTGATAGACCAGATAGATCAAGCAGGTCCGATAGACCCGATAGGTCTGACAGGCCAAACAGGTCTGATAGATCAAACAGATCCGATCGATCAGATCGGCCCGGTAGGTCTGACAGGCCCGGCAGATCCGATAGATCTGATAGACCAAACAGACCCGACAGGTCTGACAGGTCAGATAGGCCCGACAGACAAGATAGGCCGTATTCCGGTAAGGCTGGAGCGCCAGCCAGAGGCAGAAGCGGTGCGACGCATACTTTAGACCGTGAAGCTGGTCAGGGCAGAAGCCGGACATATCTGCGCGATGATGCGCCTAGCGCGCCACGCCCCGCGGCTGTCTATACTAATGCGTGGCGCGGGGCAGCGCCGCTGTTTCCGCCACTGACAGACGAGGTGCGGCATATTCTCGGCCAACTGCCGGAAGTGCTGGCGCGCGTGTGGCCTTTGAGCGCCGCCCATCGGCGTTCGCTGCCTGATGACGTGGCCCGGCTGTCACGCCTGCTCACGACCGAGCGGGCGGCTCTTGACCGTCCCTATTGGGGTACTCCGGCCTTTGTTAGCGCGTATCTGTATTACTTTTTGCCCTGGAATCTGGTGCGGCTCACCCGCCTGCTGGCGGTCATGCCCCTGCCTGATCCGAATTTGGCGGCGGCTCAGGGCGGCAAAGCCCTGCTGCTGGATGTGGGTTCCGGCCCGCTAACCTTGCCGCTGGCCCTGTGGCTGGCCCGGCCCCAATGGCGTCAGGCCCCCATACAGGTGCTGGCTCTGGACAACTCGTCACAGCCTTTGGAACTGGGGCATACTCTGCTGAAGGAAATGGCCGCGCTGACATACCACCAGCCGTGGGCCGTGCAGACTGTGCGCGCGCCGCTGGAACATGCGGCCAGACAGGCAGCGCCTCTGCTGGCCGGAGGGCAGGCCCGCCCCTGGCTGGTCAGTGCCGCCAATGTGCTCAACGAATTGCGCTTTGGCAAACGCGGCGGCCGCGCCAGCTCGCTGGACGGCTATGAAGATGAAATGGATGCCGCAGGCCAGATGGGGGTAGTGGACACCTACAACGCAGATGACCGCACAACTGCTCCCGGTCAGTCCACAGATCCTGATGAACGGCCCGACGACTGCCGTCAGGAAAAGCTTGTGCGTTTTATGGATACTCTTGCTCCCTTGTTTCGCACGCACGGCTCTGCCAGAGGGCGGTCTGAAGGGCAGCCTGCTGGGCCCGCGCTGCTTTTCGTGGAGCCCGGCACGCGGTTGGGCGGCTCAACCATTATGGATTTACGCCAGTTGTCGGTGGATGGCGGCCTTACAGCGCTGGCCCCTTGCCCGCATCAGGCGGCCTGTCCTTTGTTGAGTCGGCAGGGAGGCCGCACATGGTGCCACTTTACCTTTGACAGTGAAGATGCTCCCCATTGGCTTGAAAATCTTTCAGCCGATGCCGGACTTGCCAAGAGTGGCCTGAGCCTCGCACCCTTGCTGCTTTCGCCTGCAGCTGCGCCTGACGCCTCGTCCGGGGCGGAAGGGCAGGGGCGCAAAACCTCCGGGGCCATGCAGGCCCGCGTGTTGACCGCCCCCTTTGCAGTGCCCGGTCTGGCTGGCCGGGGCCGCTATGCCTGTGCGGCTTGTGGTCTGTTGTTGCTGGAAGATGCCGAGGGCCTGCCCTCCGGCAGCTTGCTTGAGGTGCAGGTAACCCCCGACGCACGGCGTGACGGCAAGAGCGGAGCGCGCATCGTGCGGCGGCCCGGTGGTTCTGCGCCTGCCGCGGCCCCTTCTTCGGGTTTTCCGGCGTCGCGCCCGCAGCAGCCTTTTCCTGCGAGAAATTCTCGCAGGCCCCAGTGGCGTGACGGCAAGGCTGGAAAAAAATCGTAAAAATACTTCTGCAAGGCTAACAAGCCCCCGCAAGGCCTGCACGCACGCGCCTTGTGGGGGCTTTCACATGATAGACGAAGCTTATTAAAAATATTTATCGTTATGTAAAATAATTTAATTCAATATGTTACTCTAGCCCCCAACTTGCCGGGGCTTTTATTTACTGTGTATACATGTATACTTGGTCTTGGTCCCGCAGGGCCGTTTTTGCCGTGCACAACTTCAATCCAAGGTTATTCTTCCCATGCCTGAAATGCCAAATAATCTTCCTCAGCCGCAGTTGAAGCCCAATACCGAAGTCGTTTTGCAAAAGCGTTATCTGCGCAAAAATCTGGACGGCCAAATTGTCGAGACCCCGCGTGATCTCTTCTGGCGCGTGGCTTCCTCCATTGCCGTTGAAGAAGAGAAATACGAAGGTTCCAGCCAGAAGTGCCCACAGCTGGCGCGCGATTTTTATGATATCATGACCAGCTGGAAGTTCCTGCCCAATTCGCCAACGCTCATGAATGCGGGGACGGATCTGGGGCAGCTTTCCGCGTGCTTCGTGCTACCGGTGGGCGACTCCATTGAAGAGATTTTTGACGCCGTCAAGTACGCGGCTATGATACACAAGTCCGGCGGCGGCACGGGATTTTCCTTCTCCCGCCTGCGCCCCAAAGACAGCCGTGTGGGTTCCACAGGCGGCGTGGCTTCCGGCCCGGTGTCATTTTTGCGCATCTTTAATACGGCCACAGAGCAGATAAAGCAGGGCGGCACGCGGCGCGGGGCCAATATGGGCATCCTGCGGGTGGATCACCCGGATATTCTTGAGTTTATTGGCGCCAAGGAAAAAGAAGGCGAGTTTAATAACTTCAATCTTTCCGTTGGATTGACTGAAGCCTTTATGCAGGCTGTTGAAAAAGACGAGCACTATGACCTTGTGTCGCCCAGCAATGGCGAAGTCATGAAACGTCTGCCCGCCCGCGAAATTTTTGACTTGCTGGTGCGTAAGGCATGGCTGTCCGGCGACCCTGGCATTGTCTTTCTGGACCGTATCAACAGGGATAATCCCACGCCGGATCAGGGCGATATCGAATCCACAAACCCCTGCGGGGAACAGCCGCTTTTGCCTTTTGAGGCGTGCAATCTGGGTTCCATCAACCTTTCCTGCTTTCATGTGCCGGGGCACGAAAATGATGCTGACCCCGCCGTCAAAGGCATAGACTGGGACGAACTGCGCCGTGTGGTGCATCTGGGCGTGCGCTTTCTTGATAACGTCATTGACGCCTCGCGGTTTCCCCTTGACCGCATCAGCGAAACCGTGCGCAAAAACCGCAAGATCGGCCTGGGCGTTATGGGCTTTGCCGACCTGCTTTTCCAACTGGGCGTGGCCTATGATTCGCAGCAGGGCATTGACCTTGGCGAGCGCATCATGGCCTTTGTGCAGGAAGAAGGGCACAAGGCTTCGGCTGTGCTGGCGCAGGAGCGCGGGCCCTTTCCGGCCTATGAAGCTTCAATGTATGCCCGGCGCAAGCTTGGGCCTTACCGCAATGCCACTGTGACCACCATTGCGCCCACGGGTACGCTGTCCATCATCGCTGGCTGCTCGTCCGGCGTTGAACCGCTTTTCGCCCTGTGCTTCACCCGCAATATTCTGGACGGCGAGCGCTTGGTGGAGGTGAATCCGCACTTTGCGGCTGCGCTGGAGGACGGGGGATTATTCAGCCACGAGCTTATGGATGCGGTAGTAGCCAAGGGCTCCATTCAGGACATGGACTATCTGCCAGCGCCCATGCGCAAAGTTTTTGTGACTGCAATGGATATTGCTCCGGTGTGGCATCTGCGCATGCAGGCGGCTTTTCAGCGCCATACGGACAATGCCGTGTCCAAGACCGTGAATCTGCTCAACAGCGCCACGGAACAGGATATTCGCGAAATCTACTGGCTGGCTTATCAGGAAGGCTGCAAGGGCGTTACTGTCTACCGCGATGGCTGCAAGAGTATTCAGGTGCTGGCCACGGGCGAAGGGCAGAAAAAAATGGACGGCGAATCCGCAGCTGAAGCGGGCGATGCCGTGCAGTCCGGCAGTGCCGCATCCGTTTCGCCTATTGCAGCCACGCCTTCGCAGGTGCGCAAACGGCCCGACGAAGTGCAGGGCTTTACCCGTAAGGTGCAAACGGGTCTTGGGGCCATGTACCTTACCGTCAATGAGGTAGACGGCAAGCCCTTTGAGGTCTTTGCCACCATAGGCAAGTCAGGCAGGTCCATTACAGCCAAGGCCGAAGCCATAGGTCGCCTTGTGTCTTTGGCCCTGCGCTCCGGCGTGCATGTTCGTGACGTTGTGGCGCAGATCAAGGGCATTGGCGGCGAGCATCCCGTGTTTCGCGGCAAGGGGCTGTTGCTCTCCATTCCCGACGCCATCGCCTGGGTGCTGGAGCAGCGGTATCTCAAGGATGAGGTTGTGGACACTGTCAGCGATCTTACCGGCAGTTGCTGCCCCGAATGCGGCGAAAGGCTGGTCTTTCAAGAAGGCTGCCTTATCTGCCCCGCCTGCGGCTTTTCCCGCTGCGGCTAGTTCGGGTTTGTCATGAAATGGATAACCCATCAGGCCACAGCCGTCGCTGCGGCCCTGGCTCTACATTTGCCCGTAGCTGGTGTTGCGGCGGCCTGCGCTGGAGCCGTGCTGCCCGATGTGCTGGATCAGCGCATGGCAGGGCTGGCCCCAACAAAGCGCGGTCGGCAAAAACTGTTTAATGTCATACACAGGGGAACCACCCACTGGTTCGGCTGGTGGCTGGTGCTGTGTGCGGCGGCCTTTGCGCTGCCCGGCCCCGAACTTGGTCCAATGGGACGTGACGTACTGCTGGGGCTGGGATTTGGCGGTTTGAGCCATGTGGCTTTAGACATGTTGACGCCTTCGGGAGTTCCCCTCACTCCTTTTTCACGCAGCAACAAGGTTTCGCTCAAGCTGTGTTCAACGGGCAGTCTTGGCGAGTACTGCTTTTTGGTCTGCGTTGTGGGGCTTGTGTGGTGGTTTTATGGCGCAGATCTTTTAAAGGTGACACGCCAGCTGGCTCACATGAAAATTCTGTAGGCTCTGCGCAGCCTGCTCCTGTCCGCCAGTTTACGGCGCGGCAAACGAAAATGCCCTTGGGCAAGCGTTTGCCGCGCCTTTTCTTTTTGTGTGTGCAGTTGGATACCTTGAAAATTGATGGATGCTTTTCATAAGCGCACATTAAAATTTAATACAACTGCATATACTTATGAGACATGCGTAAAAAACCACAAATATGTAACACATAAAATATCCGCGCAAAATATTGTATTCAAATATAAATGGCGGTACCCTGAAGTAAACTTACTTTGAAATGATTAAAATTTCAAAGATGTCATTCTGTCGAATTGAAATTTCGGAAAAATCCACACCATGTTATGGTGAGTTGCACTCGTATGCAGCGTTAGTGCGTTTTGACTTTAAAAAAGTTTAAGGCACTAGATAAAAATTGTCGTTATAGGCTAGGTTTGAATTATGTAAACAGCAAAAATAATTGCATTCTGCATGGGCCTTGTATGCTGATTTGTATCAAGGCCAATATGGAGTTGCTTATGTGTGAATCAGACATCAAGGAGATGCTTGCTTCGGTTGATGTGGCCATTGACGGCCCCCGCCCCTGGGATATCCAGGTTCACAATAATAAACTGTATGGCCGTGTTCTGCGCTTTGCCAATCTTGGGCTGGGCGAGGCCTACATGGAGGGCTGGTGGGATTGCCAGGCCCTGGATCAGTTCTTCTGCCGGGTTTTGCGAGGAGGATTGGAAAAACGCTTCCGCTTCACCCTGCCTGTTCTGCTTGAAATCCTTTCGTACATGTTTCGTAATCTCCAAAGCCCTGAACGTGCGCACATGGTGGCAGTGCATCATTATGATTTTGGCAATGATGTTTTTGAAGCCATGCTCGATTCGTCCATGCAGTACAGCTGCGGCTTCTGGCAGGGGGTAAACACCCTGGAAGAAGCGCAACAGCAGAAGCTGGAAATGATTTGCCGCAAACTGCATTTACAGCCGGGCATGCGTGTGCTCGACCTCGGATGCGGATGGGGGGGGCTTGGAAACTATATGGCCCGCCACTATGGCGTGAGCGTTACTGGCGTTACGGTGTCCAAAGCCCAGGTTCAGTATGCGCGTGAACATAGCCAGGGCCTGGACGCGCGCTGGCTGCTGCAGGACTACAGATCATTGACGGGCAAATATGACCGCATTGTTTCGGTGGGCATGTTTGAGCATGTGGGGCACAAAAACTACGCCGTCTATATGGATACAGCGCGTAAGCTGCTGGCTGAAAACGGCCTTTTCTTGCTGCACACCATCGGGGCCAACGAACCGCACCACAGTGTTGATCCGTGGATAGAAAAATATATCTTCAGAAACGGTATTCTGCCCAGTATTTCCCTTTTGGGAAAATGTGAGGAAGGGCGCTTTGTTATGGAAGACTGGCACAATTTTGGTGCAGACTATGACAAAACTCTTGTGTGCTGGGCTGATAATTTTATCAAGGGACAAAGAGAAGGGAAGTTTGAGTGCAGTGAAGTGCAGAGCCGTATGTTTCTGTATTATCTGTTGAGTTGTGCGGGAGCATTCCGCGCTCGTGATCTGCAATTATGGCAGATTGTGTTGAGCCCAAAAGGTGTTGTGGGCGGTTATATTCGTCCCTGAGGCCGCTGGGCCTGCCTGGTCATTATTCTTGCCTTGAAGAGAGGGCGGCGTTATGGCTTCTGCTGTTATAACGCCGCCTTTTGCCTGTCGGCTGTTGTTTTGTAGCCAGGAGAGTGCCGTGAACGGAATTCTTGCATTCAAACTGATCTTGACGCCCTTGCTGGTTTTGATCTGCATGCTCATCACCCGGCGGTGGGGAGCCTTTGTAGGGGGAGTGGCGGCAGGTTTGCCTGTGGTGTCTGGCCCGCTTTCCTTTTTTTTGACCCTTGAGCAAGGGGTGACATTTTCCGCGCACGCTTCGTACAGCACGCTGCTTGGCATTGATGCCAACGGGCTGGCCGCGGTGGCCTATCCCTGGCTGGCAGTGCTGGGCGTGCCCTGGTATCTGGCCATTGCCCTTTCGCTGGGCATATACTTTTTGGGCGGCTGGCTTGTGCAGTTTTTTCCTTACTGGCCGTGGGCTGCCTTTGCGCTTTCTTTGCTGTCGCCCCTGCTGGTGTTGGTCTGTTTGCCCAGGCCAGGCATGCCAGCAACTGTTCCGCAACAGCGTTCGCACTGGTGGCTTATTGCCGTTCAAATGGCCTTTGGCTCGTTGCTGGTCTATGCCGTTACAGAGATTGCCCACTGGCTTGGCGCGGGCTGGAGCGGTGTGCTCATGTTCTTTCCCGTCATGATCTGCGCTATGGTGCCCTTTATTCATGCCACGCAGGGAGCATGGGCCGTAGTGCGCATATACCGTGGGCTTATGGCAGGGTGGTTCGGCTGTATTGCGTTTGCCGCCATTGTTATGGCTCTGGTTGAGCACACGCCGCTGTGGTTTTGCTATGTGTTGGCTACTGCTGCTGCTCTTGGGGCCAGTGCCTGTGTAACATTGGTGCAGAAACGCAAAAAGGCCGCCTGAATTTTACTGGCGACCTTTTTGTGTGATTTTACAGGAAGGCGGGCGTATTTGGCGTGTGCCACTGGCTGCTTGCGCCTGCGGATGGTGAATCATACATCCGTTGGCTGCGTGCAGCCGTGTTGTATTCGCCACCACTGAGTCCGCTTAGCGGGCGTCTCTTTACCTTTGAGAATGTATGCTCTCAAAGGTACGCAGTTCTGGCGCAGGTTTGCTGCCTGCCCGTTTCCTATGCATCTAGAGCAGATTAACTTTGAAAATATGTATTTTCAAAGTTTAATACACGCTCGTTACGGCGTTTAATCGCGCAAATAAATAGCGCTTACGCCTCCACGGCGGGCGTCTGCTCACGCAGCCACCAGAGTATTTCAAAATTGAAATGCTCTAAAATGTAATCTTCTGCTGAACTCACGCCATGTTACGGCGCGCTGTGCTTTTGAGCAGCGTTAGAGCAGCTAACCATTTTCAAAGCTAAAATGCTTTAGCCCTTGGGCCTGTCGCCAATGGCTGCGGTGATGAGCGCTTCTGCTGCCAGTTTTCCGTCCACAAAAGCGCGGGCTTCCATTTTGCAGAGCTTGAGCTTCATGCGCAGGTTGGAACATTCAAGTTCCAGGCGGTCGCCCGGCACCACCTGCCGACGGAACTTCACGCCGTCCAGGCCGGTGAAAAGGAAAAGCTTGTCGTCCAGGCTTTCCATTCCGGCTGTGGCCAGCAGGCCGCCTGTTTGGGCCAGGGCTTCAAGGATAAGCACACCGGGCATGATGGGGGCATCGGGAAAGTGTCCCTGAAAAAACGGCTCATTGAATGTGACGTTTTTGTATGCCTTGATGTGTGAACCCGTCACGCATTCCACCACTCTGTCCACCAGCAGAAAAGGGTAGCGGTGGGGCAGCAGGCGCAATATGCGCTGTATGTCCATGCTCTGGGTCTGAGGGGCTGATTCCTGCATGTGGCCTCCTGGGGCAGTTTGGCGTGGCGAGGGCAGCGGGCCGCCATTGACCACTGATATTCATGAAACTTCAAAGGGGCATAACCAGTCCAAAGCCGACCTCATACGTCCGGCCCGGTGAATGCCGCCAAATAAAAGGCCTCCCGCCCCGTCAGGGTCGAGAGGCCGTATCGTAATGCCGAAAAGCGGTTATTTTTTGCCGCTTTTGTCGTTCTTCTTTTCTTTGTAGAGCTTGTTCACTTCAGTGAGCACGTCCTGCGTCAGATCCATAGACTGATCGGCATACAGAACGCCGCCGGCGGTTACGTCGACAACAAAGTTGAAGCCCTTGGTACGAGCCACTTCATAGGTGGCGCTGAAAACCAGGGTAACCATATCTTGGCGCAGCTTCACTTCTTCCTGTTCAACCTTGCGCAGGAAGTTGCGGGTCTTCTGATCCAGGTCCTGCTTGGCGCGGATGAATTCAAGCTTCTTTTCTTCGCTGACCTTGGGATTCTTGAGCGATTCAGCCTTTTTCTTCAGGGCCTCACCCTGCTTTTCAAGAGCCGAACGTTCTTTGCCAAATTTGTCTTCCATCAGCTTTTTGGCAGCTTCGGCGGGCTCACTCTGGGTGGCCACCGTTTGCATGTCTACAACGCCAATTTTGGCGGCGGGCACGGCATTGCTGTCAGCCGCAAAGGCCGTTCCGGCCAAGAGCATGCAGACCGCGAGGGTCATCATCAAAACCTTGCGCATTTAAAGTACTCCTTCCCCGATTGCTGTTTTTATATCTCGTCCTTGCGGAATTGGGATGACCCTTGCGCCGTAAGAAACTGTATAATTGTGTGGAATTTGCGTCCCTTGTCCGCTTTGCACAAGCAGGTAGGGGGTGTTTACCGCACCAGTGCAACTGAGCCTTATCTTTCTAATATGCTTATGCGGCACGCATTTCAAATCCCTGCATCACATAGCACCAGCGCTTTCGGGCGTCAAGGAATTCTGGGCTGTCCGTTTTTTTAACAGTCGATCCTTGTATGCAAGTATGCCTTCAGCCAGCCCTTCAGCCAGTGCCAGACGGTATTTGGCATTGGCGAGATTGCGTGCTTCATCGGCATGGGTGCAGTAACCAAGCTCTACAAGAACGGCTGGCATCTGCGCACCAAGAAGAACATGAAACGGTGCAGATTTGACGCCGTTATTGCGGACTGTATATTCGCGTTTCTTCAATCTAAAAAGAGTAAGTCGCTGAACATCTTGAGCAAGTTTGCGTGATTCATCAACTCTTGTATTCAGCATTACATCGGCCAGCATCTTTTGCATGTCGCCAAGGCGGTGATCGCTGCCCGTGTTTTCCAAGGCCGCTACACGAGCTGAATCTGCATTTTCGGCCAGATCAAGGTAGTAGGTTTCAAAGCCGTTGACGGATTTATCATCATTGGCGTTGACGTGAATGGATACAAAAAGGTCCGCGCCTGCCGCGTTGGCCCTGGTTGTGCGCTCGCGAAGGGAAAGGCCGGTATCATTGGTGCGGCTGTAAACCACCTCCACACCGTTGGCTTGCAGCAGTCGGCCAAGAGTTGTCGCCACATCCAGAGTGATAACGCGCTCAAGAATGCCATTGTGACTGGTGCCGGGGTCGCGGCCGCCGTGCCCTGCGTCAATGAAGACCGTGCGCACGGTAAGGCCCAGCTGGCGGGCCATGTCATTGACGTGGCGCGGTTCGCTTGCGCTGGCATCTGCCTTGGGGGGGGCGTCCTGTTGGGCAAAGCCCGCACCTGCGCCCTGGCGCGGAGGCAGCGGGGTACTTCCGGCCGCAACGCGCAAGATGATACGGCAGGGATTGCTTTCCAGCTGTGTATCAAAGCGCCGGACATCTCTGAAGCTGAACTGCATTATGGCACCGCCGCCTTTGCGGTCGCGTACGCGCACGGATTGCAACAGGCTGCCTTTTACAGTGACGCCCTGGCTTACGTCCTTGACCACAGAAGCATCTTCGAATTCAAGGTACAGGCTGGACGCCGCGCCTTTTTTGCCTTCTTGAAGCTTGGCGCTGTAGCGGGCCGGAGCCGAGAGATCCAGCACTATTTCAACGGAATTCTTGTTCAGGGAATTCCACGAGAGCATATGAACTTCGGGGGAAGTGTCGCGTGCAGAAGCCGCGCCGGATTTGGCGCTTGCAGGGTCTGCATTTTCGGCCACGCCTGTAAGGCGCGCACGCATGGTTTTAGCCTGCGGCAGCATGTCGCCGTGCGAGTAAAGCGTGGCAATGGCGTCCAGCAGTTCAAGGGCTTCGCTTGGCTGGTTCAATCGGTCTGCATCAATGGCAGCTGCCCGCAAAAGGGCGTCGTCGGCCAGGGCGCTTTTGGGAAATTCCTGCGCGAGGCTCAGGTAAAGGTCGCGCGCCTGACGGTACTCTGCCGCAAGGTGTGAGCAATTGGCCAGAGACTCCTGGCTGGACGCTGCACGAAAGAGCGCGCCGGGCGATATGGCCCAGTTCTTACGGCTTTGATAGATAAGCAGAAACTCTGCCGCCAGTTCTTCCCACGGCTGCCTCCAGCAAGAGCGGATCTTGTCTGCGCTCAAGGCTTCCATATCGGATTTGGCTTTGCGGTAGCGGGGCAAAAGCTGGTCCTGCGGCAAAAGAGCGGCGGAGGAAGCTGCCAGTTTGGAGGCTGGCGTGGTTTGCCCGGCAGTGGCAGAGGGGGCTTCATCCGAGCGCTTTTTGTCTTTGTCCGGCGCAGAGGCGGGCGTTGCTGCCGAGGGAGAATGATCTTCTACGGCGGGCTTGCCTTCCGCGGCGGTTAGCTGACGGGCTTCAGGCGCAGTGCGCCCTTGTGCCGAGGCTTGCAGGGTCTTTTCCAGAGCCAGAGCCTCGGGCAGCATGTCGCCCTTGGGGTATTGGCTTTTGATGCGGTTGAGCAGTTCCAGAGCGCCCTTGTCGTCCTTGAACCAGGCGGCGCGAAGTTTGGCCGCGTGGAAAAGAGCGTCGTCAGCCAGGCGGCTGTCGGCATGGCGCAGGGCCACGGCCTCATAGCACTCTATGGCCTTGCGGGCATCTGCCTTGGCAAAGGAGCGGCGGGCCAGTTCCTCAAGGCTTTCTGCTGCGCGAAAAAGCGCCGCAGGGCGGTTGGGCCAGCCGGGGTCAGCGTCATAGATGGCACGAAATTCCGCAGCCAGCTTTTCCCAGGGTTCACGCAGGTTGGCTCGCTTGACGTCCATGCGCAAGCTCTCGATCCCCGCCTTGGCGGTATCATAGCGCTTGGCGGTCGGCGGCAGGGAGGTGTAGCCGGTGTCATAGAAGAAAACCACCAACAGGCAGAGGGCCAGCAGGAAAAACAGTGGCGGCGCGAGGCGCTTTAAGCCGTGCCTTGGCTGTACCATTGACTCAGCACCTTGGGCATTACCCGCAGGCCTGTCTTTGGGCCGCTGCTGGGGGCTTTTGGGTTGGGTCTTGGCTTGAGCGCCATCCTGAATTTGGGATGCTTTTGCTTTACTGGCCACGGGGCTTTCCTTACGTGTGCTTGATCGCGGTTGTCATTTTAGTGACAGTCCGTCTGTGACATCCTTATGCCTTTGCGGCGGCAGATTGCGGTTATATGGCCTGCAGTTATTTAGCAGGTACTGACATGTAAACAAGTTTTGCACAATATATGCCAAAAAATCATGAGATGCAAAAAAGCGTGGTGCGGATTTGAAACCCGCGCCACGCGTGCATTTAAGTTCAGCCAGCTTTCAGGCGGTTTTTAATGGTTCGTGATTGTTCCACGGCCTAGAAGAACTGACCCATGCTGAATTCGATTCTGCCGGGGGGCATTTCCTTGTCGTAGTCCTGCACAAGGGGAACGCCGTAGGCTATGCGAAGGTCGCCCATCGGTGAGCGCCAGCGCAGTTCCAGACCCGTTGAGGCAACGATATATCTGTCCCATTCGTTGCCCATCGTTTTGGCGTCGATGTTGAAGCCGGAGTCGACAAAGGGCACCAGAGCCAGGCCCAGATCTTTCTGGAAGGTCCAGATGTATTCAAGGTTGGCCACGGCCATGCGGTCGCCGCCGATCTGTTCGCCGCCGTACTTGTAGTCGCGGGGTGAAAGGTCGGAATAGGTGTAACCGCGGATGGTGTCCATGCCGCCAACCCAGAAGCGTTCGAATACGGGCACTTCGTCGTTGGTGTTCTGGAATACGCCGCCTACACGACCACGCAAGTGAACCGTGTTTTGCGGGTTGAACGACCAGAAGCCCTGCCAGTCAGCCACGGACTTGATGAAGTTGTCCGTACCGCCAATGCCGCCGCCGCCGTATTCAGCCCACAGGCGTGCGATGGTGCCCTTGGTGGGACGTTCCTTGTTGTCGGTCGTGTCGCGCAGGATGCGGCCCGAAACAGCGCTTGTCCAGTTAATGCCCTTATAGTTTCTGATATAGGGCGAGCTGGTATCGGACACGTCATAGAGGTGGTAGCGTTCCAGGCGGTAGCCAGCGCCAACAGACGTGTATTCGCCAATGGGGTAACCAAAGCGAACGGTGTCGCCTATGGTATCCTTGGTGAAGTTATCCCAATAGTCGTGCGTGTAGTAGATGTCGTTGCCGAAAGAAAGGTCGGTATCGTACACGCGCGGGTTGGTGAAGGACAGGGTGCCAGACGTACGGCGCCAGGAGAAGAAGCCCTGCAGCTGCAGCCAGTAACCACGGCCAAAGAGGTTGCGCTCCATAATCGAGGCGCTGACGCCCACGTCGTAGTAGCTGGAGTAGCCGATACCGCCCATGATGGCGCCGGTGTTGGCTTCCTTGACTTTAACCTTGAGGTCTACTTCGTCTTCCTGCCCGGTGGGGATAATTTCCATATCCACAGCACCGAAGTAACGCAGGCGGTTCAGGCGTTCGTTGGAGCGGCGCAGTTTGGCGCCTTCATACATGTCGCCGTCGCCCAGACGCATTTCGCGCAGGATCACGTTGTCGCGTGTTTTGGTGTTGCCTTCAACCATCAGGCGGCGGATGAAGACCTTCTGCTTTTTATTGACGAGATAGCCCACGTCCACCTGATCGCTGCCGTCGTCGGCCTTGATCAGCTTGGTGTCCACTTCAGCAAAAGCGTAGCCGTAGTCGGCATAGTGGTCGGTCAGACGCTTGGAGTCTTCCTGCATGACGGTGAGGGAGAAGTACTTGTTGGACTTCTGCCAGTCATCCATCTGCACAACTTCAAGCATTTTGTCTTCGCTGTCGATGACGTCGCCCGCAAAGACCACGTTGCGGATGGTGTAGCGGGGGCCTTCATTTACCGTAAAGGTAACGTAGATGCCGTCATCGCGATAATCCACCTGGGGCGCGCCCACCTGGATATCAACATAGCCTTCGTTGAGGCCGTAAGCGGCGATGGCGTTGGTATCACGCTCAAGGTATTCTTCCTTGAGCACGCCGGAGCCGGTCAGCCACGAAAAAATGCCGCGCGGCTTGAGCGCCATGTATTTATCAAAGTCGCCCTGACTCAGATTTTTGAGTCCGTCAATTTTTACTTCTTTGACGTAGAGCTTGTTGCCTTCGTCCACATTGATGACGAGCACGGCGCCACGGCCGCCCTGGCGGTCTTCAAGGCGGTAGTTGACCTTGGCGAGATAGTAGCCTTCCTTGCGGTAGAGCTCGGTAATCTTTTGCAGGTCGTCGGAAAGAACCTGTTCGTTAAGGACGTTGCCGCTTCTTGTGCCCATAGCTGCAAGCACGTCGTCTTTCTTGATGTCCTTGGAACCCTCAACCACGATGTTGTCGATGCGGGGTTTTTCCACAACAGTAAAGACGAGCACATTGCCTTCAAGGCTGGCCTGCACGTCGCTGAAATATCCCATTTCCCAGATGCGCTTCACTTCTTCGTTGATGGCGTGGGCATCAGGGGTGTCGCCTTTACGGATGGTCAGGCGCATGAGCACGGTGTCCGGGTCCATGACGTTCATGCCGCGCACCTGCACGTCAGACAAGCCGCCCTTGGCGGCAGCAGGAGCGCCCATGGGCACAAAGCCCGGGCCATTGTCTGCCTGCTGGGCGACAGGGGCGGCGTTGGCCTTCGTCATTTCGGCAGCGCGGTTTGCAAGGGCGCTGGCACAGTCGCCGAGGGCAACCAGAGTATTGCGTTCAAAGCCTGCGGGTACCGCTTCGCCCTGCTGCACAGGAACAAGGCGTGTATCCATATTGAAGCCGTCGCCAAGCTGATTGAAGCTGCCATAAATGACAAGCTGCGCGCCTGCCTTACGGCCCAACGCGCGCGCGGTGGCGAGGTCGATGTTCTCGCCGCTGCTCTGCTGCAACTGGCGCGCGGTGTTCATAGGCACCACGCTCATGCCGTTTTGCTTTAATTGATCGGCAATGATCTGAGGCACGTCGCGGGCGGCATTGGGCATTTCAGGACCGGCATTGACCTGAAAAGGCAGGACAAGCACAAGCGGCCCCTGAGCGGCCCCGGCTTCTTGGGGCAAAAGCTGTACAGCGCAAACCAGAGCGGTGACGCAGAGGATGTTAGACAGAAGATTACGCAACATTTTTTTCATACAGTGTCCCCGCTTTCAGTTCCAGAGTGCGGCCCATACCCGCGGCCAGCTCTCGATTGTGCGTCACGACCACCAGGGTCATGCCCAGTTCGCGGTTAAGTTCGTTCATAAGTGTGCCCACCTGCGCTCCGGTACCTTCGTCCAGATTGCCGGTGGGCTCGTCGGCCAGCAGAACCC
The DNA here is from genome assembly GCA_023386035.1 of Pseudomonadota bacterium. Classification (GTDB taxonomy): domain Bacteria; phylum Desulfobacterota; class Desulfovibrionia; order Desulfovibrionales; family Desulfovibrionaceae; genus Desulfovibrio. Next base: position 31,343 of record JAEWKM010000037.1, read on the forward strand.
GCGGGCGCATCAGCACTGCGCGGGCAATGGCCACCCTCTGCCTTTCACCGCCAGAAAGCGTGGAAATCTTGCTTTCCATACGTGCCGAAAGGCCCACGCGTTCGAGCATTTCGCGGGCCTTGGTCATGATGACGGACTGGCGTTCGCCGCCGATTATGGCCGGCATGGCCACGTTTTCCACTGCCGAAAATTCCGGCAAGAGATGATGAAACTGAAAAACGAAGCCCAGCGTTCTATTGCGGAATGCCGCCTTCTGGTCGGGCGTCATGTGTGCCATGTCCTGCCCGTCAAAAAAGACAGCGCCCGTACTTGGAGTATCAAGAGCACCCATAAGATGCAATAGGGTGCTTTTGCCGGAGCCGGAAGCTCCCACTATGGCCAGAGCTTCACCTTCTTCTACAACCAGGCTGATATCCTTGAGAATCTCAAGAGTTTCGCCCGGTGCAGAAAACACTTTGCCCACTTGTGAAAATTTATAGAGTGCGGACATGGCTATTCGTAGCGCAGGGCTTCCGCCGGTTCAAGGCGGGCGGCCTGACGCGCCGGGTAAAGGGTGGCCAAAAAGCACAGCAGCATGGCGCTGGCACCGACAATAAGCACATCGGTGACAGTGATGCTGATGGGCAGATGGTCAAGCGTGTACACGTTTTCAGGCAGCTTGATAAACTGGTAGCGCTTGAGCAGCCAGCCTAGTGAAAGTCCAAAAGCATACCCAAGCAAAGTTCCCACAACGCCAATGATACTGCCTTGAAGCATGAAAATACGTCGTATCATGCCGCGGGTAGCGCCCATTGACATCATGATGGCGATGTCGCGCGTTTTTTCCATTACCAGCATGACCAAAGTCGTCACGATGGAAAATGAACCTATAAGCACCACCATTGTCAACAAGATGAACATTCCGATTTTTTCCAGCTTGAGGGCTGCGAAAAGATTGGCGTTCATTTCCATCCACGAGCGCACGTAGAAGGGCGAGCCAAGCTCGGTAGCGACGCTCGTGGAAGTTTGGTCAGCCTTGAAAAGATCGTCAACGGTGAGCTCCACGCCAGACAGATATTTTTCCGGCAGGCCCAGAACATCGCGGGCTGCACCCAGGCTTACGAAGGCCAGCGACGAGTCGTACTCAAACATGCCTGTCTTGAATATGCCCACCACTTCAAAGGGACGAATGCGCGGCGCGTAGCCCGAAGCTGTTTTTTGCCCGGAGGGCGAAAGCAGATTCACGCGGCTGCCTTGTACAAGCCCCAGCCTTTTGGCCAGTTCTTCGCCAATGATGAGGCCCGGGGTTCCTTCCTTTTGCAGGTCTGCGGCAGAACCCGTGCGCATCTGGCGCAGCATGGAAAGCACGTGAGGCCCGGATTCCGGGTCAATGCCCCGCAAAACAACGCCTTTAACGCCGTTGCCAGCAGACAGCATCACTTCTGTGTAGATGAAGGGGGTTGCCCCGGTGACACCTTTGACAGAGCGTACGCGATCCAGCAGCCCATCATCGTTCTCAAAGGCCGAAGGCAGGTAGGACATGACGATGGCGTGGGCATTGGCCCCCAAAATCTTGTCGCGCATATCGGTCGTAAGACCGTTGTACACGCCAAGCACAACCACCAGCGCCCCTACGCCCAGGGCCACGCCCAGAATAGACATAAGAGATATTATATAGATGAAGGTCTGTTTACGCCTTGAAAAGAGGTAGCGCGAGGCTACGAATAGTTCGAACGACATTTGCGGCATAGTGGCCCAGCTTGATGGGATATTCAAGAGATTTTTTAGAGTCGTGTGACTTGTCGGCTGATTTTTGCCAGATCAGGCAGTGGCTTTCAGGTGAATTACCAGTTGTTCCCCGAGCACAGGCTGCATTTCGCAAGCGTTTTGGCAGGCCGTGACGTGCACCCATTTAGTCAGTATCTTTAGGGTAGTATTAATTCACATGGGGCTTTGCCCGCAAACTCAAGGCTTGTCAATGCCCGCGAAGGCAATGACAGGCCTTGTTTTTTTGCTGGCAGGACGTCCAGCCAGGCGAGCTATTTATGGATGCCTGCTTGCCGCCCTGTTGCTGCTGCCCAAGAAGGGAGCTTGTCATTTTTTTATGACGCTTGTCATTTAATTGTGAATGGCAGTTTTTGGCATTGTGATGTTTTTCTCAAAATGTGTTGGTAATCACAGTTATAACTGAAACTGTGATCTGGCACAGGAATTGCTGTTGGGGGCGTAAATTCGAAAAATGCGTTGGCTCATGGGGGTTTTTGTGCTGCGCCTCAACGCTTTCAAGGTGTTTTTAAATATTCTTTTTTACTTTGATGGAGGTTCTAACCCATGCCCTATCCACGAAAACGCGTCTGGGTCATAGGCTGCGTAGTTCTTGTGGCATGCGTGGCTCTGGCTGGCGGCGGAGTGGCGTACACCTCCAGCACGGGCTTTTGTCTTTCATGTCATGAGATGCGCGTTTATCAAGAAGAAATGCGTTTTTCGTCGCACGCCAAAGACGCGCAGGGCCAGCCCATTGGCTGTAATCAGTGTCACATTCCTTCGGGCAACATCGCCCGCATGCTCGGCGCAAAGGCCTGGCTGGGCATCAAGGACGTGTGGGTGCATTCCGTTGAAGGGGGCGAAGACCTGAACCGGGCGGCTATGCAGCCTATCGCCCGCCGCTTCACCGATGACGCCAATTGCAGGGCTTGTCATCAAAATCTGACTAGAAACGCCAAAAACGATGGCCCTGTCTCTGAAGAGGGCAGACTGGCCCACGAAAACTATGAAGGCAAGAACGGTCAGTCCCGCAGTGGTTGCGTGGGATGTCACCGCAATCTTGCCCACCTGCCCGTCTTTGACGAACGCATACCCGCCAATCATTCGTTCGCCCAGAAAATCAAGGAGATCCGGCCATGAAGTCCTGTAAGATCCTGATCGTTTCCCTGCTGGCCCTGCTTGTGCTGGTGGGCGGCTATTTTGTCTACATGGCCTGGGCTTTTCCCGCCGAGCGTTGCGAGGCGGCGAAACACCTTTCAGCGCCACAGATGGAGGGCGACTGCTATAGCTGCCACGCCAAAAGTACGCCGCGCATTGCTCAGGAATGGTACGAGAGCAAGCATGGCGTAACCCTTGTGCGTTGCCAGACCTGCCACGGCATGCCTGACGGCAAGGGAGCCATTCCCTTTGCGCGCAAGCCGGGAGTGGAGGTGTGCGCGCGCTGCCATTCGCTTTCCATACAGCGCATGGAAGCCAAGTTCGGCAAGCGCGACGACTGCGTGAGCTGCCATCCCTATCACCAGAGTCCCATGCATGGCCGGGCCTATGAATATCGCATGCCCACAAACAAGACGGACCTGTGATGCGTGCCGTGATGGCTTAGTGCCGCGCAAGCTTGCCTTATCGGGTGAGCCCGGTGACAGCCTTTCCGGCAGAGATGGTCGGTCTTTGTGAAAAGGCTGGAGCCTTTGAAACGCAACAGACCTTTACGCCAGCTAATAGCGAGGTTGAAAATATGAGTACTTCACGCCGTGATTTTTTGAAACTTTTTGCCATGTCCACTGCAATGGCGGCTGCCTCGGGCGCAGGGCTGGCTTCATTGGCTCACGCTGCCGACGACAAGCCCGAAAAATGGGTCAAAGGCGTCTGCCGCTATTGCGGCACAGGCTGCGGGGTTCTTGTTGGCGTCAGAAACGGAAAGGCCGTGGCCATTCAGGGCGACCCCAACAACCATAATGCAGGCCTCTTGTGCCTCAAGGGTTCCCTGCTTATCCCCGTGCTCAATTCCAAGGAAAGGGTGACACAGCCTATGGTGCGCCGCCAGAAAGGCGGCAAGCTCGAGCCTGTAAGCTGGGACGAAGCTCTGGACCTCATGGCTTCCAAGTTCCGGCACAGCATAGATACCTATGGCCCCAATTCGGTGGCCTGGTACGGGTCGGGGCAGTGCCTTACGGAAGAAAGCTATGTGGCCAACAAAATCTTCAAGGGCGGATTCGGCACCAACAATGTGGACGGCAATCCCCGTCTGTGCATGGCCTCGGCTGTTGGCGGCTACCTGACAAGTTTTGGCAAGGATGAGCCTATGGGCACCTATGCCGATATGGATCAGGCCACCTGTTTTTTCATTATCGGGTCCAATACTTCAGAAGCGCACCCCGTGCTCTTTCGCCGTATAGCCCGTCGCAAGCAGGTGGAGCCGGGCGTGAAGATCATTGTGGCTGATCCGCGCCGCACCAATACATCGCGCATCGCCGACATGCATGTGGCTTTTCGCCCCGGCACTGACCTGGCGTTTATGCACAGTATGGCCTGGGTCATTATCGATGAAGAGCTGGATAACCCGCGCTTCTGGCAGCGGTATGTCAACTTTATGGATGCCGAAGGCAAGCCCTCTGACTTTGAAGGCTACAAGGCTTTTCTGGAAAACTACCGCCCGGAGAAAGTGGCGGAAATATGCCGCGTGCCTGTTGAACAGATTTACGGGGCAGCCCGTGCCTTTGCGGAAGCCGGTGCAACCATGAGCCTTTGGTGCATGGGCATCAACCAGCGGGTGCAGGGCGTTTTTGCCAACAATCTCATCCACAACCTGCACCTGCTTACCGGGCAGATATGCCGTCCTGGGGCCACGTCGTTTTCACTTACTGGCCAGCCCAACGCCTGCGGCGGCGTTCGCGACGGCGGCGTGCTTTCGCATCTGCTGCCCGCCGGACGCGCCATTCCCAATCCCAAGCACAGGGCGGAAATGGAAAAACTGTGGGGCTTGCCTGAAGGCCGCATAGCCGCCGAACCAGGATACCATACGGTGGCCATGTTTGAGGCCCTTGGCAAAGGCGACGTGAAGTGCATGGTCATATGCGAGACGAATCCGGCCCACACCTTGCCCAACCTGAACAAGGTTCACAAGGCCATGTCGAACCCCGATTCCTTCATCGTCTGCATTGAGGCTTTTCCCGATGCGGTTACGCTGGAGTATGCCGACCTGGTGCTTGCCCCGGCTTTCTGGTGCGAGCGTGATGGCGTGTACGGTTGCGGTGAGCGCCGTTATTCACTTACCGAAAAGGCTGTGGAACCACCGGCCCAATGCCGCCCCACAGTGAACACCCTTGTGGATTTCGCCAAGCGTGCGGGCGTAGACCCCAAGCTTGTCAATTTCAATAATGCCGAAGATGTCTGGAATGAATGGCGCATGGTTGCCAAGGGAACCACATATGACTTCTCGGGCATGACAAGAGACCGCCTGCGCAAGGAATCCGGCATTCTCTGGCCCTGCCCCAGCGAGGATCACCCCGGGACGTCCCTTCGGTATGTGCGCGGGCAAGACCCGTGTGTTCCGGCAGACCACCCGGACCGCTTCTTCTTTTATGGCAAACCCGATGGCAAGGCCGTGATCTGGATGCGCCCGGCCAAGGGTGCGGCAGAAGAGCCTGATGCCGAATATCCCCTGTACCTTACGTCCATGCGCGTCATCGACCATTGGCATACAGCCACGATGACGGGCAAGGTGCCGGAATTGCAAAAGGCCAATCCGGTTGCTTTTGTGGAAATAAATGAAGAAGACGCCGCCAGATCGGGAATAAAGCACGGCGACAACGTAATTCTCGAAACGCGGCGCGACGCGATGGAACTGCCTGCACGGGTCAGCGATGTCTGCCGTCCCGGTCTTGTTGCCGTGCCGTTTTTTGATCCCAAGAAGCTGGTGAACAAGCTGTTTCTGGATGCTACTGATCCGGCGTCACGCGAGCCGGAGTACAAAATCTGCGCTGCGCGCATCCGTAAAGTATAGGAGGGGCATATGGCTATTGCCGGAATTGTGGTCAGCTCCTTGCGTGAGCACCTGAAGCTGCTTTGTAGCGAACTGCAGGCGACCCGGGGCGTGCTGGATGTACAGGAAGTGCCGGGAACGGACAGGCTGGCCGTGGTGCTGGAAAGTCCCTCCCGAACATTGCAGGGGTATCTGGAATATGTGAACGGGCTTCCACATGTGCTGGCGCTGGATGTGGCCTTCATCAACTACGAAGATGATATGGACAGCCAGGGGCACATGCCTTGTCCGCCACATCGGCCCAGAGCGCATGGGGCGTCGCCGATAGTGGGCGGCATTGGTGAGGAGGGCCTTCAATGAGCGTGTTCCTTCCGCCGCTGCGACCGCCGGGAGCGGCGGCGGAAGGAGATTTTCTGCGCCTGTGCGTGCGCTGCGGGCAGTGCGTAACCGCCTGCCCGCACAAGAGTCTGGAGCTTATGAACGGCATAGGGCGTTCACGCCGAACGCCGCGTGTTTTGCCGCGTGAAACCCCTTGCTATCTCTGTATGAAATGCCCGCCCGTCTGCCCGTCCGGCGCGTTGAATCCCGCTATTACTGATATGACGCGCGCCGGAATGGGGCGGGCCTATATACTGAAGGACCATTGCCATAACTATACAAATGGCGTCATGTGCATGACCTGTTATGACAGGTGCCCTTTGCGCGGCTCTGCGGTGGTTCTTTCTGGCGGCCTGACGCCAGCCATAACAAAGAGCTGCGTTGGCTGCGGCATCTGTGAGTATGTTTGCCCTGTGCAGGCGGTGGAAGTATGGTCTTCATCTTCACGCGGCAAGCCCCTTTCCGCAGTGCCAACATTGGACGTTCCCAAGGGCGGCGTATGAAATTCTACATTCTGGCGCGCCGTAGCGCCCAACTTGCTGTGATTGCAGTGTTCTTTTTGCTGCCCTGGATCAATGAGGCGGGGCTGCGGCAGGTCAGGGGCAGTCTTTTTTCTCTGGATTTTTTTGGTCTTCCCTTTGCCGATCCTGTTGCCGCCTTGCAGGTGGCCGCAGAGGGAGCGCTGAGCGTTGGGCCACTGCTGTGGGGCGCGGCCTGTTCTCTGGTTCTGGCATTGATTTTGGGGCGGGTATTCTGTTCCTGGGTATGCCCATACGGATTTTTGTCCGAACTGGTTCACGGATGGGCCGCCCGTATAGACTTGAGCGGTGCCGGGGTGAAGCACAAAAGTACTTCAAAGCATAGGGGCAAGGTATTCGCCGCCAAGGTATTTGTGCTTTTGGCGGGATTGTTATTGGTTGTCGTGCTGGAATATCCTGTTCTTAATGTGCTGGGCATGCCCGGGGAACTTTCCCTTGTTCCTGTGCTGGCATGGCAGGGCGCGGGAGCGCTTGTGTTGCTGTTGGCCCTTGTTCTGCCAGTGGCGGCGCTGGTGCTTGAGATGGCAAGCGGCAGGCGGTTATGGTGCAGTTATGTCTGCCCGCAATCTGTGCTGCTTGGAGCGGCAGCCCGTTGTTTGCCTGCTAGGGCGCCGGGCCTGCGCATAGTATGGAAAGATTCGCAGTGCGATTGTAGGGGAGAGATTCCCTGTAGGACCGCATGTTCGTTGCAACTCAACCCCCGGCGGGCAGACGGGCCTGACAGACGGGATTGCACCGCCTGCGGCGATTGCTTGCGGGTTTGCGAAAGCCGGGGCGGCGCGCTGCGGTGGAATGTTTTTCGCCAATGGCCTGAAAAGGAAAAAGGTTGAGTGTTGTTTTTCAGGCGATCTTTATGTCGCTGTTATTGTATAATAAACAGGGGCCAAAAACGGGTGTAACGGGCGGCAGCGTCCCCCCCCCCACACACACAGTGCACACAAGCTTTTTCAAAATTAGGATGCGCCGTGCAGGCGCAATCAACCAAAAGAAGAGGGCCGTTTCTGATGAAACGGCCCTCTTGAATAGTTACGGCAAAAGCAGAGGCAACAGAGTTTGTAATTAAACTTCTGGCCGCAGCAGGGGGAAGAGGATGACCTCGCGGATGGAGGCACAGTCCGTCAGCAGCATGACCAGACGGTCAATGCCCACGCCCTGCCCGGCAGCCGGGGGCATGCCGTATTCAAGAGCGCGCAGGTAATCTTCGTCCATGCTGTGCGCTTCATCGTCGCCAGCTTCTTTCTCACGCACCTGATCCTCGAAGCGCAGGCGCTGGTCAACAGGATCGTTGAGTTCGGAAAAGGCGTTGGACAGTTCGCGTCCGGTGATGAAAAGTTCAAAGCGGTCTGTCAGGCCGGGATTCTGGTCATTGCGGCGTGACAGCGGCGAAATTTCCGTGGGGTAATGGTAGATGAAGTGCGGCTGAATCAGTTTGCCTTCAACATCAAGGTCAAAAAGCTTGGCGTGCAGCTTTTGCAAGCTTTCGCTGTCAGCGGCCTTTTCACCACGCTGGCGAATGTAGTTCTGCACACGAGCGTAGTCATTATAGAATTCCGGCTGATGCCCGCCAATAATGGTGAGGGAATCGTAAAAGCTCATGCGGGTCCACTTGCCGGGCGTGAGGTCGATCATCTCGCCCTGATAGGGAACCACAGTGGTGCCGCACGCGCTTTGGGCGAGGTGGGCAAAAAGCTCTTCAGTAAGATCCATGAGGTTTTCAAACGTGGCATAGGCCCAGTAAAATTCACACATGGTGAATTCGGGGTTGTGCCTTGTGTCGATGCCCTCGTTGCGGAAGTTGCGGTTGAGCTCAAAAACTTTTTCAAAGCCGCCCACCAGCAAGCGCTTGAGATACAGCTCCGGCGCGATGCGCATGAAGAGGCCGATATCCAGAGCGTTGTGGTGCGTTTTGAACGGACGGGCCGTAGCGCCGCCAGCCAGGGGCTGCATCATGGGGGTTTCCACTTCCATGAAGCCACGGTCTTCCATAAAACGGCGGAATTCGCGCACGATAAGGCTGCGCTTTAAAAATATTTCGCGGGCGCGCGGCGTGACGATAAGGTCAACATAGCGCTGGCGGTAACGCGTTTCCATATCCTTGAGCCCGTGGTATTTTTCGGGCAGGGGACGCAGTGAGCGCGTGATGAGCTTGATTTTGCGGCAGGCAATGGTCAGTTCGCCTGTTTTGGTGAGGAACAAATGGCCGGAAACGCCGACGATGTCGCCGATATCCAGTTTTTTCACCAGAGTGTGCGTTTCTTCGTCCAGATGTTCGCGGGTGGCGTAACACTGAACACGACCCGTCTGGTCCATAATATGAAAGAAGGCCACCTTGCCGAAAGAGCGCAGTGAAACGATACGCCCGGCAAGGGCGACAACGTCTTCCTGGTTTTCGAGGGCTTCGCCTTCAAGCTCGCCGAACTTGTCCAGTACCCAGGAGATGGAGTGCTCTTTTCGAAAGTCATTGGGAAAGAGGGGCACGCCCGCATCCAGCAGGTCGCATGATTTGACCACACGGTTTTTCACAACTTCGTTAAGCCCTTCACGGGCGGCGAAGCTTTCCAACATGGGCATGAAATAGCCCGCGTGCTGCGACTTGGTGCCTAGCTTGACGGTAGGCTTTTTATTCTTCTTTTCCCGATTTTCCACTGAAAAACTCCTGAGATGCCTAGTCTTAAAGGATTGTAAGGGTATGCCATTCGTTCAAAGGCGTCAAGGACGGTGTGGCAAAGCTTTCCAGCATTTTCCGGGGGCCTGTTCCCTCTTGAAGTTCGCGGAGGTTGCGTATATAGCAGTGCTTTCTGTGACAACATTCCGTCGGCACAGCCTACGATGCATTTCCGTAAGGATTACCTCATGCACAAGTACACAGCCTCCTTTCTGGGGCGCGACTGCCCTGGTGTGGTGGCCGCCGTCAGCCGTATTCTTGAAGAAAACGGCTGCAATATTGAAGAAGTGACTCAGACCATACTTTCTGGCGAGTTCGCCGCCATTTTTGTGGTGGCTGCCCCTGACGGAGTGGATGCTGAAAGCCTGCGCCAAAGACTGAGCGCCAGTCTTGCCGAAGCCAAGGTAGACTTGTCGGTGCTGGTACGCCCGGCCATCAAGGGGCAGTGGGGCCAAAACCTGCACTGTGAACCCTTTGTGGTCACTGCCGACGGCCCGGACAAGCCAGGCCTTATCGCGGCCATGAGCCGCGTGTTTGCCCGGCATGACGTAAATATTGAAAACCTCAAGGCCATACTGGGCGAAGACGGCACCAATCAGGCGCTCTTTGTTTTTGAAGTAATGGTTCCCGATTCCGTGGATCTTGGCCGTCTGCGCCGCGAACTCTCCTGCGAAGGGCAGAGCCGCGATTTGCGTGTGAGCGTACAGCACCGCGATATTTTTGAGGCTGTTCACCGCGTCAGCTCCTACTAGAGCATTGAAACTTTTTTAACGTTACAATGCCCTAGTGAGAAGATAGCGCCTTTATTGGCGCACTGGCACGAAGAACACAGAGTAAAAGGCGTACATTTGTGGTGCTTCCGCAGTTCAAGGCGGGGGTAAGCATTGGATTGCGCATGGTGTCGCCCTGCGCGACGCTAAACAAAATTAGCTTTGAAATGCCGTGCATTTCAAAGTGGGCATTCTGCCGGAAAAGCTGTTTTTGGCAGAGTGCGCGCCGCAATACGGCGGCCGGCCCGATGTGCTCTCCGTTGAGCATGTTGCTTTCTAACAGCAACTGCCCGGGCAGAAACAGGATAACTGCGCAAATTTCCCGCTGGCCGCAGGCAAGAGCCTTGCTGGCTGCCCTCGGGAACCTCCTCGTGCAGGGGCCGCTGTTTCAGAACCATTGCCGACAGCGACTGCAACCATACAGGATTTTATCATGCTTTCCGAACGCGAAGTTATAAGCACTCTGAATATGCTCCGCAACGAGCACCTTGACGTGCGCACGGTTACTCTGGGCGTGAGCCTGTTTGATTGCGTAAGCCACGATCTGGATCTTTTTACTGCCAATGTGCGTGCAAAATTGCGCCGCTATGCTGCCCAGCTTGTGGCTGTTTGCGACGAAGTGGGCGACAAGTACGGTATCCCCGTGGTGAACAAGCGCATCAGCGTCAGCCCCATCGCTGTAGTTGCCGCGCCCTTTGGCCCGGACGGCATGGTGCGCGTGTGCAAGGCGCTGGACGAGGCGGCCAAGGAAGCGGGCGTTGACTTTCTGGGCGGATTTACCGCTCTGGTGGAAAAAGGCTTCGCCAAAGGCGACCGCGCCCTGATTGAAGCCCTGCCCGAAGCCCTTTCGCAAACCGACCGCATCTGCTCGTCCATTAACGTGGCCTCATCGCGTAGCGGCATCAATATGGACGCCGTGGCTCTTATGGGGCAGCAGATTCTCAAGGTTGCCGAAGCCACGGCTGACCGTGGCGGCATCGGCTGCGCCAAGCTGGTGGTATTTGCCAATATTCCGCAGGATGTGCCCTTCATGGCTGGCGCTTACCTTGGCGTGGGCGAGCCCGATGTGGTCATCAATGTGGGCGTTTCCGGGCCTGGCGTTGTGAAAAAGGCTCTGGACCGCGCCCGTGAGGCCGGACATAACGAAAAGGGCGGCGCTCTTACGTTGCTGGACATGGCAGAAGTCATCAAGCGCACAGCGTACAAAGTGACGCGCGTGGGCGAAATGATCGGAACTGAAGTGGCGACCCGTTTGGGCATCCCCTTTGGCGTGGCCGACCTTTCCCTCGCTCCCACCCCGGCTGTGGGCGACTCTGTGGGCGAAATTTTCCAGAGCCTGGGGCTTTCAAGCATTGGCGCTCCCGGCACCACCGCAGTGCTTGCCATGCTTAATGATGCAGTGAAAAAGGGCGGGGCTTTTGCTTCATCCTCTGTGGGCGGGCTTTCCGGCGCGTTCATTCCTGTATCTGAAGACTCCAGCATTGAAGCTGCGGCCACTGCTGGCTTACTCAGCCTTGAAAAGCTTGAGGCCATGACCAGCGTTTGCTCCGTGGGATTGGACATGATCGCCATTCCCGGTGATACCCCGGCGGCCACCATCTCTGGCATCATTGCCGACGAAATGGCTATTGGCATGATCAATCACAAAACCACGGCTGTGCGGCTGATCCCCGTACCCGGCAAGAGCGTTGGCGACGAAGTGTCCTTTGGCGGTTTGCTTGGCAAGGCTGCCATAATGCCCGTGCCCAAAGGCAATGCCGAGGACTTTATTTCCTTGGGTGGCCGCATTCCCGCGCCGATCCACAGCTTGAAAAACTAGTTTGTACGCCGTGGTTTCACGGCAGCACGATAAATACAAAAGTCCCGCGAAAGCGGGACTTTTGTATTTTAATAGCAAATTGCGCCAGTTCAAGAACTAAATTGCTAGCGTGTAAGGGCTATTTGTGACGTAAATACCTGCGGGGACGATGGGGTTTGACCTGCTACAGGATATTTGTCATAGATTTATTGTTCGGAACCAGTAACCGTTAGCGAAAATAGGTTCCGCGCCATGCAATGCAGTAATAAAGGAGCTTCCTATGCGTAAAGTGAAAATCCTGGCGGCGGTCATTCTGGCCTTGTTCGTATCGGCCTGCAATTCTGGTCCCGAATGCGATTCCAGAGAAGGCAAGGACTATGTCAAAAAAGTCATGCAGGCTTATTCGCAAGAAATTGGCATAAAGGATATGGGCATTGACATTGAAGGATTTAAAACCATCAGCGCCAACAAGGACTCCTGCAAATGCGTGGCGACCGTTGTTATGGGTAAAGCCCGCACAGACGGTGAACCTCAGGTCAAATACGCTGTTGAGTTTGAGCTGCCAGTCAAGGCCAACCAAAGTTACTATATTGAGCTTATAAACTAGCCGTACCTGTCAAAACGCGCTTTCCGTTTTATTGTACGGAAAGCGCGGATTAGTTTTGGCTGGCTGTGTTGCCTGGTTTTTAACAGCTGAGCTGTTGCCCGCAGGCTATTCTCAACAGCCGTAAGGCCATGAGCAAGTTCGCATCGCTTGGCGCTTACAGCTATGTTACCATCGGGCTTCTAAAAGGATTTTTTGAATGATGTTGATGATGCTTGCAGTGCCGCCGCTCCTGCTTTGGCCACCGCAGTATCTTCCATAACGCTTCCGCCGCTCACGCCAATGGCCCCGATTATGACGCCATCGCGCACCAGCAACTCGCCACCGCCGAAAATCACAAGTCCGTCATTGGTTGCCTCAATACCGAACAGTTCTTTACCCGGCTGAGCGGCTGCCCCAAGTTCAGATGTGGGCATGTTGAAAAAGCGTGCAGTTATGGCCTTCTTTTTCGCAATGTCTATGCTGCCAAGAAAAGCCCCGTCCTCGCGTGCAAAGATTTTGAGGTTTCCCCCTGCGTCCACAAGGGCAATGTTCATTGGAATTCCAATGTTTTTTGCCTTGTGCAGCGCTGCGGTAAGGATGGTTTGGGCCTCTTCCAGCGTCAGATCGCCGGGAAGGTGGGTTTTGACAGGCGCGGAATGGGCGGTGCCCATACCCAAAACCAGAACCAGTGTGAGTGAAAGAATAAGCGCGCGCATAATGGCTCCCGATCTGCAAGGTTATGGCCGCTCCGCGACCAATTTACAACAAACATACAGTGGTGTTAATAAGTGGGCAAGGGATAAAGTGTTTTTATCCTGTAATGCAGACTTGTGGTAAATTGCTATATGCAAAACAGGTCTTCATAACGCATATATTCAAAAGATGTTTTATAATAAAAGAGGTGCTACATGATCAGAAATATGATAAAAATTGTATGCATGTTTGTTTGCGCAATAATGATGGGCACATTCGCGCAGGCAGCACAGGCAGAGAGCATTTGCGGCAATAAAATTGCTCAGCTGGAAAAACAGCTGGCCATTGCCAAACAGCACAACAACACTGGCAAGGCGGCAGGTCTTGAGCGCGCGTTGGAAAAGGTGCGCACCTGGTGCACGGATGAAAACGAACTGTCCGAAGCAGAAGTGAAGGTGTTTGAAAAGCAGGAAAAGGTCGCAGAGCGCCAGGATGAATTGGACAAGGCCGTTGCCAAGGGTGACGCGCAGAAAAAGATTGAAAAGCGCAAGCAGAAGCTGACAGAAGCGCAAGGCGAACTGCGCGAAGCTGAAAAGGCCCGTGACGCCCTGAAGCAAACTCCATAATGGCGTATCATGATTGAATGACAAAGCCCACGCCTAGGCGTGGGCTTTGTCATTTTGATCTGCCTGTTGTTCAGACAGGGAAGTTTACTTTCTGTTGCCGGAGCGCGCTACGGTTTTCTGGTTGTCTGCCTTGCGTATGCGCTGCCCTTGCCGAATGTTTGGGCGGCACCTTTTTGAGCAGGTTACCTTGGAAGTTTTTTACATTTCAAAGTTGCCATTCTGCCAAAAATGCAATTCCGTCAGAATCGACGAGCGTTGCGTCGCGCTGTACACTCGTGCCGCATAAAGCTGTTCTGCTACCGTATGAGAGGCATCAGAAAATACTGCCACACAAGGGTGAGCAGCAGCAGGCTCAGCGAAACCATCAGGAAGCGGCGCACTGCGGCGGGGCCGACACGAATGGCCAAACGGCTGCCAAGCCAGTTGCCCAGGCAGCAGGCCACGGCCATAGGCAGGGCCAGACTCCAGACAACCACGCCGTTGATCATAAAGACCATCAGTCCCGCAAAGTTGGACGCCAGATTGAGCACCTTGGACGTTGCCGAGGCCTCCATAAGGCCCATACGCAAAATCCAGTGGAAAGCGAGAATCAAAAAACTGCCCGTGCCTGGGCCGAAAAATCCGTCATACGCGCCGATAAGAAGGCAGACCATTGGCGTCAGCAGCCAGAGGCGCGGGCCATACAGGGTCATGTCCTCAGCTGTGCCAGCTCTTTCCTTGCGCGGCATGAGCGTTGCACACATGCCCACGGGCAGAAGGCCAACAAGAATTTTGCCCAGCAGGGCTGGCTCTACATGCAGTGCCAGACGCGCTCCTGCCCAGGAGCCTAAAAGAGAAAACGCCAACCCGGTCATGGCCACACGCCAAAGCACAAGGCGGCTGCGCGCGAAGTTGCCCAGGGCTACGCAGGTGCCCAGGCAGGCGCTGAATTTGTTGGCCCCCAGAGCCATATGCGGCGGCACGCCCGTGAGCAGCAGGGCGGGCATGGTCACAAGACCGCCTCCTCCGGCAATAGCATCGATAAAGCCGCCAGTAAATGCGGCAGCAATGCCTGCCACCAGGGCGATGAGGCCGAATTCCATATCTACCACTCCTTAAAGATAATCCACGCGGCCAATACTATAAGGCCAAAGCCCACCGCATGATTCCAGCGCAAGGGTTCGTGCAGCCAAAAAGCAGAAAAAAACATGAAGACGGTCAGGGAAATGACCTCTTGAATGGTTTTCAATTCCGCTGCGGAAAAATGCCCGTAACCA
Source organism: Pseudomonadota bacterium (assembly GCA_023386035.1). GTDB lineage: Bacteria > Desulfobacterota > Desulfovibrionia > Desulfovibrionales > Desulfovibrionaceae > Desulfovibrio. The sequence goes on from JAEWKM010000037.1 coordinate 46,379, forward strand.
ATGCGGTTGGCAGGCACTTGCAATACATATTCAAAAAAAGCCAGCCCCCAGCTGACCAGAATGACTATGGGCAGCGCAGCACCCTTGTAGCGTAGGTGGCCGTACCACGCAAAGGTCATAAAAACATTAGAGAAGAACAGAAGGCCCACGGTGGCCACAGGGACGGGTACATTCATATTGCGTCCGCATGCCGGGCTGCGCCGGGCAAAAGGAATAGTAGGCCTGCGACGAATGCAGGCAAGGCTGAGGCATATATGCAGGAACATGTGTAGTCAAGAAATACTGGGGTCAAGACTGCGCTACAGGGCAGCGGAAAAAATGAAAGCAGAGATCTGCCCGGTTTTGCGGCATTTTTTCAACATTTTGTCTGCCCGGTTTGATGTTGTTTGGTGCAGGCCTGTAAAACGTATGCCCGCAGAGCCGTTTTTATGTTGATCGCCTAGAGTCCGGCGGGCATTGCCCCGGGAGCATCGTTTCAGATCCGGTGGCTTCGTCAACGGACTGAAGCAACGGTATAACCGGATGTGGGGAAGAACCCTTTTGAAAAGGCTCCTCCCCACAAAGGATTTCAAAATGAAATCGGTTTAATGATCCCGAAGCATCTTGACCGAGCAGAATTTGCCGCACATGGCGCATACTTCTTCAGTCTTGTGGTCTTCGCGGCGTTTTTCAAGCATTTGAGGATCAAGGGCCGCCTTTGACATGCCCTCCCAGTCCAGAGCCTTGCGGGCAGCGTTCATAGCTGCTTCACGGGCGACGGCGTGGGGGCGTCCCAAGGCTGTTTCGCCCACCTGGGCCGCCACGCGCGAGGCCATAACGCCCGCCCGCACGTCGGCTTCGTCAGGCAGCGTAAGGTGTTCGGCAGGGGTGAGGTAGCAGAGAAAATCCACGCCAGCCTCAACGCCCAAAGCACCGCCAATGGCGCCTGCAATGTGGTCATAGCCGGGCGCGCTGTCGCAGCACAGGGGGCCAAGCACATACAGCGGCGCGTTGTTGGTCAGGCGCTTGATACCCTGAATCTGGGTACGCACCTGATTGAGCGGCACATGCCCCGGGCCTTCAATCATGCACTGCACGCCGCGCTCAAGGGCGTACTTGGCAAGACGGCCCAGATTGATGACTTCTTCCCACTGGGCGGCGTCGCCCGCGTCAACACCCGCGCCTGGGCGCAGGCCGTCGCCAAGGGACAGCGTGACGTTGTAGGGACGGCAGATGTCCAGCAGGCGGTCAAAATACTCCAGCAAGGGGTTTTCGCGGTTGTTTTCCAGCATCCAGCGGGCCAGCATGGAGCCTCCGCGTGAAACAATGCCAAGAACGCGGTTGTTTTTGACGGCCATTTCGGCACCGCGCCGCGAAAGACCACAATGGACCGTGACAAAATCCACGCCCTGTGCGGCCTGTTTGGCTATTTCGTCAAAAAGATCATCGGGATTCATGCTGGCGATTTCGCGGTCTGCATCAAGTATCTGCTGGCCCACGGCATAGAGCGGCACAGTGCCCAGAGGGCGGGGGCAGGCTGCCAGCATGCCCAGACGCAGGGCGTCGAGATCTCCGGCGATGGAAAGGTCCATCACCGTGTCTGCCCCGGCATCCAGAGCGGCGTGGATTTTGCGCTCTTCTGTGTTGGGGCAGTTGTTCAAGGGAGACGTGCCAATGTTGGCGTTGACCTTGACCTTGGCTGGCTGCCCCACAAGAATGGGCTTCAGACCGGCATGCGCCGGATTGCCAAGCAGCACCATCGTGCCTGCTTCAAGACCGGCGATGATGGTCTCGGGCGTAAGACCTTCTTCGGAAGCCAAAGCGGCAAGATGCGTGTCCAGCAGGCCGCGCAGAGCGGCGTTTTGTGAACAAAGCGTGGTAGACATGTGTGCCTCGCGGGTTGCGACGCAGGGCGCAAAAAAAACCACAAGCGGCAGAAGAGCTTGTGGCTGCGGCTTCCCTCCGGCAGTGCGAACTGCGTCAGGTTCATAGGGTCTGGGTTTTCCCACTCTCAGCCGTGCAGCGGTTGCCCGCACGGATCCCCTAGCTCGGTAATGAGTATACGCCTGCCGCATGCGTCTGTAAATAGCGTCTTGCCATGTATGAAATATAGCATCCAGGAAGTATCCAGGACGCTGCTGCCGTTTAAGTATGAAAGGCTCTGTTGCGCATGATTTGGGGCTGATTGTGGTATGGAAAGGTGTTTTGCCGCGCACGCTGCCTGCCTGACGTTGGCTGCCACATATTTATGGAAACGCTGATTTATTCCGTTTGGCTGCGTTGCATCACTTTTTTTGAAACAGTCGAGGACGTAAGAGTCCACTCCTGCTTCAAAAAAAGATCGCGCCTTGCCAAGCGAAATAACTGCACGTTTCCAGGAGGTTCTCAAATCAGTGCTTCCTTATCCGCCCGCGATATTTGTCTGGCATTGTCGGTTGGCATTATCTCTTTGGCGGTATTCGCCCGTGCTGTCCATTTGGCGTGATTTGCCGGGCGTTGCCCGCCAAGGTTGGCAAGCATCCAGTGCCCGTCTGGCGTTATCAGTCTTGCAATCCCGCCACTCCTGGCTTACATGGGTGGAATGCAGAGGAACCGTTTCTTCAGTCCCCTCACCTGGCCCGTATTGTCATTCCTGGCGGTTATTATCGTTGGCGCAGCCTTGCTGTACGCTCCCGCGAGCTGGCAGGAAGGGCAGAGCCTCAGTTTGATTGACGCGGCCTTTCTATCAACGTCTGCCGTATGTGTTACGGGGCTTACCCCTGTTGATATAAGCGTTGTGCTCAGTCCTTTTGGCACAACAGTAATGCTTTTGCTTGTGCAGCTGGGCGGCCTTGGGATCATGACCTATACGAGCATAATCTTTTTGCTCTGGCGTAATCATGTGCCCTTTACCAGCCGCGAGGCCGTAAGCCAGGAGCTGCTTGGCGACAACTTCAACCTCAAGTCCTTCCTTTTGCAGGTGCTGGCCCTTGTGTTCAGCATTGAGGCGGTTACCGCAGTTTTGCTGTACTGGCATGATCCTGTATTTTTTTATCCGTTCAGCGCGGTTTTTCATGCGGTTTCTGCCTTCTGCAATGCGGGATTTTCTCTCAGCCCCAACAGCCTCATGAATTTTCGCGACGATGTGGTGCTGAACTGCATTATCACGGTCAGCGTTTTTCTGGGCAGCATTGGTTTTGGTGTGCTGCGCGAAGCTCTCGGCATCGCCACCGGAGGCCGTATGGGGGTGCCGGTGCGCAAGTTCAGCCGCTTCAGCCGTCTGGTGTTGAAAACCAGCGCCTTTTTGATAATTGTGGGCGCAGCTATGGGCTTCGCCATCGAGTTCTGGCGCATTGGCAATGAGCATGAGCTTGGCGAAGGATTTGATCTGGCCCTGACTGCGTTCTTTCAGGCAGCGGTGGCGCGTACGGCGGGCTTCAATACGGTAAATATGGACAGCCTCAGCGAAGCCACCTTGCTGGTGCTTATGGCGCTGATGTTTGTGGGGGGCAGCCCCGGTTCCTGCGCTGGCGGCATCAAGGTGGTGACGTTTCGGGTGCTGGTTGGCTATATTGCGGCACAGTTCAGAGGCGACAGGCAGATTGTGCTGGAAGGCCGGGGCGTGCCACGAGAGAACGTGACCCGTGCGCTGACCCTGTTCTTTCTTTATTCCATGCTGGTGGGGTTCTCCACATTTTTGCTCAGTATTACGGAATATGGCATACTGCATGGAACAATATCGGGCGAACCCTCGTTTTTGCGTATTTTGTTTGAAGAAGTATCTGCCCTTGGCACTGTTGGTCTTACGCTGAACCTTACTTCAGAACTCAGCTCTGAAGGCAAGGGGATTATTATCATCAACATGTTTGCGGGGCGCGTCGGCCTGTTGAGCTTGCTTATGGCTGTACAAAGCCTTCAGCCGCGCAAGGCTTACACAGTGGCGGAAGCCCAGCTGCCTATCGGTTAGCCCCTGCGTGCCCCTGCCTGCTTTGGGTGCGCGTATTCCTGATCCGCGATGGGGCAAAGCCAATATTTTGCCGTAGCGGGCCGCCTGGGCGCTTCTTTTTATCGTTGGTTGAAGACAGGATATTACTGCCGTTCTGCGGCGGATTTTGTAAAAAGACGGCTGGACGCGGCTTTTGAGGCCTTGCCCGGCATAAAGGCGTTTCCGGCAGTGGCGGATGCGTTATAGTGAGAAATATATGGCGGAGAAAAAACAAGAGATCGGCGTTATCGGCCTGGGCAAGTTCGGCCTGCGCATGGCCACCACCCTGGTTTCTCTGGGGCATACGGTGGTAGGCATAGATATGTCCGACGCGCGGGTTCAGCGGGCCGAAGAGGCGTTGAACTCCGTATATAAGGCCGATGCCACCAATATCGCTGTGCTGCGGTCACTGCATGTGCAGGATTTGGACTGGGTGGTCATCAGCGTGGGGCAGAGTGTCGAGCAATCCCTCAGTATCACCCTGAATGTGCAGGAACTGGGCGGCCCCAAGATATGGGTCAAGGCTTCAAACGAAGAACACCGCAAGATTCTGCAACGCTTGCGCGTAAACCGCGCTCTTGTGCCAGAAATGGAGGCCGCTGTTATGGCCGCTCACCAGCTTACCTACCCCGGTATGCTGGACCTTATCCCCAAATATGGCGGCATAGCCATTCAGGAATTGAAGGTGGACGAGTGGCACGGGCGAACCCTTATTGATCTTAATCTGATGCAGCGCTTCAATGTTATGGTGCTGGGCATACGCCCCGCGGGAGAGCATTCCTTCAACTTCGTGCCCCCGGCCATGACGGTGCTGCAAAAGGGCGATACCATCGTGCTGGCGGGCCGGGCCAACTCTATGGGCGACCTCAAGCCCTAGGGGCTTCTCTGAATAATTCTTTTGTCCAACTTGCTGCGGCAAAAGGCCGTTTTTACTACAGTCGTGTACCGTGAGAGCACACTTCCTCCGTAAAAAAGGCCTTTTTTCTTGCCCTTGGCGCAAAATTATTTACTTAGAAGCAGCCTCTAGCCTGTACCGTTATTTAGAAACAGCCCCCCAGGCTGTGCCGTAACGAAGTCGCGCAGCATCCGTATGGTTGTGAAAACGGGCGGCAGGGGTGCCGCGCCGTAGAACAGTCGTATACCGTGCGATGCCCTTGGATTTTCAGGCCGGGGATTCAGCTGTTGTCCTGCTCGTCACCGGTTGGCGCGTCCTGGCCGGGCAATGCCCACCAGGGCAGGGTACGCCATGCGTTGTTGAGAGCTTTTTCCTGTTCAGGCCAATGTGGCGAATAGCGGGCAAGTTCCGCCCTATACGCTGCGGAGTGGTCCATGTGGCGCAGGTGGCACAGCTCGTGCCAGCATAAATGCTCCAGAAGCGGCAGGGGAAGCAGCACCGCCCGCCAGTTGAGGCTGATACGCCCAACGGGCTGATGAACCATTTGCCCAACAAGATTGCTGTGCTGTTGCATAGCCTCATACGAGCTACGTTCGCCAGCGCTGGCTTCAGCCTTGCCGGAGAACAGACGCAAAATATTTCCTGCCCATCGCCCGGCTCTGCTCCCTGCCTGGGAGGAGGCGCGGTGTCCTGCGCCGCTCTCTGCCGAGGTTCTGCTTTTCCCCTTTCCCTTGCTGTTGTCGGTTCGCCGCGAACGGGCACAACTGCCCCAGCGTGCGCGTTGATCGCGTACGCTGACTTTTTCAAGCCCGAAGCCCCCTTGCTGCGCCAGATTCTCCAGATAGGCTGGCAGCATGGCTTCTGCCATGTGGCGGCACCATTGCCGTAAGGCCTGGGCGCACAGACTGGTATTGTCCACCGGGCCGAACAGACGCAGCTGGCCAGGGCTTTGTACCAGCAGCAGGCGTTGTGCGGCCTGCCGTAGTAGCAGGGAAAAACTATTTTCGTGGTGGCGTGCCGCAGCCAGCTTGCCAGCGGCCATGTCTCCTCCGGTTTGTACTGCGAGCGTCAATCCGGCCAGGGGCAGGTCAATGGAGTGGGGCAGTTGTTCGCTTGGGGCCAGGGCCTTGTATTTTTTCCAGGCGCGCTCGAGCCAGGGCAGAAACTGGGGCAGACTTTGCTCCAGCAATGCAGAGGACATGCCTTCTGGTGCGGTGAGTGTCAGACGCCCGTGAGCGTCAAGGGATATGCGTGTGTGTTTGGCACGCGAAGAGCACCGAACCGTAGCCGTAAGCTTTGTGCCGTCAGGCAGTTGCATGTATACCCTGGCCGGAAGGGTTTGGGCATTGAGGCGAGAGCGTAGCGAAACCGCTTTTTTTTCAGACATGCATCAAGGCTGCCACAGGTGGTGACGCCTGTAAAGACGGCCTGAAGATGCCTGTGTCAGGCAAGTTTTGCCTGCCTTCTGCTGGCATATTTTTTGCTGTTTTTTCCGAACGGAGTAGGGAGCAATAATTGCCCGGTGCCCGGCATTGAAGGAGTAGTTATGAGTGTGTCCAGCACAAACGGCGTCAGCGGCCTTTCAGGCATTGATGAAATTTGGAGCATCAATAGCGGCAGCACTAAAACAAGCGGCTCCACCTCCAAGGGAAATTCCGGCGATACTGTAAGTATTTCTGATAAAGCCAGGGAGCTTTTTGCGGAAAAGCTGGGCAGGTACTCCGCTTCAACTACTAGCAAAGCTGAAAAGAACACATCTGATGAGGCTTCTGTAGAAGGACTTTCGGGCGGCGGGTCTGGGGATTCGTCTGACAAAACAAGTGCCGCTGGGGGCGTATCCGAGGCCAACGGCGGTTCTGGCGGCTCCAATACCATTGAGAGCATCAAGAAGCAGATAGAATCTCTCAAAAGCCAGTTGACCAGCCTTGCCAGTCAGGTGAGCGGCGGCGTGGCGGATGCGGGGATCAACAGCAAAATGAATGCCCTTCAGGCCCAGATAGCGGCTCTGGAAGCGCAACTCGCCGCAGCAGAGCAGGCTGCCTAATTTCTTGACAGTAACCGATATCATTTATATGGTTCACAAAGGGGATGGCAATGGCTGTCCTCTTTTATTTCTCGTCGATTTACAAACTTGAAAAACATGCTCGCATGTTTAAGGGGAGAACGTGATGAAAACGCTGAAGGGTAGCCAGACCGAAAAAAATATTCTTACAGCTTTTGCCGGTGAATCTCAGGCCCGCAACCGTTATGACTTTTTCTCCGCCATAGCCAAAAAAGACGGTTTCGTGCTGGTGCAGGAAATCTTTATTGAAACTGCCGCTCAGGAAAAAGAACACGCCAAGCGTCTGTTCAAGTTTCTTGAAGGTGGCGAGGTAGAAATTCAGGCTGCGTATCCCGCTGGCGTGCTTGCTGGCAGTGAAGCCAACCTGCTGGCTGCAGCGCACGGCGAAAACTACGAACACACCGAAATGTATCCTTCGATGGCTGCTACCGCCGAAAAAGAAGGCTTTTCGGAAGTGGCCTTTGTTATGCGCCATATCGCCGTGGCCGAAGCCTATCATGAAAAGCGCTTTTTGAAGCTTGCCAGCGACATCAAGGAAGGCCGCATGTTCATGCGTTCCAAGCCCACGGTGTGGCGTTGCCTCAACTGCGGCTGTCTTGTGGACGGCGACCATGCTCCCGACATGTGCCCCGCATGTGCGCACCCCAAGGCTTTCTTTGAAGAGCTGAACTACACCTTCTAGAGCATTAGCTTTTTCAAAGCCAGTTTGCTCAAAGGTTGTTTTTTGCGGAAGGGTTCGCGGCATCTGGAGCGTAGCTTTAGCAGTATGTTGGAGCTTTGACGCTGGAAAATGATCCTTTGTCAGAAAAATTACAGCGCCCTGCGTTATGTTGTTAACGCAGGGCGCTGTAATTATATATTTTTTATTTTTCTGCTCTGGCAGGGGAATTGCAAGGTTACCTGGTAGAGCGCGGTCAGGTTGTTAACGCGAGTAGTCCGCAACTCCAAGAGCAGTGTTCCTTTGTGAATACATATTCTCAACGTTTGGTGCAGGCCCGTTGCTGCGTTTGGCCGCGCAAATAAAGAGCCGTGCTATCATGTTCACGAGACGGGCCCTTCAATGGCAAGGCAAGCTCTGCGGGAACGGCTGCAACTGCGCTTATGGCTCAATAGGGCGTCTGCTCCAGCAGTCGCCGAACAATTTTAGAGCAAAACTGTTATAAAAGACATTTTTTTATGCAATATCCATATTCGCATAAAAAAATTATTAAATTATATTATCAATGTTTACAGATCATTAGCATGTTTTGATTGCTCTTGATGAGAGGGTGAAGCCTCTTGCTTTTATATTCATGCTATTGCTAACTGTTTATAGTCCTTATGCTTCAAGGATTATAACTGGATATTTTCAAAACAGACGTAACCGTCCGCTGTGACATCGCAGTAAAATATGCAAAAAAGAGATGGCTCAAATAACGTAATGCCAAAGAGCTTGCAGGATACCCCTAATCCGGGTATCTAATTGATCGTCTTAAGGCATGCCGTTATGAAAATGAGCTTCTGGGCGATAGAATTCATAATGTGGGCCATTCTGGCCGGTATGCTGACAGAGCGGAAATTCGCTTGACGGTGTGGATTTCCAGTTTAGGGAGTGAACCGTGAAACAATATTTGTCATACATTCTGACTTTGATCCTGCTGGTACCTGCTGCGGCGGCCGCAGCGGAACAGACCTATCCGCTTCCCCCGGCAGGGCAGGCCATTACTGTGGAAGATTCCGTTTACGGAGTGCTGCGCACCAACAGGGCTTTGCGTGGTATGCAGGAAAACCGCAACGTACTTGAGCATGAAGTTGATCGCGCTAGGGCCGGCTTTGGCCCTCGCGTTGACGTTACAGGCCGGGCTGGCGGCAGTGTGTTGAGCGATTCAAGCACACGCGGCAGAGATCTGGACACACAGATGTGGGGTCTCGCTGGCGTAAGCGCCCAGCTTGTGCAGCCCATCTGGGACGGCTTTGCCACCAGGTCGCGTGTCCGTACTGCGAAGTCAACTCTTGAGTCTGTGAAGCACCGCGTGTTTGATACCGCCACTTCCATGTCGCTTGAGGGGATCATCTCGCACATCGACGTGCTGCGTCGCAGAAAAATCCTTTCTTTGGCTGAAATGAACGTCACTCAGCACAAGGCGCTGGTGAATCAGGCGCAGGAAAGGGCCAACCTTGGTGCAGACACCGCAGCAGACGTTACCCAGGCCCGTTCGCGCCTGCAACGCGCGCTGTCGAGCCTTTCTGAAGCCAAGGCCGCCCTGCTGGTAGCTGAAGAACGGTATACCCGCCTTACGGGCCTGCCCGCGACGGGCAAGCTGGCTCCTGTTACCATGCCCCCTGAACTGTATCAGGGCCCTGATGCCGTGCTGACGCAGGCTGAGCAAAGCAATCCCAAGCTGGCCGCTTACATGCAGGATATTCGTGCCGCACGCGGCGAACGCGAATTGGCTGATTCGGCCTTTTATCCTACCCTGAATCTTGAGGCCGGCCCCAACTACACAGACCGTGGCGGCGCCAGTGACCGCTGGATATACAGCTTTGACGTTCTTGGCGTCGTGCGCTGGAATATCTTCAACAGCGGAGCCGACCTGGCTGAGCGCCGTGCGGCTTCGGCGCGTATTCGCCAAAGCCGTCAGGTGATGTACGACTTCATTGACGAACTCAAGCTGGATATCGAAAGCACCTGGACCAACTATCAGGCGGCCCAGGAACAGTTTTCGCACTACAGCAAGGCTGTAGAATACAGCAAGTATACCCGTTCGGCCTATATTGAGCAGTTCCAGATTGGCAAGCGCAGTATTTTGGACGTGCTGGATACTGAAAGTGAACTTTTCAACTCTTCTACCCAGGCTGAAACCGCTCGCGGCAACATCCTGGTAGGAGCATATCGTTTGAGCGCTCTTTCCGGCAACCTTCTGCCGCAGATGTCCATCAATACTGGACCTCTTGCGCAGAATCCGCCCAAGGACGCTGCAGACCCCCGCGAAGAATTCGCTCCCGGCTGGTTCGATTAAGAGGCTGTTATGCCCCGGCGTGGTCTGCACGCCGGGGCATAACATTTGGCCTTTCAACACAGAATTTCTTCTGTTCCTTCCGCTGATTCGGGTAGCCAAAAGGCTTGGCAACCGGGCAGCAGTATTGTATTTTTTCATATGGCGGAAGAGCGCCTGATTTTAGGCGATTCGGCTATATGCCCGGTAAACGAATCTGTTTTCCGATCCACACTCCCGCCCATCTGTAAGGGGTTTCTGCCCCGGCGCTATAGCAACGGGAACATCATGGAACAACCCAAGAACACAAATTTTACTGAAAATACCTCTGAAGAAACAGCTGCAAACAGTGGCGGCGTTTCTGCAGGGGGTTTAGGCGCTTCTGAAAACGCCCCTCATGAAGACCAGCTGGGCGATTCTGCCCAGCGGCAAGCCTCCGTCTCTTCCGTTGGCGACAATGCTGCGGGGCTTGGCGAAAGCCAGAACGTCAGCCGGGCAACGGTATTGCAGCCTCCAGTGCAGCAGCCTGATCTGCAACAAAAGCAGCAGGCGGGTTTCGCAGGCGGGGGCACGCCATTGCACGGAGCCATGCCGCTTAAGCCGGGGGGCAGAATTGTGCTCGGCAACGGTGGACAAAATCCCGCCAATGCAGGCAATGTAGCCACTGCTGCCACTGCTGGCGATGTCAGAGATGCAGGCGAAGCGGTTGTTCAACATGCTGCCGAAGCAGGGCAACCACCAGTGCCCACTCCCCATACGCCTCCCCATATGCCCTCGCAGATGCCGCCGCAAACTTCTTCGCAAGGGCCATTGCCGCCGCAAGCGCCGCAGTCTGCTTCTGCTCCCCAACAGATGCATCCGCAGGAGATGGCGTCTGCCCCGACGGCAGCAAATGGCGTAAGCAGCCCGATGTCTGCCGATGGCCCTGTTCCAGCCAACGGCGGCAACGAATCATCGCCCCTTGCCCCCGAAAACAGGCCCGCAGGGCCTGCGGCTGGCGTTTCCAGTCAGGTTGGGCAAGCTGCTATGGATGCCATAGCCCACGCTGCGCGGCACGAGGCCGCCATAAACGGGGGCCAGGCTGAAAAAGAACGCAACATGGGGCCACTGCGTCCTTCAGACGTGGATTTTATGCCGGGTTTGTTGCGCAGTCTTGCCGTGCTGCTGCGTCTTCGCGGCAAGGTAGTAAGCCCGCAGTTTCTCATGGCAGGACTGACGGGCAGCAAGGTGACGCCGCAGGCCTGCCTGAGGGCGGCGCGCAAGGCTGGTCTTTCAGGGCGCATTGTTTTTCGCCCCGAGCTTGAGGAAATTCCTGCCCTGGTGTTGCCCTGCATCCTTCTGTTGACGCGCGACCGCTCCTGCGTGGTGACATCCATTCGTGACGGCAAAGCTGAAGTCATTTTTCCTGAAACCAGTGAAACCGCCCAAACAGTGCTGCTTGAAGACCTCAAGCCGGAGTACTCGGGCTATACCATTTTTGCTGCCGTAGAGGCCGCGCCCGACGACCGGGCAGAAAGACTGAGCATCGCCCACGGCAAACGCTGGTTCTGGGACGTGCTGCGGTATTATGCCCCCATTTATCGGCATGTTGCTCTGGCTAGTGTGGTCATTAACCTGATCGCCGTGGGCAGCCCGCTTTTTGTCATGAACGTCTATGACCGCGTGGTGCCCAACAACGCCATTGAAACGCTGTGGGTTTTGGCCATAGGCATTCTTATTATCTACATGTTCAACTTTCTGCTTTCGTCGCTGCGCACGCACTTTGTGGACGTGGCCGGACGTAACGCGGATATTGTGCTTTCAAGCTCGCTGGTCGAAAAAGTTCTTTCAATGCGTATGGATGCCAAGCCGGAATCTACGGGCGCGCTGGTAAACAATCTGCGCGAATTTGAACAGCTGCGTGAATTCTTCAGCTCCTCAAGCTTGCTGGCTTGTATCGACCTGCCCTTCCTTGTCATTTTTCTGCTGCTTATCGGCTTTATCGGCGGCCCGATAGTCTTTTTACCACTGGCGGCCATGCCTCTCATGCTGGGCTTGGGCTTTTTGCTGCAGCACCGCTCACGCCGCAGCGCCGAGGCCAGCTACAAGCAGAATATGCAAAAAAACGCTCTGCTGGTGGAAATTGTGGGCGGTCTTGAAACCCTCAAGTCCTGCATGGCCGAAAGCCGTATGCAGAAGCTCTGGGAATCAGTTGTGGGGCTTTCTGCCCAATCCAACAGCGAAGCCCGCAAGTATAACAACCTGGCGGTCACAGCATCCATGCTCATCACACAGTTGGTGACCGTGGCCATGATCGTGTGGGGCGTGTACCGTATATCTGAAGGGCTTATGACGATGGGCGCGCTTATCGGCTGCAATATCTTGGTGGGCCGTACAATGGCTCCGCTGTTGCAGATGGCCTCGTTGCTCACGCGCTTGCAGAATTCGCATGTAACGCTCAAGGCTTTGGATATGCTTATGATGCTGCCTTCTGAAAATCAGGTGGAAAAGACCTGCATGGATTTTGGCATGCTTCGGCCTTCCTTCACGATGGAAAGCGTTTCTTTTGCGTATCCGCATCAGGAAAGACTGGCCCTTGACCGCGTGTCGCTGCGCATCGAGCCCGGCGAGCGGGTTGGTATCATCGGCCCCATGGGATCGGGAAAAAGCACGCTGTCCAAGTTGCTTATCGGCCTCTATCAGCCCAAGGAAGGCGCTGTGAAGTTTGGTGATGTGGACATCCGCCAGATTCCCAGTACCGACCTGCGGGGCAGGGTGGGTGTTTTGCCGCAGGATGTGGTGCTGTTCTATGGCAGCATTCGCGACAATATCGCCCTGGGCGATCCTACCATCAACGACCACCTGGTTTTGCGGGCAGCGGCCCTGGCTGGCGTAACAGACTTTTTGCGCAACAATCCTGCCGGATTCGCCGCTCAGGTGGGCGAACAGGGCAAGGCCCTTTCCGGTGGGCAGCGACAGGCTGTTGCGCTGGCGCGAGCGCTGGTGCGCGACCCTGAGGTTCTGCTTTTGGACGAACCCACAAGTAATATGGACACCGACTCGGAACTGATGCTGCAAAAGCGTCTGTTCTCGGTCATGCAGGGCCGCACGGTGGTGCTTGTAACGCACCGTCTGTCCATGCTTCGTATTGTTGAGCGCCTGATTGTTATGGAAAACGGCCAGATCAAGATGGACGGCCCGCGTGACGCCGTACTGCAAAGCTTGCGTGACCGTTCAAAACAAAGCGTTGCAGCGGCAAGGTCTGAACAAGGCGCTGAAGCGCATAGGTTAGCGGGGAATGCGTGATATGCAGCTGACACCACAAAATAAAGACACTGTGGAAAACACTTCCTCTTCTGCGGAGCAGCCGCAAACAGTGGAAACGCTCTCCGGTGCAGCTCAGGCTGAAACCCGGACATCGGCTTCTTCATCCCCTGCTTCTGGTCAGACTTTGCAGCAGCCGGATTTCAGCACTTTTTTCAGCGGAGGGGTCGGCAGCGATTTTCTGCCGCACCTTCCGGGTCAGGCGCCGCCGTTCGGTGGCGCGATCGCACCCTCGCAGGACAGTTTTATACCTGCGATGCCGGGCGTGGAGTCGGAAGGCGATGCCCAGATGGGGCTGCTGACGTCTCCCGGCTCTGGAGCCGCCCAAGCGAATGCGGCTGGAGGCAGTGCAGATTTCGCCCCCTTGCTGCCGGGGCAAGAGCCCGGCGAAAAGGACTTTCAGCCATTGGGGCCAGAAGGCCAACAAGGTGAAAAAGCGGAAGAAAGCGGCCCCAAGGCTTTTTTGAGAGAGCTTTTGCTGGGTGGCGATCATGAGCAGAAGCCCGACAAGAGCCTGCGACAGTCTGTTGCGGAAACAATGGAGCGCCTGCGCGGCGGGGGCGAACCAAAAACTCCCGGCCAGCCACAGAGCAATCCTGGCCTTTTTGCCGCTATGGATGCCCCTCTCAACGGCCTGACGCCCGATGACATCCAGTTCGCCAGCGAGGTGGATGCGGCCTTGGCGCGACGCCCGCGCTTCGGGGTGCGTGCACTTTCCATCAGTGTTGCCGTAATGTTTTTGTGTCTGCTCATCTGGGCGGCCTTTGCCAGCGTGGACGAAGTAACCCACGCTGAAGGCACGGTTGTTGGCTCGCAGCGCACCCAGACCATTCAGAACCTTGAAGGCGGCATCTTGCGCGCGGTTCTTGTTCACGAAGGGCAGATTGTGGACAAAGGGGCGATTCTGGCCCAGCTGGACAATGAAATGGCCGAAAGCGCCTATAGAGACGCAGTGAACAAGGCTATGGAAAACAGCATGGCCATCATTAGACTGGAAGCTGAAATCAAGGGAGAAGCTCCCGTATTTCCAGAACATCTTGAAGCATGGGCCAGCAAGCTTATCGGGCGAAAATTGGACGAAAGCACGCTGGTTCGTGCCCGGCAGATCATTCAGGATCAGGAAAATGCGTATCAGGCACGGCGCGTGCAGCTCAACGCCGAGATTGAAGTGCTGGAATCGCAGTACACCCAGCGCATGCACGATGTGGAAGAACAAACGGCGCGCAAGGTGCAGCTGGACCGCAGCCTTGCCCTGTCTATCGAGCAGCGTGACACGGCGTACGCCCTAGTGCAGCGCAACAACTTTTCCAAGATGGAATACCTTGGCCTTCAGCAACGGGTAGTGGAATTGCAGGGGCAGATCAGCGCCCTTGCGGCCACCATTCCCAAAGCGCAGGCCGCCGCCGAAGAATCGCGGCAGCGCATAGCCTCGCGCCGGGCAGAGCAGATAGCGGCCATCACCGATGAGGTGAACAAAAGGCGGCAGGAGCTGAACTCATTGCGAGAAAGTCTTTCGGCAGGGCGAGATCGCGTTACCCGTACGGAACTCCGCACGCCGGTGCGCGGCACAGTAAAGCAGATCTATATTTCTACGGTAGGCGGCGTGGTCAAGCCCGGCGAACCTATCATGGATATTGTGCCGCTGGACGACACGCTGCTGGTGGAAGCCAAGGTCAAGCCGCAGGACGTGGCTTTTCTGCGCCCCGGTCAGGATGTAATGGTCAAGGTGTCTGCCTACGACTTTTCCATCTACGGGGGGCTCGACGGCAAGCTTGAGTCCATCAGTGCCGACACCATTGAGGACAAGAAGAGTGAGCATTTCTATCTGGTCAAAGTGCGCACCCAGAAGAATGCCATCGCCTATCACAAGGAACTTCTGCCAATCATACCCGGTATGATCGTGACGACGGACATTCTCATCGGCAAAAAGACCGTTCTGGATTATTTGCTCAAGCCCATTCTCAAGGCCAAACAGAACGCCCTGCGTGAACGTTGATCCGCCGCGAAAGGAACGACATATGGCATTACAGGATTCTTCGAACAAAAAATCACGTAACCGCACCGCGGCATTCATCATGCTGGCGCTCTTTGCGGTCATGTCGGTGTTCATTGTGATGGGTGCGAACTGGTATCTGCAAAATTCCCGCGAGCGCATGCTGCGTGAGGTGGGGCAGAATCTGTATGTGCAGACCAATAACAAGGTGGCGCTGCTCACGGTGTGGTCTGGATCGCTTGTCGAGCAGATTGAAGCGTTTGGAGAGCAGGACTTGCTGCGGCTTTTCGCCGCAGAAGTGGACAACTCCGGTCTGTCTGCCTCAATTCTTCTGCATGAGGCCCAAAAGGAAGACTCATCCCCGGCGGCTCCCGAAATATTTCCAGAGGCAGAATGGGATGGTGGCACGCAGTCAGATCGGGACCCCATAAGCGCTCTTGGCCCCCGTTTGCCGATGATGGTGCGCCAATTAAAAGATTTTATTGAGAAAAACTCATTCTGGGCTGCGTTTTTGGTCAATCCGGATCTGGAAATTTACATGTCGCCGGGCACGCCGCCGGTACTGAGCGCCGAGCAACGCGTTTTTCTGGAGGAGGCCTTTAAAACAGGACACACTGTCTTTATGCCTGTACGCCGCCAAAATGGCGAACTGGTTATGGACATGGCGTTTCCCATCAAGGCTCCTCTTTATGTGGACGCAACTGGTGACAAGGTCGTTTCCGTGTTGCTGACTTCCTACAACGTGCTGCCGGTTGTGAAGGCCATTACGCGGCATAGCGGCGGCAAGGAATACAGCGCGGCCATTTTACAGCATTTTAACGGAGAGCTTCAGCGCATTGACCCCAGCGTGCGCGAGGGGTTCGTGAAACTGCCCGGCTGGAAATTGCAGGACGGACGCCTGCCCCTGGACATGCGTCAGGAACCCGGACCCGGCGGCGCAGATGAAGAGGTTAATTATACCTTGGCACAACCTGTGCCGCGCCTGCCCTGGCTGGTAGAGCAGGGCGTAGAAGCCGTGCGCATTGATGCAGACTATGGCTCATTGCGCGGGAATGTCATGTTGGGCGCGGGGCTGGTCATTGCCCTGGTAGGCATCATGCTGGCCGCCTTGTGGTGGTGGCTTGTGGGTCGCAGAGAACGTGCCGTAGCTGACCAGTTGCGGCAGCTGTATACTGTGGTCAACCAGCAGAAGCAGATCATGGACGGAGTCAATTCCGCCCTGTCCGCGGGCATAGTGCTCAATGACCTTAATGGCGTTATCTATTACGCCAACCAGAGTTTCGCCAGAATGGCAGGCATTGATGTAAATGTTTTGCGCGGCCGCCCCCATACTGAACTTGGGCCGGATCTGGCGCGCAGTCTTGTAACGCATACGCTGGCAGTACACCAGTCGGGCGGGCTTTCCAGCTTTACCGAAGCTCTGCCCGTCGAAGGGTACCAGCGGTATTTCTTCACGTCCTGCACACCCTTTCGCGATGAAGCAGGGCGCATGACTGGCGTTGTGTCGGTTTACAGTGACGTTACCGACCTTGCCATGGCGCAGCAAAAAGCGCAGCAGATGGTCAATCAGACGGTCAACGCCTTTGTTCGCGCCATTGAAACCGTGGACAGCTACTTGCGTGGCCATTCCGCCCTTATGGCTCAACTGGCCGTGACTCTGGCCTATTGCCTGGGCAGAACTGACCCGGTGACGCTGTCCACCTTGCGTACCGCGGCCAATCTTTCGCAGATTGGCATGATACAGTTGCCCAAGGAACTGTTCACCAAATCCGGCCTGCTCACGCCAGAAGAAAGAGCGCTTTTGCAAAACCATGTGGAATACGCCAAGAGCGCCCTGGCTGGCATTGATTTTGGCTTGCCCGTTATGGAAGCCATTTCGCAAATGTATGAAAGAATGGACGGGTCTGGCTATCCTGAAAAGCTTAGCGGCGACGCAATCTGCGAGAACGCACGAATTCTGGCCGTGGCGAATACTTTTTGCGCGCTGGTGCGTTCGCGTTCCTACAGGTTGGCTCACAGTGTCGAGCAAGCTATGGAGATTCTTGACGAGCAGCCGCCCAAGTATGATATGCGGGTCGTGGAGGCGCTCAGGCAGTTTCTGCCGACGGAGCAGGGTAAGGCTTTTCTCGCCCTGCTGGAGAGCGACCGCTCCGACGAGCCTGGTCAAGAAGGATAATCTACATGAGATTATTGTTTTTGAATTCAGTCTTCCCCGGTCGGTTCCGCTCGCTCGCACAAGCATTTGGGGCCATACGCGACAATACCGTCCTTTTTTTGGCAGAATCTGGCCAAAAAACGACCATACCTGGCGTGCGTCGCCTGCGCCTCGCTCCACCTGCCTCTTATGAAAGCGACGACCCTGCGGAAAGGGAAATTGTTACACGGCTCCGGCGTGGCGCAAGGGCAGGCAACGCCCTGCTGGCGCTTCGCAAGGAAGGTTTTTCGCCCGACATCATTTGCGCTTCGGCCAGTATGGGCGGTAGCTTTTATGTGCGCGACATTTTTCCTAAAACCTTCTATGTAGGACAGGCAGACTGGTTTTACACACAGGGTGAGAGCCACTGTTTTTTCACACGCGGCAAGCCCCGGCCCGCAGCTGATTTTGCTCCTGCCCGGGTGGCCAACCTGTGGGAATACAACGCCCTCGGCGAGTGCGATCTGGCTGTGACATCGTCTCTTTGGCAGCGTTCGCAGTATCCCGATTTCCTGGCCAAAAAGCTCCATGTGGTGCACAGCGGCATCAATACCCGGTTCTTTTCACCCCTGGAAAATCAGGAAGAGCGCAGTGGGGAGCTTGTCAGCTTTTTTGGCCCGCCACACGACGCTGCGCGCGGCTTTCAGCAGTTCAAAGACTGCTTGCCCCGCTTGCTTGAGCAAAGGCCCAATTGTCTCGTGCTTTTGTCCTGGCTGGAGAATTCGCAGGGTGAAGCACGCGCCCTTCCATCAGGAAGGGCGGAAGAAGAGGCCACGCGCAGCGTGGACAGCCTGAACCTGCCGCCTGAGCAAAGGGTTCGCGTGCATGTGCTTGGCCCCAGGCCGCTGAAGGAATACCGCGAGCTTTTACGGGCCTCTACCGTGCACGTTTATCTTGCGGCCCCGCATGCGCTGACGACAGGGCTTCTTGAGGGCATGGCTTGTGGCGCGCTGATTGTCGGTTCCGATACGCCGCCTGTGCGCGAGATCATACGCGACGGGGTCAATGGGTTTTTATGCGATTTTTGGGATGCAGAAGCCATGTCGGCCAAGGTGGTTGCAACGCTGGAAAACGCTTCGGCCCTGGACCATGTGCGCTCCAATGCCCAACAAACCATTCTGCGGGAATACGACGGGGAAGTGCAGACGCGGCGGCTCATGAGCCTCATACTGCACAGTATGGATCAAGAGAAATCTGACGGTAAACCCGAAGCCAGCAAGAAAGATGTTTCTGAAGAGGACGACGGAGCAAGCAAAGCATAGCCGCATTTTGGGCGGCGCACATCATCCCCTATTTTTGCCTGTTCTCTAGAGGGAGTAGGGGGATTCTGCTGTTGCGTCCGCGAGTAGGTTTGTAAGCACTAATTCTGTGGCCTTAAAGCAACTTCGGTTTGATATGCTTTGGAGGCTGCATGAACAGGCGCCGTGGTGCTGTGTTAACCCTTGGGCATCGGCTGTCGTGCACACAGGACGGTACTTGTTTGAGCAGGTAAACGCCGAAACAACAGCACCGTGATTTTGAATGTGTATTCTCAAAATGGGTCCGCTTCTGTGCCTGGGCAGAGATTCTAGGCTATCAGCATGGCCAGACGGGCCTCAAATTCGTGCTCTGGTTCTGGCACGGCATAGTAGAAACCTTGTGCCTTGAAGCAGCCAAGCCGCATAAGAATGGCGGCCTGATCCGCAGTTTCCACCCCTTCGCAAATAACGGCCATTTCCAGTTCAAGGGCAAGCCTGATGATGCTGCTAAGCACAATTTGCGCTCTTTGCCCGGGAAGGTCGCGTTGCACAAAGCTGCGGTCGATTTTGATAACATCGGCGTTGAGCATTTGCACAAGGCCCAGTGAAGAATAGCCCGAGCCAAAGTCGTCAATGGCCGTTTTAAAGCCGTACTGTTTTAACTGAATCAGGCGCAGCCATGTGGCTTCGGGATTTTTCATGATGGCGCTTTCAGTTATTTCCACTTCAAGCATTTCGTGAGGAATAGAGTACCGCTCGGCAATTTCGGCCAATTGCCGTGGGAATTCTGGACGGTCAAAGTGCAGGCGCGAAAAATTGCATGAAACCGTGTGCAGGGGCAAATTACGCAGCCGCCAGCTTTGCATGGTTTTGCATACCTGTTCAAAGATGTGCAGGTCAATGTCCATTACAAGGCCGTTTCGCTCAAACAAGGGAATAAAGCTGCCGGGCATGAGCAAGCCGTGAACAGGGTGGTTCCATCGTGCCAGCGCCTCGCTGCCAATGATGGCTCCTGTGCGCATGTCCACCTTGGCCTGATACCAGGGCACCAGTTCACCGTCTTTAAGCGCTGTTTCGAGCCTGCCGTTTAATTCCTGATGCAGCAGGGCTTCCTGGCGCATGTGCTCGTCATAAAACAATAAGGGCGTATTCCCGTTGCGTTTGGCTTCACGGCGGGCATAGTTGGCAAGATCCAGCATAAGCTGCACATCACGGCCCTCGGCGCGGCTAACGGCATATGCGCCATAGACCGTGCTGATTTTGTACGGCATTTCCTGCTTCTGGCGCCAGATGTCCAGTGCATCATCCATCTGGCGCAAACGCGTCGCCAGGTTCTCCCACCCCTCATCACGTAAAAGCAGCACATACATATCTGCAGAAATGCGCGCGCAGAGTTCGTTGTCGCCAACATTGCGCTGCAAAATATCCGCATAGGTGCACAGCAGTTGGTCGCCGGTGGAAAAACCGAACTGGTCGTTGATTGTTTTGAATTGGCTGATGTCGCCAAACAGCATCGCATAGCCCTTGCCCCCGGCGCTTGCAAGAAGCGAGGCGCAGTCGAGCCGAAACTTGTAGAGGTTGGAAAGGCCTGTGAGCGTGTCGCGGTGAAGCAGCATCTGAATGCGTCTGTTGCTGCTTGATTTTATGGCGAGGTTGATTCCCAGAAGCATAGTAATGACCGAAAAAAACAGCATCAGGGCACTGAAAGAGGCAAGGGGGTACTGGGCGATGAATTCCGTAAGAGTGGTTTCTCGGCTGGGCACGCTGTGTTTCAGCACGAGGTCGTCAATCTGCTCTACGGGCAAAAATTGCAGGCTCTTGTCCAGCACGGCAAACAGTCTTGAGTCGGCCTGACGTGAAATGCCCACTCTGAGGTCGCTGCCATAACTGTCAGCCGGGTTTATGACCAAACCTGCATAGCGGGAATTTTTGACCAGATAGTTGGCTGTATAGATGTTGGAATAGGCAACGTCCGCCTCATTGCTGAGAATGGCGTCCAGGCAATCACTTAGCGTGGCATAGTAGCGTATTGTTTTGTCTGGATTGTTTTCCGCAATATGGGCTGAAAGCAGGTAGCCGCGTTGCAGGGCTATGCGCTGTGTCTGGCCGGGTTTGTCGCGGTTGATCTGGGCAATTGCTGTTCGCAGGTAGGGCCTTGTTGTGCGAACCTGCAGCTTTTTGTCCCACAGGAAACTTCCGGGCAGAGCAGCTACGGCATCAATTTCGCCGCCCGTAACCATACTCAGGGCTCTATCCTGATGCATGGGGACAAATTGAAATTTGAGGCCGGTCATTTGCTGTATTCTATGGAAAACATCTGCAATTATTCCATAGAACTCATGTGTTTCTGGATGTTTATAGGTAAGCGGCGCCCACGTGGGGTCGTAGGCCACGGTAATGGTGCCAGCTTCTCGCAGGTATGCCTGCTCTTCAGGAGTAAAAACAGGGAGCTTTGCTATATTGGTTGACAGGTATTTGCCGTAAAGATCTTGTCCGTAGGATGGATTGCGCAGCATGATTTTCTCAAGGCCATCATTCAGGCGAGCGAGAATTTCAGGTTTGCTGCGGTTTACGGCAATATAAAAGGGCTCCGGCGAAAACTGGGCAACCACCCGAAAGGGGCTGTGTTTGCCTAGATTGCTAACGCCCACACCGTCCAGTTCTTTATCGTGAAGGGCTTGCAGCATTGACTGCATGTCAATGTAGGGGGTCAGAATCATGCGCAAGCCGTGCTCACGAATGAACGCTTCAAGGGCGGGCACATTTTTGGTGTTGGCCACTACGCCCACACGCATGCCATCAAGGGCGGCATGGTTTTCAAAGCTGTAGCGCGGGTCGTCATCCCTGACGCTGATCGTCATGAATGAGTTGGCGAGAGGCAGGTTGGGAAAGAGCATCTTTTCGGCACGTTCTGGCGTGAAAAAGACGCAAGGCAAAAGGTCTATCTGGTCGCGTTCAAGCATTTGCAGGCTGCGGGTCCAGTTGCCGCAATCCACGACCTTATAGCGCATTCCTGTTGTTCTGGAAATTTCCTGCAGGAACTCAAAAATGAGTCCCTGGTACTGCCCGCTGCGGGCTCGATACATGTAGTCGCCAAATTCAAAAAAGCCGACACGCACAGGATTATCCTGAGCGTGGGCTCGGGGGCAGTAAAATAAACAAAGCAGAGCCGCAAGGACCAGTAAATGGGCTCTGAACTGAAACATCTTCATGTGCGCTTTCCTCAGGTTTCGCAGATCATTAGGGAAGCGTTTGTCCGATGCTACAGAAGCATACCACTTCGCACAGTGGATTTTGGTAGAGGCAGCGAGGCTGTCTTTTTATAGTATATCCTATTATTGCCTGAACCGCTAGGGCTCAGGGGCAACAATCGCGCAAACCATGTCATCTACGCCAGCTATTTGTCATTTGATAGACAAAGAAGACGTAGGCTTGGTCAGCAAATATTGAATGATGAATCACTCTACATGTATTGGATTATTGATGCAAGTATCAATTGACCATTATGTACAGATTGCCAGGTAAATCTGGATACGACACAGCCATTTTGCTCAATAATATACTGATATTGAATGAAAAAAATATTGTAACGAGCAGGATTCAATAGTGGAGCAGTAATACTGTCAGTTCGCATTTTTGGTTATCAGTAGGCCTTGGAAAGAACTAAGCATGTTTTTTTATATACTGATGTGTGAATATGTAATTAATCATTTTAATATATATATGAAATCATTGCTGTCCGGCTAAGGGTTAAGAAAAAAGTCCAAAATCTCAGTGCGATGTGGTATAAAGAGTTTGCGAAAAACTTTGCCACACAAGGAGATTTTGGACATGAGTCACCATAATACACTTT
>JAEWKM010000047.1:0-49177 GCA_023386035.1 Pseudomonadota bacterium
AAAGTGTATTATGGTGACTCATGTCCAAAATCTCCTTGTGTGGCAAAGTTTTTCGCAAACTCTTTATACCACATCGCACTGAGATTTTGGACTTTTTTCTTAACCCTTAGCCGGACAGCAATGAACTGGCTTGGTTGATAATGCTTTGGGATTACGGCGTTGCATTCATTCAGCTAAATGCGTTTACTGGAGGTGTAGCATGCCACGTATTTTGACAATAGCATTTGTTTTGACTCTCGCTTTGCTGGTGGCGACGCCAGGCATGACAGCCCAGGCTGAGTGGCCTGCCTACAGGGGCAACGCAAAATCCCGTATTTACCATAATAGTGGCTGTAAGTACTTCAATTGCAAGGCTTGCACCGTGCCGTTGGCATCCCCGCAAGAAGCACGAGCAAAAGGCTTTCGGGCATGCAAAGTGTGTGGAGGGTAGGGCGAACATCAAGGGAGGTAGCGTTTCTCTAGCCAAAGTATTTCAAGGGGCTGCCGAGCGACAGTTTTTATAAGATCAACCGCTATGCTTTAGCGCTATATTACGTGCTTTTCCATCTCAGCGAAGTTTTGCGTATCGCAAGTTTTTTGGGGTATGCACTCGGCTGTTTTCCGGGACAGGCACACAAGACGTTTTTCCTTCTGTAATGACTCCAAGGGAGGAAGGCCTCTATAAGTGTAACACACCAAAGTTATGGACACGTTGTGGTAATATTTTGGTGTGTCAGTGATTTTTGGTTTTTAGTAAAAAGAGTTCACTCAGCATTGCCTTCTAGAGGTTTGTGCCCCTTGCAGCATCGCTGCGCCTGCAACCAACCCCGAGTTTTGAGTTTTACTGGTAGAACTGCGCGTCATTTACTTGTGACCGTAATAGCGGTGAATATGGCGTGATTTTGCCGGAGCAGGCACACGCAGCTATATGGTAACCAATCCAGCAAAAAGAAAGAAGGCAAAGAGCATTGCCAGCATAAATCCTGCTACGCCGGCGGTAAAGATTGCCAGGATGAACATTGTTCCCCTGTTTGAACCGGGCATGGACTTTTTGGGGTATTTACTCTCTTGCTTTCGCGAGTATTTATCGGGGCGTGGGCGGCTTATGACCCTCTTTTTGTTTTTAATGCATCGTCGTCGTGAGCTTATCTCGTGTTTGTGTTTATGCTGGCGTTTTGCTTCAACCATCGGGCATTCTTCCAGGTGCTCATGGGAAATGCATTCCCACAAATTATCGGTCAAATAGGTACGCTCCTGTTCGGAAATGATCATGCATTTTTGCCTTTCAGCCCGTCAGTCTTTTTTGATACAAGGCGTTCAACTGATCGAAAGGCTTTTCGCAGCATGGGCAAATCCTCCACGCCAGTAAGAGAAAGATACAATGCTTCCGGGGGAGGCGTGGAGCCCACCGCAAATTTTTCAGCTGCGAAGATTCGAATTCTGTGCCGCGCTGCTTCACGTTCCAGTTCTAACCCCCACTTACCCCGAGGAAGGCTGAGCCATGTATGCATACATGGCTCGTTGCCTTCATAAGAGTGTCCAGTAAATATTTTTTGAAAGAGGTGCATTCGTGTCGCCATTGCCTGTCTTTTTTGCATAATGGCCACATCTGCCAACCCTGCACGTATGCACTCTGATGCAAGCTCGGCACAAAGGGGTGAAACTGCAAGCATGCTGTCAGCCACACCTTGAGTGAGTTTTTTTGTGAAGTTTGCTGGCGCCGCTACGTAGGCAATGCGCAATCCCCCTAAAAAAGCTCTGGATAGACTTGAAATGTAGATACTGTTTTCTGGCATCAGGCCAGAAAAGGTATCTTCTGGCGAATCGCTCAAAAAGCCGTATAAATCATTTTCAATGACTAAGAGTTGGTGCTTGCGAATGACATTATGGAGCTCTACCCGCCGAAAGTACGGCATCTTGCGGTTGGTGGGTATTTGAACCTTGCCGTTTATGTAGATTCCCTTTATGCGGTGTCGGGTACACAGCGCTTCAAGTTCGTGCGGCAGCATGCCTGCGCTATCCATAGGCACACCTTCCAGGCGTACCCCGTTGCATTGGGCTGCCGTTTTATTGCCCAGGCAGGTAAGGCTGTCGGTTGCGATGCGATCACCAGGGGCAAACAGGCTGTTATAGATAATGAACAGGGTGTGCTGGGAGCCTGCTGTAATGATCACATCCTTGGGCGGAACTTTAAGGCCGTATCTGGTAAGCCAGTCTGATCCCGCACCTCTATGTTCCGGCAGGCCTTGGGGGTCAGGATATGACATCAGGGCAGGCAGGCGGCGTTTGTGTAAAATTTTTCGCGCAATAGGCCAAATGTCCGGATCTGTGTGGGGAAGCGGCTTTGTTACTCCCAAGTCCAAATCCAGCGTCTTTTGCTCAACATCAATAACGCATGGTTTCTTGCCAAGGTCTACAGTCACAAAGGTGCCGCGTCCAACCACCCCTTTTACAAATCCGCGTTTTTCTGCTTCGCGGTAAACCCGGCTTGCGGTGCTGAGGTTCATTCCCACCAGCTTCGCCAGGTTTCTATGTGTCGGTAGCCGTTCACCAGGGCGAAGAAAGCCTGAACGAATATCTCGCTCAAGCACCTCAAGCACAGCCAAATACAAAGGCTTTGTCACGTCGATTGTTTTTATATTCCACATGACATTATAACTATATTGTATTACGACAAAGTCAATTAATTTTATTGTACATGGTACAATTGGAACTAGAATAAAGTAGCAAATAATTTAAATTTGTTTTTATATATTAATATAATGCAATTATTTTTCAATATTAAAATAAAAAATGCGCATAAAAATTATAAATATATAAAAAATTGTTGGTATTAAACGTCGGAAAATTATTCTCAAAATGACAATGTATGGAACTTTCAAGCGATGAGATTCGCCGTTTGAGCCGTTTAACATTGTATTGCTAAAGAGCTTTATTGAAAAAGATATGTGGCTGCCGTGTAATGAAATAGCTGGCTGCGGGAAGGGGCTGTATTCTCAATATGACAATGATATTGCCCAGAAAAATTTGGGCATGTCAGACTTTGAAGCGTGAAAAACATCATCACTCCTTACAGGTATGCCCCACCAGACATTTAAATTTTATCCTGGTGGGGCATCTTACTTTGTGTGCCTGAAGGAGTATTTTAGCGGGGGAGATGGCTTCTTTTACTGCGTGCTGACTGTCTGAACCGTAATTTTCTGTTCAGATGGAGTTTGAGCATAAAACTACCAAATGGGGGCAATGCTCCCTTCTTCTTTTCTATGAAGCAGGCCCGCCAGAATATTGAGACCTCTTTTGAGATCCTGAATGTCTGAGGGGCCGGTAAATGCCAGTCTGACACAGTTTGGCGCCACGTGATTGCCAATAATAAACCTGTCTGCCGAAAACACTCGGACGCCGTGTTTTTCCGCCTGTTGTTCGAAATCTCTGCTGCGCCAAAAGCCTGGGAGGGTGAGCCATGCGTAGATGCTTTGCTCAGAGCATGTAAGATCAAAGTCGGCAAATGCGCTTTTGAGCAGGGCGACGCGGCGTTCCAATTCTTTTCTTTTTCGCTGTATCGCCTTTTCTGCTGCGCCACTGGATATAGCTTCGCAAACCAAAGCCACGCACAACGGCGCCACTGTCCAGATGTTCGCCATTATGGCCTGCGAGATGCGGCTGTAAAATGTAATGGGCGCGTGAACAAAGCCTACCCGCAATCCTGCATAGATGGCCGAAGAAATACTGGCAAAATATACTGATGAGGCTGGAAGGGATGCCGATAATGCGTTGTTTTGGCTCATCCCCATGCTGAAAGAGGCATCTTCGATCAAAATCAGGTTGTGTCGCGCAATGACATCGCACAGGTCTTTGCAGCGTTCGTGAGGTATCCTTCTGGCGCTCGGGTTCTGAACATTGCCGGTAAGATACACGCCTCGAATTTTTTTTGTCTGGCAGGCTTTGTCCAGAAGTTCTGGAACCATACCATGCTCATCCATTATGATGCCTTCAAGGTCAAGGCAGCTCCGCTGGGCGAGCACCATAAAGCCCTGATTGGCCAAGTAGTCCACAGCAATGCAGTCCCCGGCCTCAAACAGGGAGCTGAAAATACTTACAAGGCTGTGTTGATGCCCATTGGTTACCAGCGTGGAGTCCGGCGTAGCGTCAACGCCGCCGCTGCTCAACCATTCCGCGCCAATCTTTCTATGCTCACTACAGGCAAGAGGTGAAAAGGATTTTGCCAGGCTGTCAATATCATGCATCTCCATTACTTTCAGCATAATCGGCTTAATGTCTGGCTCCAGGTGGGGCAGCGGCATGGCCACTCCCATTTCGACAATCTGGTCAGTCATGGTTTGCTGTGGGGCGGGGCCGCGGTGAGCTTGATTCAGAACGTAGGTTCCACGCCCAACTGTGCCTTTGGCAAGTCCACGCCGCTCCATTTCTGCGTAAGCCTTGGTTACCGTTGAAACTGTAACGCCAGTTTTGATGGCGAGCTCTCGGTGGGTCATCATGCGGGTTCCCGGTGCCAGCTCGCCCGAAAGAATGTCATGCTCCAAAGCGTCTGCAATTGCTAAATAGCGTGGTTTTTTTTCATTGCCTGAAAATTTGAAATTCCACATAGCAGTCTTCCTGATGATTGTAGTAAATACAAATGTATATTGACATGGTTTTGTTGTCAACATATACGCTATTGTAGTGGTACAATTTGCGCGGTTGTTGGCAAGAGGACGGTGCCAATGTCAGCTTATAGCAAAGAATGGCTTGGTCTTCATTGTTTTGCGCTGGCGGGTACAATTAAAATAGTAAGTTGCTCACCCAGAGATAATCCTCGGTGCTGGTCATGAGCAAAGAAAAATGTGGTTGGTTTATGAAATCAAGCAAGCCGTTCAAGGGGCGATCAAATTCATCTTTGCGTAAAAAACAATCCCCTGTTGTGCTGTTATTGTTTTTATGGTGTCTGACCGTAATTTCTATATACCTGCTAATCTCAAAAATTATTTCCCATTGGCGCAACAATGTCCTTTGATAAATGGAAATACTATTTGTCGCGTGAACCCTATGTTAAGCTGCCCGGCTTTTCATCATACAAGACGCAATCAATCATGGCAGCAGGATTGTTGTGTTTTTGGTGTCTGGTGCTTGTCATTACATGCTTGTTGTCCTTCAAGATCGTTTCCATAGCAAACGAAGAAGCTGAGTTCAATCTGTCAAGTATATCCGATGGCGTTGCAGCTATTATCAATACTAGAGTTAGAAATCATTTCAGTATCCTTGATTCAATTGGTTCTTCATGGTTTCAACTTTTGGAATATCCGCAGGTGGCGTCGCTGTATTTGCAGACCAAGACAAAACTTCATGGCTTTGATAGAATAACGATCACCAACAGGGGGGGGGAAAACAATATCTTCCAACGGAGAAAATCTGAATTATACTGAAAGGCCGCGTATTATTGAGGCTTTTAAAGGTAAAAGTTCGTTTGGCAGAGCGCACTCTCCAATAGACGGAATGGACGGCGTACTTTATGTGCAGCCGATTTATGCAGATAAGACAGTTGTTGGTGTGATCACGGGATGGAATAAACTGGAAAGTTTTAAAAAAATCATCAAGTTAATGATATTTGAAGGGCATGCTGTAGCTCATATCGTTGATGCGCTCGGAAATGTAGTCCTCGCCTATCCCGGTAAGCGTGCATTTTCAGACCAGGCCAATTGCTTTGGCGCTTTATTAAACCTTGGGGTTAAGGAGAAAGTAGTTCATCAAATGGCGGAGCGCATGAAGCACGGTGAGTCTGGTCTGATATATTTCAATGACAGTGGGCTCAAAAGCCTTCAATATGCGCCATTTATTGACAACCTCTATCTGCTGACAGTCGTTCCGACGCCCTTGCTGAAGGCAAAGATACGCGAGCTTTTGACACAGACCTTTATTATAGTTGGCAGCCTGCTTGCGGTTTTTACTGTGCTGCTTTGCCTTATATTTTTTCTGATGAAACAAAGTACAGCAAAGCTCGCCCGAGTTATCTTTGTGGATCCAGTGACTGATGGGATGAGTCTCGTCAGGTTTCAGATGGAGATCATGCCGAAAATTTCTTCTGCTCCTCAGGGGAGTTATGCGATCTTATCAATTAATATCAGGCAGTTTAAAATTGTTAATGATGTTTTTGGGGCAGATACGGGCGATGCGCTGTTGCACTATCTTCACAAGAGTATTCTTGATCGCTTGGAGAAAGACGAGCTTGTTTGTCGCGATATTTCTGATAATTTTCTTGTCTTTTTAGTGGTTAAACCAAAAGAAAAATTATTGTCTATAATGAATTCCATTGCAGAAGATCTGAATGAATGGATTTCATCTATCAGAAAGGGCTTTGTAGTGAAAATTTCTATTGGCGTGTACGCCATAGAAGACATTTCTTTATCATTTCTTGCGCTAGCTGGTCGAGCCTACTATGCACGCAGGCATGCCAAAGCTATTATATATCATAAATTTTACGATTGCAGGTTTTACAGCGATATAGAGCGCTTACAACTGCTTAAAGCAAAAGATATGGAAAATAAAATGAGAGATGCCTTGAAGCATCATGATTTTATTATCTATTTTCAGCCGAAGATAGAGCTTGAAAGTAGCAGCATTGTTGGTGCGGAAGCACTTGTACGCTGGCAAGATCCGGACAAGGGGCTCATTCCACCTGCGGAGTTTATTCCGCTCTTTGAATCCAATGGGTTCATTCTCGAATTAGATTTATACGTTTTTGAAGAAGTCTGCCGTAGTTTGCGAACCTGGCTTGACCGGGGGCTTACTCCGGTTCCAATTTCTGTGAATTTTTCTCGCTTTCACCTCATTGATTCATTAGTTGTGGAAAAATATACACGCATTCGCAATCGCTATGAATTGCCCTGCGGTCTTATTGAAATTGAGCTGACAGAATCTATGGCTATTGATAATCCTAAGAAATTCACCACGCTTATCAATGAGCTTAGAGAAAGTGGCTTTGTTTGCTCACTTGACGATTTTGGCTGCGGATACTCATCGCTGAACCTTCTCAAGGATGTTAACATCGACATCCTGAAACTTGACGGCGGGTTTTGGTCGGTGAGGGAAGATAACCAGCGAGAAAAAGATATTATTGCCGCTGTTGTGCAACTGGCAAAAAAACTTGGGATGAAAACTGTGTCGGAAGGCGTGGAAACTGCTACTCAGCTTAAATTTTTGCGTGAAATACATTGTGAGATGGTGCAAGGTTATATTTTCTCAAAGCCAGTTCCACTGGATGTTTTTGAGGAAATGGTTTTTGGTCAAGGGGTAATTCAATGCAAGGATAGTGATTCATTGTGGGGCGCTGCGTATACATAGCATGCTGCTCCGAAAGATTATATTTTGAAATAGTGTTTTATCTTCACCATACAATGTATTCAACGTCTAAGACGTAGCAGATATGTCTTGCACGTTTTATATCGCACGTGAAATTTAAAATGAACGGGTTGTAATTATTCATAAAAATCGCACGCCCTTGAATTGGAGATTTTCGCAAAACCCGTCACGTACGGGCATGAAGAAATTTCGCTTCACAGGGCGCCAGATCATCAACATCCTCAGAAATATCGCAGCTGTCCACAAGGCTATAAGGATGCCGGCTGTGAGTATACCAGCAGCGCCACGTATCACGCTTGAAAAATAAATTCGTCGATGTGGGGCATCTGACAACAATCGGCTGCGATAGCTTCAATGCGAAAGTGCTCGGCTCAAGCAGATGCTCGCGGCTTGAGCCTGAAAATCGGGCTTTTTAGGGATGGTATCGAAAAACTCCAAGGCAGCGAACAGGCGCGAGTGGTTTGTCTTTCAACGAAGAGTATGTGTTGTGCGCACGGAGGCTCCCAGCATGTCGCGCTGGCCGCATAGTGTTTGCCTGTCTTTTTTGTATACTGGCACTCTCATCGAAACATCATAAGAATAATTACGGTCCTACTTGCTCTGGTTGGAGCATGCCTCCGTTATGAGCGTAAAATATTAGCAATAGTGCGATGCGATGGACATATTGGGAATCATAAGCGGGGGCGCAGAGTTTTTGCCTATTGCTTACGCAACAACCAATGACTGTGTACAAGCAATTCTTGCTTCATTTTTTCGCCTATCAGATAATTTCAACCAACCACAATGAATTTGCTCATCAGGATCATTTTCAAATAAAAGCAAAGAACTTGACACCATGCAATCGTACAAATATACATATGAGGTTGCGCTCGTAGCTCAGTTGGATAGAGCGACAGCCTCCTAAGCTGTAGGCCACAAGTTCGATTCTTGTCGGGCGCACCAGAAAATTCAAGGACTTACGGAACTTCCGTGAGTCCTTTTTTTATTCTGGCCAGCGCCTGCGCCACATTGAAGTAAAAACCTCAAAAACGCGGTTTAGGCTATAGCCATAGTGAACAATTTCTTTTAGTATTGCCACCCATATTGGCAATGTTTATAGATTACCAAAAGGAGACTGAAATGCCCCTGAGCTATAAAGAAATGCAGGACCTGCTGATGCGGGAGCTGCGGCTGTATCATTATCCTATCGCTGTCAATTTTTTCAAAGATCAGGCTGATGTGGAAGCGTTCAAAAAGAAGGCCCGCTATGTTGAGCCCGTCAAGCCGATCACCTTCTGTCAGTGGGAAATAGCCGCTCGTATGCAGGGCCAGACCGTACTGGCGACCAAGGAAAACCTTGGCTGTTCCAACTCACACGTTTCCTTCGGCTGGAAGGACATCGACGATAAAGAAATAAAAACGCAGGCCAAGTACTGCAAAGATTTGGCGCAGGCCGAGCGCTTTATGCGTTCCAAACCCCGTCTGCCTCTGAACTCCATTGTTGCGGTGTCTGTCGCCCCGCTGGGGGATGCCGTCATTCAGCCAGACGTGGTGCATTTTTACTGCGACAACATGCAATCCTACCATCTGGCCATTGATTACATGGCGGCAACAGACACCCACCCCCTGCGCCCCATGGTGACCATGAGCTCCTCCGCCTGCGGCGGGTCTGTATTCACGCACCTTGAGCAGACCATGAACATGTGCCCATCCTGCTCTGGCAGCTACAACTCTGGAAAAACCGAGCGCGGCGAACTGAACGTGTTCATTCCCGGGGCGCACATTGGCCCTACGGTTGAGCGCTTGATGGAACGCATAGCCCAGACCGGCGCCTCATCCATAACACGCCCTGGCGATCCTTTCCCCGGCGCTGACATTTGTAAAAACTGTCCGCTGATCGTCTTTAAGAAAAGCGGTAAAGAACCTGAGGCCTGTGCCAGCTGCGCCAAGGCATAAAGAAATTTTTTCTTTGCAGAAACCCAAAGAATAGTTTTTGCTCTTGTTCGCTTCTTTTTAATGCCCTTTCGGTAAATCCGTGAGGGCATTTTTGTTATCTGGTGGCAACTGGGCCTAGCCACGCACGACCTAAAACCTCAAGCACACGGATGGCAAAACCGCCGCCTTCATTTAAGAAGACGGCGGCCAAGAAGCGCACGGGAAGGAATCGCGCGCAGTTGTGGTTTGAATTGCCGGGGCGCGTGCACCCCGGCGTGCGCAGTCAAGTACTAGAAGCTGTATGCGAAAACGAGCTGGGCTTTCCAGGCATCTTTTTTATCAAAGCTGCCGTTGCCGCCGCCGCTGTAGTAGCCGTCTTTCTTCCAGGTATCCTGATCAATCATGTTGACCACATAACCCAGTTCAAGATTGGCTTCCAGGTTTTCGTAGATCTGCCACTGGTTGATCAGGTTGAATTCCAGCAGGCCGTCGTTAGTGGTCAGGTAAGGACCGTCGCCGCCATAACCTTCGCTCCAAGAAGAAGCAGACTCCATATACTTGACCATAGAGGGAGCATTGGTGCCGCCCCAGTAGGCCACGCGCAGGGTGTGCTTGAGGTCTTCCATAAAGCTCATGTCCTTCAACTGGCCGCCGATACCCCAGGTGCCAGCGTAGGTCATATTCCAGTCAGCAACATTGCCAGGACCAGCGCCCCAGGCAAGGTTGCCGTCGCCGATGAAGGAAGTGAAGTTGCCAGCGCCCGCGATTGAAGGCATGCGTTCGGAACCATTCTTGATGTTGCCATCGTCGCCGGAACCGTACCAGCCAAAAATGCCAGGTGTGGCCCAATCCATCTTGTATTCAACCAATGCCTTGACGACAAAGCCCTGGCGCTCAGTGCTGCCACGCACGATGTCAACATCGCTGCCGCGCTTGCTGACGTCAAATCGGCCCATGCTTTCCACATAACCGTAGTTGATGTCGAATTCGATGTTCAGGGGATCAAACATTGTGATGCCTACAGGCAGTCCAGCCCAGAACATGTTGCCGTACTGCTTGCCGGTAGTGCGAGAGTTAAGCGGATTGCCGTTAACGTAGTTGAATCCCGGTGTTAAGCCAGGAATGGTCAAACCAAGAACGCCGTCGTTCGTCGCCCAAGGTTCGTTGTCGTCTATGGTTTCAAGACCGCGCAGCGCATTGCGCCCAAGCATGCCGTACATGGCCCAGGGCGTCACTTCAACACCGTCGAAGGTCATAGGCACACTGACGGCGAAGAGATCAAGGTTATCAAGGTAGTTGCTTTTGGCTTTCTTGTCGCCATTACCGTAAGTGCTGGCGTTAAAGTTGTCATTGACAGGCCGTGCCCAAAAAGCTGTGAGGCCCACATTTTCATTGAATTTATAGTTAGCCACAACGGCGGCGGCGTCAGCATCAAGCACAGAAGAGCCACCAGCCATATTGGGCAGAGCCAGAGCCTGAATACCCATGCGCACTCGCGCGTCAGTCTGGGGAATGAGCCAGTCGATATAGGCGTTTTTGAGCTTTATAACATTGTTGCCGTCTGCACCAAGAGCGCCGCCTTCATCAGACTTGCCCCAGTTTTGGGTGCCGATTTCAAAGTATACTGTACCGGACAAAGCTTCTGAAGCCACTGCGTCCAACTGCAAACGCAGACGCTGGGCAGCGCCAAAGGTATCCTGGTCGTTGGTTTTTTCTTTATCGCCGTGATTGGGCCCACGGGTATGTTCAGACAGTGTGGCGTCGGCGAGGCCAAAGCCTACAAGCCATTCGCCCTGGGCCTTAAATTCGATGGCTTTGGCCCCCCCGGCCACGCCTACCAGCAGACCAGCGGCAAGCACTGCCACCATGCAGGTCTTTTTAAAGCGCTGCAAACCTTTCCTTTCCTTGGCATTCATACCTTTTCCTCCAGTTATGGTTTTCGCGGCTGCGGCATTGGATACCAATGCTTTGCCGCGTTGTGAGCCCTGATCAGTGCCATCCCCGTAAGGTACGTGTGCTGTTTATTTGCTGGCAGTATAAATGCAGTAAGTTGTTCTATGCACACATTAGAGCAGGTAGAGAGTGATCAATTATGATTTTTGTGTTCGTGATGCGCGTGTTGATCGGCGTGTGAATGATCGTGTTTGTGCTGTCCGCCCTTATGATGTCCACATTTGCAATTGGCGCAGTTGCCCTTGCAAACGTGCTTTTTTTCTTGCTGAATGAGCACACGATTACCGCTTACAGCCATATCAAAACCGCTTTTCCCTTTAAAGATTACCTGCTCTTTATTGAAACCGTTGAGAAGTAGAGAACTTTTCAGAATGTCTACCGCAGAAGGGTTGGGGCGGTGGACTTGGCGCACATCAATGAATATGCGCTTACAATTCATGTGATTATGCTGCAGGAGGGCAATTACGGCATCGGCCTGAGGGGAATCAAACTGATCGTTGAGGCTGATGTGGAGGTTGTCGTGACTGAAGCGGTGAGTAACGTCTGAGTTCAAAGTGGAACGACCATTATGCGCCATGCTTTCCTCCGAAATGCGTTATTTGCATGGCGCACATTGTCATGATTGAAAATCGATGTCAACAGAAATGAAATTCTTTTTCAAATAATAATTATTATAGTCTGAAAAATTAACTAATTAGCATAATTTAATAATGTAATTATTCGTAGGAGTATTTGTGAAACAACTAGCTGGATTATTCTTGCATAACCGATCTGTCATCAATGGCAGAAAAAGCCGCCACCTTGGATAAGGCGGCGGCTTCAAGTAATGTGCTATATGGAACAACAGTGTCAGGCGGCCCTGATCTGACCTTGCTCTACATGAAAAAGTGCTGCCGTAGGTTCTGCTTTACGCAGAAGCTCTACCATGTGTGGCTGGCACGTAAAATAGAGGAGTTGATGCCCATTACTGCTTCCGCCATCAGTCAAGTCCACAAAAGCACGGGCTGTGCGCTCGGCTCTTTGGGGGTCAAAGTTGACGAGTACTTCATCCATAATTATGGGCAGTGGCAGGGCATGAGCCGCGTGGTTTTTGATATAAGCCAGGCGCAGCGCAAGGTAAGCCTGTTCACGTGCGCCTCTGCTGAGGTTTTCCGGAGCAAGCGCTTCACCCTGCGCAGGCAGGATACTTAAGGTCTTGTCCTCAAGCGATGCGCTTATACCCAACCAGCGTCGCCCTGTAATGCGTGCAAAAATTTCTGAAGCCAGGCGAATAACCTCAGGTTGCCGCTCACGTTCAAAATTGTTTTTTGCAGCCTCAAGAATAGCCCGCGCCAATGCCTTGCGGCTCCAGTCAAAAGCCATGCGTTGCATGCTTTCTTCCAGCGTGGCCGCTTGCTGCTGCAATTGCGCCAATTCATCGTTATGAGACAGGGCTTCGACTCCAGAGCGGAGCGTACTCACTCTGTCGCTCAATTCCTGTTCTCTGTCCTGAAGTTGCGCCAGTTCATCTTTAATGTTGGTACAGCGTTTTTCCTGAGCTTCCTGGCTTTCGGTTTCAAATTGAGCCAAAAATTCTTCCAGAGGGCACTTATCGGCAGCCAAGCGCAAAGCGTCTTCAAGATCAATCTTGCGGTGGGCAAGGTTGCGCTGTTCTTCATGCCGGGCGGCCTGCCGCAAGAAATCTTCAGCATCCACAGCACTGGCCAGAGCCAAAAGACTGCGTTCTGCGTGCGCGGCTGAATCCAGTGCGGCCTCTGCGGCTCGAGCTTCGCTTACAAGCTCTGCCAGTTCCTGGTCCAGACCGTGCCGACGGGTCTGCGCAATGGCCGTATCTTCTGCCGCCTCCAGAGTGGCATCAAGGCTGGCCAGCCAATCAGGCTCTTCGTTACTGTCGATTACGGGAGATCGGTTCAGGCTGGCAAGCAGCTGGGACAAAGGCTCGCGCAGGGCAGCCAATTCTGCCAGGCTTTGCGCCTGCTCCAGATGGGCGCGCTCGAGCGCGGATTCCGCAGCCAGACAATTTTCCATATACTTGAAAGCCTCGCGAACTGTTTCCGGGTCAAGATCCGTGCCCAGCCCAAGTCCTTCAAGGCAATGCGCCCATTGGCTGCGAGCCGTGTTAAGGCGTTCTTCAGCCGCACGCAGCTCATTTGTGGCTTCGTTTTGCCTTGTTCTGCTGCGCTGTCTGTCGTTTTCAGCATTTTGCAACGCGGCCTCGGCCTTGATGCGCTGTTCACGGGCGGCATCTGCTTCCCGGCAGGATTCCAATATCTGCCGGGCGGTCTCTGCAAGTATATCCGAAAGACTTTCTTCCGTTTGCAACGAACTTGCAGTGTCGGTCACAGTTGGAAGGCGCTCCGCCACTGCGGCCACTTTGCGCATGCGTTCTTCAGTTCGCGCAAGGTCGTCTTCAAGGGATTTGAGTTCGGCTTGAGCAGCGGCCACACCGCTAAAGGCCAGCCGTGCTGATTCCGCTCTGGCAAAAAAGGCCGCAGCGCCCTCAGGGGCAGGAACGTTGCCGACTTTAAGCGTAAGCATAAACTCATGCCAACGGCGCCGGGTCTGCTGCACGACTCCTTCAACTTCCTGACACAGAGCCTGGCGTCTGCTTACCTCGGTACGAGCAAGGTCTGTTGCACGCTTGAGCCCTTCCATATCCTTTCGCGCCCGCTCTTCATGAAAGCACTGCTCCCGCTCTCTCTCCAGCAGCACTTCGGTAGCTTCAAGAGTGACCATATCCATGCTCTGAACGTGTGCAGTCTGGCAGAGTTGCCGTGCCTGCTCTTCGAGTTCAGCCACATGGTTGGCGCATGTTTCGCGGCGGTTTTGAAGGTTGGTCAGTTCTTTTTTGCGGCGTTTTGCTTCAGGACCGTTGTGCGGCAGGCCGCCAGCCAAAAAGCCCACGCCACAGAGCAAAATAAGGTAGCCAGACCAAAGGTTGACGGGCAAATCCATGCCCTCTGCCAGCGAGATGGTCGTGAGGCCAAGACGCCAGTATGTCAGCAGCATGCCGACGCCAGCCACAAAGAAAATCAAACCCAAAATCAGGAGAGGAAGATTTTTGACACTCTTGACAGGCGGCTCGTTTTCCAGTCGCGCGTCCAGCTCATCCAGTCTTTGCCTTTCTGTGTCCAGTGACGAAGACAGGGCGCGCAAAGAACGTAACGCTGCTGTGCGTCCATCAAGATCTTCGCGTGTGGGGCCATTTTTACCCCGTTGCTCTTCGCGCAGAGCTTCCATCCGGCCTTTGACAGAAGCCATCTGTTCTTCAGCTTGCTGTACTGCCAAGGCAGCTTCAGAGGCATGCTCCAGCCGCTCCTGTACACTGGCCGCCAGTTCCAGAGCTTCATCTTGCCGGGTCAGCAGCGCGTCGAGTGTGGCGACAGCAGTGTCATTGGCGTCTGTAGCACCTACGCCAGAAAGCCTCAGTGGGGTAAGGGCACGGGCAAATGTCGTGCGGGCTTCCTGCACTGCACGTTGCCGCAATGGTATCTGGCGGCGTGCTTCTTCCTGCCGGGCTAAAGCCTGACGCAAAGTGTCCCGCTGGTCGTCGTCAAGTGCAGCCACTGGTGTGGGTAATATGGCAAGATCTTTCTGAAAAGAGGCCACATCACGCTCGGCTGTTTCCACCTCGCGATTGCATTGGTTCAAGGTGTCCACAGCGGCCTGATGGGCTGAAACCGACGCCGTCATTTCGCGAGCTTGTTTTTCAAGATCCTCGCGGGCAAAAAGCGAGCGATCGGTTTGGCGGATGCGGCCACAACTCCAGTCAGGGCCAAGGCGCGCAAGTTCTCGGGCAAGGTCTTCCTCTGCGCGACGGCAACGGTCCTTCTGTGCAGGCAGCGCAGTTAATGCCTGACGGAAGCCGCTTTTGCGCTCGGCCATACGTCGCAGTGCTGGCAGGGCGTCCAGCAGTGGTAAATCAAGTTGCACCGCATCGCGGCGTTCACGCATGAGGTTCAGTTTTTCTGTGCGGGCGGCCAAATGACGTTCGCAGCTTTCGCGGGCTTCTTGAGCACGGGCCAGGCGGGCCTGCCCGTCTTCAGGAAAAGTTTCATTGACAGGACCAAGCCGCTCAAGGGCAGCGCAGACCATACGCCACTCATTCCATTGGAGCCAAACGCCCAAACGCCGTTCGAGCAAGCGCCTTTCTTCTTCCAACTGGGCCTTATAGCCGCGTGCAGCAACCAACTCTTCGCGCTTTTCATCCAATTCTCTGGCCAGTTCGTCAAATCCGGCTTGCTGCTGACGCAGTTCGGCCATGCGCTGACGCAGGTCGTTGAGCTGTTTGAGGGCCTGATTGAGAGGAGGTTTGCTGCCGCCAGATTTAAAAATTTCGTCGTTCTGTTTTTTCAGGATGTTGAGCACTTCGCCAGGGGCGCGCAGGCCAGGGCCAAAGCTCGCCCCATACAAAGCGTGCCGCACGCTTTCTCCGGTGAGGTTGCCCATATGCTCCAGCTCGGTGAGGCTGAAGCCAAAGACATTACGGTAAACATCGCGGCTGACACCTGAGAGCAACCGGCGCAAAACATCTTCATCAAGCGGTTTACCCTGATTGTCTGTGAGAGAGACTTGCCCGTTTGCCCCGCCGCCGGGGCGGCGCGTAAGACGCATCAGTGAGTCTTCACCAGTATGTAGTGTCAGGCTGCCACCCGCGCTGCCGCCGCGAAGCGCGCCGGGTATGAGCTTTCCTTCTTTACTATTGGGAGCTGGATACCCGGCCAATGTAGAGCGCAAGAATTCCAGGCAGGTAGACTTGCCTGCTTCGTTTTCACCCAAAAAAATGGAAAGACCGGGGCCAAGACCTTCTACAGTCACGTCAGAAAAAATGCCGAATCCGTCCATATGAAAGGACTGGATATACATCAGCGTACCTCCAGAAGGTCAGTGCAAAGTCGTTGGGCCTCATCAAGCAGTGCCTGCATCTGAGTGTCATCGGGTTGCGCCAGAATCTTGCGCAACTGGCCGTGGGTGAAAAGCGGAGCCAGAGCCGGCCCTGCTACCTCTTGCAAGGCCTCGTGGCTTTCGCTCATGCGCTGGGCCATGCGCAGTGTTTCGCCAAGCAGATCTTCTCGTTGCAGATACTGGGCATGGTCTACAGCCGGGCTGGTGTCTATGCGTAAATCTTTGACCCACACCCCGGGGGTGCCAGAGGCAAGGTGCCCCAGACGTTCCAGCAGGTCTTCCTGATTGTTGGAGTCACGCAGGATGGCGTCAAGGGACGTGCTGCCGTACAGACGCACGCGGGCAAGCAGAGCTTCGCAGCCGGGATCGGTGTCTGCGGCAGCCTGATCCAGACTCTGGACCAGGCGGTTTTCAACTTGATCGAGCTGTTCGACGCCGTTCATGTCTAGATCCAGAGTCGTCCACTGCACCGGGCCAAGGCGCACAAAGTCAGCCTGACATTGCCACGATGACGCGGTGTCGGACTGCTCGGCTTGAAGATTTTCTGTGCGGGCCGTCACCAGAAGGCAGCCGCGGGGACCAGCCTCATTGACGTGCAGCCCCTGGCTATTGCCGCTGTATGCGACAAAAGGCTCTTGGCTCAGTGTGCGGCGTTCGTGAACATGGCCAAGGGCCCAGGCATCCAGACCCGTGTCCTTAAGATCATCCAACGAGCAGGGGGCATAGCGGTCGGCTTTTGTTTCACCATCGACAGTGCAATGCATCACGCCAAGCTGAAAGCAAGGTTGTTCGGATTCTCGGCGAAAAAGGCGCGCCAGATTACGGCCTTCGCGGGCTTTGGCATGGCTGATGCCATGCACAACAGCCAATGTTTTACCATTTTTTTCAACAACGTGACGTTCCACTTCAGGGCCGAAAATGGTCACATTGTCGGGCCAGCGGATGGAGGAGAGCAAGGAATTGAGAGGGTCATGGTTACCGTGGGCGATAAAGACGCGCACACCAGCATCGCGCAGGCGCAAGCACCCATCGCGCAGACGTAGCTGTGCCTTAACACTGCGGTCTTCTTCATTATACACGTCACCAGCCAATACAAGAAAGTCTGGTTTTTCCGTTTCACACAGGCGAAAAAGCCTATCCAGTGCTTTAAAGGTTGCTTCGTGCAGCAAGCGCGCCAGATGGCCGCCTTGAGCGGCTTCACGAGAAAGCCCCCGGAAGGGTGTGTCCAGATGTAAATCGGCTGCGTGAATATAACGTACAACGTCCATGCTTGGCCTCATGGGAAAGTGATAATGAATAGGCGCTAAACTCTAGATTTTTTCTTGAAGCATGACAAGCTCACACAAGTATAAACTGACAGCGTTCCGGTAAAAGAGCGGGCTTACCGTTGGCAGTCAGCTTTGAAGGCACTGCAAGAGCAGTAATGTGTTAAACTTTTTCAGCTAAGGCTGCGCAGGCGGATGCATTCATTTGCCAGGTGTATCAATTCCGCATTTTGAGGGTCTTCTTTTAGACCATTACGAACATGCCCGAGCGCACGCACATATTCCCCTGCATTGATCATGGCAGTGGCCATCATGGTAAAGATGGCAAACTCATCTTTGTAAAACTTCATGGCTTCTGCAAAGCACGCATCAGCTTCTGAAGCACGCCCCTCGGAAAGAAATTTTTTGCCGTCTCGCAGGTTGCGGTCAATATTGAGCTTGCGCTGCAGGGTTGTTTCGTAATCTTCCTGTTCTGCACTACCTTTCATGTTTTGATAAGCATTAGCCAAAACTTGAAGCAGATCTTTTTCGTTGCCGGGTTGGTAGCCTAGGCCTGCTGGCAGATACTCCTTCAGGTCTGGATCTGCTGTCAGCGCGCCAACCGTGGTTCGCAAGTCGCCGCGCAGGTCAGTGGGGGCAGGCTGTCCACCCAGGTCCTTAAGGGCCGATATGGTCAAGTAGAGCGCGCGCTCAGGATCGCGGCGCGCGCTACTGGCTTTGGCACGGCCCAGGTCTTCCCGAATTTTACGGCTGTTCATTGCTACCTCATCTGGTCTATAATACAGGCTTAGAAAGTAGTAGTGGGTTGTTGGCAGTCAGACTGCCAGAACGATCGGCAAGCATGCAACCGTTGTCAGGATGCTAGATAATAAAAGCCTGTACCGTCAAGATGTTGCAGATGTGTGATGAAACTGTGCCATTGACGGTTGACCTTGCTGCTTGCTAACCTGCTCAATTGTGTGGCAGGGCAGGCATCGGTTTTGTTAAGAAGTTTAGCATTTTTAATTTGAAAATGTTTACATGCTCTAACGCTGTACGAGGGTACGGCGCACCATAGCAGCGTGGATTCTGCCGAAGACCGCATTGTTGGGTAGAACGGCAATTTTGAAATGAGAGGCATTTCAAAATTAATCTGCTCCAGAGCGCATGCACATTTGGCCTGCCGACGCTTGATCGGCCAGCTATAGACAATTTCACCAACTGGAAAAGGAATATTATGGCGCGTGTTCTTTATGGCATACACGGAACAGGACATGGCCACGCCATGCGTGGCCTGACCATCGCTCGCCGACTGTCTCGCCACGAATTCCTTTTTATTGCCAACGATGATGCCCCAAAAATTCTCGAACCGGAGTTCCCGGTACGCCGCCTGCCCAATTTAGGCACGGTTTTTAAGAATTATAAAGTGGACTTGGCAGCGACCATTACGAAGGCTCTGCCCATCCTCTGGCACAGGCAGCGCTATATTGATCAGGTTTCACGCCTGATTGATGAATTCAAGCCCGATGTGTGCATGACTGACCTTGAGTATTTTGTGCCGCGGGCCGCAGAAAAAGCAGGTCTGCCATGTCTGACTTTGGATCACCAGCATGTAATCACCTGCTGCCGCCATGACCTGCCCTTGAATATGTGGTGGGACAGCTTTGTGCAAGGACTGACGCCACGGTATCTTTTCCGCCCCACAGCAGAAAACCTCATTATTTCTTTCTATGCGCCGCCGGTGTTGCCTCAGTATAAAGCCCGGGTGGCGCCGCCTATTCTGCGCGACAGCGTTCTGGGCCTGAATCCGCGCGATGACGGCCATGTGCTTGTGTACCAGAGCAACTCCACACATCGCAAGCTGGTGGATTTTTTGCGCGCTGCTACCCGTAAGACCTGCTATGTCTTCGGCTATGACCGCACTGAAGGGCAAGAAGACAACGTTATTTTTATGCGCAAGAGTGAAGAGGGCTTTTTGCGCCTGCTTGAAGGGTGCTCATATGTCATTCAGGGGGGCGGACATACTCTCATGGGCGAGGCTCTGTATCTCGGCAAACCAATCCTGACCTTGCCTCTTAAAGCAATGGTAGAGCAACGGTTCAACGCCCTGTATATTGATCGGCTTGGCTATGGCATGCAGGCTGATATGCTTACTCTTGAGCCTGAGCTGCTGCAGCGTTTTGAAGCAAATTTGCCCGCATATAAGGCCGCTATTGCAAAGGGTAATTTTTGCGGTAACGAAATAGTGTTTGGCCTCGTAGACCATTTTATTCGGCAAGGGTCTTTGCCTGTTACTGGAACACCAGTGGTAGAAGAATAAGAGAAAGAAAATTTGATATAAATTAAAGGCGGCCTGAGCCGCCTTTTTTACTATTGAGCAGTTTGCGCAAAATGCACTTTGACAATAAGCACTTCCGGGCGCGAAGTATTACGCATAGGCGGACCCCATGTGCCAACGCCTGGCGATACAACGGAGTGCATCCCGTTCTTGATCAGTAATCCCATCGGGTTTTCATACATACTTTCTACCACCCAATGAAAGGGCCAAAGCTGCCCAAAGTGGGTATGCCCCGAAAGTTCCAGCACTGCCCCGGCAGTGCGCGCTTCGTCCAGCATGCTTGGTTGATGGTCCATGACGAAAATGGGCAGATTGCGGTGGGCGTGAGGTATATCTGCAAGAATTTCAGGCAGGCTCTTTCGCGGTGTTCCTTCAAAAGCATGACGGCTCATGTCATCTCTACCCACCAGCACAAAGGCGTTGTCCAGAATACGCCACTGATCCCGTAACACCTGCATTCCGCTGTGACGCAAAATATCCAGGCTGTCTTTGATGGAGCCTGAAATATATTCATGATTGCCTGGCACAACCCAATGCCCCAACCGGGGCTGCACGCGGGCCAGGGCAGCAGCCATGCCTTCAACATCCACAAGAATATGGTCGTCAATAATATCGCCAACATACAGGACTGCATCCGGTTTGTAAGGCGCCAGCAAATCCATTGCGCGTACAAGACGCGGAGCAGTGAT
Organism: Pseudomonadota bacterium; assembly: GCA_023386035.1. Classification (GTDB taxonomy): domain Bacteria; phylum Desulfobacterota; class Desulfovibrionia; order Desulfovibrionales; family Desulfovibrionaceae; genus Desulfovibrio. The sequence continues at coordinate 20,376 of JAEWKM010000047.1, forward strand.
GATGCGGCCCAAGTGCATGTCTGCCAACACGCCCAATATCAGCGGAGATTGCGCATAAGCCTGAGGCACGGGGTCGTTGGTGCTTATGGTCAGATCATATTCCCGAACGATAGGGTTGGCGGCATTAAACCAGCTTGCACAGCCAATAACGAGGGGAAGACCCAGAACAAGCAGGACGGCTCCCCAACGTGGGGCAACGGGCGGCTCGGCCCACAAGCGGCTGGCCAATCCCCATATATCCATGATCAGAACGAGCATGAACACATAGAAAAGCATGCCAAGCCAGAATGATCCTGCCCGTAGTAGCCAAACTTCAACGGCTGAGTCGCCTCCCAGCTTGTAAAGCAAGGGAAAGGAAACACCCAATACAGCCACGACAAGGCAAAGCATTGGACGTAACCAGCCCGTATGCTCAAGAGCACGCCATAGCCACCAGATGATCCAACCGTTGAGAAGAGCCAGGCCAAGGCCTGTCACGACAAAAAATTTCAGCATAAAAGACTGGGCCTCACGATGCCCATGCCGCAAGGGCCTTGTCCAGCTCGGGGCCGGGAGTGACCTTGAGAGTATTGTCCAGATGCAGGTGGCATACATGCCCATCCAGGCAGACCTGTGCGTGGGTTTCCACGGGACCGGGATGACCTTCGAGAATATTACGCAAAGCCAGTAAATCTTCTTTGCTCATGCGGTGCGGAGGAATCTGGACGCACACCGGGGTGTCATTGAGGCTGCAGCATTCGGCCATAAGCAGCAGGCTTTGCCCCAACAGTTTGAGTTCACGGGGTGCATCTTCACTGTCTTCGTCCAGATCCCGGTTGTCTTCCGGCTCTTTATCAAGCCGGGCAGTGAGGCAAAGGGGCTGTTCCGAATGCAGTAGCTGGCGCACTTCAGCGTAACTGCGAGGGAAAAAAGTAACCTCGCCATGACCAGTAAGATCTTCAATGGCTGCGAAAGCCATGCGTTCACCTTTACTCTTGGTTATGACCTCGCGAACACTGGTCACAAGCACTGCGCAGCGCACTTCTGCGCCGGGGAACATATCCCGGGCATCTTCGAGCGTTGTAAGGCCCAGACGGCGTATTTCACGCACAAAGGGCTGCAAAGGATGGCTTGTAAGAAAGAAGCCCAGGGCCTCTTTTTCAGCACGAAGCTTATCTTCATCCGGCATTTCAGGTATATCTGCCTCTGGGCAGTCAAGGCCTACGCCAGGTTGCGGTGCGCTTTCCACAGCAGGGGCCATAGCCAGCAAGGAAACCTGATTGGAATTTTTATCTTTCGCTTTTTTTTGGGCGCGGGTGACCACTGCTTCAAGTGAAGCCAGCATGGCCGCGCGCGCCACGCCAAAGCAGTCGCAAGCGCCGCCCTTGATAAGGGATTCAAGCACGCGCTTGGTAACTTTGCGGAGGTTGACGCGGCAGCACAGGTCAAAAAGCGAAGCAAATTCTCCATCATCTTTGCGGGATTCGACCAGTTCGCGGATGGCTTCATCCCCCACGTTCTTGATGCCGCCCAAACCAAAGACCACTTTGCCCTCGTAAGCTGAAAACTCGCGTTGGCTGCGGTTCACTGAGGGCTGCACGACATCAATGCCCATATCCTTGCAGCAGGATACATACTTGAGCAGTTTATCCTGATTGCCCATTTCTGAAGTGAGCAGGGCTGCCATAAATTCAACTTTGTAGTGAACCTTGAGGTAGGCAGTATAATATGAAATGAGGGCATAGGCGGCGGAATGCGACTTGTTGAAGCCGTATTCCGCAAACTTTTCCATCAAGTCAAATATTTCGTTGGCTTTTTCTTCACTGATATTGTTTTTCGTGGCGCCGGCCACAAAGCTGACTCGCTCCTTGGCCATGGCTTCAGCTTTTTTCTTGCCCATGGCGCGGCGCAGAAGGTCGGCCCCGCCCAGCGTGTAGTTGGCAATAATCTGGGCGATCTGCATGACCTGTTCTTGGTAAACAATAACGCCGTAAGTATCGCGCAGGCAGTCAGTAAGCGAGTCATGGGGGTAAATAACGGGCACCTGGCCATGTTTTCGCTTGATGAACTCGTCAACCATGCCAGAGCCAAGGGGCCCCGGACGGTACAGAGCCAACATGGCGATAACGTCTTCAAAGCAGGTAGGCCGCAGCATGCGCAAATACTGTCGCATGCCGGAACTTTCAACCTGAAAAACCCCGTCGGTCTCGCCTCTGGCATAGAGATCGTAGGTTTCTGAGTCCGTCAGGGGCAGGTCGTCAAGATCTGGCGGCGATTGGCCCTGAAGGCTGATGTTATCCAGGGTATCCTGAATAAGGGTCATGGTTTTGAGACCCAGGAAGTCGAATTTCACCAGCCCCGCCTTTTCTGTCATGGGGCCGTCAAACTGGGTAACAAGTTCGCCGCGCTTGCCCAGATAAAGAGGCAAGTATTCTTCCATAGGCTTGTCAGACACCACAAGGCCGGCGGCATGGGTGGAGGCGTGGCGAGCCAAGCCTTCAAGGCGGCGGGCTGTATCCAGCAGGTGCTTGACCTGCGAGTCTTCGAGGTAGAGTTTTTCCAGCTCAGGCTCGGCTTCAAGAGCTTTTTTGATAGTCATCTTGAGGTCGGCGGGCACCAGTTTGGCAATCCGGTCTGTTTCGGCGAAACTCATACCCAACGCGCGGCCTACGTCGCGAACTACGCCTTTGGCCTTCATAGTGCCAAAAGTGGTAATCTGCGCAACAGAGCCTTCTCCGTAGGTCTCAACCATATGCTTGATGACATCGCCGCGACGGCGCTCGCAGAAGTCGACGTCGATATCGGGCAGGGATACGCGTTCGCTGTTCAAAAAACGCTCGAACAGCAGATTATAGGGGATAGGATCAAGGTTGGTGATGCGCAAGGCCCAGGCCACAAGTGACCCCGCAGCGGATCCGCGTCCCGGCCCCACAGGAATGTTGTTGTTTTTTGCCCAGTTGATAAACTCCTGCACAATGAGGAAATAGCCTGGAAAGCCCATCTCCAGAATGACGCGCAGCTCATACTGCAGGCGCTCATGATACAGTTCAGGATTGATGGAAGCCCTGTCTGGGTGCTTTTCCAGTCTTTTTTTCAACCCATCTTCAGCCAGATGACGGAATTCAGATTCCATGCTGGCCCCTTCGGGCAACTGGTATACCGGGAAGTAATGGTTGCCAAAGTCCAGCGCTACATTGCACTCTTCAGCGATACGCATGGTGTTGGATAGAGCTTCGGGCACATGACTGAAAGATTTTTCCATTTCTTCAATGGATTTATAGTACAGCTCATGAGTGCCAAATTTCATACGCTTGGGATCATCCATGGTGGTCTGCGTCTGGATGCAGAGCAGCACCTCATGGGCTTCAGCGTCGTCGGCGCTGAGATAATGGCAGTCGTTGGTGGCCACCAGCGGCAGCTTGCAGGTTTCAGCCAGTTCGATCAGGGCTGTGTTGGCTTTTTCCTGTTCTTTCAGGCCGTTTGATTGCAGTTCAAGATAAAAACGACCAGGATAGATGCTGGCATACTCGAGAGTGAGTTTTCTGGCCAAATCCATATCGTCGGCCAAGATTGCGCGAGGAATTTCACCAGCAATGCAGGCAGAAAGGCAGGTCAACCCTTCAGAATATTTTCGCAGAAGGGCTTTGTCTACACGCGGTTTATAGTAAAATCCTTCAAGAAAACCGTGACTTACCAGCTTGACCAGATTGTGGTACCCTGTTTTGTTCTGCGCCAGCAAAATGAGATGATTGCGCTTGCGAGCCAGAGGAGATTCGGTTTTTTTATCAGTATGGTCATGGCAAACGTACACTTCGCAGCCAAATATGGGTTTTACCCCGAAATCTTTGCAGCCCTGATAGAAATAGGCTGCTCCAAAAAGATTGCCGTGGTCTGTAATGGCGCAGGCGGGCATGCCAAAATCTTTGGCGCGGGCGCAAAGATCCTTGATGCGTATGGCGCCGTCCAGAAGGCTGTATTCAGTGTGACAATGCAAATGAACGAAATCGGACATGAAAGCTCCGGGAAGCACGAAACAGAGTGGATTTAAGCGTGTGGGGCAGAAGCGCCGTATGCGCGCTGCGAGTCAGGTCGTGAAGCATAGCAAATGAGTCACCGCCTCTCAAGCAATAGCTGGAAGGCTGATACTCAAGGCAGAAACATTGCCTTGTGTGCCGCCTGGGAGTACACACGGCCTATGGAAACAAACCTCGGAAGCGCCAGTTTTATTGAAGATCACGAAGAATGGTTTGCGGCTTATGCCGCCGATCGCTGTGCTATTGAAGCGGCCCGGCCCAGTGGCGATGTTGGCCCAATGCATCTGAAAGTACGGCACAGTATGGCTGTGCTGAACAATGCCCGGCGTATGGTGGCCAGCGAACGGTTTTCTGCTGTTCAGGGGCGAATATGTCTTCTGGCTGCTTTATATCATGATGTGGGCCGGTTTGAGCAGTACCTGCGTTTTCACACGTTCAAAGACAAAGAATCATGCAACCACGGGGAGTTGGGTCTACGCATTCTCAAACAGGAAAAACGCCTGGACGGAGAAGATCCGGCAATTCGTAAAGCTGTGCTGGCTGCCGTGATTTTGCATAACCGCTTCGCTTTGCCAGAAGGCCTTCCAGAAGATACGGCGATTGCAGCGCATGTTGTGCGCGATGCGGATAAGCTGGATATTCTGCGAGTGATGGATGAGCACCTGAAAGGCCCAAAACCCTATAATCCTACAGTCGTTTTAAGTTTGCCGGATACCGCAGGACTGTACAGCGAAGCGGTGATACAGGCTGCGTTTGAAGGACGTGTGGCTGCCTATGCGGACCTGCGCAGTGTGAATGATTTCCGCCTTCTACTGGGAACCTGGTTTTTTGATATGCACTTTGATTCAAGCCGCCGTCAGTTTGTGGAAGATGGGCATGCTCTGAATCTTCTGTGTGGATTGCCGGATGTTCCACCGTATAAGGCCGTACGGCAAGGGCTGCTTGAAAAGCTTGGAGCCTTGCGTGACGCGCCATCGTACTGAAGCCAATGCAGTACTTCAGCGCACGTCTAAGGAATTTTCTGAAGTTGCATCTTCTACACAAACGAGTGAGCAGGTTGCTGTGCTACCAGATAAAGAAGTAATGTCAGGTCCTTTGTTGTCCCTGCCTGCCTGCCCCCGATTTTTTCCGTTTGCCACGCTTGCTTCAAGAATTCCCTGGCCTGATGATGTCGGTTCCGCGCCACTCAATGTCGCCCCTGCGAGCTTGCGGCAGATGGTGGATTGCCCCGCTCCCCTCGTACGCTTGGCCTACAGACTTTTTTACCTCCCGCTTGCACAAGGAGAAGCTCTCTTGAGTCTGACTGCCGCTGCTGCGCGCGAAGTGCTGGTGGTGGATTTCAAGTGTGCCGAACGAAATCTGGAACTACCTTGTGCTTTATTGGCGGCTGGTCTGCGTGGGGTTGGGCATGCCCATGCCTCGCCATTTATGCGTGCCGGAGGATTGGAGGGCTTGGTCTATCGTTTGGGGCTGACGGTTTTTGGCCGTCAGAACCTTTTGGGCGGGGCAGCCGTGATGCTACGGGTATCTGCGCAGAGCTGATTCTACGGATTATTAATGGAAAACATTAACTGTGTCTGATTAATTGAAGCATTTGCAGCGTTGTTGGTTGTATTGTCTATCAATCTTATTTTATTGATAATTTTTAAGCATATGAGGGCGATGCAAGCTTTTTGAAGCCCATGGGCTTTGCGTGTTTGAGACTGATCAATCCCAGTGCGCCATACTGCCTACCGTTAACATGAAGAGCTGAATCCGCAGTTCACGCAGAGCAGACTTCACGGAACAAAGCCTTGCTCAGTTTTTGCACTCCGGTGCAAGGCAACAGATGGCACTCAATATTTGTGTGTTGTGGCTATGCTGACAGATCCGAACAGTCTGTGGAATTATTGGGCTGCGGGCATGTTGGGGATGGCGGAAGAGGCCGGAGCTGCTGGAGCCGCCGGAGCAAGATTGTCATTCCCCGGCGCATCAGGCGACAGCAGATTTTCTGGCACAACCCCCGGCCCAGGTACTGTGAACGTTTCTGGGTTAATGCTGTACCAGGCAAACCACATCGAATAGCCCCCGAAGTACTCCGGCATTGATGCGCCCTTCATATTTCCTTCAATGGCTTTACCAGTAGAGGGATCCCAGACGCTGCGGGTTTTCAGGTCCATAAGTTTGCCATAACGGCTGATGAACAAAAAGGGCTCTGCCCATATTTGCCGATTGAACACACGAACGACGTCCAGTTTTGGGTCATGGGCGGCCAAGAGGGCGTTTGGCCCCACAAAAAAGTTCACAGTTCCCTTTTTTTTCACATAAGCTACGTCAATGGCCAGCAAATAGCCTTCATATTCCAGGCAAAGCATGTGCGTTTTACGCGGAAAGCGCTTATCCGTACGTTGCACTGGGTATATGAGCCTGTCATTATCGTAGTAGGTTCCCTTGCGCTGATAGTTGCCGTAGGGATCTCGCCCATAAGGGCGTGTGCCTGCGGGTTTGCTCATAACAGGCGCATTGGGATAAACGCTTCGTGCCGCTCCCCAAGTCGTCCAGAACACCGGAACAGTGGGCATGCCCCGGCCCATAAGAGGCCCTTCAAAGGCCATACCCGTTTCCTGCAGCCATAGGCTGCCGGAGTTTCGGTCAATGAGTACGCTGTTTCCGTCGTAGAGGCGGCCCTCAGTGTCAAAAATGAGATTGAGGCCCTCCATTGAGGCATTGTAGGCCATAAGCGTTCCGGTAGTCGGGCAATATGTAATGGCATAGGCCACATCATCTATCAGCTCATTAACTACCTGATGCCAGACCATGAAGCGCTGCGGGTAAATGTGCGGTCCATTGGGCAGCATTACAACAAAAACCACTTCCTCAGCGCTGGTATTGAGGTCCGCATCCATCACGCGGTCGTAACGGGGCCTGTACAGCGAGGGAATCGCTCCGTACGCGACCCCTGTTTCCACGAGCTTGCCCGTAATGGACGCCAGTTCTTGCATGCTTTTTGGACGTGCCTGAGCTTCAGGCGGCCACACAAGCAGAGTTAGCAGCGCAAGAATCAGTTGCGGAAAAATCCGCACAAAAGCAGAACATTTTCTGCCAGTAGAGGATTTTTCTGTCATGGTAGGACGTGTGCCTGATACAACGCGCGTTGTCGCCGCATTTGGCGCGGCGCTCAACTGCAAGGTGTGTCCCTCAGTAGCTTCCAGCGGGCGTATATTCAGGCTTGCGATCAATGCAGATCCTTATCCTTTCGGTGAGTGGGGAGGTAGTCGCTATAGATATAGTCGCGCAGGGCCTGAGGCCAGGGGCGCGGTTTTTTGCCAAGAAATGCGCTTAACTTGCTGTTGTCCAGAACGGAAAATGCCGGGCGGTGGGCTTTCTGTGGCCATTGAGCCGAATCAATGGGCACCACACGGCAGGAAGCAGCGGCCAGCGTTATGGATTCGCACGCCAGCTCGCACCAGCTTGCCTGACCACTATTGACGGCATGCCATAAGCCTGTGGCTTGTTTTTCGGCCAGGGCCACGCTCCATTGGGCGAGATCCATGCTGTAAGTAGGCGATCCAATCTGATCATAAACCACATTGATGGCATCGCGCTTTTCACAGGCGGCCACAATGGTATCCACAAAATTTTTCCGGCCCGGGCCAAAAAGCCAGGCCGTTCGCAGTACGCTGGATCGTTCCGGCAGTACGCGAAGTACCGCCTGCTCACCCTCCAGCTTGGTGCTGCCATACACTGACTGCGGGTGTGCTTCGTCTTCTTCGGTCAAAGGGGTTTCGCCATGACCAGAAAAAACAAAATCAGTGCTGTAGTGGACGAGATGTCCATTACCGAGACCTCGAAGGATATGCGCCAGGGCATCCGGTAAGGCTCGATTGAGCTCACGCGCGCTGGGGGAATCGTCTTCAGCAGCATCCACAGCCGTGTAGCCTACTGCATTAAAAACTACGTCAGCGTTGGCTGCATGCAGGCGGGATTGCAAAAAACTGAAATCCAGTACATTGCCATCCTGTCGACCCAACGTCTCAACTTGCCAGCCCCGTGCCATGAGTACATGCACAAGAGCCTGCCCCAGCAGACCGGTTGCGCCCCCTAAAATCAGCGCCTTTGCCATTTAAACCCTCCCAGGCGTCATACTCCATTTTTACCGAGAGTATGCGACCCCATATTGTGGGTACTCTATCTTTGTGCGGCACACTGGTCAATATGGAACGCATACTGGTAATTCTGCAGCAGTTGCCTCCTTGCCACCATAGTGCAAGTAACGTACAAATGGGCCCTATGAGACGTGCGATATTATTGGTAGCTTTCGGCGCAAGCAGCGCTCAGGGGCAAAATGCCCTTAAAGGTTTTGATTCTCTGGTACGCCAACGCTACCCGGGAATCCCTGTGCGCTGGGCCTACACCTCACTTTTATTACGCGAGCGCCTGGCGCAGGCCCGGCAAAAAAGTGATTCTGTGCGTAAGGCTTTGCAACGTCTCAGCTTTGAACGTTTCACGCACGTGGCCGTGCAGCCTTTACAAACCATCCCTGGGCGCGAACACGGCGAAGTATGCGCAGCCGTTGACGAGGCTATGGCGCAGGACAATCTGCGTTGCCAGGTAGGCGTGCCTCTGTTGACCACAGAAGAAGATTTGCATGCAACCGCACAAGCTGTGTTGCACCACCTGCCCGCAGAGCGTGCCGCTCATGAAGATGTGATTTTTATGGGGCATGGGGCAGAGCACCACGCTGTGGGTCGTTATGCCGATCTTGCGCAGGCCGTGTATGCGCTTGATTCCAAAGTGCATGTTGGCGCTATGAACGGGGCGGTACTGCTTGATGATATTCTACCCCGGCTTTCCTCCGAGCGCGTGTGGCTCATGCCCTTGCTTTCTGTGGTGGGCAACCACGCTCTCAAGGATATGGCAGGCCACGGCAACCAATCCTGGCGTAGCCGCGTGGAAGCCCTGGGGTGCCAATGCATACCTGTGTTGAAAGGTACGGCGGAATACGCCGGTTTTGCTGAAATATGGCTGCGGCATCTCAACAGTGCCGCCCAGTCTTGCTTTGAATTTGCATGAGGTGATTTATGCGCGGAATATTGATGGCTACGTTGCTTTTTGCCGTGATGCTTACTGGCTGCGGAGCTGCCAGCAGCGGGGACAGCAGCCCCAGAGGGGCTGTGAACCTGTCGGCCTCAGTGCAAAACGGCAACGCAAACCAGTATAACCCTTACATGCACCAAAACACGCCCAATCTTCGATCTAACTCGCCAGACGGAGCTGCCATGCTCAATAAGCTGGGCGGCAATGTGCCGACGATCGAAGGCGAAGCCGGGCACCGACCGCAGTGGAAAAGCGAAATTTATCCCGTGGTATTCGGTAATGCCGCTGCGCCGCACGAAATTCTTGTAGTGCTTGATTTTGCTGCGCCACAGAGTGAAAAAGTCTGGCAGGCAGTGGTGGAAGCCAGCCGTTCGCTTTCGCCCCAGCAGTGTAAAATAGCTGTTTTCGCCAACAGCAAGGAATACTACGGCACCGATCTTATGGGGCTTGCCATCTGGATCAGTCATTCACGTCCTGGTCAGGCGATGCCGTATCTGACCTATGCTCTGGGCCAATGGAACAAGGTCAAGGCCGAGCAAAAGAGTTCGCGTGGCCGTGCTGTTCCCTTCCAGAACGAATACGACGCTACCGTCAAGAGCACAGATTACCCCATCCATTACAGCTATTTCTCACGCTTGCGCCCGCCCGTTCCTGCTAGCCAGGAATTGAGCGTGGCCAAGTATTGCTATGATGCGGGCAACGTGAACCTTTATCAGGCAGAGCAGATCAGCAAGTATTATGGAATCAAAAATCTGCCAGCAGTTATCGTGAACGGACAGCTTCTTTCCTCTGTATCCGCCGGAAGTATTTTGAAGGCTTTGCAGTAGCACTTGAACTTTGAAAAATTTGAATGCGCCAATGTTGTATAGAAAGAAGCGCATAGCAATTTTTCAAGGCATTAAACTATTCGGTTAATTACATTCTTGGCAACAAAAAACCCGCTCATTTGAGCGGGTTTTTTGTTGCCTGTAGGCGTCATAGTTTGAAAAATTCCAAGGGCGGCGCAGCGGGTATCATTTGAGCGGCGGCCAGCTTTTCGTAAAAAAGTTTCAGGCCGCGCTGTTCTTCTTCCCCAAGGCTATAAACAAGTCCCTTGCTGTAATAGAGGGCCAATTCGTCCCTGCTCAAGGGGCAACCATGCCCCGTAAGATCAAGTATTACATCCATGTGGGCCAAGCCCCAGTCCCGTCCCTGACGCAAAAGCGCGCCTGGGTCTGTTGTAAAGAGGCCTGCGTCAGCTGCAGATCTGCTTACAACCCACAGACCGAAAATAAAGGGTAGGCCAGTCCAGTCGCGCCAGGCTTCAGCCAGATCAAGGCGGTATGGGTAGTTGGCGTGATTGCGTAGGCGCAAGGCTTCATCGCCGATAGCCAAAAAAGCCACAGGTGGGTTTTCTCCGCGCAAGGCTGGAGTCACCTGCCCCGTGCTGTAAGTAACGTTGAGTTTGTAGCGGTCACGCATGAGCAGGCGAAGCAGTGCCACAGAGGTATGTGTTTCTCCGCTGATCAGAATTTCCTGGCCATCCAGCTGATCCAGCGGGACACGGGAAAGGAGAAGCACACTCATGACCGGGCCACGTGAACCGATGGAGAGGTCATCCACAAGATAGTACTGCTCGGGGCGGCATGCATATTCGAAGCAAGACGTGGAAGAAACGTGCAGTTCTCCCCGTGCCATCATATTGTTGAGCAGGGCTGGCGGGCCGGAGACCAGTTCAAAGTCGTGCGGCAGAATGCCTGCTTCCAGCGGATGATAGATAGGAAGAACATTGAGGTAGCCGATTCGGCCCATACGCAAGGTGGGCTTTTGTGTTGAACTGGTCATGGCGACAATCTTGTTTGGAGGGTGTGCGTTGTTTGCCTGACGCGAAAAAGGGGAGAGCGGCCTTCCCGGCTTGGGCATTCTGACATTGGTGGAGGGGAGTGCTTGGCGGAAGCCAAGCTGCCCATAGCAACACGGCGAAACCCAACCGAAAACCATATCTAGAGCAGAATGCCAACGTGTAAAAATATAGCGGTTTTTCTAACTAACTAAAAAAATGAGAGGAAAACTCCCGGAAGAAAAGCTGTTTCGTCGCTCCCTTCCGGAATTGTCTTCATAAATTTATACTACAGGCTGTGGTTCCACAGGCTTGTAGTCCATTGTGCGCTGTATCGGCGTAAAGCCAGCGGCGCTGATGACCTTGTGAATGTCAGCCCGGCTCATTTGAAATGATACGCCTGCAGCAGCCACGACATTTTCTTCAATCATCAATGAGCCAAAGTCATTGGCACCGTAAAAGAGCGCCAATTGGGCCACATGCGGTCCCATTGTTACCCAGGACGCCTGGATGTTGGTCACATTGTCCAGCACAAGGCGTGAAACTGCCAACATGCGCAGATAGGCTGGTGCAGGCAGAGGATCTACCTGGATGCGGGTATGGGCTGGCTGGAAAGTCCAGGGAATAAAAGCCGTGAACCCGTGCGTCCGGTCCTGTACTTCGCGTACAGCAAAAAGGTGGTCCAATCTGTGCGCCGGGGTTTCTTCGTGCCCAAACATCATCGTAGCCGTAGTACGCAGCCCCAGCTTATGCGCTTCTTCCATTACGCCAAGCCACTGCTCGGCTGTGCATTTGTTGGGTGAAACCTGAGCGCGTACGCCTGTATGCAAAATTTCAGCGCCGCCACCAGGCAGAGAATGCAGCCCGGAATCTTTGAGGCGTTTAAGCACGTCAGGCACGGAGAGATTGAATTTTTCGGACCAAAAGAAGATTTCTGGCGGAGAGAACGCGTGAATATGCAGCTGAGGCCACGTTTGCCGCAGCCAGCGTAAAATATCCTCATACCATTCAAGAGGTAAGTCAGGGTGATGGCCCCCCTGAAGCAGTATCTGCGTTCCGCCGAGTTCCAGAGTTTCTTCCACCTTCTGGGCCATTTCTTCGCGGCTGATGACATAACAGTCTTCATGTTCTGGAGCCCGAAAGAAGGCACAGAAGCGACAGGCGCACACGCACACATTGGAATAGTTGATATTGCGGTCGCCCACATAGGTAACTATGGGTTCAGGGTGCATACGCAAGCGCATGCGGTGTGCAAGTTGGGCCAAAGTATGCAGGCTGGCCTTGTAGTACAAGGCTTCGGCGGCAGAGCGATCAAGTCTTTGGCCGTTGGTTGCGAGCGCTGCGGCTTCGCGCACGTCGGCGAATTCCGGGCCCTGCTCTTCAAAGGGGCTGTGTGCGGGGGTAAAGCTGCTCACTGGCGCGCCTCCGGGCTGTCTGAGTCATCCAAAATGTTAAAAGTAGCGTTACGTCGCACAGGCGTAAAGCCGGAAGCGCGTATGGTGTGCTCCAGTTCCGCAATGGTCATGCCCTGGGCTGACTGTGCTCCAGCCATGTGTCCAATGCGTTCTTCAATGATAGTGCCGTCCAGGTCGTCTGCGCCATACCACAAAGCCACGGGAGCCAGCTTGGGGCCCATCATGATCCAGTACGCCTTGAGATGTGGGATGTTGTCCAGCATAAGGCGCGCAACAGCCACTGTGCGGAGCTGGTCAAGGCCACGTTGGGGGCCGACCTTGTCTTCCGGCAGTTTAAGAAGGCTGTTTTCAGTAAGGAAGGGCAGAGGAATGAAACAGGTGAACCCGCCGCTTTTATCCTGTTGCTCGCGCAGGCGGCAAAGGTGGTTAATGCGGTGTTCATAGGTTTCAAGGTGCCCAAACAGCATTGTGCAGTTGGTCTTGATCCCCAAACTGTGCGCCTCGCCAGAAATACGCAGCCACGCGGCGGCGTCTGCTTTGTGTGGACAGATTTGCGGTCGCAGTTCTTCATCAAAAATTTCAGCGCCGCCTCCCGGCATCATGACCAAGCCAGCGGCTTGCAGCCTGCGAAGAACTTCAATTGTGCTGATGCCCTCAAGCCGGGAAAAATGTTCTATCTCAACCGCGGTAAAGGCTTTTACCGGCAGGTCGGGATTGAAGGCGCGCACAGCGCGAATCATTTCTTCAAACCAGGACAGTGGGCGTGTTGGGTGGCAGCCGCCAACAATGTGCAGTTCATCCAGGTGCAGCGGCGTGGAATCAGCATCACGCAGGCGCGCCAGCACATCGTCGAGACTCAGCGCAAACGCGCCTGAATCGCTTTCAGCGTCACGCCGAAAAGCGCAGAATGTACATCCATTAACGCAAACATTGGTATAATTGATCTGCCTGTTCACCACATAGAAGGCGTTGTGTCCGTGCAGGCGGCATCGCACATGCAGGGCAAGAGCTCCAATGGCAGTGATGTCTGGGCAGTTGAACAGGGCAATGCCGTCTTCAAAGCTCAGGCGTTGCCCGGAAAGCACTTTTTCGTGGATGGACGAAAGGCCAAGTGCGGCGTAGTATGCGGCGTCTAACATGATGAAATCCTGTGGGGTGGATTGGGCCAAAATGACCGGAAGCAGAGTAGGCCGCCCGTCGCACGCTGTCAATGTGAGGAAACCATGTCTTCTGTTTTGCCCCCCAATCCGTTCCCAACTTTGAGGTTTGGCCTTTCGCCTTGCCCCAATGATACCTATATTTTTCATGCCTTGCTGCACGGCCTTGTGGCCGCACCTGCGGCTCTGCGCCCTCATATGGCTGATGTGGAAGAACTGAACTCTCTGGCGCAAAAAGGCCAACTTGAAGTAACCAAGCTCTCGTTGGGCGCGGTAACTGAAGTTATGGACAACTACGCGCTTTTATCCTCGGGGGCGGCCTTGGGATGGGGGTGCGGTCCGTTGGTTGTGGCCCGAAAAGAAATGTCGCCCGAAGCGTGGAAAAATGCCACTGTGGCGGTACCAGGCCTGTTGACCACGGCCAACCTTCTGCTTACTTTGCACGGCGGTTTTCAGGGGGCGCGGCAAGAAATGCTGTTCAGTGACGTTATGCCAGCCGTGGCCAGAGGCGAGGCAGATATGGGCCTTGTCATCCACGAAGGACGCTTTACATACGAAAAGCTTGGTCTGACCAAGATACTTGATCTGGGCCAATGGTGGGAGAGTGAGTTTTATCTGCCTCTGCCATTGGGCGCCATAGCGGTACGAAGGGATGTGCCCTTGGCTCTGGCCCGCCGGGTACAGGGGGCCATAACGGCCAGTCTGGCTCATGCGAACGCGCACCCGGACGCTTCGCATGAATATATCCGTTCCCACGCGCAGGAAATGGATGCAAATGTTACACGCGCCCACATCAAGACTTTTGTGACGGATTTTAGCCTGGATCTTGGAGCCGCGGGACGATCTGCCATTGAGCATCTTGTTCAACGCGCTGCAAAACTTGCGGGTAAAAGTCTTCCCGCCGAGGGATTGTTTCTGCGCTAACAGCGAAAATGGCGGTAAAACTGCCGCTCTTCGTTATTTATTTCTGGCGATTACTGCGTAACCTGTCTGGCTTTAAATCGCACCGACCAGTATTCGGCAGCCATGTCATGTTTGCGGCAAGCCGCCACGGATCACCTTCAACCCCTAAAACTGGTATGCTTCATAAATACTTTTCCTGGTCTGAAGCCCGGCGTTTTTACGCTATTGGCCTGCCAATCTTTATTGCCCAGCTTTCACAGACGGGTATGACTTTTGCCGACACCGCCATTGCCGGTCAGTACAGCGCCGAACATATGGCAGCTGTGGCTGTTGGCAGCAGCGTGTGGGTTCCTGTCGCCTTGCTTGGAATTGGCTGCCTATTGGCCCTTCCCCCTCTGAGTGCCCAGATGGTTGGCTCTGGCAAACCGGAAAAAGCAGCGCACCTTTTGCGTCAGGGTTTGTGGCTGACCCTGGGGTTGAGCATCGTGCTCATGAGCTTTTTCTACATGGCCTCATGGAGAATGGAATCCTTTGGATTGGAGCCGGAAATGGCACGCGTATCTGGAGGGTTTTTACGTGCCATTATGTGGGGATTGCCCGGATTTATGCTTTTTGTGAATCTTCGAAGCTTTCTTGAAGGCTTTGCACGAACCCGGCCGGCAATGATTATCGGGCTCATTGGATTGACCATTAACGTGCCATGCAATTTCATTTTTGTTTACGGCAAATTCGGCATGCCTGAACTGGGTGGAGTTGGGTGTGGCGTAGCCACAGCCATCAGCTTTTGGGTTATGGCTTTGAGCATGCTGTTTTATGTGCGCCGCGACTCAAAAAATACATGCCTGCGTCCCTTGTTTGCGCCTTTGTGGCGTAAGGCCTCTCCAGAAGGCGAGGCATATGCAGATGGGAAGATTGAGGTGCAACCACGTTTCGACGCTGCATTGGTTTGGCGGGTGTTGCGCATCGGCACGCCCGGAGCCCTTGCCCTGTTTTTTGAGGTTTCGCTCTTTGCCCTCAGCGCCATATTGTTGGCTCCGCTGGGCACCGTAATGGTTGCAGGCCACCAGATAGCACTCAATTTTGGTTCACTGGCTTTTATGGTTCCCTTGTCCCTGTGCATGACCGTAACCATTCGTGTGGGGCGCTGCCTTGGTGCACAGCAAGTAGAGCGGGCCCAACTGGTAGCGCGGACGGCCCTTATTCTCAGCGTGGCCTTTGCGCTCGCCATTGCTTGCGTCACGGTTCTGTTCAGGCAGGAAATTGTGCGCATTTATACTGATAATCCAGAGGTCACGGCCCTTGCCATACACCTCTTGCTTTTTCAGGCGGCATATCAGGTGGTGGACGGCCTTCAGGTCACAGGGATCGGTATTTTACGCGGCTACAACGATACGCGGATCATTTCCGCAATCTGTTTCATAGCTTACTGGGTCATTGGATTACCCTTGGGCTTTGTGCTGGCGCGCACTAATCTGCTGACACCGCTTATGGGGGCGCAGGGCTTTTGGATAGCCTACATTGCAGCCCTTGGGTTCGGAGCCCTGTGCTATTTGCTGCGTGTGCGCTTTTTGCATGGCCTTACGCCAGAAGCGGCGCTTGGGCGGGTTCGACGGTAGGGTTGAAAGCTATTGTTTGGGGCGGCGGGCCATCTTCCAGGTATATTTCATCACTGACAGCAGATCACCAAGGCCAGACTTACCGCTGCCTTGGCCACTGTCGCTGGCTTCGCCCAGTGGTTCCAGCGGAGATATGTCCACGTCCCGCTGATGTTCTTTGCTTTGTTCTCTTGCTTGCAGGCTCTGCGAGTCTGCCTCCATATCCATAAATTCCGTTTTGCCCTGTCCCCATAAGGGGACGGGGAGAACGGCAGCACTATTTCCACCAAGCTGTTTTTCTTGCTCCGCGTTAGCAGCCCGGGAAGAATTTGTCACAGAGGCTGCCGCTGCCGCTCGAGCATCTGTAGCAGCGCTTGCGCTTGCTGGAATTTTTGATGCATCTGCATCCCGGATGTTTTCAAGCTGTTCGGCATTTTCGCGTTGACGAGCCGCTTGGCGGGCCGCCAGCCACTGGCTTTCCGCCGCTTCCTGCCGTTTTTTTTCTTCTTGCTGCCGTGCAAGGTTTTCCAGGTTTGAACGAATGGCTTCCGTTAGCGGGCCAGCAGCCATGCCCATTACACGGCCAAGGCTTGCTTCCAGCTCCGCCAGCATGTGTTGCGGCGCGTCAGCGCTAAGGCAGGTCAGGGCTACACGTTCCGTGAGTTGACGCCGAGGTGTAACGTCGTACCCTTGCGACAGTACTTCGGCGGCTTCGTCATATTGCCCCTGACGCATCATTTGGAACGTTTCTGCAAGAAAAGGGCTCTTGGCTTCCGGATCTTCTTTGAGTAGGCCAGCATATACAGCCCGCGCCCGGTGCCAATGGCGCGCTCGCACAAAGGTAGTCGCGGCCTGCCCAAGATAGTGGCGATAGCGTGCTATATCCCCCTTGCCTTTCCAGGCAACAGCCATGCCCAATTCGGCATGACCCTGAATAAGGGCTCCGCGCAGCGCACGCTGAAATGCATTTATGGCATTGTTCCATTGCCGTTGCTGCAAGCATTGCATGCCAACGCGAAAGTAGTCTTCAGGTTCGCGTACTGGCTTGAGTAAAATGCCGTAGGTGGCAAGAGCCTGATCAAAGGAGCTGGTATCAGTGTAGCGCTGGGCGGTCTCCAGTTGCTGCAAGCTTGGACGCGACGCCGTCAGGGATTCAAGGTGGGCTTTGAGAACATTGATGGAGTATGGGCGCGCCAGCAAGGCACTGGCTCCACAACCTAGGGTCTTGAGTTGCTCCACTTCGCCGTCATTGGGCAAAACAAGCAAAATGGGCAAATCCAGGAGTAGGGGGTGCTGACGCAGGATCGCGCAGAACTGTTCGCCGTCCATGTCAGCTAGTCTCTGCGTGCAGACGACCACATCGGGCATGAAGGACGCCCGCCCTGTGTCAAGACCAGCCAGCATCCGGGCTGCGTCTATGCCTGACGTCATGCATTCCACCCTGCTGGCCCCGGCATCGCGCAAGGCACGACGATCAAGGCTGGCCAGAGAATCGCTTTCGCAAAGGAGAAGAATATTCAGAGAGGTGGGGCGGGTCATGTAGATCCTTACGGGCAAGGGGGCAAATGCCGCCGGAGGCGTAGAAAACCTGCAACGGGTTGGTGCCCGTTATGTTCCTCCACAAATTCTATAGAGGTGTGGCTCTGTAGGCAAGCGAATCAGCGGGCAAAGGGGATGATGCGGGCGTGGCGCACTGCGTCACCTTCTTGAAACTCTTCATTTGCCATGCCTGGATATGTGGCGTGGCAGTACGGGCAACAGAGAGTTTTATGCGAGCGTTCCAATCGGATGAGGGCACCCTCACTTTCGTAGCAATGGGGACAAAACGGTCCCTGTCTCAAATTATTGGTGAACAGCCAATAAAATCCGTTTTGGGATTGAAGATTTTCATTAAGAAAGGCTACATCTTCCAGTGTCTTCAGGCGGGCACGGAGCATGCTTATCTCGTCACGAAGCGCAATAGACCGAGATTGAACCTCCATGAGCAGATGACGCGCCTTACGATATTGCCCCGAAGTAAAAAGATCGTTTATTTCTTTGAAAAGGCGATAGTCCAGCATGTTTTTTTCCCTGTTATGCCATCTCTTCGGAATGGGAGAAAAAAGCTTTAGGCTGGGTTTGAGCGGGGCTTTCGCCAAGTATATGAACAATACTTATGGTTTTGCGTATGTTTTGAGCTAACTGGAAAGTTGATAGAATTTTCCAGCGGGATTTCAGTTACATTTTACGGCGCGAAATAGGTTCGAGTGAACGCAGCATTTCACGAAAACGGCGATCTTCTTCCGGGTCTATGTTGTCGGGCAGGGTAGTGCCGCGCAGCAGCTGACTGTGTAAAATGTCAGCCTCTTTGCGAGCGCCAGCCTTGCGAACCATGTCGGTAGCTGCATCGGGCACAGGCGACAAAACCTCTTCGTGCAGCCGTTGCTCCGCCTTTTCCTGAGCTTCAGCAGCCCTGCGCAAAACGTCCTCATTCACCATAATCGGCGCTTCTGCACGCATTGCCAGAGCAATGGCGTCTGACGGCCGGCAGTCCACCCGCACGCGTCCTTCTGGCCCATTAAGAACCAGAAGGGCAAAAAAAACGCCTTCCTTGAGATCAGTGATTTCCACCCTCGCGAGTGATGCCTTGAGTGCCCTCAGGGTCATAAGCAAAAGGTCGTGCGTGAGAGGGCGCGGCAGGCTTTCCTTGTTAAGCACCAGAGATACTGCCATAGCTTCCATAGCGCCAACCCAGACGGGCAGGACGGTTTCACCGTCTACTTCACGCAGAATGACAATGGGCGTTTTTGTCTGCGGGTCGATGGTCAAGCCGAAGACATTCATCTCTACCATGGCTCCCCCGTGCGTAAGGCCATAAGGCTGTGTTTTTTTGCCTCAGTAATACGCACCTGCACCAGTTGCCCAGTATGGTCGGCGCCTGCAGGTAAGGGCACATGCACCGGCACGCCATACGGATCGCGCCCCTGCCAGCTGGGTTCCTGTCCTTCGCCGATCTTGGGGCTTGGTCCTTCAAGTAGAAGGGTGGTTTGCTCCTGCGCTTCTTTGCGGTCAGCGAGCCAGCGAGCCCCCAATTCATCTTGGAGCGCTTGCAGACGGAGCAGGCGATCCTGGGCGATGTCTGCGGGGACTTTATCAGGAAAAAGTGCCGCTCGTGCGCCGGGCCGATCAGAATAAATAAAGGAGAAACTGGACATAAAATTACAGGCCCGCATCATGTGCAGGGTTGCCTGAAAGTCTTCTTCTGTTTCCCCTGGAAAACCGACGATAAGGTCAGTGGACAAGGCGAGGTCGGGCCTTGCGTTGCGCAGGTTTTCTACAAGGCGCAAAAAGGCTTCGCTGTCGTAGCGGCGGCGCATGCTCTTGAGCACAGCATCAGAACCCGCCTGAAGGGGAAGATGAAGGCGCGGGCACAACTGAGGCAGCTCTGCAAACGCTGCCACGTCTTCAGGCCCCATATCCTTGGGATGTGGCGTCACATACCGCAGACGTTCAAGACCCGGCAAGGCCGCCACCTGCCGCAGTAACTGGGCAAAACTCGTTCCATCACCGCTTTTGTCTTGACCGAAGGCGTTGACGTTTTGTCCAAGCAGGCTGATTTCTCGTGCCCCCTTGTCAAGAACGGCCTGGCATTCTTCAAGGATGGCCGCCGAGGAGCGCGACTTTTGCCGCCCGCGCGTGAAGGGGACGATGCAATAGGCGCAGAAGTTGTCGCACCCCTGCATGATATTAATGTAGGCCACGGGGCCAGAAGGAGCTGCTGAGGTTTCTGGGCCAGCTTCCCGTTCCACATAATGGCTTGTGAAGTCCAAGAGTGAAAGCCGTAAGCCCGGATCTTCAAGCAGGCGCTCAATGGCCGCCGGAGCTCCACTGATGCCGTCACTGCCTGCCACCAGACGAACCTGTTTTTCTTTTGCAAAAAATGCTTCGCCCAGCTGTTGCGCAACACAGCCAGCCACCCCCACCAAAACACCGGGATTGCCCCCAGTAACCTGGCGGATGCGCCCAAGGGCGCTGATGACTTTTTGTTCCGGTTTTTCGCGCACCGAACAGGTATTGACTACAACCACCTGCGCTTCTTCAAGCGGAGCCTCGGTAAAACCGCGCGTTGCGAGGGCACGCCCCAACCATTGAGAGTCGTGCACATTCATTTGGCAGCCGAATGTTATGATATGGTAAGTTTTTTCAGTCATGGCGATTATTGTTCGATATCCAGATCAGCCTCGTACATGCCGGAAGCCCCTTCCTCTTCAAGGGCGGCAACGCGATCTTCCAGCCAGTCCAGTACGGCGCGGGCCGTGTGATAGTTGAGCAGAACACGGCTGTGAATGCAGCGGGTAACCTCGCGCAGATCGTCCTCACCTGGCACCATCTCATGGCCAATAGAGCCGTCAGGGGCTACAAGCTGCTCGGAAAAGGCAGGCAGCGAATCACTTTCGTGATAGAAGTTCATTTCTATTTCGCCCTGAGGATTAATGCCTCCCCACACGCCATGGGCCGTCTGAAGGCGGGCCTCTTTGTCCGTATTATATCTGTAGCGTATTTTAGCCGGATGTGCGTTTGGTTTGTTCATGCGCCTTCCTTTACATTTCGTATATGTATGGGGCAATGGAATATGATAAAAAAGCGGCTCTGCCAAGTAAAGCTGCTTCCTGGCCAATGACCGCTTGTTTACTTTTGTTCACAACTGTGGGTTGAGTGCAAATATTATTTTGCTTGGTGGCCTATGAAAATAACCGGAAAATATTGGCACGCCAGCATAAACTTGGCTCAATTTGTGCGTAGGGCTCTTGACGATACCCGGCCCTTGGTTAAACTATCAATGGGGAGTATGCGAATCCGGTCACCGGTCGCAAACCTGTTTCAGTGACGGCCAAAAGCCGTTCTTTATTTCTATTGAAGGAGCATATGTGAGCGAGGCAAACAGCACGGGCGTGAAGGAACACGACATCCGCCCCTATTTTGATATGGAAGGTTTTTTGGTCATGAGCCAGGAAACCCGTCTTGGGGGCGCAGTTCTGGAACGTTTGGTCGAATTGTGGGGGCGGTGGTTGCCGCAACTCAAGGTGCGTGAAATCACCACCGGAAAAATTTCGTATCTGGCAATATGGCTTCCAGAAGAAGTGGAAGTGGAAGTGGACGAGGCTTGGGGAAAGTCTGCCTCTGACGGTTTCATGATAAACAATCTGGCGCAATTTATGTGCATGAGCGCAGTACAGACCATACTTCCCCAGGTGGAGGATGCAGGCTGTGCGCCTTCACCCAGGCCTACAGAAGCGTTGAGAACCGCTTTGGCTGATCTTGGGCTTGAATATAAGCCAGGTGGAACGCTATTGGCCCGCCGCTATGCGGTTGTGACACATTTTCCTTTTCGCGGCGGCTGTGAAATCTGCCACCTTCAAGCGCAGTGCCCCAAGGGGCAGGGACAGGCAGAGAGCGCCAGCATCCTTTTGCCGGGCTATGAGCACGGCACAGATGAAGGTACTCCCAATTAAAAAAAGCCCATTGGGCGCTACCTATTCAGGCTGCGCCCAATGGCTGTTAGCGTCCTTCCATAACAAGGGTTCGCGTTGCACCAGAAGGGGTGCGTACGACCAGTTCCACGGTACGCGCATTTCGCGCAACGCTTTCAACAAGACAAGTTTCAATGGTGTCGGATTCGTAATTACGAACATCCACTGCGTCGCCCTGTGAGGGCACACGATCGGGGGTTACTTCCACCAAGTCTGAGGAGGCAGCGTCAAAACCGTCCCAAGCCCGGGCATCCGGGGGGGCGAACAAGGCAAAACTCAGGATGACCGCGAGGGTCGCTCCTATAAGCAGGTGTTTCATGCAGGCAGATGTAAATCCATTTTCGCTTCTTGGCAACAGGGGAGACGTTACGGAATCGGACAACGTCATGAAAAAAGGCGCTCCGTGCCCTGGCGAGCACGGTTTGTCTCGCCTTGTGGACAGCCACGGGCGTACTGTTCGATATTTGCGGCTTTCCATTACTGACCGTTGCAATCTCCGCTGTATTTATTGCTGTAGCAATGCCCGGCAAACCTGTATTCCCCACCCGCAGGTTCTTCGGTATGAAGAAATGGCCCGCATGGTGGGCATCATGACCCGCATGGGAGTGGTTAAAGTTCGTCTGACGGGTGGAGAGCCATTTGCTCGCAAGGGATGCGACGATTTTTTGTTTATGCTGCATAAGCGCTTTCCAGACCTCGATCTCCGCCTTACAACCAATGGAACCTTGCTGGAACCGCATATTCCCTTGTTGCAACAAGTTGGCGTCAAAGTCGTCAATATGTCGCTGGACAGCTTTGACCGGGATACCTTTGCCCATGTGACCGGGCGCGACATGCTGCCCGCCGTGTTGGCCTCACTGGACAAATTACTTGCAGCAGGCATCAAGGTTAAAATCAACGCTGTGGCCATGCGCGGCATCAATGACGGCCAAATGGACGATTTTGTCCACGCGGCCCGCAGCATGCCCATAGATTTGCGTTTCATAGAATTTATGCCAATGGGTAGTGGAACCCTTTGGAATGAAAACACCTTTTGGCCAGCTTCAGAAATTCGCGCTGAAGCTGAGAAGAGAACCCGCCTTTTGCCTGTACGCGATAATTTGGCAGAGGCCGGGCCTGCCCGTATGTTTGCAGTTGCGGGAGGCCAGGGACGACTTGGTTTTATTACAGCGGTTAGCTGCCATTTTTGTGGATCGTGCAACCGGCTTCGGATTACCAGTGACGGCAATCTTCGCACCTGCCTCTTTGATGACAAAGAATACGGTTTGCGCGATATGCTGCGTAATACCACTGTAACTGATGCCCAAATCGGGCAAATTTTAAGTCAGGCCTGTGCTGAAAAACCCATTGGCGCAGAATTGTTGGCCAATCGAACCAAAGAAGCCGTTGCGAGCAAGCAGATGGTAGGTATCGGCGGTTAGTTGCCCGATCGTGCGGTATTTGAAAGTTCAGGTGGTTCCGTGTAGGCTTATTCAAATTGAAATCACGGATGTTTTCAATGCTTAGCAATTTTTTGTCACCGATGATCTCGTGTGTTCATCAGGGGCAACTGTATTGAAAAACGAAAACATGCTCTGCCGTTTCAGCAAAATTGCCCGCTATTAAAAAATTATCTTTTTGCGGCAGGGACATCGCAGCAGGCAGCAGCATCGCAATTTGCATCATCAGCAGTACTTTTCAGACCTGCAAGGGAATTCATGATCGCCTATCTGGAAGGCCGTTTGGCCGAAACATGGGGTAATGCCTGCCTGCTTGTCACTGAAAGCGGCGTTGGCTACGAAGTGGCTCTGCCCGCGCACATTTTATCAGGTTTGCCCGGCAGGGGTGAGCACCTCGCCTTGTATACCAGCCTTGCAGTGCGCGAAGATGCTCTGGAACTTTTCGGTTTCTCTACCTTTGAAGAACGGCAAACCTTTGAAGTGCTGGTCTCCATCTCCAAGGTTGGGGCACGCACGGCCTTGTCCATTCTGTCCATTTACAGGCCCGACGATTTGCGCCGTATAGTGTTTGAAGACGACGTGATGGCGCTTACGCGTGTATCAGGCATCGGCAAAAAAACAGCTCAGCATGTTTTTTTGGAGTTAAAGTACAAGCTTAAGGTCGATGAAGCTCCGCAAACTGCTGTTCTGGCTGCAACGGGACAAAAGCCCGGTTCGGTGTTCCGCGACGTACTTGATGGCCTGGCCAACCTGGGCTATGCCGAGGACGAGTGCGCTCCCATGGTCAAAAAACTCATACTCGAAGAACCTGATCTTGACGTGACAGGCGCACTAAGGGCTGCCTTAAAGGCGTTGGCCAGAGGGAGATCCTGATGCCGGACCTCAGTCAGCCCCAGTGCGCTACTATTGACGATAGCGTGCGCCCGCGCAGCCTGGATGATTTTATCGGTCAGGATGATCTGCGGGCCAATCTTCGCGTGTTTCTTGATGCCGCCCGTGAGCGTGGCAAGGCGCTTGATCATACGCTTTTTTACGGTAATCCCGGCTTGGGAAAGACAACACTGGCCCAGATTATGGCTGCGGAGCTTGGCGTCAATCTGGTCTGCACCTCTGGCCCCGTGCTGGAGCGTAGCGGCGACTTGGCCGCCATCCTTACCAATCTGGGGCGTCACGATATTCTTTTCGTAGACGAAATCCACCGTATGCCCATCGCAGTGGAAGAAGTTCTTTATCCTGCTATGGAAGATTTCAAGCTTGACCTTGTTATCGGTCAGGGGCCAGCAGCCAGAACTGTCAAAATTGACCTTGAGCCCTTCACTTTGGCAGGGGCCACTACTCGCATGGGGCTTATTTCGTCTCCGCTGCGCGACCGTTTTGGTATTGTGGCCCGGCTTGAGTATTACAGCCCCGCCGATCTTGCCCGCGTAGTGCAGCGTACCGCCCGTATTCTTGATGTGGCTATCACGCCTGAAGGTGCAGAAGAAATTGGCCGTCGATCCCGTGGTACGCCGCGTATTGCCAATCGACTGCTGCGTCGCGTGCGTGATTTTGCCCTGGTGCACGGCAACGGCCAGGTGACGGGTAATGAGGCTTCTGCGGCGCTTAAGCGTATGGACGTGGATGAGCAGGGCCTGGACCAGATGGATCGCAAGCTTCTTGAAGTGCTTATCAAGCATTATGATGGTGGCCCTGTGGGTATCAAAACTCTGGCTGTTGCCTGCTCTGAAGAAGTGCGTACCATTGAAGATATTTACGAGCCATATCTCATCCAGTGTGGCTTTCTCAAGCGTACGCCGCGTGGTCGTATGGCCACAGCCAGGGCCTATACGCATTTGAAGCTGCTGCTTTCTTGATGTTGTATATGGAGAGAGATGCTTGAGCGTCTTTTTGAGTGCAATGAGTCTCACCAAAAAATCGTTGTTTAATCGGCTGCCTGTGTTCTGCGGTGGCCGTTTACATTTATAATAGGCGGAGAAGTCTATGCTGCTTGAGGTACTGGAGGGAGAGTTTTGCATCTGCAAGGTGGCAGATATGAAAGCCGTGAACCTTGACGTGCCTTGGGTATTTGTGGGCAAAACAGACACAGAATTGTCTGTGGTTTGTCTGGTTGAACATGCTCCAGCGCAGATTCTTGCGCGTGAAGACGGGTGGCGTGCCTTTCGAGTTGCCGGGCAGATGGATTTTGGTTTGACGGGTGTACTGGCAGGTTTGTCTGCTATTTTGGCACAGGCGGCCATCAGCATTTTTGCGCTTTCAACCTTTGACACGGACTATATATTGGTGAAAGAGGAAAAACTCACGAAGGCGCTTGAGGTTCTAGAATTGGCTGAATATGAGGTGACCCGGGCTATTTTACCGCTGAAAAAATAGGGAAGCGCCGTCTCAGGTTTTTAGGCCGATGTTGCGGAACCACTGTGCCATCCTCAAACGCTTCTATATGATTGTTCTATATGAATGGAGGGCATCGCTCGTAAGCGATGCCCTCCATCGAGTTAGAGTGTGAGCGCTCTATTTGGTATCAATCTTTCCAGCGCGAGCAGCATTGAGTACAGCCATAAGGGCCACGCCCACGTCAGCAAAAACAGCTTCCCACAGGCCTGAAAGACCAACAATGCCAAGCCCCATAAACACTCCTTTGATGCCCAGCGCCATGATGATATTCTGCCAGACAATAGTTCTGGTACGGCGGGCAATGCGGAGTAGTTCGGGCAATCGGGCAGGGTTGTCATCAAGAATAACAACGTCTGCGGTTTCAATGGCGGCTTCTGCCCCAAGCCCGCCCATCGCCACGCCTACCCCTGCTGTGGCCAGCACGGGCGCGTCATTGATACCGTCTCCCACAAAGAGCGTATGCTTGACGGGACCAAGGGCTTCGAGAGCCCCTGCCTTGTCCTCTGGCAGAAGGTCAGCTTTGAGGATATCCAGCTTGAGGCGTTGTGCCACAGGGCGAGCCTGCTCTTCGCGGTCTCCGGTAAGCATGGCTATGGTGCTCACACCCATATGGCGCAGGCCTTCAATGGCCTCTGGTGATTGTGGCTTAAGTCGGTCAGCAACCACAATGGCTCCAAGCAAACGTCCATTTTGGGCCACTTGAACGACACTTCCGGGGATGGTCACTGCCTGAGGCGTGATACCATGAGACTCCATAAGAGCAGCGTTACCAGCCAGAAGGGTAGTGTCGGCAACGCTGACTACCACACCTTTGCCGGGGACTTCCTGCATGCTTGTTATGGCTGCGTCGTCAGTAACAATATCAGCTGCAAGGGGCGCTCGTATAACAGAGCGCGCAATAGGGTGGTTGGACCGACTTTCAGCAAGAGCCGCCGTTGCCAACAATTCATTGGGCGCAATGCCTGAGGCGGGCAGCACGGCATTGACCTCAAAAACGCCCTCGGTCAGGGTGCCTGTCTTATCCAGTGCAGCTACTCTGATATCGCGCAGACTGTCCAAAACCGCTCCGCCCTTAATGAGAATACCCCTGCGTGATGCCGCGCCTATACCGCCAAAGTAGCCAAGGGGTATGGAAATGAGCAGGGCGCACGGGCAGGAAATAACCAGAAGAACAAGGGCGCGATAGAGCCACTGCGAAAAATCACCCAAACCCAAAAGCGGTGGAACTACAGCAACCAGCAGGGCGAGGCCCGTAACTGCCGGAGTATACCAGCGCGCCATACGCGTGATGAAGCGTTCAGTCGGCGCCTTGCGGGCAACTGCTGTCTCTACCATTTCCAGAATGCGAGCAATGGATGATTCGGCAAAGGCCGCAGTAACCTCTATCCGCAGCGAACCATTAAGATTGATGGTTCCCGCGTGCACACGGCCGCCAGGCAAGAGCCGTTGCGGTACGGATTCTCCGGTAAGGGGCGATGTATCAACCTGTGAATCCCCTTCGAGTACAGTACCATCCAGCGGGATTTTTTCACCAGGGCGCACCAAAATGTGGCTGCCGGGGCCAAGGTCTTCAGGTTTGACATCTCGTGTGCTGCCGTCGTCTGCAATCTGATGCGCTATGCTCGGCCGTGCAGCCAGAAGAGCTTTGACCGAACGCCGAGAACGTCCGGCAGCCCGTTCCTGCACAAATTCACCAATACAATAAAACAGCATAACGCCAACGGCTTCTGGAAGCTGCCCCAGCGCAATCGCTGCAATAGTTGCTCCACCCATTAGGGTGAACTCATTGAAGAAATCTTTATTCAGAATGCTGCGCAATCCCAGGCGAAGAACATCGTAACCGCAAAGGATGTAAGGCAGTGCGTAAAATATAGTTATGACCAGCCAGTTGGGAATGTGCTGGGCCATACGTTCGTCTGCAACCATGCCAATAGCAAAAAGCACGGCAGAGATACCCATTCTCATAAGCTCGCGCTTTTCATCTCCCGGGCCGTGCTCGTGGTCATGATTATGACAACCGCAGGAGCTGCAGCCGCAACCAGAGTCTTCTTCATTCGCAAAAGAGGTGGCAGTGGTGGGCGACGCTTCGACGCAAGCGCAGGTTTGGCCATGTGCTTCTAATGGTGTCAGCTTGTCTGTGGCGCAGCAGCCGCAACCTGGGCCTTGATGTTTGCTGTGATCAGTTGAGCAATTGCTCATGGGTAAATCTCCTGTGGCAGACCTGATGTGCTGTTCAATTGCCATTATTTTCAGTGGAGACAGTTTCAACGCTTGTATAGGCGTCTTCGCTGCCGTCCACTTCGTCAGCAGGGACTTGAATATGCTTGCGCTTCAAAAACTCATGAATATTGGTATTATGAGTGATGCCCAACAAGGCAGCCTCGTCTTGCGCAATTTGGGGGCTGTCTGCCAACTCTGATGAAACCCAATCGAGAGCGGTACGGATGCTCGGTGACGGGTTGTGAGGCAGGCGATAGTAGACCCATCTACCCTTTTTGACGCTTTCAATAAGTCGAGCCTGACGGAGCAGGTATAGGTGCTTGGAAGTGGTAGACGCCGCCAACCCGAGAAGAGTTGTAATCTCACATACGCAAAGGGTTCTCAGGCGCAGGGCCATGAGGATACGAGCACGGTTTTCGTCTCCAAGTGCGCGTACTGTCGTGATAAAGTTAAACATCATCCCTCCTCGATACAGGTAGCTCTCCAAGACTGTTGCCATCTATAATATAGGCTGATTGCCTTAAGGAGCTATCCTTGTTGGCTGCAAACCTGGGCACTCAGTAAGTGTTAATTCGTCTTCTGGCGAAATATAAAAATGATCATGGTCGGTGTCAAGCATATTTCGTTTTTCCACGAAATATAGAGTATATGTTTGCTTTTCGGCTAAACTTGCTCAGTATCAAAGGGTAATCTCTAATTTTAACTATATGATATAATTTAATATATGTTTATTTTAGCTCGTTAGCAGTCGTTGTTGGCAAATATGTATGTTGACAAAATAGAGAGTGTTGCCTATCTTCCAACTCGTCGCGTCGGTGACTTCAAAACGGCACACAAGCGAAACAAAGTTTCGCGGAGTCGAAAAAAGTTATTGACGGGGTTCGAAAAGAGGAGCATAAGTCTCCCTCGCTCATACAAAACTGAATAATGACTTTGACTTGCGATGCCGGAAACTTTCTGGAAGGCGAAAAAAGTGATTGACAGTCTGAGCAAAGAGGGGCATAAACCTCCTCCGCGCTCATGAAAAACTGCATAATGACTTTGACTCGCTGCTTCGAAAGGATTTTCGGGAAAGCGAAAAAAAGTGATTGACAGGATGAGCGAAAGGGAGCATAAACCTCCTTCGCGCCGCCCGATAAGGACGGCGGGCCGAAAAGGCCGAGTGGTTCATTGACAAGTGAATAGCGAGTGGGAAGAAAGTCTTTGAGATTCCGATTTCTGCGAAAGCAGGAATCTTGTACAGATTTGAACTGGAGAGTTTGAT
>JAEWKM010000028.1:0-67724 GCA_023386035.1 Pseudomonadota bacterium
GGCCCCCTTTTTAAACCCGGCCCCCCCCCCCACGCCCCCACCCTCTAAAACTTTTATTTTGCGCCATGAAGGCGCTTGTGCCCTACGGGAATTGACATTTTGCGCCAAGGGAATATTCTTCATGCAACGGGGATGGAGTTCCCCTTGAACCGCATTTGCTGATAACTCCTACCACTGCTCAGGCGTTGGTAGGTATTTTTTTTGAGGTAACCACGCCCAAGGGTGTGGTTACCTTTTTTTCATTGGAGAATGTCATGTTGCAAGCCGCAGAGCCGCGTCCGAATACACCTGAAATATCACGGGTGTATTTTCAGCGTACTGTAATACTAAAGCCATCGTCAGCGCGATACGCCACGGGTACACATCAAACACAACCAGCCTGGCTGCGAGGCAATGCGAACAGGAGCGCTTTCATATGCTGAAATCAGTAATTGCCATAAGCTTGGGGGCATCCGCTGGCTCTGTTCTGCGCTGGGGCCTGGGCCTTATGCTCAATGCGCTGTTTCCGCCCATCCCTATGGGAACGCTTGCGGCCAATCTCATCGGGGGATACTGCATCGGCCTGGCCATCAGTTTTTTCGATTTCTTTCCCGCCTTGCCCCCAGAGTGGCGGCTGCTGTGCATTACCGGATTTTTGGGCGGGCTGACGACGTTTTCCACATTCTCCGCCGAAGTGACCGTTCTATTGCAGCAGCAGCGCCTTGTTATGGCAGTGGGCGCCATTGCGTTGCACGTCTTCGGCTCCCTGCTGATGACGCTTTTGGGAATCGCCACATTCGCCCTGTTCAAAAACCTGCATGCTTAGGAGGTCGCCCATGCACGGCTATCAACTGACGTTCTTCACGCAGCAGACCCGCCTTCACGGCTCCCTCACCATTGCGGAATGGCTGACTGCAGAAGCCAAAAAGCTTGGCATCAGCGGCGTAACGGTGACAACGGCCCAAAGCGGTTATGGCCGCGATGGCAAGCTGCATTCCGCCCATTTTTTCGACCTTGCTGCGCAGCCTGTGGAAATTACGATGGCTGTGACCACGGAAAAATCAGACCTGCTGTTTGCCAAAATCGCCGCAGAAGGTCTTAAAATTTTTATGTGAAAACACCCATTGAATTCGGCATCACCGGTGAAGAATAGCGCCGCCCACGCTGAGGAAACTGAAACATGATAAACGGCATCTTCAACCTGCCGCGCAACATCTGGCTTATCGGCCTTATAAGCCTATGCAATGACAGCGCGAGCGAGATGTTATACCCGGTCATTCCGCTATATCTGTCTTCTGTGCTGATGGCCGGGCCTCGCGCCCTTGGCGTCATTGAAGGAATAGCGGAGGCCACGGCAAGCCTGCTGAAACTGTTCTCTGGCGTCATCATGGACCGCACCCGTTCAGCGAAGCCGTGGATCATCCTGGGCTACAGCCTTGCGGGCTTTGGCCGCCCCCTCATCGCCTTTGCCGGAAGCTGGGGCTGGCTTTTGCTTATCCGCTTTGCCGACAGGGTGGGCAAAGGGCTGCGAACTTCTCCACGGGATGCGCTTCTGGCCTCCTGTGCGGCCCCTGGTCAGCGTGGGCTGGCCTTTGGCCTGCACAGGGCTATGGATAACGCAGGAGCCGTTATCGGCCCGTTGCTGGCCTTCGCGCTGCTGTCGTGGAAAGTTCCCCTTGAGCATATTTTCTTGCTGGCTCTTGTTCCCGCGCTCATCTGCCTTTTTCTTTCGCTGAAAATTCAGGAAGCCGCCCCGGCAAGGGCCACCACAAAACGCGTTGCCTTTGACTGGCGCTTGGGCGACATGCCGCCCGTATTCAAAAAATATCTGGTGGTTGTGGCCATTTTTACACTGGGCAATTCTTCAAATATGTTTCTGCTGCTTCGCGCCAGGGAAGTTGGCATGCCGTCAGAGTATGTGCCGCTGCTGTGGGCGGCGGTATCTGCGGTTGCCATGATTTTTTCCGTCCCGCTGGCGGCGTTATCGGACAAGATCGGGCGTATCACGGTCTTGCTTTGCGGCTACACGGCCTACGGCATATTTTATTTTGGCGTCAGCGCCATAGACAACAGCACCAACATGCTTTTTCTTCTGTTCGGCTTTTACGGCCTGTTTATGGGGGCCACTGAAGGTGTTGAAAAAGCCCTTGTGGTTGATCTGGTGGCAGAAGACCGCCGGGGAACAGCCTTCGGCTGGTTTAATCTGACAGCGGGTCTGTTTCTTTTGCCCGCCTCCATAGTATTCGGCTTTTTATATCAGGGCATATCGCCCACATGCGCATTTGTGTTTTCAGGCAGTTGCGCCATTACGGCGGCCTTGCTGCTTGCATTTTTTGTGGGGAACAGACGGGAGCCATGTACCTGCCCGCCCCGATAACACTCGTATAGCAGATGCGGCGATAACGTCAGACGCCCGCCACGGATCTAAGACCGTGCCGGGCGTCCGACTTATTGCCCCCCCAAAAACTGCTTATTTTACCGTCACCACAGTGGAGGCGGCCAGGGTTTCCTTTGTAAGTTCCTGACCAAGACCGGGCAGCTCGGGCACAGAGTACATGCCTTTTTCCGGCATATAATTGTGTACGCAGGTGCGGGTGTTGGGTTCCAGCAGGGCATAACGGTGCAGCTCATGAATCATGAAGTTGGGTATGGCTGCTTCCATATGCAAAGCTGCCGCCGTTGAGATGGGGCCGCCGCAAACGTGGATCTGTACCGTCACATCGTAAACATGGGCCATGTCGCAGATTTTTTTCACTTCTGAAACACCGCCGCAGGTGCAGATATCCGGCTGAATGACGCTCAGCGAGCCGTCTTCAAGAAAAGGCCTGTAGCCCCAACGCCAGTATATGCGCTCGCCTGCCGCCAAGGGGATGCCCACATTGTCGGAGATCTTCTTCATCTGCTTGGGGTTCAGGGGCATGGTCGGCTCTTCATAGTAAAGCACGCCCAACTCTTCGATCATGCGGCCAAACTGGATCGCCGGAGTTGTTGATGTGAAGGAGTGCATCTCGACTATGATATCCACATCCGGCCCTATGGCCTTGCGCATGGCCGCCAGCCTGTCATAGCCCCTGCGCAGGATGCGGTCAGGCAAAACCCCCTGAAGATCCTGCTGGTTCCATTTGCCCTCGCCGTCCATTGCGATCACGTCTACCTTGATGGCGTCGTAGCCTTCTTCCACAGCAATCAACGCGGCTTCGGCATACTGTTCCGGCTCAACCAGCATGGCCTTGTCCTTGCCGCCGCCCCAGCCAAACTGCAGCTGGCTGGCATAAGCGCGTATCTTGTCACGCGTTTTGCCTCCAAGAAGCTGATACAGGGGCACATTCAGCGCCTTGCCCTTGATATCCCACAGCGCAATGTCTATGCCGCTCATGGCTGCGGAAAAGATACCGCCGCCGCCCTGCCCCCAGAACGTCTTGCGCAGCATTTTTTCCCATATGGCTTCACTGCGCATGGGGTCCATGCCCAGAATAATCCCTGCCAGATCCTTGGCAACGCCAAAGCCGCCGGATGCCCCCACTCCATACGCCAGCCCCACTTCTCCATATCCGCTGATGCCTTCGTCAGTATTGATCCTTACAACCACCGGACGCCATTTGCTGGTGGCGGACTGAAAATCATTGGCAACATCCACAATATCAATGCTTGTAATTTTCATATGCGTCTCCTGTGAGCGTGCTTAATATTTTTGCAGTGCAAGAATGCCTGCCGCCACCGTTGCCGCTGCGCCCGTGAACACGAGGCAGAGCAACCCGCCGCCGTAGTGTCCGGTGGTGGAGATAAAGAACCCGATCATGGCCGGAGCCAGCGAGGCAAGGCCATTGGCAAGGCCGTTCATGATGCCCGAGGCCGTAGACATTGAAGATGAGGGAATGATGCCTTGCAGCAGGGCCCAGGCAACTGGCGTGCCCATAGTGCAAAAAGCTACGGCCAAGGCCAGCAACACGGCGGAAAAATACTTGTGTTCGGTGGTGGCCCCCAGGTACACGCAAATGCCCGCAAAAAACATGGCTGCCATAAGAATGGGGGCGCTTCGTCCCACCTTGTCGGCCAGAACACCGCTGAAGACCTTGAATATAATGGAAAGTACGAAAGGCAGCGAGGCCAGCCAGCCCATTTCCTGCCAGCTGAAGTTTCTGGCGGTCTTGAGGTAGCTTGGCAGCCAGGTGATAAGTCCCCAGTACATGCACTGAAGGCAAAGGTACCAGAAGACCAGCAGCCAGTAGCGGTAGTTGCCCACAAAGCCGCTAAGACGTGTTTTGAGAGGAATGGCTTCGCCCTTGGGGCCGGGCGTATCTTGCCCCGCTTCAATAAGGGTAAGCTCGGCATCATTGATGCTCTTGTGCTGACGGGGTGTGTCAGCGGCGTGCCGCCAAAGCAGATAAAGCGGAATCAACCCCAAAACCAGACAAACCCAGAAATTTGAGCGCCAGCCGAACCCGGCTATCAGATAGGCAAAAAAGGGCATGGCGATGGCTGGAGCCACAGATTGGCCCACGACCCAGGCAGCATTGGCACGCCCTCTTTCCTGTTTTGGAAACCAGTTTTTCACGAATACACTTTGCAGCGGATAGTACGCGCCTTCGCCAATGCCAAGCAGCACCCGGCTGGCGATAATCATCGTAAATGTGGAGGCAATGCCACCCATAAACAGGGATACTGTCCACAGCCCGATGCAGAGCATCATGGATTTGCGCGGTCCAAGATAATCCCCAAGCGGCGACAGCACCACGTTAGCTACTCCGTAAGCTGCCAAAAATACTGACATCATCATGCCGATCTGTACTGGAAGCCCCTTAATGCCCATCTCGATCAAAAAGGGATCATTGGCGGCCAGCACCGAAACGTTAACTCTGTCCAGATATGCGATAAATATACCAATGAACAGGCAAAAAACAATGACAAAGCGTTTTTTTGTAGGTATTTCCTGCTGTGACGCGCTATTTAAACCAGGCATCACTTCTGTGTTCATGGCTCTTCTCCCTATACAGAATTTTGTTGCTTGATGATGCGCATCAATCATCTCCATAATGAGTAATAGCTCTTCCTTTTACATAGACACGTGAAGCATGCCGGCTTAAACTTCTTTTAATATGTCTTAATATGCACTCTACGGCCTATGTTGATACTGGTAAAATTGTTTTTACTTCTCAATTGATAACTTCAAGTTATCAATCGGAAAAAAACAAGAGGAAAATCAATGCAAATGACTTTGCGCCAGATAGAGGCTTTTCTTATGGTGGCTGACCTGCGCAGCTTCACAGCCGCGGGAACGGCGCTTCACATAACCCAAAGCGCGGTCAGCAACCTCATCAAGGAACTGGAAGGACAGGTAGGAGTGCCGCTTTTTGACAGAACATCGCGTTTTGTCTCCCTGTCACCTGATGGCCGGGAATTTTACGGGCTGGCCCAGAAGGCTTTTCATGAATTTCTGCTGATGGAAAAATATGCGGGCGACCTTTGCAGCCTGCGCGCCGGGCGCGTGCGTATCGTGGGCGCGCCGCTTATTGCCTGCACCTTGTTGCCACTGTTGCTGGCACACTTCACACGAGCACACCCCAATATCCGTGTAGAGTTGGTGGATCAGCCAATGGCGCAGGTGCAATCAAGCATACAGCAAGGCGACGCTGAAGTTGGCTTTGGCCCGGCCCGTCACCAGGAGACCGGAATAACCGCGCAGCATTTCTTTTCCACCCCGGTGAGCATGCTTTCACGGCCCGATCACCCTCTGGCTGGCCGTTACAGCACCTGGGAGGAGGTCAAAAAAGTTCCAATCATCGCTGTGGGCAGGGAGTCTGTCGGATACATCGCAGCCGACGTAGGCCCGCAACCGCCTTTTCGCATAGGACATGTGGTCAACCAGATGCCCACGGCTTTTGCCCTTGCTGCGGCGGGGTGCGGCGTAGCTCTTGCCGGGCGCTTTTCACTGTTGCTCGCCCGTGGGTACGGCCTTACGGCCACCCTGCTGCACGAGCCTGTTTTGCAGCGCAAAATGCAGCTATACACGCCCGGACTTCGCAAACTCTCGGACGCCGCGCGAACATTTGTGGATTTTGCCCAGGCATTCGTGCGCGCTCGTGACCCCAATAGTCTGGACACGGGAACCGTTGTGACCCTGGCCCCCGTACCGGACTATGCCGCGCCTGCCTCCAACCATTGAGCGCTCGAACCGAAGGATTTTCCCGGTTTGTGCTGCCGCTTTACAACGAGTTTCATTGTTTTTTGAGCATACAATAACTCTGGCGGCTGCGTTTCCTTTGGGCATTGGGCAGCTGCTTCTGACGAGCGCCCGCCAACCGTTGCCACACAAATTTTACCAAGGTCTTAAGAAAGTATCCCTGACGGCATGGCCGCCGCCGTATTCTCTTCTTCATGTACAAAAAATGTCCGGCAAGCCGGACATTTTTTTCGCAGACGCCCTGCGTATATTTTTATGCGCCCTGCCCGCGCGAGGCGGTCAGGCATTCAAATGCATCATGGTCTTAAAGCATACCCAGCGCGTGGAACAGCCACACAAAGCCCGTCAGGGTCAAAATGCTTACGCCATTGGTCACCACGGCTGTGAGCGCGGCCTCTTCAGGCACGGCGCTGTAAACCTGCGCAATAACGCTGACCAGCAGGGCTGTTGCCGTTGCGCTGATAAGTACGGGAATAACCAGCCACAAACCCGTGATGCCCATAGCATACATGATGCCCCAGCACAGCAGGGGATGCAGCACCAGCTTGCACAGGACGAACCATGCCTGACGAAGCACTACGCCGCCCTGCGCGCGGCGGGTAGCCAGGGCAAGCTTTTGCCGCAAGTCCAGCCCAAGGGCCAGCAGCATGCAGGGAGCCGCCGTGTAGCCCACAAGACTTATGGCGCGGTCCAGCGGTTCCCACAGGCCGATCCGCGATACGGAAAGCACCACGCCCACCAGCGTGGAAAGCAGCAGGGGATTGCCCAGAATGAAAATACGCACCAGGCTGCCCGCAAAAGTCAGCACACTGCCGCCCTTCCAGGCCAGAGAGCCAGCCAGAATGTCAAGCCGGCCCTGCGCCAGAATAATGACGACATTGGGTGTAAGAATGGCCAGTCCGGCCACAAGCATAGCTTCGCTGTTGCCGGGCCATAGGTTGGATACAATGGGCAGGCCCACAAAAGCCGCGTTACAGGCCGAACAGGAAAAGCCGCTGATGACGGCGGGGCCGATTCCCCGGCGGCAGAACAGTTTGTCACCCATATAGCCGAGCACATACATGACCAGCTGGGAACCAATAAGGGCCAGCCAGAAGCCGCCTCTGCCCAGATCTTCGGGGGTCGCTCCTGCCAGAAGGTGCAGGATGAGCAGCGGCAGAGCCACCTTGAGCACATACACGCCAATCACGGGCCCGGTATTTTCGGGCAGCACGTCGCGCGCCCGAAGCAAAACGCCAAAGCCAATGATACAGAATACGGGAATCACTGCAAAAAGGGCATGAAACATATCAACTCTCGACCATTGCGAAAAGGTAAGATTTTTGGGGCAGGTTCATCTTGAAGCTGCTCTGGTTCTGCATACGCAGCCATCGCCACGCAGATGCAGGTTGAAACATTTTGTGTCGCCAAACGACGGGTGAGGTCTTACACCTCAGAAAACCAGCCGTCAAAGGCCATTTTTCTACGCATATGAGGGCGCTTCGCCGCACGCGAAAAAGCATGCTCTTCCTTACAAGCTCTGTCCAGTATGGCACAGAAACGTAACATGGAACGGCCCCAGGCCTGCTTGCGCCAGCGCCAAAGAAAGCCCCCGGGGACGACCGGGGGCTTTACTTTGTCGCTGTCCGGCATGAGCCGGTCACGAAAAAACGTGATGCGAAACTTATTTCTTTTCAGCGGGCTTGGCGGGCTTTTCAGCAGCCTTGTCCGCAGGCTTTTCAGCAGGAGCGGCGGCCTTGGGCGCTTCCGCTTCAGGGGCCTTTACGGCATCGGCAGCGCCTTCGGCGGCTGCGGGCTTGAAGTCCACCTTCTGCTTGTTCATGGCCGCGATGATGTCCGTGGTCACGTCAGCCTTGGGGTCAAAAGAAGCAGCGGCTTCAGAGCTGATAATAAGCGCGTAGCCCTTTTCGGTGCGGTAAGCGTTGATGATGCGCTGCATGGTGTCATACAGAACGTTAACAACGTTCTGCTGCTCAACCTGCATGCGCTGCTGCGACATCATGTAGACGGTCTGCAGCTCTTTCTGGGCGTCAGCGTCGTTGGCGTTCTTTTCCAGACGCCCCTGGATGGTGTTCAGCTGTTCCTGCATGTCGGCCTGAAGAGCTTCAAGGTGTTTCACCCCGGCCTTTCCGGCTTCGCTGTCGCGCATGATGCGCGTCATATCCACGACCGCCAGCTTGGGCTGGGAAGAGCCTTCGCCCTGTTGGCAGGCAATAAGCATAAGGCTCAACATCAGGGCCAGCGGCAGAAAATAACGAATTCGCATGGTAATGGATACTCCTCTCAGAATTGCCGCGTTACGCTAAGAAGCCCTCACGGCGTGTTGTCAATGGTGTACGTTGTTTTTATTGGCACCTCAACCGTTTTTTCCCTGCCAAACCCCGCTGTCCGTAAAAATATCCAGACAAAAAAGTTACCGCATCCCCTTGCGTGCGGCGAGTACATAAAAATCCCGTTATACGGGCGCGCGCCTATTGCAGAGCGGCATAATGCCCTTTCATACGGGCAACCTTG
Organism: Pseudomonadota bacterium; assembly: GCA_023386035.1. GTDB lineage: Bacteria > Desulfobacterota > Desulfovibrionia > Desulfovibrionales > Desulfovibrionaceae > Desulfovibrio. The sequence continues at coordinate 8,675 of JAEWKM010000028.1, forward strand.
GCAACATAGGCGCGGGTTTCGGCAACGGGAAGACGGTTGGTAAGGTCTTCGTACAATTGGTCGGCGGTCATGCTGTTGATAACATCCACAGCTTCCTCGTTAGTTTTGCCAAAGAGCCGCAGAAAACGGTTGGGTCCCATATTGTACGCCGCCACAGCGCAGTATTCGCGGGCAAGCGGGTCATACACTCCGGCAAAGTAGCGTGTGAGCAGTATATGGAGGTAGGTGGTGCCGTAGCGGATATTGATTTCCGGCACGCGCAATTCTTCAAAACTCACATCGCCAGTATGACCGTACAGATACTTATGCACTTCGCCGCTGGCGGTGTCAGGCAATATCTGCATGAGCCCCATGGCCGACTTGTGGCTTACCAGGGTGGTTGAAAAAGAACTTTCACTGTGAATGATGGCGTATACGAGTTCGGTACTGAGGTTATACCGTCTGGCAAAATTTTCCACCAGCTGTTGATAACGGGCAGCCCTGGCTGGCAGGTTGCCGTAGCTCAAATAGCTGCCGCCGGACAACGCGCCGTCTCTTTCCATCTGCCCCGCACGCCCCTTGCTGTCTGCGCGGAAAATGACCGGGCTATAGCCCTCCAGCAAAGTTTCTGCGGCAAGCCAGCGCAAGGGCTGCCCCCGGGAGTCCAGCGCGTCGCCATACTGCGGCGGCTGCATGGTCAAAAGAAAAGGCATGGAAACCCCGTCCAGCGCCAGCACAGAGGCAAGCTGCGCCGACGCGTCAGGAAGCTGCGAGAACAGATCGTCCTCCACACCGCTCGGCAGCGCTGCTCCTGCCACAGCCACCACGGGCGAAACCGCCCGGCGCAGCGACCACTGCCGCGAGCCGTTGCTCCATGAAACAATGGGCGTGGGCATGTCCTCTGGCCGCAGGCTTACAATTACGGGGCTCGCCCGGCGCCGCAGTTCATGCCCTTCTTTTTGCGGCACAAAACCCGCCAAAAGCCCCAGAAGCAGCAGTGCGCTGCCAAGGCAAGAGGCTATGATGAGAATGGTTTTGTGACGCTTCATGAGTATTCCTGAAATATACGGGCCGTGCCCTGAGCTTATGGTATTTCTGACAAACGGTTCTGGTGCGCAGTCCGGTGAATGGCATAGGCGTAGACCTTGTCCATGCCTGCCCACTCCGCACGCTATTGGCGCACGCGATTACCGCATATCATTGCCCGGCGGCTTCATTGCCGCATCCGCGCACAAAAGCACGTTGCGGGCCGCATTTCGTCAAATGCAAATTCACTGCCACTTAAAAAATCAATTGTTTTTCAAGTTAGTTAAGAAACTCCCTCCAAGCTCTGCGGCAGCAGGGTCAAAATAATGAATGCCGTTGACCTGTCGACCATTCAGGACTATGCTTGGTAATCTGAGGTGAGCCCTGTTTTTGTCTGACATCAGGGCTTCAAGCCATAAAAAGCAGCTCTGCCTCTCAATAAAAAACGTCCAGGCGGCTGTGGCTTGACAAGGCCGCAGCCTTTTGTCTTTTTCTACCGCGGCCAAGGTCACCCTGCGGAAAATGGAGCACACAGTGCCACAGCACACCAAGGAATATATCCGCGAGGAGATCATTCGGCTTTTAAAATATGCCCCGCCCGAAATGCGCGCGGCAGTTCTGGGCCTGATTCCTGCTGCCAAGCGAACCCTTACGCAGGGCTACAGACCCTCGGTGCGCGGCGTGCCCCTGCGCAGCTGGCGCTGCCTGCTGCACCTGCTGTCTTCCGTGGCGTCCATGCAAAGCGACACGGAAATGCTGCTGCGGGTTTCAAGCGATCTGCTTGCCATTGCCGACCGCATGGCTCCTCCTGGTGAAGTGCTGCGCCAAAGTGCCGAAATTCTTGTGCATGCCATGCACGCTGAACTCTATGTCTGCCGCCTGCGCAATAAAGAAGGTGAATGGGTAGCGCGTTCAGCCAACCATGTGAACGGCAAATCCATTCCCATCGTGGCTCCCATGCTGGAAGAGTCCCTGCGCGAGCATCCTGTCATGAATGCCATTTTGCAGCGGCACACGCGCTATGTGGTTTCCAACAACCTTCAGGCCCTTGATAGAGGCGGCGACTCCTTTGACTGTGTGATCTACAAGGAAGGCTACCGCTCACGGCTGGCCTTTGTGCTGCGTGACCGCAGCGACAAGCCGCCCTTCGGCCTTGTCATGCTGTACACCACAAGGGACTACGGCTTTGAGAACTATGACGAACGCTTTTTGGGCAAATGCGCCCGGTTGGTGTCCCTTACCGTGGGGCGCCGCATAGCCGTCGCCCGCGACGCGCTGGAAAAAGCCGCCGGGGCTATGGCCCATTACGGCAACAACGCCCTCAACGTCATGCGGAACCAGGCGGAGTATTGCGGCGAGTTGGTGGAAGACATTGACGCCACCCAGGCCCGCGCCCTGCGCCTCACCCGCGAGCTGATGGCCGAATTTGCCGAAGGCACCAGAGGCCGCATGTTGGCCCTGGAGCTGGAAAGCGCCCTTGCCCGGGCAGACCTTACCGAACTTGCGGGACACCTTGGCGGCGTGCTGGAAGGCACAAGACGCATGACCCGCATCATCAACTCCCTGAAAAAATCCGTGGAGCGTCCGCGTCTCATGCATTACGCCCTGGGACATGACGTGCTGCGGCTGGAAGACGACCCGCCAAAGGAGGACTAGCATGCGCCTGACGGGCATCTTTCCTTTTCTGACGACACTAAAGACATACTCACCCCGTGATTTAAAGGCAGACCTCATGGCTGCCGTCACTGTCACGCCCATGGCCGTTCCCCAGGCCATGGCCTATGCCATCATTGCGGGCGTACACCCGCAATACGGCATCTACGCGTGTATGCTGCCCGTCATTCTGGCGGCTCTGTGGGGTTCTTCGCGCTTCATGGCCGCCGGGCCCACCAACGCCATTTCAATGGTGATCTTTTCCACTATGGCCACGGTGAGCGTGGGCGGCGTATACATCAGCAATATGCCGGAAGAAGTGCGCATGACCTACATTTTCGGTCTCGCGCTCTTTTGTGGACTCATACAGGTGGGCATGGGGCTGGCGCGGCTGGGCGACCTTGCCAACTTTATTTCGCATTCGGTTATGGTGGCCTTTACCACAGGTGCGGCCCTGCTTATCGGCATGGGACAGCTCAAAACGGTTCTCGGCATACCCGGCCCCAAGCAGGCGGGCTTTTTCTACCAGATGTTCGACGTGCTGCACGGGTTGCCGCTGGCCAATTACTGGTGCGCGGCGCTGGCTGGCCTGACCATTTTGCTGGCCATAAGTTTCAAGCGTATTTCACGCCGCTTCCCCGCCTCGTTGGCTGCGTTGGCCGTAGTGACGGCCATTGCGTGGCTTTTCAAGGCAGACCAGTACGGCGTTCCCCTTGTGGGGGCCATACCCAGTATTATCCCGCCGCTCTCTGTGCCTCCTGCCTTTGATCTCGCCGCCGTGCGCGACCTCTTTATGCCCGCACTGGCACTGGCCCTGCTGGGCACGGTGGAGTCTCTGGCCATCGGCAAGCAGCTTGCCAGCGTCAAAAACGACAATTTTGACGGCAGCCAGGAACTCATAGGCCAGGGGCTTGGCAACATGGCCGCGGGCATCACCTCTGGCATACCGGGCTGCGGTTCCTTTACGCGCAGCGCGCTCATGGTCACATCAGGCGGCCGCACCCGCATGGGCACGGTCTTTTCGGGCATACTGGCCTTGCCAATGCTCTTTGCCCTGGCCCCGTTCATCTCATGGCTGCCCTTGCCTGCCCTGGGCGGCATTTTGCTCATTATCGCCGCACGGATGATCGACATCGAGGCCATACGCCTGTGCCTTGTAGCCACGCGCATTGACCGTATCGTGCTGTCGATGACCTTTGCCTCCACCCTTATTTTCGACCTTGAAAAAGCCATTTTCATCGGCGTGCTGCTGTCATTGGTGCTCTTCATTTATAAGACCGCCCACCCGCGCGTGCGGCGGCTGCGCGCCAACGACCCGCTGCTGCGCGACGCCCCCGCCGGGCTGCCCGAAGGTATCGCTGTGTACGTCATTGAAGGCACGCTCTTTTTCGGCGCTATTCACGAGCTGGAACGCCAGCTCTATGAGGAAGACGAAGAGCCCGCCCGCCTTGTGGTGCTGCACCTGAGCCGCGTTTTCTGGCTGGACGCCTCCGGCGCGCACGCCCTGTCGCAATTTGTGGAACGCTGCTACGCCCGCAGCATTCCCGTTATCCTTGTGGTGGGAAGCCGGGCCGTGAGCCGCATCCTTGAACGCACGGGCATACTTGAGCACCTCAGCAACGGCTTTGTGGCCGAGACCACCAATGACGGGCTGCGTCAGGCTGCCTCCCTTCTGGACCGGGTCACCTGCCGTGACGGCCAGTGCGTCTACCCTGTGCCCGACCTCGCGGTTCAGGCGGCGTCATCCGGCGCAGCGGGGTCTTCACAGGCTGGCATTGTCACCTCCTCTGCCGGGGATGGCAGCGAGGGCGAAGAAGAGGAACCGCCAGTTCTTAACGCAACAGAGGCTGGAGCTGCCGCCAGTACCGTGCCCACGCAGATTGACCAGATGCCGCTGGATGTTCGCGAAGAGATAAAGGCAGAAGAATCCCACGCCACTGGTGAGGCAAACGAAGCGGATCAGGCAGACGGCGCGAACGCAAAAGCTGCCCAAAGCAGCAGCGCCCCGAGCAGTGCGGGCGACGCCGCCCCTGACCTTTCGGCCAAAACCGCGCCCGGTCTGGCAGAAACGCAGGCAGCCCCCCAATCTGGCGTGACCGGAATGCCCGATCAGGTTGCCGAAGCCAGTATTACCATTGTCGGGCCGCGCCCTCCTGCGCCCTTTGCCGGAACAGACCAACTGCAAGGCCCGGCCGTGCCCGCCGGAGAATCCGAAACCAAAAAAAAATAGCAAAAGGCATCAGGCCGGAGAGTTGCGTCAAAACCGCAAAAAAGCGCGGGTTGATGCCATACCTGTTTTCCGGCAAAATTGGCGCACCGCGTGCTGACGCTTTTGCGGCGCTGCCTGCCGCCAATGCCTCAATGGCAGATCAACACTGAAACACTTCGCCTTCAATGTTGTCATTCTGCCGGGCAAGGCACTTTTGGCGGGATCTGCGCTGCGAATCCACGCCGCGTCACGACACGCCGCCCCTCGTTCAGGGGTAGAACACATAAATTTCAAAGGTAAAATGCCCACTACGACAAGGCTGTTACGCCGCCGCACGGGGTAGCAGCCCGCACAACCGTATAACACAGACATTTGTCAGTAATTTTTAAGGATTCCCGTGAGCAAGGCCTTTTCTCTGCCCCCCTGCCCCTGCAACCCGCCAAGCCTGCCCATAGGCCGGGAGCATCCCTGGCTGGCCCCGCTGGCCGGATACAGCGACCTGCCCTTTCGCCTGCTCTGCCGCGAATACGGGGCCGCCGTCTGCGTGACGGAAATGGTCAGCGCCAAGGGGCTGGTCTATGAAAGTCCCGGCACCAACGAACTGTTGATGAGTCTGCCCGAAGACCAGCCGCTGGTGGTGCAACTTTTTGGAGCCGAAGCCTCCTTTCTGAGCCGGGCTGTCAGCCTGCTGCATGAGGCCGGGTACGGCTGGTTTGACCTCAACATGGGCTGCTCTGTTTCAAAGGTGCTGCGTCAGGGCGCGGGCGCTGCCATGCTTGGCGATACGGACAATATCCTTGAAGTGGCCCGTGCCATGCTGGCCGCCGCCGGACCGGGAAGGGTGGGCTTCAAGCTGCGCCTGGGCCTGGACGACGCTCGCCCCGTATTGCCAGATTTGGCATTGCGGTTGGAAGACGCGGGCGCTGGCTGGCTGGTGCTGCACCCGCGCACGGCCCGTCAGGGCTTTGGCGGCACAGCCCAGTGGCAGGCGCTGGCAGATCTGGCCCCGCGGCTGTCCATTCCGCTGATGGCCAGCGGCGACCTGTTCAGCGCCGCCGACGGCATGGCCTGCCTGGAGCAGACAGGTGTTGCCGGGCTTATGTACGCACGCGGGGCCATGCACAACCCGGCCATTTTCGCCGACCATGCAGCCCTTTGCGCGGGCAGGCAGCCGCAAATTCAGGATGCGGACGGACTCAAGGCCATGATTTTACGCCATATGGAGCTTGCCCAGCTGCACTGCCCCGGCAAAGCGGCCATATGGAAAATGCGCAGCGTCGTGCCGCGTTACGTTCGCTCCTTGCCCGGTGCACGGGCGCTGCGGCAGGAACTCTGCCGCTGCTCAAGCTGGGAAGAGCTTGAAGAAGCACTGGACAGATGCCTGACTGTTTGAGACGCTGCCCTTCTACAGGAAAATTGATTGTGACGGTCATGCCCGTTTTGCGCCGCAAGACGGCATCGGCACAGCAGGAGAACACATGAACGTTTGCCGCGCCAAAACAGCGGGTTTCTGCATGGGCGTCAGCCTGGCCCTGCAAAAGCTCAACTCCGCTCTTGAAGGATCTTCAGGGCGGGCGAAGGGCGTGGAGCCAGGCCGCATATGCACGCTTGGCCCCATCATCCACAACCCGCAAGTGCTGGCCGAATACGAGGCCCGTGGCGTTGCCTGCGTCAAGGAACCCTCGGAACTGCAACCGGGCGACGTTGCCGTCATCCGCGCGCACGGCATCACCCGGCAGGTGGAACGGCAGGTCTTTGAAAGCGGCGCAACTGTGGTGGACGCCACTTGCCCCAAGGTCAAAAAAGCGCAGCTTTCCATAGCGCGCGCCACTGCCCAGGGTGCAACCCTGCTGCTTTTCGGCGAAGAAGATCACCCCGAGGTACGCGGTCTTATTTCCTACGCCAGCGGCCCGGCCCATGTGTTTGGCAATGCCGAGGAACTGGCGGCCCTGCATCTGGACCCGGCCCGCCCCTATGTTTTGGCCTCCCAAACCACACAGGACCGCGAAATTTTTACGGCCATACGAGAAACGCTGTCCAGCTCGCTCAAGGATCTTGCAATCCTGTCCACTATTTGCGATGCAACCCGCGAGCGGCAGGAAGAAGCCAGAAATATTGCCTCTTCGGTAGATGTCATGGTAGTCGTTGGGGGACGCCAGAGCGGTAATACGCGACGTCTGGCGGATGTGGCCGCCCTCAGCGGCATCGCTACCTACCATGTTGAAAGTGCCGAAGAGCTTGAAGCTGCAAATTTTGCAAATAAGTCGCAGGCAGGCCTTACGGCTGGCGCTTCTACGCCGAAAAGTCTTATAGACGCAGCCGAGGCATGGCTTTCGGCGCTCTAGAGCAGTTTAACTTTGAAATGCAGCACATTTCAAAGTTTCAATGCCCTAGTACAGAGTAATGTTGAGAATACGCATTCTTAAAATTTAAGACACGCCCGTTCCGGCGCTTAACCGCGCAAATAAGTTGCGCTTACGCCTCCACGGCGGGCGTCTGCTCACGCAGCCGCCACAGCATTTCAAAAATGGAATGCGCTAACGACCCGCCTGTGCGGCACGACCCTGGAGAGGCAGCATGTCCCAGTCCAATATTCTACTTGAAGCCGGCACCAACGAACTGGAAGTGGTGGAATTCTATCTAGACGAATTCGTTGCACCTTCCGGCGAAGCCCCCCAGCTGGATGAAAACGGCCAACCCGTTCCTGCGCCCTCTTACCGTGGCTACTACGGCGTCAACGTGGCGAAGGTGCTGGAAATCATCCGTATGCCCAAGGTTACGGAACTGCCGGAAGTGCAGCACCCAAGCGTGCTTGGCGCGTTCAACCTGCGGTCGCGCATCATTCCGCTGGTGGATCTGGCCATGTGGCTTGGCAAGACCCATCCCATCAATGAAGAGCAGCCCAAGACCATCGTGACGGAATTCAACAACGTCACCACGGCCTTTATGGTGTCTGGCGTCAACCGCATCCACCGCATCAGCTGGGAGCAGGTAGAACCGCCGAACAAATATGTGGCCGCTGTTTCCAACAATACGGTCATCGGCGTGGTCAAACTTGAAGACCGCATCATTTTTCTGCTGGACCTTGAAAAGGTTGTGGCCAACCTCAATCCCAAACTGGGCCTGCGGCTGGACGACCTTGGCAAAGACTGGAGCAACTCCGGTTACCGCGCCCTGGTGGCGGACGACTCTGCCCTTGTGCGCGAAATGCTGCGCGACCTGATGGAAAAAGCAGGATTTACCGTTGAGGTTGTCTCCAACGGGCGTGCTGCCTGGGAAAGACTTGAGGACATCAAGCGCCGCTGCGAAGAAGACGGACAGCCCATTTCGGATTTTGTGCACGTTGTGGTTTCAGACATCGAAATGCCCGTGATGGACGGCCTCAACCTCACCCACCGCATCAAAACAGATCATGTGCTCAGCAAGTTGCCCGTGATCCTGTTTTCGTCACTCATTACGGACAAGCTCCGTCATAAGGGCGACAGCGTCGGGGCCGACGACCAGATATCCAAGCCCGAAGTTACCCAGCTGGCCCGCCGTGCTATGGTTCTTATCAAGGCGCGTGAAGAAGAGGCCGCTGCTGTTGCTGGTGGAAAACACATGACAAGTCAGGCGGTATAGCTGCCGGCGGACCTGTTTGCTAGCGCAGCATAGAATCAAGATAAAAGCGGGGCGTTTTCGCCCCGCTTTTTACGTTCCATTCGGCCAGCTTGCATAAAATCTGCCCCGGTCCGGGCACTTGTGTTTCCTACGGAACTGCCTGATTTCAGAAAAATCGCATAGTATTTACCGCAAAAATCCAGATTTTCGCACATTTGCAAATGGCCTTTACCGCATGCTATCTTGAGGCAACAACTTCAGGGGGTATCATATGGCTGTAGTGCTGGGCACAGCCGGTCATATCGACCACGGCAAAACATCATTGGTTCGGGCCCTTACCGGCATCGACTGCGATCGGCTGGAAGAGGAAAAGCGCCGGGGAATCACCATTGAGCTTGGCTTTGCCTGGGTAGACATGCCTAACGGCGAACGGCTGGGCATAGTGGACGTACCCGGACACGAACGCTTTGTAAAAAATATGGTGGCCGGGGCCGCTGGCGTTGATTTTGTCATGCTGGTCATTGCGGCTGACGAAGGCGTTATGCCTCAAACCCGCGAACATCTTGAGATATGCTCTCTGCTCGGCATCCGTAACGGCTTTGTGGCACTGACCAAGGCCGACATGGTGGAAGCCGACTGGCTGGACATGGTCACAGAAGACGTGCGCGGCTTTCTGGCTGGCAGCTTTCTTGAAGGCGCGCCCATTTTTCCAGTGTCGTCAGCCACGGGGCAAGGCGTGGATGCGCTGCGTGCGCACGTCTTTGAGCAGGCAAAAGATCTGCCCGCCCGCCGCCGCAGCGACATCTTCCGTCAGCCTGTGGACCGCGTGTTCAGCATGAAGGGACACGGCACCGTAATTACGGGAACCGTTGTTTCCGGGGCCGTAAAAGTGGGCGATGAGGTGCGCTTCATGCCGCCGGACACCCCCACGAAAGCACGTGGCCTGCAACGCCACAGCAAAAGCGTGGACGAAGTGCAGGCAGGCCAACGCTGCGCCACCAACGTGCAGGGTCTTGAAGTTGGCGATATAGAGCGCGGTCAGGTGCTGGCCCATCCCGGCGAGCTTTTTCCGGCCAAGCGCTGGCTCATGCGTCTCACCTGCCTTTCCTCCGCTCCACGCGCCCTGCGGCAGAGAGTGGAAATACATTTTCACCACGGCACGCTGGAATGCCCGGCGCGCGTTGTTTTTTGGGACAGGGACAAATTGGCCCCCGGTGAAACAGCTCTGGCGGAAATCCGCTTCAAAGACGAAATGGTGGGCATTTTTGGCGACCACTGCGTGGTGCGCGCCTATTCGCCCCTGCGCACTGTTGCGGGTGGCATTCTTTTAAGCCCGCTGCCGCCCGATCTGCGCCGCAAAGATCCGGGTTTGCAGGCAAAGCTGGCCCTGCTGCAAAAGCTGCCTGCGCTGGATCAAGAAATCGAAATGGCCCCGGCGGGCAAAGCCGGAGCCAAGGCGCGGGACGAAGCCAGGGCTGGCCTCATTGAAGCCGTGCTCACCCTGCGCGGAAGCGAAGGGGCAGACGAAGCCCGCCTGCGGGTGCTCACGGGCTTTCCCCGCTCTGCGCTGGAATCGGGCCTGCAACTGCTTTCCACACGGGGTTCGGCCCTGTGTTGGGACAAGGAAGGCCGCCTCTGGATTGCCAAACAGCCTTTCGACAATCTGCTGCAAGCCTGCCTTGCCCGTGGTGCGGAGCTGCACCAGAAAGATCCTCTCAAGCCCGGCTTCACGCGCGGGGCCCTTTGCGCCGGTTGGAGCAAAACCCTGCCCCAGCGCCTCATTCAACGCGTGCTGGATACGGCGCTCAAGCAGGGGCAGCTTGCCCTTGAGGGTGAGGGCTTACGGCTGGCGGAGCACAAGGTCAGCCTTGCGGCCGACCAGGCGGGCCTGCGGCAAAAACTGCTGGATGCGCACACCGCGTCCCCGCTCACTCCCCCCAATATCAAGGATGTTCTTGAAGAGCTGGGCGTCAGCGCCAAGGAGGCAACCCCCGTGTTGCGCCTGCTTTGCGAAGAAGGCGCGCTGGTCAAGATCAAGGACGGCCTCTACTACCACGGCCCTGCCCTGACCGATATTCTCGAGCGTGTACGGCGCTGGTTTGAAAGCAACGACAATCTGGACGTGGGCAGCCTCAAGGAAATACTGGGGCTTTCGCGCAAGTACCTTATCGCGCTGCTGGAATATATGGACAACGAACGCATCACCGTGCGCGTGGGCGACCAGCGCCGTTACCGGGGCCGCTGATATATCGCCGGGCTGGCGGTTCAGGGGCAGGCAAGGAAATTCTGCCGGACCATCCGCCTCGCCAGGGCCATAAAAATATCGGTTCCCTGCTACTGTTCCTGTTGCAAATCATGCTTAGAATACGTTAATAATGCTCATTTGCTCATAATACATTCACGTAAGGAGCGCAGAAATGTCTGAAAAAATTCTGGTAGTGGGCGGCGTTGCCCTTGGCCCCAAGGCTGCGGCCCGTTGCAAACGTCTTATGCCTGAAGCGGAAGTAACCCTGGTGGATGAAAACGTTTTCATCTCCTACGGAGGCTGCGGCATCCCCTACTATGTGTCGGGTGAAATCCAGAATCTGGACGATCTGCGCTCCACGCCCTACCACACGGTGCGCGACGCGGAGTTTTTCCGCGACATGAAGGGCGTCACCGTGCGCACGCAGACCCGCGCAACAGCCATTGACCGCGCGGCCAAAACCCTTGCCGTAAAAAATGTCGTTACCGGGCAGGAAGAAAAACTGCCATATGACAAGCTGGTGCTGGCCACTGGCGCGACCCCACGCGTGCCCCCCGTTGAAGGCAAAGACCTCAAAAACGTCCTTTCCCTGACCCGCCTGGAAGCTGCAGGAGCCATCCGAAGCGCCTGCCAGGAAGGCAAGATTACCGAGGCCGTTATTGTGGGTGGCGGTTTTATCGGGCTTGAGGCCGCCGTGGCTCTGGCCGACATGTGGGGCGTCAAATGCAGCGTGGTGGAAATGGTGGACCAGATTCTGCCAGGCGTGCTTTCGCATTCCGTGGCGCAGATGGCCGCGCATGACTGCATTTCCCACAGCGTCGACGTGTACACAGGCGAAAAGGTCGTGCGCCTTGAAGGCAAGGACGGCACAGTAAGCAAGGTCGTCACCGACAAGCGCGAACTGAATGCCCAGCTGGTTATTTTTGCCGCTGGCTTTGTTCCCAACGGGCAGATCGCCAAGGAAGCCGGGCTGGACGTGGCTCCCTTTGGCGCTATTATCGTTGACCAGCACATGCGCACTTCTGACCCGTCCATCTATGCGGGCGGCGACTGCGTTGCCATCAAAAATCTCATTACAGGCAAGCTGGGTTATCTGCCTCTGGGCAGCATGGCCAACCGTCAGGGCCGCGTTATCGGCACCAATCTGGCTGGCGGCAAGGCCAACTTCCACGGCTATGTGGGCTCCTGGGCCGTCAAACTTTTTGATCTGTCTTTCTGCGGCGTGGGCCTTACGGTTGATAACGCGCGCAAGGAAGGCTTTGACGCCATCAGTGTCAGTGTTGAACAGTTCGACCACGCCCACTTTTACCCCGAAAAGGCCATGATGACCCTGGAACTGGTGGTAGACAAAGCCACCAGCCGCGTGCTCGGCATGCAGGGGGCCTGCGCCGACGGTGACTCCCTCAAGGCGCGCGTGGACGCAGTGGCCGCTGCCCTGCAATACTCCAAGCCCACGGTGGAAGACATTTCCAACCTTGAAATCGCCTATGCCCCGCCCTTTGCATCAGCTATGGATGTGGTCAATGTGGTGGGCAACGTGGCCGACAACGTTCTGGCCGGGCGCTTCACCCCTGTCACTGGCGACAAGTTTATGGAACTGTGGAAGAACCGCAAAGAAAACCATGTGTTTTTCATTGATGCCCGCCCCGCCGCCGCTGGCCGCGCCGTGCAGGAAAAGCATCCTGACTGGCACGCCATTCCGCTGGAAGAAGTGGCCGCCCGCATCAATGAAGTACCCAAGGACCGCCCGGTGGCCATCATCTGCAATACGGGCCTGCGCGCCTATGACAGCCTGCTGGTTCTGGCCCGTCACGGCGTCACCGATGTGGTGAATTCCACGGGCGGCATGCAGGCAGTGCTCAAGATGGGGCTTTCCGTCTAGGCAATTGCACCCGGCTCCTGGAGCATACTTTCGCTAGAAATGCTCTGTGGGGGAGATCCTTTTGCTAAAGGGTTTCCCCCATTCACATTCAAATCTTTTTATTTCAGTTTATTGTAAGCATTATGCCTTGGAACGGCGTTCTTGGCGGTGGTGCCTTCGACATCTGAAGGTAGAGCCAACTGGAGCTTTTTAATTTTTACTTGTGAAGAAGTTCAAAAAAAATATGCTCCGGTCTGCCCTGGATTGCTCTGGATTGTCCGGACTTTTCTTCATTTGGGCCGCCTGCGCGGCGTGCGGCAGAGGGGGCCTGTTAGGGGCTGCCGCCCCTCCGAGGCCCCCTCTGCACTCCCCCCGGACGACCCCGCTGGGATTTTCGTATATCTCCATTCCCACGGGTTAGCTTTCAAGGGCTTTCCCAATTCCACCGTTTCTCGAGGGCTGCGCGGCCTTTGCTTCGGGAGCTTCCCTTCCTTTGGTCGGGTGATCTCCCTGCGCGCCGCGCAATGCCATCAACGGGCAAGCGCTGATGCTGTACGAAAATGTAACACTGCTGAATTCTATAAAATTGTATTTTATGGCAGGGTGACAACTTTGAAATGTAATGTATTTTATCCTTAAAAAACTCTTCCTCTGAAATCAGGCTAAAGAAAACCCGGCGTCCGTTTGTGCGGTCGCCGGTTTTCAGATGTTTTACTGTAAGCGCTTATGCTGTGCAGCGTTATTCCTGCGAAAAACGGTGCAGACGCACAGCCAGGGGTTGCATGCTGGCCTTGTTCATAGCCGAAACAACAAAGGCGAAGTCCTTGATTTGCCCGCTGGGCGGGCAGGGACCACGGTAGTGGCGGGTCAAGCCGCCTTCAGGTATGGTACCGGAACCATCGTTGTTCCATGTGCCGCCGCCAAGAAAGAGTTCCTGGGAATCACCGGTGTACTCCACCAGGCGCACATCAAAGTAATCCGTGCCATTGGGAGCTTCGGCCACAGTTATTTCAGGAGAAATACGCGAGCAACGATGAACATCGCGCAAATTTACCGTAATGGCCATACCAACGGGAACCTCTTCGGTTTCCTTGGCAGCGCAGGCTGGCAGCAGCAGCGCCGCGCAGAACGCGGGCATAAGGACGCGCAGGGCTTTGCCGAAAATATCAAAACGCATCAGAGCCTCCAAATGACATTTGCTTTGTGCAGCTTTTGGAAGCATAACCAATAGTCATGTCGAATACAACAACCACTGGGAGTCGTTTTATGTCTATTCTTGCCGACAGCGTTACCGGCTATCTTGAACACGCTTCCTGGATACGCCGCATGTTTGAAGCCGGGGGACAGCTCAAGGCCCGTTTCGGTGCGGAAAATGTCTATGACTTCAGCCTCGGCAACCCCGACCTGCCTGCCCCGCCCGCTGTGGCTGAAGGCCTGAAAGCCTTTGCCGAGCACGCTCATGAGCCTTTTGCCTTTGGCTATATGCCCAACGGCGGTTACCCGTGGGCACGCGAAAAACTGGCCGCCCACCTGAGCCACGAACAGGGCGCGCACATCGCGGCAGAAGACGTGATTCTTGGCTGCGGCGCGGCTGGCGTGCTCAACGCCTTCTTGCGCGCGGTGCTGAACCCCGGCGAAGAAATGCTCGCCTTTGCCCCCTATTTTGTGGAATACGGCTTCTACGTCTCCAACCACGGCGGCGTCTTCAAGGCTGTGCCGAGCAAAAAAGACACCTTTGCTCCCGACCTTGATGCCCTTGAGGCAGCCATTACCGAAAAAACCCGCGTTGTGCTCATCAACTCGCCCCACAACCCCACGGGCGTCGTCTACAAGCGCAAGGAAGTGGCAGCCATTGCCGACCTTCTGCTCAACAAGAGCCAGCAATACGGCAAGCCCATCTGGCTGGTATCTGACGAGCCGTACCGCTTTTTGGCGTATGACGGCGTGGAAGTGCCTTCGGTGCTGCCTCTCTATCCTTATGCCGTTGCCATCAGCTCTTTTTCCAAGAGCCTTTCCCTGCCGGGTGAACGCCTGGGCTATGCCGCGGTTTCGCCCTTGTTGCCCAAGGAAGAAAAAGCCCAGCTCATGGCCGGGCTCACCCTCACCAACCGTATTTTGGGCTTCGTCAACCCGCCAGTTGTGGGGCAGCACATCATGGCCGCCGCACTGGGTTCGCAGGTAGACCTTTCCATCTACGCAGCGCGCCGCAAAGCCATGGCTGAAGTGCTCGCGCAGGCAGGCTACGAATTCCAGATGCCCGCTGGCGCTTTTTACTTCTTCCCCAAGGCTCCCGGCGGAGACGACGTGTCCTTTGTAAACGCCCTGCTTGAAGAGCGCGTTCTTGCCGTTCCTGGCACGGGCTTTGGTTGCCCCGGCCATTTCCGGCTGGCGTTCTGCGTGGATGAAAGCGTCATTCGCAATTCTGCCGAAGGCTTTGCCAAGGCCCGCGCAACAGTGAAATAAACGAGGTAATTTTTCAGAGCATGTCTCTTGGAGCAAATGGCTTTTGAAATTGGCTGCAATTTCAAAACAGACCGTTAGCCAAAGGCGCGGTCTTCGCATAAGCCCACGATGCGTTGCGGCGACGGCTCGGCCCACTACACCGAACGTTGCAGTATTTTTGAGCACTTTCACGTTGAAATGCTCAGGCGGCTGCGTGAGCAGACGCCCGCCGTGGAGGCGTAAGCGCTATTTATTTGCGCGGTTAAACGCCGTAGCGAGTGTGCCTTTAACTTTGAGGATATCTGTTCTCAAAGTTAATCTGCCCTAAACGTTGAAATGCTCTAAAATTGCAATGGAAGCATTATGAAAAACAAATTCCACCGTATTTCGGCCCATATTCTCTGCCTTCCGGCTCTGCTTGTGCTTGTACTGCTGGCGGTGCCCGCGCTGGCCAAGGATATCAGCGTGCAAGACGCTGACGCCCTGTTGAAAAGCCCGCCTCAGGGGCTTGTTATCGTGGACGTGCGCACCCCGGCGGAATTCCGCGAGGGGCACCTGCCCGGCGCGGTAAATATGGACTACTTCGGTGGGCCTTTTGAAAGCCAGATTGAAAGCCTGCCCAAAAACGCCCCTGTGCTGCTTTACTGCCGCACGGGCAACCGCTCGGCCAGCGCGTACGAAACCATGACCAAGGCTGGCATAGGGAACATTTTGCATATGCACGAAGGCATCAGTGCATGGCAACGGCTTGGCTTGCCTGAAGAAAAATAATCTTCAAAATCTGGCACACTCTCTGCATTATTAGGGCGGGGAGGAATATTTTTCCTCCACCGCCCCTGCCTGACGACGCATCGGCATATTTTTCATATGCCCGGCTCGACCCGTCTTTGGCGGCATTGCCGCCAGACGAAAAGGCATGGAAACAGCGCATGGGTGCGGCAATGCCGCAGCCTGCCCGCAGTTTTCCGGATACGTTGACGTCGTCAACAGCCAGGGGCAGCAAGGGAATTACTTTCCTTGCCGCCCCTATTTTATTGGAGGCTAGCGTGAACTCATCATTATACATAGGCGCCACTGGCATGAAGGGCCTTGCTGAGGGCATGAATGTTACCACAAATAACATCGCCAACATCAGCACCATAGGCTACAAGCAGCAGGGCATCCTTTTTTCCGACATTTTCTATGCCGAGCAAGGCGGCATGGGGAACTGGTGGAACGCGCAGCAAGGTTCCCGCGTGGCTCTGGGCCAGGTGGGCATGGGCCTCCAGGTTGAATCTGTGCGCACGATGTTCGGCCAGGGCAGCTTTGACCCCAGCAATACCGTCACGGACATGGCCATCAGCGGCAAGGGCTTTTTTCAGGTCACGGACGGCGTGGACCTTTACTATACCCGCGCCGGAGACTTCCGCCCCGACAACGAAGGCGTTTTGCGTACGCCCTCGGGCATGGCCCTCAACGGCTATAAGTACAATGCCGACGGCACTAAGGGTGGCCTGCAACAGGTCACCATCGACAAATTCTCCAGCATGCCCGCCAAAACAACCACCGCGGTGGACATGCGCTTTAACCTCGGCCTGACCTCGCAAAACTCGACGGATCCGGCCAATCCGTATTTCAGCCTGCTTGGCAACTACAACGCCACCGGTTCGCCGCCCATTTCCAACACGGCGTACGGCTACGGACAGGGCATCACCCTGTATGGCGCGGACGGCAGCCAGCAGCAAGCGACCATATATTTCGATCGCGCAGCCAGCGACAAACCTGGCAGCGTGGTGCAATACCTCATCGCCACGGGCGATACCGCCAAGGACGGCTCAGCCACCGCAGGCACAGGGGCGCTTATGACAGGCACGCTGACCTTTGACTCCAAGGGGCAGTTGACCGACATGACGGCCTTTACTCCATCTGCATCAGGCAGCACCAATCTGGCGGACTGGGTTCCCTCCCAACTCTCGTCAACCGGGCTGCCGCAAATGAACGTAAACGGCGTTGCCACCACGGTGAACCTGGGCATCAGTTCGGCTGGCGGTTGGCAGAATGCCCCCGCCAATGCAGCGGCTGTAGGCACCAGCCAATCCGCCCTGGGCGGCATGGGCAGTGGCGCAACCGTAGCCGTTGACGCCACCACCAATTATATTGGCTCTTCGCCTGTCACGCGGCGCAACTCCCAGAACGGCTACTCGTCCGGAGTCTTGAGCAACATCAATATCACAGGCAATGGCACAGTGGTGGGCATGTACTCCAACAACCAGAGTATGAATCTGTGGGAGATACCCGTCTGCCGTTTCACCAGTGAAGACGGCTTGCACCGCGAAGGCAACAATCTCTTCAGTGCCACCCCCGACGCCGGAAAGATGGAAATGGGCGAGGCCGGAACACAGAACTACGGCACCATCCGCGCCTATAATACCGAAAATTCCAACGTGGACATGGCCACGGAAATGACCAATATGATCATCACCCAGCGCGGCTTCCAGTCCAACAGCAAGGTGGTCACAACCGCCGACCAGATGTTGCAGAAGGCCGTGGAACTGAAGCGCTAGCCAGGTATTCGTCTCTGGCGCTCTTCTCTGACGCAGCGCAGAGCTGGGACGGCATGCCGCAGCAAACGGTTTTTCAGCAGAGCCGTTGCGGAAAAACAAAAATATGGCAGCCTGAAACAGCGATATATCCAATAAAACAGACTGTTAATGAATACATGACACTTTCTGTGTTTAAAGCCCCCTTTGAAGGGGGCTTTTTTATTATTTTCACAAATGGTATACTGGTGACACCGAATGCACAAAGCGCGGCATGTTGTGCAAAAATGTCAATTTTGATACGGGGTTGTTCTCATTGCACGAATGAGTTGCAACCCTGTCTTCGACAGTCTGCCCTTTCATCGGCGGGCCTGCCAGAACAACGCAAATAGAGTCGTGATTACTGGCATAAACGTTATCCCGGGTCAGCCACGGCCCACACTGCCGCATCCATTTTTTCAGACGGCGGCACGGCAATCAGCATGGAGAAGCCGAAGCCATGAATGCTTCCATTCCGTCAGACATCTCTTCATCAGGATCGAAGCCTCTTCAGGCTGACCCACAAGCTGCCGCAGAAACCGTTCTTTACGGTGTCACGGGCTGGCCGCTGGCCCAAAGCCTTTCTCCTCTTTTGCACAACACGGGCTTCAGAACGCTTGGCCTGCCTACCCTGTACCTGCGCTGGGAAATTCCGCCGCAGCGGCTGCCCGCCTTTGTGGACAGCGTGCGCACCCTGCGCATCGGCGGCTGTTCCGTCACCATTCCCCACAAGGTTGCCCTGCTGCCCCTGCTGGACGAGGTAAGCCCTCTGGCGCGTCAGGTGGGCGCGGTTAATACCATCTACTGGCACGGCGACAAGCTTTGCGGCGAAAATACCGATGTGGCAGGATTTATGGCTCCACTGGCGCAAGAAGACCTGCACGGCGCGGACGTGCTGCTGCTGGGCGCGGGGGGCGCGGCCAGAGCGGCGGCGGCGGGGCTCATGAGCCTTGCGAAAAGCCGCAGGCCGGGCAACGTCTTCATCTGCACGCCTTCTGACACCTCGCACCTGCCCCTGGCTGAAGAGTTTAGCCTGAACCCCATACTGTGGGCGCAGCGGCACGACATCCCGGCCCGGCTTGTGGTCAACACCACGCCTCTTGGCATGCGCGGCAAGGCCGAAGATGAAACACCCTACTTTTTTGATCTTGCGGATAAAAAAACCGAAAAAGATGCAGCCGAAACAACTACTTTGGCTTACGACATCGTGTACAACCCGCTGGAAACGCTGTTTTTGCGCGATGCCGCCCGCCACGGTCGACGCTGCCTCTCGGGTATGGACATGTTCTTCGGCCAGGGCGACGCCCAGTTTCGCCTGTGGACGGGGCACAACCTGCCCCTTGAATCACGGCGTGCTCTGGAAGCGGCCCTGAACGCGAACTAGCGTATTTTTTACTTTGAAAGAGCTTAGAAGCTTCAGCGCTGTATTAGTGTGCAGCGCGCCGTAACGCGGCGTGAATTTTTGCCGGAAATTACATTCTCCGGCAAAATGACAATGTTGAAAATGCTCCAAAGTCTGAGTGGTTGAACCATAACACCATTCCACAAGCGTGCTTGCGGCCGCCGTGGAGTACATACAGGGCGTGAAGCCCAGGCCGCCGGGTGCCCCCCATCGTCGGTCAGACGCAAGCGAGGTTCATATGCGCATACTTATTTTGCATGGCGTCAACCTGAATATGTTCGGCAGGCGTGATCCCGCCCAGTACGGCAACGCCACGCTGGCCCAGATAGATTCCGGCCTGGAAGCGCTGGGCAGGGAGCTTGGCGTTACAGTGGAATGCTTTCAGACCAATCATGAAGGCGAAATGGTAGAACGCATCCACAAAGTTCTGGATGAAGAGGTTCAGGCTGTGGTCATCAATGCCGGAGCATGGACCCATTACAGTCACGCCATCGCCGACGCCCTGGCCATCTTGAAGATACCCGTGGTGGAAGTGCACATGTCCAATGTTCACGCCCGTGAGAGCTTCAGACACAATTCTGTACTGTCAGCCGTATGCACGGGCAGCATTTGCGGCTTCGGGCCAGCCAGCTATCTGCTTGGTCTTCGGGCCGCGCGTAACGCGGTCATACACATGAACAAATAGGCAAAAGCTAGTTCCAGTACATTCCACTGCACTGGAACTAGCTTTTTACATATTTCTGCGTTACTGATTATAATATTATCATTTGTCCAGGGGGTCCCCCTGTCAGCCTCTAACCAGAGAGTTCTCATGAACGACGCCATCAATCTGAGCCGGATGCGCGATACCGCCTTTACAGCGGAAGTGGAGGCGCTAAGCGGCCAAAACGTATCTACCTGCTATCAGTGTGGCAACTGCACAGCCGGTTGTCCGGCAGGGCTCGCCTATGACCTTCAGGTCAACAAGATCATGCGCGCTGTGCAGCTTGGCCTCAGAGATGAAGTGCTCAATTCGCGCTCCATCTGGATGTGCCTTTCCTGCTCCACCTGTAGTCTCCGCTGCCCCAACAACATTGACGTTGCGGGCATAATGGAAACCCTGCGCCACATGGCCCGCAAGGAAGGCCGCGTGACCGTGCCCAAGGTGGAAAAGTTCTGGTTTTCCTTTCTGGACACCGTGCGAGCCTTTGGCCGCACCTATGAAATCGGCACGATGGCCCTGTTCATGATGCGCTCCATGCGCGTTTTCACCGACGTGGACCTGGCCCCAGAAGCCCTCAAGAAAGGCAAGCTTGGCCTCAAGCCCCATGTGCTGCCCCAGGGAGCCGCCCCGGTTTCACGCATTTTTGAGCGCTATAAAGAGCGCGCCAAACGCGAGGGGGTACGCCCATGAATTTTGCCTACTACCCCGGCTGCTCGGCCAGGGGGTCTTCCAAGGACTACGAAATGTCCACCCAGGCCGTCTGTAAGGCCCTGGACATCAACCTTGTGGATATCCCGGACTGGAACTGCTGTGGTTCCACCCCGGCCCATGCCGTGGATACCGAACTTTCCGCCGCGCTCTGCGTGCGCAATCTGGACATAGCCGCCCAGCAAGAGGCCGAGCTTTTGCTCACGCCTTGCCCGAGCTGTTTGTCCAACCTCAAGCTGGCTGCCAACCGCATGCAAGACCCCGCCTTCCGCACACGGGTGGACGAACTGCTTGACGGCCCTTCGGCCAAAAACTTCCCGCCCGTGACCTCCGTCATGCAGGGCATTGCCGAAACCATCGACATGGACGCCATCGCCGCCCGCGTGCGTAAAAGCCTCAAGGGCTTGCGGCTGGCCGCCTATTACGGCTGTCTCATGAGCCGCCCGGCGGAAATCATGAACTTTGGCGATCCGGAAAATCCCACGCTTATGGAAAGCATGCTCACTGCCTGTGGGGCAGAAATGGTGGACTTTCCCCTCAAGACGGCCTGTTGCGGCGCATCGTTCGGCATTCCCGAGCGCGTTATGACGGCCCGTAACTCGGGCCGTATTCTTGACCTTGCCACCCAGCTTGGCGTGGACGCCGTTATCGTGGCCTGTCCTCTCTGCCAGATGAACCTTGACCTGCGCCAGCCGCAGGCCTCCAAGGAAATGGGCACGACCTTCAATCTGCCCGTGCTCTATTTTACTCAGATGATGGGCATAGCCTTTGGCCTTGACCACAAGGAACTGGGGCTCGGCAAGCTGCGCGTCAGTGCTGAAGGCCTCATCCGCAAGCTGGACGAACTGCGGCGTAACTCCGCCGCCGACTCCAAGGCCGCTGAAGGAGGCAGGTCATGAGAATAGGCGTTTTCATCTGCCACTGCGGCAGCAATATCGCGGGCACCGTCGACTGTGCCAAGGTGGCGGAAATTGCCCGCTCCTACCCTGATGTTGTCTATGCCGACGACCCCATGTACACCTGCGCCGAACCCGGCCAGGCCGCCATTGAAGCCGCCATTCACGAGCACAAGCTCGACGGCGTGGTGGTTGCCTCCTGTTCGCCCCGCATGCACGAACCTACCTTCCGCCGCACGGTGGAACGCGCGGGCCTGAACCGCTACATGCTTGAAATGGCCAACATCCGCGAACACGTTTCGTGGATTGGCCGCGACATGAACGCCAATACCAACAAGTCTGCGGAGCTGGTGCTGCTGGCAGTGGAAAAGCTGCGCAACAACAGGCCCCTGCTGGCCAAGAGCTTTGACGTCAACAAGCGTGTGCTGGTCATCGGCGCTGGCGTGGCGGGCATTCAGGCCGCTCTTGACTGCGCCGACGGCGGCGTGCCCGTGGTGCTTGTCGAACGCGACGCCACCATTGGCGGCAAAATGGCCAAGCTGGACAAGACCTTCCCCACGGTAGACTGTTCGGCCTGTATTCTTGGCCCAAAAATGGTGGACGTGGCCCAGCACTCCAACATCACGCTCTACGCCTATTCCGAAGTGGAAGACATTTCGGGCTATGTGGGCAATTTCACGGTCAAGATCCGCAAACGCAGCACCTATGTGGACTGGAACCTCTGCACGGGCTGCGGGGCCTGCACCGAAAAATGCCCCAGCAAAAAAACGCCCGACGGCTTTAATGAGCTTATAAGCAATACCACGGCCATCACCATCGCCTTTCCTCAGGCCATTCCCAAAAAGGCCGTCATCAACGCCGCCCACTGCCGCCAGTTCATCAAGGGCAAGTGCGGCGTGTGCGCCAAGATATGCCCCACCGGGGCCATCAAATATGACATGGAAGACGAGATCATCACCGAAGAGGTGGGCAGCATCGTGGCCGCCACCGGGTATGATCTTATGGACTGGACCATATATCAGGAATACGGCGGCGGCGCTTACCCCGACGTTATCACGTCCTTGCAGTACGAGCGCCTGCTCAACGCATCCGGCCCCACCGCCGGGCACATCAAGCGCCCCTCGGACGGCAAGGAACCCAAGAACATCGTTTTCGTGCAGTGCGTGGGTTCGCGCGACAAGTCCATCGGGCGTCCCTACTGCTCGGGCTTCTGCTGCATGTACACGGCCAAACAGGCCATTCTGACCAAGGACCACATCCCCGATTCCCAGTCCTACGTCTTCTATATGGACATCCGCGCCGCAGGCAAGATGTACGACGAGTTCACTCGCCGCACCATGGAAGAATACGGTACGGAATACATCCGCGGGCGCGTCTCGCAGATTTATCCCGACGGGCAGGGCCAGCTTGTGGTTATGGGCGTGGATACGCTCATGGGTCAGGCCATTGAAGTCAAGGCCGACCTCGTGGTGCTGGCAGTGGGCATCGAGGCCAGCAAGGGCGCGCCCCAGCTGGCTGAAAAGCTGCGCATCTCTTACGACAGCTACGGCTTCTTTATGGAAAGCCATGTGAAGCTCAAACCTGTGGAAACCAACACCGCAGGCGTATATCTGGCTGGCGTGTGCCAGGGCACCAAGGACATTCCCGCCTCCGTGGCCCAGGGGTCGGCGGCGGCAGCCAAGGTGCTGGCGCTCTTCTCCAAGGACAAGCTGGAAAGTGATCCGCAGATCGCCCAGGTGGACATGCGCCGCTGCGTCAACTGCGGCAAGTGCATCCAGTGCTGCCCCTTTGGGGCCATCAAGGAAGTGGAATTCCGGGGTG
This sequence comes from Pseudomonadota bacterium, assembly GCA_023386035.1. Taxonomy (GTDB): domain Bacteria; phylum Desulfobacterota; class Desulfovibrionia; order Desulfovibrionales; family Desulfovibrionaceae; genus Desulfovibrio. Next base: position 31,778 of record JAEWKM010000028.1, read on the forward strand.
AGGGCAAGGCTCAGGTTATCGAAACCGTCTGCCAGGGCTGCGGCCTCTGCACGGCCACCTGCCCGCAGGGCGCCATTCAGCTTTCACACGCCACAGACAACCAGATCCTTGCGGAGGTTAACGCGCTATGCCAGTGTTAGAAGGCAAAGAATTGCGGATTGTGGGTTTTCTCTGCAACTGGTGCTCCTATGGCGGCGCCGACACTGCTGGTGTGGCACGCGCCACACAGCCCACGGATCTGCGTATCATACGCGTGCCCTGCTCGGGCCGCATCGACCCCTTGTTCATCGTCAAAGCCCTGCTCAACGGGGCGGACGGCGTGCTGGTTTCCGGCTGCCATCCGCGTGACTGCCACTATGCGGCCGGCAACTTCTACGCCCGCCGCCGTCTTGAAGTGCTCAAGCAGTTTTTGCCCGTGCTCGGCATTGACGACCGCCGCTTTGAATACACCTGGGTTTCGGCTTCCGAAGGCCAGCGCTGGCAGCAGGTGGTGACGGTCTTTACCGACCGCATCCACAAGCTCGGCCCCGCGCCCAGCCTTGAAGATCCCGAACCGCTGCTCAAGATCGCCGACATGGCGCTGACCTCCCTGCGTCCTCTGGGCACAGGGCAGGCCTCGGCCCTTGGCGAACTCAAGGACGCCATCAAGGCCAAGCTGCCCGAACTGGATATGGTTCTCGGCTGGGGCGAAGGCTACGACGCCGCCCACACCGTGCCCATTTTCATGAAAACGCCCGAAGACGTGGACAAGCTCGTGTGGGGCCCCTTCAACGTCAACAACCTTGCCGTGTACCTGCCGTCCTTCAAGGGCAAAAAGGTGGGCATCGTGGTCAAGGGCTGTGACTCGCGCTCTGTGGTTGAGCTGCTTCAGGAAAAGCTCATCCGCCGCGAAGACGTGACCATTTTCGCCATGCCCTGCGAGGGCACGCTGGATATGGCCCGCGTTAATCAGGGTCTTGGCCGTTATACAAAGATCGACAAGGTGGAATACGACGAAGCCGGGGTTACCATCACGGCTGACGGCAAGCCCACCCGCTTCTGCATGACGGATTACGCGCAGGGCAAATGCTACGGCTGTACCACGCCTTCGGCTGTTCTGGCCGATACGCGCCTTGGCGTCCCCGCCAAGGTGGAAGCTGGCCCGTACACCCCGCCGGAACTGGCCCTGCTGGATTCAATGAGCCTTGAAGAGCGCATGGCCTTCTGGCGCGGCCAGATGGACCGTTGCCTGCGTTGCTATGCCTGCCGTAACGCCTGCCCCATGTGCGTCTGCCGTGACTTCTGCGTTTCTGACAGCCGCGACCCGCACTGGATGACGCAGGACGACAGCGTGAAGGAAAAACTGTTCTTCCAGACCATACACGCCATGCATCTTGCCGGGCGCTGCACGGGCTGCGGCGAATGCCAGCGGGCCTGCCCCGTGGGTATTCCCATTCTGGCCCTGCGTCAGCAGATCGGACGCGCCGTGGGCCAGCTCTTTGACGGCTACAAGTCGGGCATCAATGCCGAGGCCGTACCGCCGCTTCTGGGCTATGAAGTGGAAGAAAAGAACATCCATGAGAGGGACTGGAAATGAGCATGACCCGATTTGTAACCCCCGACGGTTTGCCCGCCTTTCTGGCCTTTCTCTCACAACAGGGCAACCGCGTGCTGGTGCCCGTGGAAAAACCCGCGGCCAAGCGTTCCATAGTGTTTGAACCGTGGCGCGAAGGCATGCCCTTTACCCTTGAAAAGGCCACCGTGCCCGCCAAGGAAGCCGTGCTGCCCCAGTGTGAAACCCTGGTGCGCTACAAGAAAAGCAGAGACCCGGAAAATCCCAGCCGCATATCAATGCAGCTTGACGACAAACCCGAGGCCGAAGCCACGGTGGTTTTTGCCACCCGTCCCTGCGACGCGCGCGGCTACGCCATCCTTGACCGGCCCTACCTCAAGGGTCCCTTTGCCGACCCTTATTACAAGGCCCGGCGCGAGGCTCTTACCGTTATCAGCCTGACCTGCAACTCCGGCTGCAACACCTGCTTCTGCCATTGGGTTGGCGGCGGCCCCACCTCACCTGAAGGTTCGGACATTCTCATGACCGAAATCGAAGGCGGTTATGTACTGCAGGGCATTACGCCCAAGGGTGAGGAACTGCTGGCCGCATCCACGCTGGAAGACGGCGCAGACCGCTTCTCCAAGGTTGAGGAAGTGCGCAAGGCGGCCTGGGCCAGTCTTGTGCCTGCCCCCAATATCAAGGAAGCCCCGGAAAAACTGGCGGCCATGTTTACGGATGTGGAGTTCTGGCAAGACCAGACCGACCGTTGCCTGTCCTGCGGCGCGTGCACCTACTTCTGCCCCACCTGCTACTGCTTCAACATCACCGACGAGGGTGAAGGTTTGAGCGAAAAAGGCGGACGCCGCCTGCGCAGCTGGGACAACTGCATGTCGTCGCTGTTCACGCGTGAGGCCAGCGGGCATAACCCCCGCACCATAAAGGCCTTCCGCATGCGCAACCGCGTTTCGCACAAGTACTCCACCTATCCTGAAAACTGGGGTTCATTCTCATGCAGCGGCTGTGGCCGATGCATCAGCAACTGCCCCGTCTGTCTGGACATCCGCGCCATCGTACTGGCAGCGCTGGAAGCCAAGCAGCCCAAAGCCGAGTAGGAGCAGACATGGCAACCAAGAAGAATACTACCAAAGCCAAAAACGACTCCAAGGTGGCTGCTCCCGCAGCCGAGGCCAAGGCCGCTGAAGTTCAGACCAAGGCAGCCGAACCCGCGACCGCCGCACAGGCGGCAGCGCCCAAAAGCCAGCCCAAGGCCCCTGCCAAGGGCGGCATGCTGCGCGAAGTGACGGCCCGCCCGCAGCCTGCGGGCAACCCGTACCTGCCTATGACCGCCACCGTGGCCGAAGTCATTCAGGAAACAGGCAACATCCGCACCCTGCGCGTGGTGCTTGACGATGCCGAAGCCATGAAGAACTTCACCTACGAACCCGGTCAGGTGGGGCAGCTCTCGGTCTTTGGATCAGGCGAATCCACCTTTGTTATCAATTCGCCGCCGTCGCAGAAGAACTATCTGCAATTCTCGGTCATGCAGGCCGGGGAAGTAACCGCCGCCATCCACCGTCTGTCGCCCGGCGACAAGGTGGGCGTGCGCGCGCCCCTGGGCAACTACTTTCCCTACAATGACTGGAAGGGCAAAGACGTCTTCTTTGTGGGCGGCGGCATAGGCATGGCGCCCATCCGCACCATCATGATGCATGTGCTGGAGAACAGAAAGGACTACGGCAAGGTGAGCCTGCTTTACGGCGCGCGCACCCCCCGCGACATGGCCTTCAGCTATGAAACTGAAGACTGGCTGCGCCGCGACGACCTGGACTGCACGCTGTGCATCGACGCCCCCTTTGAAGGATGGGAACACAAGGTCGGCCTTATCCCCAACGTGCTCACCGAACTGAATCCCGATCCCAAAAACTGCGTGGCCGTGCTTTGCGGTCCGCCTATCATGATCAAATTCACGGTGCAGGCTCTGGAAAAGCTGAACTTCGCTCCTGAGAACATCGTCACCACCCTTGAAAAGCGCATGAAGTGCGGCGTCGGCATCTGTGGCCGCTGCAACATCGGCGGGCGCTACGTTTGTGTGGACGGCCCGGTGTTCACCTGGAAGGAACTTCAGGAACTGCCGCCGGAAATGTAGACTGAAGCAGATCAGCTTTTTCAAGGCTAATCTGCGGCAGGTTGATATTGAAGTGTTTTGTAGGAGGGGCTCTTTTCCAAAGGGTCCCTCCTACAAGCGCCTACCCCTACCCCTTATTTTCATTTCTGTCTTTTGCTGAAATTCTCCCGCTTTCAAACGCTTCTCGCAGCTGCTGCCACACACACTCCCTCAAGTTCAACACTTCGGATTAAAAGCAATTTTTTTCTCTCCCAGGCGTAAGAGAAAAACACTGGAAATAATTCCTGAAATGTGCTTTCTTACTAAAACAGTATGAAAATACGCGATCACATATCGCAATCCACTACAGACGATTATGGAGGATACATGCGTCACCCCCACCACACGGGCTACTCCACGGCTCAGGCTCTGCCCCGCTCCTTTGATTTTCAGCTTCGTGCCCTGGTTCTGACGGCTCTTGCCCTTTGCTGTGCGCTCTTTGCCGTCCCAGCTCACGCTGGCCCTTTTGGCAGCCTGTTCAGCAGGGAAACCGCGCTTGAAATCAAGGACGGAACAGTTTCTCTGCCTGTGTCGGACGTAAGCGCCAAGGCTTCGTTCTATAAAGTGAAAATCGAAGGCGTTGACGTCATCTTTTTTGCCCTGCTGGATTCCGCCGGAAAGGTGCGCGTTGCTCTGGATGTTTGCGATTCCTGCTGGCAGTCGGGCAAGGGCTACAAGCAGCAAGGCGACTCAATGGTCTGCCAGAACTGCGGTCTCGCCTTTCATAGCGACCGCATCGGCCTTCGCAAGGGCGGCTGCAATCCGCACCCGGTAGCCTATTCCCTTTCAGACAATTCCGTTGTCATTCCTGCTGCGGAACTGGAGCCAGGCGTCAAATTTTTCGGGTCCCGGTAAAACATGAACATCATAACTATCCCCTTACGCTGCCTGCGGCAGAAGTGGGGGCGCTCCGCCGCGCTGCTGTCGGTCTTTCTGCTTGGCGTAGCGGCCATTACTGCCCTCAACAACGTATCTTCCTCCGTGGCAGAAGGTTTTGAAAAAAAACTCAGCGCCTTCGGAGCCAACATCGCCATTACGCCCAAAAGGGAAACTTTGCAGATTTCCTATGGCGGCATTCCCCTTGGCAATGCCACGGTGGACAGCGGCTATATTCCATTGGCCGAAACCCTGCGCGCCATTGAGGGTATTCCCCTCAAGGACAGGATATCCGTGGTTGCTCCCAAGCTTGCGGGGCTTGTCTCCTTTGCTCAAAAAGCGGGCGACGTCACGGTGCTTGTGCCTCTTGTGGGAGTAAATTTCGAATCTGAAGTGGAGCTGAAACAGTTCTGGCATGTGCGGGGTTCCATCCCCGGCGTTGAAAATATGCATGCCCCTGATCCGCTCATGCAGCGCCTGGAAGAACAGCACGCCAAACACGCCGACCAGACAGGGCAAACCGAACAGGGTACAGGCAATATGGGCCTGTCTGCCAGCACCCCGCAAGCAACCGCGGGCAACGCCCCTGTGGCAGACACTGCACAGCGCGACGGCCAGAACAACGGCATGTCACAGCCGGAGCAGTCAACTCAGGAACACCATTCCAGCCAGGGCCTTGCCCCTGAATGTCACTTGCTGGCCGGGGCAGCCGTGGCTGAACGCCTGAAGCTCACCCCCGGGCAGGCAATCTTGCTCAATGGCGAGCAGTTTCATGTGGAGGGCGTGTTGCAGTCCACAGGCAGCGATGACGACAACGTGCTCTTCGCCCACATGGCCGAAGCGCAGAAGCTTTTTCACGCGCCTGATGCCGCCAGCTTTATAGAAGTGGCCGCGCTTTGCTCCGGCTGCCCCATTGAAGACATCGTGAACGAACTGAGCGCATCCCTGCCCGGCCAGGACATACGGGCCTTGCGGCAGGTGGTGGCACAGCGCATGTATTCCATTTCCTTCGCGCAGAACATGGCCCTTGTGGTTACTGTGGTCATTCTGTTCTCTGCCTGCGTTATGGTGGTCATGTCCATGCTGGTTTCCGTCAACGAGCGCCGTAAGGAAATCGGCCTGCTGCGCGCGGTGGGCTTTTCGCGGCGGGCGGTCTTCTTTGTCTTTGCCGCCGAAGCGCTGGTTATCGGTTTTCTGGCAGGCACGACAGGGTACGCGGCGGGATATTTTGCGGGAAGCAAGGTTCTTGTGGCCATGCAGATAGAAGCCGCGGCCTATCCGGCTTTTTCCTTTGCGGCCCTGTTCGGATACGGCCTGATGGCAAGCGCCCTTGCGGTGCTGGCCGCCGCCTTTCCCGCGTGCAAGGCAGCCCGCGCCAACCCGGCGGAAGCGCTTACTTCACTGTAGTGCCTGCCAGAGTAACTTCGAGAGATATTTTCTCAAAGTTACAGACACGCCCGATACGGCGTTTCACACGCAGACAAACTGTGTTTACGCCTGCTCGGCGAGTGTCTGCACGCAGCCGCCACAGCATTTCAGAACCGAAATGCTTTAAAAGGATGCACATATGCTTGAAGCAGTTGATATAGTTAAATCCTACAGCGTGGGCGGGCAGTCCACTCCTGTGCTGCGCGGGGTAAACCTGCACATCAAGGAAGGCGAGTTTGTGGCAGTGACGGGCCGCTCCGGGTCTGGAAAATCCACCATGCTCAACGTGCTTTCCACCCTTACGGAACCGGACAGCGGACAGGTGCTGTTTCAGGGGGCCGACATTCGCGCCATGCGCGAAAAAGAGCGGGACCACCTGCGCAACAGCGCCTTTGCCATGATTTTTCAGGCGCACCACCTCATGCCCTATCTGTCGGTGCTGGAAAATGTTCTGCTGCCAGGGGCCAACAGGTTTCGCGGCACAAGCGCCCAGCAGCGCCAACGGGCCGTAGATTGTCTTGAGCGTGTGGGGCTGGGGCACAAAAAAGACAGCCTGCCCTCCGCACTTTCAGGCGGCGAACAGCAGCGTGTGGCCATTGCCCGTGGTTTGGCATCAGACCCGCGCATGCTTTTTGCCGACGAACCCACGGGCAGCCTGGATATGGCCACCGGAGACTCCATCATGCAGCTTTTGCGAGAACTCAATGGTGAGGGCCTGACCATCGTTATGGTTACTCACAACCCCGATTATGCTGCGCTGGCGGGCCGCTGTGTTCAGATGCAGGAAGGAAGCGTACTGTCCAACGGCAGCAACGGATAGCAGGCAACTGCTCAAGTTCCGGGAACAAAGAAAAGGCTGGCCGAAAATCTGTGCCTTGGGCAGCGGCCACAGCTTGGCGTGTGGCGCGGCAGACGCGCTGAAGTGGCAGAAGCAGCTGTTATCGGATGCTTTTGCCAGTTGACAGATGCGCGCCTGTGAGTAATGGAAGAACAAGTCTTTCACCAAGGGAGTTTCCATGAAGAAAGTTCTTGTTCTCTGTTGCCTGCTGCTGGGTCTGCCTGTGGCGGCTCAAGCCGACAATGACAAAATCGCGCCCGATACTTTTATTTGCGCAGAGCTTGTGACCATGCCCATGACGGACGGCGGCCAGCCGCCCATTTTTGAAGCGCTTCAGATCGACGGCTACGCCAGTGCCGGTCTGGGCGATACCGTGGCTCACCCCGATATTCTGGCCCCGCTTCTTGGCGAAGTATACACTTACTGCCAGAACCATCCCACCGATAAGGTGGTCGATATCTGGACCAAGGCGCGCAAGGCGCAGACCATGCCAGAAGGCGACACCTGGCAGGCAGACAAGACCAAGTGCAGCGACTACAACGCCGACCCTGACAACGGCAGCGGCTTTGTGATCTGGCTGGACGGCTATAACCGGGGCAAGAATAAAACCGGAGCCTCTGTGCTGGAAAGCGACGACACCCTCAAGGCTTTCCTTGACGCCTGCGTCAAGCAGCCCGATGCCCTTATGCTGGACGTAATGGCCAAGAACGCCAAGTAGCCCATACGCAATATTTGTTGCATAGAAAAGGGGAGACAGCAATGTCTCCCCTTTTTCTATGCAAGTGCTTCTAGATCAGATTATTTTGAAGCGTACTACATTTCAAAATTGCTATCGTGTTGAACATGCACTCTTCGGCAAAACCCAGGCCCCGTTACAGGGCCGAGCACTCCGCGCAACATCCAAGCATTTAACCTTTTCACGGGTAAAGTGCTCTATACCCAACGGCCCCTGACCTTACGCCAGTTGCGTTTGCAAGTCCGCATAGCGAATGGCTCTCCAGGTTATGCCCGCCCGGTAGCCGGAAGAGCTGTTCTGTCCGGCATGCTGCTGGTCGGCCTGACCGTGCCGCGGCTCATCACAAAATGGTCATATACAGCGGCACCGTAAAAATACAGAGCATGGTTGACATGGTTACCGCCTGCGCGCCGAACTCCGCATCAGTATGGTAATGGGCGCTCAAAATGGCGGTCTGGGCCATCACCGGCAGTGAAGCCTGCATGATGAAAACCTTGCTCATGAGGCCTCCCACAGGAAAGAATAGCAGCAGCGTATACATGACCAGCGGGCCGAGCATAATACGGCCCGACAGGGCCAGGGCCATGTCGCGCGTGACCTTGATGCCCCGCAGGCCCATGTCATGCATGGTGATGCCTATGAATATGAGCGCCAGAGGCGTTGTCATATTACCAAGGTAGCGAGCTGCATCCTGCAAAAAGTAGGGCAATTCCACATTACAGAGTATCAGCAGCACCCCGGTCAGAAAGCCCAGCAGCGGCGGCGAAAAAATCTGCATGACGCGGGTGCGCAGGGGAATCAGCCTTGCCTCACCCTCAATATCGCGGGTGATGGCGTACTGCCCCACTGTCCAGAAAAAGACGGTACTGGCGAAGTAGTACAAAAGCACATAGGGCACGGCTTCTTCGCCAAACAGGGCAAGGTTGACGGGAATACCCACAAAAATAGTATTGGAATTGGCCACACAGGCGCAGAAAAGCCCGAAGTGCTGCCGTTTCACTCTGGCGATCTTGCCCAGAATGATAGCCAGAATAAAGGTGAGGATAACTGAAGCCAGAGGCAGCAGCGCCCCCTGCATGAATTCCAGCAGGCCATCACGGTTGAAAGACCGCATGATGGTGGACATAAGGTAGGGTGGCAAAGCCACATAGGTGATGAGCCGGGGCAGCAGAATGCGCGTTTCAGGGCCAAACCAGCCCCTTCCCGCCAGAACGTAGCCCACCATGCCCATAAGAATGAGGCCAAAAACGCCGCCCATTGCATGCAAAAAAGCCATGAACGTACTCCGTATAAGAACTTTCGCAGGCAGATCATGCCCGCCAACTCAAAACATCCCGGCAGGCCTGCCGAGCCGTTTCAGGCCGTCCTCCGCGAGGTTCTTCCAGGGGAGCGCGGTCGTAAAACCCCACGGGCGTGGAGGCGCGTGGGGTTTAGAACTATAAAAAACAGAGGCACAGTCACGCGGGGCATATGCGCCCTGTGCCGCCGGGTCCTCAGGCGACGTTAGAACAAATCAGCTTTTACAGTGCCCCAGGAGCTGTCTCTAAATAAATAATTCTGCCAAAAGTCGCATTTTAGGCAAAACGACAACTTTGATATGCGATACATTTCAAAGTTACGCTGCTTGAGAGACAACTCCCGGCGCTCCGGCGGAGGCAGCTGTTCCGGCACAAAGCTTTCGCCTTGCCGCCAGCAAAACAGCTGCCTCCACCGCGTTGGAGCGCTGAAGAGCCTTTATATGAGCAACACTAAATGTCCCTGTATCTTGCGCCGTTGGCCGCAGAGCTCACAAGGTGGGCATAGCGGCGCAGCACGGGATAGGGGCTGCGTTTTTCCACAGGTTTGTGGCCCGCGCTGCGGCGTTCCAGTTCAGCCGCGTCAACCATAAGGTCCAGTTTGCGGTTGGGAATGTCGATATGGATCATATCGCCTTCCTGCACCAGACCGATAATACCGCCGTCTGCCGCTTCGGGCGAAATGTGCCCGATGGCCGCGCCATTGGTGCCGCCAGAGAAACGCCCGTCCGTCAGCAGGGCCACGTCCTTGCCAAGGCCCATGCCTGTGATGGCCGCAGTGGGCGAAAGCATTTCGCGCATGCCGGGGCCGCCACGCGGGCCTTCATAGCGAATGACCACGCCGTCGCCGGCTTTGATCTTGCCGTCAAGAATGGCGGCCATTGCGTCTTCTTCAGACTCGAACACCCGCGCGCGCACGTCGCGGCACATCATTTCAGGTGCAACGGCAGACTGCTTGACCACAGCGCCGCCGGGGGCGAGGCTGCCGCGCAGAATGGCTATGCCGCCCTGCTTGGAATAGGGGTTCTCCACACTATGAATGACATCGCTGTCCAGCACACGGGCGTTCATGTCGCGCAGGTTTTCGCCCACGGTCTTGCCAGTGACGGTCATGCAGTCTTTGTTGATGAGGTTCAGCTTGTCCAGTTCGGTCATGACCGCAGGAATGCCGCCCGCATTGTCCAGATCCACCATGTAATGCTTGCCCGCGGGAGAAAGCTTGCACAGGTTGGGGCTCTTGCGGCTTACCTCATCAAAAATTTCCAGGCCCAGGTCAAGCCCGGCTTCGCCGAACACGGCGGGCAGGTGCAAAACCGTGTTGGTGGAGCAACCCAGCGCCATATCCACGGCCACGGCGTTGCCCACAGCCTTGGGAGTGACGATGTCCCGGGGGCAGATGCCGCGTTCAAGCAGATCCATCACGCGCATGCCCGCCGTCTTGGCCAAACGGATGCGCGCGCCGCTCACGGCGGGGATGGTGCCGTTGCCGGGCAGGGCCACACCGATGGTTTCGGCCATGCAGTTCATTGAGTTGGCCGTAAACATGCCAGCACAGGCTCCGCAACCAGGACATGCGCGTTCGGCCATATATTCCAGCTCTTCTTCCGTGATGGCGCCGCTGCGCACCTTGCCCACGGCTTCAAACACGGTGATGAGATCCCCGCGCTTGTTGGGCCCGATATTGCCGGGCAGCATCGGGCCGCCGGAAACCATGATGGAAGGGATATTCAGCCGCATCATGGCCATGAGCATGCCGGGCACGCATTTGTCGCAGTTGGGTATGAACACCAGAGCGTCAAAGGCGTGGCCACGGGCCATAATTTCGATAGAATCCGCAATAAACTCGCGTGAAGGCAGCGAAAAACGCATGCCTTCATGGTTCATCGCCAAGCCGTCGCACACGGCAATAGCCGGAAACTGCAAGGGCGTGCCGCCGGCCATACGTACCCCGGCCTTGACCGCATCAGCTAGAGCATTGAGGTGCAGGTGACCCGGCACCACTTCACTGGCAGCATTGACCACGCCTACCAGAGGACGGTCCATTTCTTCCCTGGTCAGGCCCAGAGCATAGAGCAGGGAGCGGTGGGGGGCTTTTTCAAGGCCGGACTTCATCTTTTTACTGCGGCTCTCATCCATGACGGCATCCTTACGTTGTGATAACGGGCTTTCCCGCCGCCACACGCGGCGTGCGGGCAACGGTCCAGTCATACGGCAAAAGATTGCGCGCGTAAACAATATCGGTTCCTGAAGCCCCGCTGGGGGCACCCGCGTCACAGTAAAAACACATCCTTAGTATTTTTTTACGTCAGAAGGCTGCGCGCTCTTGAGAGCCGGGAGGAAGTGGGATAGTTTCCGGGCATGCAAAGCTCCACCCCGACGCTGGCGCGCCGCTATATATTCAAACTTCTGGCAAACATCGCTACCGTGCCCGTCTATCTGGTCATGGAGGCTATTTTGCCGCGCGCTCTGGGCCCCCAGATGTACGGCAACTACAGCTTTGCCACCAATCTTTTCCAGCAGCTTACCGGCTTTCTGGATATGGGCACCTCCACCTGCTTTTACAACTCCCTGTCCCGCCGGCAGAACGAGACCGGCCTGGTGGGCTTTTACGCTCGCGTGACGGTACTGGTATTCGGCATCATCCTGCTGGCGGCGCTGGTTCTACAAGCACCCATGCTGGGCGATCTGCTCATGCCCGACGTGCCCCTGTGGCTGGCCCCTCTGGCTGCCCTGTGGGCCTTTCTTACATGGTGGGGGCGGGTACTGCGCTCAATGAACGACGCCGTAGGAGCCACTGTTGCTTCAGAAATGGTGCGCACGGTGGTTTCACTCTTTATGGTGGCCCTGCTGGGCCTCATGTTCTGGCAAGATTGGCTGAACATCCATACCCTTTTTGCACAGCAATACCTTATGCTGGGCCTCATGGCCCTTGGCTACTGGCTGGTGACGCGCCGCCACTGGCGCAGCCGCGAAGTAGCCCTGACGTTCACCTTGTCTGACGGACAGGGCAAAGCCTACCGCCAGGAATTTTTCAATTACAGCCACCCGCTTTTTGTTCAGGCGCTCTTGTCTTTCCTGCTGCTCACAGCCGAGCGCTGGCTTTTGCAGTGGTTTGACGGCAGCGTGCAGCAGGGTTTTTTTGCCTTGTCGCAAAAAGTGAGCATGGCCTGCTTCCTCTTTGTTTCGGCCATGACGCCGCTGATAATGCGCGAGCTTTCCATTGCCTGGGGCCACAACGACCGCGAGGCAATGGGAAGGCTGCTCACGCGATTTGCCCCGCTGCTTTACGTAGTGGCGGCCTATTTTTCCTGCTTTACCCTGGTTGAAGGCTCTGCCCTGGTGGATTTTTTTGGCGGCGCGGAATTTGCCGCAGCTACCCTGCCCGTGCAGATTATGGCCCTCTACCCCCTGCATCAGGCCTACGGCCAACTGGCAGGGTCGGTCTTTCATGCCACGGGGCGCACCCGCGTGCTGCGCAACATGGCCGCCCTTGAGTGTGTCTACGGCTTCACTACCGCATGGTTTCTGCTGGCCCCGCCGGAATATATGGGCCTGAATCTGGGCGCTGTGGGATTGGCCATCAAAACCGTGGCCGTACAGATCATCACGGTCAATGTATACCTGTGGTTGGCCTCGCGCTTTCTGCCCCTGAGCTTCTGGCGCAACTTTGCACATCAGATATGGAGCCTCGCCGTACTGCTTGCCCTGGCATGGTTGTGCCGCGAAGGAACAATGATGGCAGGTTTGGGCGACCTCAATACCTTTTCGCGGTTTCTTATTTCAGGCGTGCTGTACAGCGTGGGCGTGGCAATGCTTTGCCTGGCCCTGCCTGCGGTGCTCGGCCTTTCACGGCAGGATGTGCGCGAGCTTGTGGCCCGCTTCAAAAAATCCCGCCAAAAGGCTGCATAAGGCTGCGCGCTGCTATTTTCTAGGCGTGAAGGGGCTCGCTTTTTCCATATCCGCACATCCACATGTCAGAGATCGGGCGGGCGACACTGAGCGGATGGAAAAGAATGACGTCGCTTTTATGAAGCCATTTGTACCCTGCGGGCACGGAGACTTTTCTTCTCTTTATTTCTGCCGCCTACGCGGCGCGCGGCAAGGCGGGGCCGGTTATGGGGCTTCGCCCCCTTCTCGGTCCCCCTTGCATCCCCCCCGAAGCACCCCCAGTTCTCCCCTGACCACCAAATATCTTTTTCGGGGGCGGCTGCGCACGAACCTCGCCGACGTGTCGGCTTCGGTTCTTTATGACGCCGCCCCCGGCAATGGCCTACTCTTTGCCTGAAAAACCGTAACACCCCATCAAATTACTTATGCAGGTGCACCCGCTGCCTTTGAAGACATTGGGATTCCGGTGGGAGTGTGCTTCTCCACGGCCTTTCATGCCAATAAAGCTGAAACGCCACCATACCCACAGGGCACAACATCCTTCTCTCAAAGACCCAAAACCCAAACTTTTGGGCACCTCACCTCAAGACAACCAGACGTCCCTCACCCTCATTCAACGCGAAAGCGCATGCTGGCATTGCGCGGCGCGCAGGCAGATCACCGAGCGAAGCGAGGAAGCTCCCGAAGCAAAAGACGCGCAGCCCTCGCGAAATGATGGAATTTGGAAAACCCTTGAGGGCTATCCCGTGGGAGTGGAGAGATACGAAAGCCCTGCGGGGTCATCCGGGGGGAGTGCAGAGGGGGCCTCGGAGGGGCGGCAGCCCCTAACAGGCCCCTTCTGCCGCCTGCCGCGCAGGCAGCCAAAACAACATAAACGAAAAAGCCCCCGTGCCCGCAGGGCACAAATCGTCTCGGCAAAAACAACGCCTTTCTTTGTCGCCCGCTTGCCGGATAACCCCGTACCGACTGCGAACAACGTACCTCTCTCAAAGATCAGCACCAAACTTTCGCGGCAACTCACCTCAATCCAGCCAGACGCCCCCAACTTTAACCCACAGCGAAAGCGCACGATGGCATTGCGCGGCGCGAAGAGAGATCACCGAGCGTAGCGAGGAAGCTCCCAAAGCAAAAGCCGCGCAGCCCTCGCGTAATGATGAAATACGGAAAACTTTTGAAGGCTATACCGTAGAAGTGGAGAGCTACGAAAAACCAGCGGGGTCGTCCGGGGGGAGTGCAGAGGGGGCCTCGGAGGGGCGGCAGCCCCTAACAGGCCCCCCTCGCCGCCCGCCGCGCAGGCGGCCCAAATGAAAGCAATCAAATCAAATGGGCAGCTAAAGCAATTATTGCCACTGCAAAAACTTGCATTACTCGTCAAGCAAGCAGCCTCCCCCTCCCCTCGACGGCTGCTGCATCGTACACAACCCATTACCTCTCCACGAAAAAAGGCCCCACTTTGCAGCGGGGCCTTTTCATTATTTTATCAGGCTACGCCAATTCTCAACCATTGGCGCTCAGGCTGGCAATAAGCTTTTCCAGTTCACCCGCCTGCTTGGACAGATCAGCGATGGCAATGGTGCACTGGGCCATGCCCTGATCCGTGGCGGCAGCAATACTGCTGATGGAGCTGATGGCCTTATTGATTTCTTCTGACGTGGCAGACTGCTCTTCAGCCGCAGTGGCGATGGAATGCACCTGATCCCCGGCAGCTTCCACCATACGCACCACCTGGGCGATGGCTTCGCCCGAGCGCTGTGCCAGGCTGGTAGCCTCGCTCACGCGCAGCACGGCAGCTTCCATTTGGGTTACGGCGTCCTTGGTGCCGTCCTGAATACCGCCGACCGCATGGCGCACTTCGGTTGTGGCCTGAGCGGTTTTTTCGGCCAGCTTGCGCACTTCGTCGGCCACCACAGCAAATCCGCGCCCGGCCTCGCCAGCACGGGCGGCCTCAATGGCGGCGTTAAGCGCCAGCAGATTTGTCTGGTCGGCGATGTCGGAAATAACGCCCATAACGGCCCCGATGCCCCGGGCCTGCTCGCCAAGATTGTCCATTATACTGGTCAGACGCGAAGCTTCGTCATGAATGGACTGCACCGCAGCCGTGACTTCGGCCACCAAATGCGCGCCGCTTTGCGCTTCCTGCTTGGCGGCGTCCGCACTTTGCGACGTAGCGGCAGCGTTTTGCGCCACTTCCATAATGGTGGCGTTCATTTCTTCCACAGCCGTGGCCGTTTGGTACACGCGGGAACTTTGCTCACGCGCGCCCTGGCTGGAGTGGTCGATTTGTTCCGAAAGCTGCTTGGACGCATCGGCCATATGCTCCACAACCTGCGCAGCCTCTACGGCGGCTCTGGCGATGGCTGCATTCTGGTCTTCAATACGGCTCTTCTGGGTGTATATTTCTGTAAGATCGTTCCAGAAAGCTATGGAACCCAGCAGCGTGCCGTCAAGATTGTAGAAGGGCGTGGTGTGTACGTCTATCCGCAACTGGCGCCCCGAAACAGTGGTGTAGTCGAACTCGTGCGTAAGAGCCTTGCGCTCCTTGATGGCATGGTCAGACAGGGTTTCACTGTTGGCGTCGTTCTGGAAGAACAGGCCGGAGCGTTGCCCGATATAGGATTCGCGCGGTCCGGTCTTCTCAAGCAGGTGGCATATTTCGTCATTGACCCAGATCATGTTGAAATCCGGCCCCACTATGCCACAAGGCGTGGGAATGCCGTCCAGTACCCCCTGCGAAAAACCAAGGCGTTTTTTGAGCTCTTCAACCATGCTGTGCAGATACCCGGCAAAGGTCGCCATTTCTGCTCTGAACTGGCCGTGCATTTCTGCCTTGAGGTCGCCCGCCGCCACTTTGGCCGTAAACTCGGACAAAGCCCGCAAAGGCCGGAACAACAGACGCTGGTTGATAAGTGTCAGCAGAGCAGCCAGAAGCACTATGGCAAACAGCCCCACCCCACACAGCACTGCGCGCTGGGTCAGGGCAGGAGCCGCCAGTTCCGCGTCATAGGCGCTCATGCACACAAACCAGCCCGTGGCCGGAATGGGAGCCACGGTCATAAATTTTTTCTCGCCTTCCCATTGGTACTCAATGGTGCCCAACTGAGCCTTCATGGCTTTTTGAACAAAGTCCTGCCCGGAAAGGTCGGTCATCAGCAATTTTTTATTGGTGCTATGGGCGATGATGCGGCCCTTGGTATCCAGAGCAAAGCCATAGCCCCGCTGCCCGAGGCGGATGGGGTCAATGGTTTTTGCGGTAAAGTCGCTCCAACGGGGGCAAACAGCCACGGCGCCAAGCAGGCTGCCGTCAGGGGCATAGACGGCCTTGGCCGCCACATATACCAGCACGCCCTCATGAGTGGTGGCCGTCATGACGCTGCCGCTGAAAGCCAGGCTTTTACCGCCGAAAATAGCTTTGCTGTAATCGCGGTCAAAGCGGTCGCCGCCAGTCATGTCCTTGAGGTCGGCGTTCAGACCCGCAACAATGCGTCCCTTGGTATCAAAAACGAAAAATGACCAGTAGGACGGAAAGGCCTTCACATAGGTATGCAAAAGCTGCTGCACATCCTGCGCGGCGAGGGTTGAACCATCCAGGGCATCGCGGACAGATTCCTGCCCAGCCAGGGCTGAAGCCACATCAACGGACTGCTCGATGTAGTTCTCGGCAGATTGGGCCACAATCCTGCCGGTCTGGTCCAGAGCCTCGCTCTGCACGCCAGACACCATCTGGTAAGAAGATGAAGACACATATACGATCAGAATCGCTATGATGACAAAAATGGATGCCGTTATGGACACTGTACAGATGGTATTGATGCGAAGCTGTCGCATTGTGCGCCCCCAAGACGCTGAGGTGAATCAGGTACTCCCGCATGTATGCCAAGCCGAGGGCGTTGACAACTGCTTTTGATACGCAAAATCTAATATTTTCGGCAAGCCTGCCGTGCGGCGCTTTACTGCTATCTGCCAGTCGAAGCCGCACAGGCCGCCCGGATGCCTGCATGCAAACCCGCATAATTTTGCCTGCAAACCCGGTGTTCATTCATATCGTTGAACTGCAAAAAAACATTAGACCCGGTAAAAAATCTCTCCTGCCTGGGCGTTTCGCCCACAGGCGACATGGATTTTTATATGGCATTAACTGTAATTTCATGATTATATGGTCTGGCTTGCAAAATTGGCCCCAAGGGCAGCATATCAAGGCATAAAACAGGAGGGAGCATGAGTACACATGTAACGTGGGCACTGGTGGGCTTCGGCATCGCCCTACTCTTTATCTGGGTGTACCACATGCTCAAAAAACGCGGGTTCAAATTTTTCTGGTACCACCCGCTTTTTACTGGCCTGTTCCTGCTTTTTGTTCTCTATTTATTGGAACGCATTTTCGCCGACCTGTCAGACTTTGAAGTGCAAGAAAGCTGGAATATGCTAACGTATCTGGGCGTTCCCCTGGCTGCGGCAGCCATTTTCTTTCTTTTCCGCAGCTGGAAGTCCAAAAAAAGGCAATAGCGCCGCCACCTCATTCTTTTTGTCGGGCGCAACCCAATGACAACACCACAGGAAGAGCAGGGTGCCCTGCTCTTCTTTTTTTCGGCACAGCACTTGCAGTTTGTCCGTATAATGCCCCGATGACGCGGCACAAGGCAGCCGGAACCAGGGCACAACCACAACACGGCAAGCCAGCAAGTGATTTTACGCTGTTCAACTCGCTGTAGCGTAAGGAAAAATAGCGGTCATGCCAGCGCAACATCCCCCCACACAATTTGCCTATTTTCTGCCGTCGGGCTTTGTTGGCAGAGTAGGAGTGATGGCTTGCGCCCAATTTTCTACATTAAGGTTGAAATATTAACTCTAGCATAACATGCTAATTTATAAACTTTTCTTAGTTAAATTATAGAAAGGTAATTTTTCCAGCCCGATAATTTTCTACATAAACGTATATATATTTTCACTGACCTTCAAATCTCTTATAAATGTAAACACTTAATGATTTTAGCTGGTTGTATAACCATTCAGCCTAAAAACACGCCGCTTGGCCCCGCCGCAGAGCATTCTATTTCCACAGATTTTTATCCAATAAAATTAGTGCACTAATCGTATTAGTCCGTTTTTTCACAATATTTCTTCACCTGTCCTGAAAAGCACATTCCCGATTCCTTTCTGGCGGCAACACGAATTATTGCCGTTTTCTACTGTTTTGTAATAATCCTGCAAGCAAAACTACTGTTTAGTAACTTTTTTTCATGCTTGTTTTTAATTAATCCTTTATTTTAAGCATATTATAAAAATGGAACCCTTTTTGCTTATGTGCATTCATGGATCGAATATTTCAGTCCTGCACGTAAACCACTGGGAGGCTTTCATGAAATTGTTCAAGTTGGCGACTGCTTGTGCTCTGACACTCTTTATGGGGCAGGCGGCCCTTGCGGCGGAACAGCCCATCAAAATCGGCTTCCCTATTCCCCTTACGGGCGAAATTCCCAAGGTCGGCGAAGGTTCCAAGTTTGCAGCTGAAATGCTGAAGGAAGAAATCAACGCCAAGGGCGGCCTGAAGGTCGGCGACAAATATTATCCGCTTGAATTCATCTATGAGGACAATGAATCAAAGCCTGAATCTGCGGTTAACGTCACCCTCAAGCTGATCGAACGCGACAAGGTTCACGCCATCGTGGGCCCGCAGTCTTCGCGCCAGGCCGTTCCCGCCGGCGGCGTGGCCAATGACGAAGAAGTCCCCCTCATCACCCCCTGGTCCACCAACCCTGATGCCACCAACGGCCGCCCCTGGGTGTTCCGCGGCGCTTTTCTTGATCCCTTCCAGGCTCCTGTAGCCGTGGATTTCGCCAGCAAGCAGTTTAAAGCCAAAAAAGCCGCAGTGCTTTTTGAAGTGTCCAACGACTATTCCAAGGGACTGGCCGACAACTTTAAGGACGCCTTCGAAAAAACGCACGGCAAGGGTTCCGTGGTTGCTATGGAATCACACGGCCCCAAGGATCAGGACTTTTCTGCCCAGCTGACCAAGATCATCGCGGCCAAGCCCGACTTCATCTTTGTGCCTGAAAATTACAGCTTTGCAGCCCTTATCGTGCCGCAGGCGCGTGACCTTGGCTACAAGGGCCCCTTCATGGGTTCCGATGCCTGGGGTTCGGCGGAACTGTTCAACCTTTGCGGCAAAGACTGCGTGGACCAGTACTTCTCCACCCACTACACGGCCGAAGGCGCTACGGGCAAGACCAAGGAATTCATCGACAAGTACAAGGCCAAGTACGGCTATGTGCCTGACGACGTTGCCGCCCTTACCTGGGACTCCATCAACATCGTGCTGAAGGCCATCCAGAACGGCGGCAAGGTCGACCCCGACCTCAAGAAGCAGCGTACGGTCATTCGCGACAACATGGCCAACCTTGAAAACTTCGACGGCATTACCGGCAGCATGAAGTTCGACGCCAACCACGACCCCATCAAATGCGCTGTTATCGTGCGCGTTACTGACAGTGGCAGCTTCGCCTTCGTTGAATCAGTCTGCCCCAAATAGCCAGACCTGCTGACAAGCCTGGGATGGCAGGCCGTGTGTGCCCCCGGGGGGCGGGCCCACACGGCGCCCACTGCCTGAGGGTTCTTCCGGCACTGGCCGCGCATATGGGCAAAGGCCCATCCCCTCTGCGTACCCTGACGCCGCAACGAACCCCAACTGCTGATACCGAATCGGGTGCCCTATGGACTTTTTTTTGCAGCAGATGCTCAACGCACTGCAATGGGGAAGTTTTTACGCGCTTATAGCCTTGGGCTACACCCTGGTGTACGGGGTGCTGCGGCTCATTAACTTTGCCCACGGCGATATTTTCATGGTGGGCGCGTACATTGCTTTTTTTGTTTCAACCTGGCTCATTTCCGGCGACGGCCTTGGCCTGCCGCAACAAACAGTGCTCTGGCTGACCATTCCTCTGACAATGATACTCACAGCTTTTGTGGGCGTAACCATTGAGCGCGTGGCCTACAGGCCTCTGCGCCGCAAGGGCGCGCACCGTCTTTATGTTGTCATAACGGCCCTTATGTGCGGCCTCATTCTTGAAAATGGCAACCTTGCAATTTTAGGCGCCACCAAACGCAAGCTGCCGGAGCTCATTGACAAGACCGTCTATTCCATCGGCCCGCTGGTTATCACCAACCTGAAGCTCTGGGTCATTGTGGCGGCCATTCTTGTCTTCATCGCTTTGCAAACCATAGTCACACGCACCAAGGTGGGCATGGCCATGCGCGCCGTGTCCTGGGACCGTTTCGCTCTGCCCCTTATGGGCATTCCTTTGGACAGCGTTATTGTGGTCACATTTATTCTCGGCTCGGGCATCGCCGGGCTGGGGGGCATGCTCTTCGCCATGTGCTATCCCACGCTTGAACCCTACATGGGCGCAATGATCGGCTGGAAAGCCTTCATCGCCGCCGTTGTGGGAGGCATTGGCGACATACGCGGAGCATTTGTGGGCGGCTTTTTGCTGGCTTTTGTGGAGATTATGGTGGTGGCCTTTTTGCCGTCTACCTATATGGACCTGTTCTCCTTCACCATCTTGCTGCTCATTCTGTGGATGCGGCCCACAGGCATTTTCGGAACCCCCCAAACGACCAAAATCTAGCCGGAGTCTGAGATGCTCACCATTGTGCAAACACTACTTGCGATCCTCGCCCTGCTCTGCTTCGGTTATGCCATAAAACGCGTCGTCAGCCAGAAAAAGCTCGATTGCCTGTTGTTCCTGATCGTCGGCGTGCTGTTTATCTGCGCCGAACAATTCTCGTGGCTGGACGGTTACTGGCTTTCAGTGCTCAAATTTATGGGAATAAACATCGTCTTTGCCGCCAGTCTCAACCTGGTTAACGGCTATATGGGCGAATTCTCATGTGGGCACGCGGGCTTTATGTGCGTGGGCGCCTATGTGGGCGGCCTCATTTCCGTCATTTTGTTTACCCAAAACAAGTTGCTTGGCGCACCCTTGCTGCCGCCAGAAATGGCACCCCTGCTCTTTCCCTTAATTATTCTAATTGCAGGAGCCGCTGCCTCCATCTTTGGCCTGCTGGTAGCCCTGCCCTCATTCAAAACCCGCGACGACTACCTGGCCATCATCACCATCGCGGCCAACTACATCATCATTGCCCTTATCATCAATATTGATCTGGTGGGCGGCCCGCGCGGCCTTTCGGGCATGCGTGCCACAGTGCGCGCAATGGAACGCGTGGCAGACATCCCCTGGATGATGATCTGGGTTGTGCTGCTTGTAATGGTGTCTGTGATGATGCTCTATCGGCTGGTCAACAGCACTCTGGGCAAGGGCATTCCCGCCGTTTGCCAAAATGAGGTCGCCGCTGAAATCATGAGCGTCAACACCAAGAGGGTCAAACTTGTGGCCTTTATGGTGTCGGCGGGCATCGCGGGCATGGCGGGCGCAGTATACGCCCACATGTTCAGTTCCATTTACGCCAACAGCTTCGGCATCATGAAGTCCACCGAGGCTATGGTAATGGTTTACCTCGGCGGCATGGGCTCCCTTTCGGGCTCAGTGATGGCGGCCATTCTCTTTACCCTGCTCATCGAGGTGCTGCGCTTCGCCCTGCCCGCCCTGAGCGACCTCATGCACAATCTGCCCTTTGTGCCCGACAGCTTCATGATCAGCCAGGAATGGAAGTGGGTACTTATTCCCCTTATTCTCATCCTGCTCATGCAGTTCCGCCCCGAAGGGCTTTTGGGCAACCGCGAACTTACCCAGGTCTTTCCCCGACTGAAAAGACTGCTCACCACCGCGCGCGTGGAATAACCGGCGGCGGCAAATCTTGGTTGTACGGACAAAATCCTTGATGACCGACAACATACTGGGGGCAAACCTTGGCACTGCTTGAAATGAAGGACGTGACGCAACGCTTCGGCGGTCTTATCGCGCTGGCATGCTTCAACATACGTATTGAGGAAAACAGCCTGACGGGCCTTATCGGACCCAACGGTGCTGGCAAAACAACGGTATTCAACCTGGCTTCGGGATTCTACCACGCAAGCGAAGGCGACATCGTTTTTGATGATTACGCGTACCACCCCAAGCTCGAACCGCATGAAGTGACCAATCTGGGCATGGCGCGCACCTTTCAGAACATCCGCCTGTGGAGCGACATGACTGTTCTGGACAACATCTGCGTGTCGCAATACAGCCGCCTGGGCTATGGCCTGCTGGACGCGTGGTTCAACACTGGCCGCTACGGGCGTGAAGAAAAGCGGGTAAAAAACAAGGCTTCCCACATTCTTGAGGTAATGGAACTCAGTGATGTGGCGAACGAACTGCCCAAAAACCTGCCTTACGGCCTGCAACGCCGTGTGGAACTGGCCCGCGCGCTTTCCACAGACCCCAAGCTGCTTTTGCTGGACGAACCCGCCGCCGGGCTCAACTCTTCGGACGTGGACGGTCTTATCAAGCACATTGGCTGGATTTACGACCAGTTCAAAATCGCCATCTGGATGATCGAACACCAGATGAAAGTGGTCATGTCGCTTTGTCAGCACATTACGGTGCTGGAGTTCGGGCAGATCATCGCCAGCGGCACGCCACAAGAAATTCAAAGCAATCCCGATGTCATCAAGGCATATCTGGGCGACGAAAACGTGTAAGGGGGCCACATGTTGCTGGAAGTTGAAAATCTCTACGCGGGATACGGCAAGATCGAAGCCCTGCACGGCATATCCTTTCATGTGAACGAAGGCGAAATTGTCACGCTTATCGGGGCCAACGGCGCGGGAAAATCTACCACGCTCAAGGCCGTCATGCGGCTCACGCCGCCAGAATCGCCCACGGTGTTCAGCGGCGACATCCGCTTTAAAGGCAAATCCATCCTCAAAACAGAAGCGCACAACATTGTGGCTCATCTGAAAATGGATCTAGTGCCCGAGGGCAGGCATATTTTCGGCAACCTCACGGTGCACGAAAATCTCAAGCTCGCCACCTGGACCCGCAAGGGCAGCGGCATTGAAAAGGACATGGACAGGGTTTTTGATCTTTTTCCCCGTCTCAAAGAGCGCATGCACCAGCGCAGCGACACCCTTTCAGGCGGCGAACAGCAAATGCTGGCAGTAGGCCGGGCGCTGATGACAGACTGCTCGGTCATCCTGCTGGACGAACCCTCTATGGGCCTTTCGCCCCTGCTTATGTACGACATGTTCCGCACGTTTAAAAAGCTCAACAGCGAAGGGCTTACTGTGATTGTGGTGGAGCAGAACGCCCGCCTGGCCCTTCAGGTCGCAGACCGCGGCTATGTGCTGGACACAGGGGCCATTGTGGCTCAAGGCACTGCGGCGGAACTGGCCGACACGCCTGAAATCAAGGCCGCCTATCTGGGCGCGTAACAGCAAACACCGCTGCCGGGTTTCGTTTTTACCTTTCGCGAAATCCGGCAACGCTATACGGAGCCAGCATGCCTCCGCCCCGGCCGGGAGTTACAGCTTCCGTATACAGGGACGGCACAAAGGGGTATGCTGGCTCCGTTACATTTTCGTATTGAATTGAATTGTGAACCTGTAGCGCACCTGCCAACGGCGTCACAAAGCAAGCGGAGGAAGCATGAGCCAAGAACAAGCCCCCAATCCGGCCCTGACCCAGCTTACCCAGTGGCTGCGCCAACGGCACAGCCAGGTAATGCAGGCTGAAGCAAAAGCTCTGCAATGCCTTGAAGCTGGTGACACGCCGGGGCACAATGCCTGTATGCGCCAGAAGGCCGAACTGCTGGCCTCTATGGCTGATGATGCCAAACCCATGCTCGAATTTTTGCCCGGCGAGCAGCGTTTCAACTTGGCGATGGCGCTTGAAAATTTTTCTGCCAGCGCCCGCATGTCCTTGCGACTCAATTCGATCTTTTATATGGGTGCCCTGCTTTACCCCGATGACCACCAAAAGGGCGAGCCAGACAACCTGATTCGCTGCATCGAGCGTATGGAAAAAGAAGGGCCGAATTTTCGCCACGACTAGACTGTGTTGCCCCTAAAAAGCCGGGATACCGACGACCAACGGGCCGAACGCCTGACACGACAGATCGTCGGTGCAGTACACGGCATACCGAAACTGCGTTTTCTGTGGGGCCACCTTTGAAACGCTCTATTTTTCAAAGGTATGCTGTTTCAGTTTTGTGCTTCTGGCATCAGATTTTTGCTTCTGGCATCAGCTGTTGGCAGAACGCACGGAGCATCGAATTTTTGCCGCTCACACGGGATGCATCCCGAAAATGAAAAACCGGCAAAACATCGGCACAAGAGGTTTATCGGAACACTTGTCAAAGCCTTTTACGAACTTATTTCAAAAGTAGCTGGCTGTCTGCATGACAGCACACCCCCAAAACAGCACCGCCCGGCATGGGGCCGCGCGGCTTCAGAACTTTCAAGGAGTACCGCATGACGCGCACCCTACATTTGCCCGACATTTCAGCCCTGCTGAAAATATCTCTGCTTCCTCTGCTGGCGGCTCTTGTGCTTATGGCCTCCCCCAGCCACGCCATGCCCGGCATGGGCAGCGGTTCCGGTGGCATGGGCGACAAGTTCAGCCAGATGGATACTGATAAAGACGGAAAGGTCAGCCGTGAAGAATTCAAGGCGCTCTTTCCCAATATGCGTGAAGAAGCCTTTGTGGCCATTGACAAGGACGGCGACGGTTTCATCTCCATTGACGAATGGAATGGCTTCATGAAGGACCACTCCTCCGGCATGCGCCCCAATACTATGAATGACGGCCCCATGCCTACTGTTCCCGGCAACCCGATGATGCCAAACCCCGGCAGCGCTGAACTGCCGCTGGTCACGCCGCCCAATGGCAACTAAACGCTCTGCATCGGCCTTTTCCGAGCCCCGGCGTTCCACTGCGAATGCCGGGGCCGCTTCTGTTTCCGGCCCGAAATTCGGGAGCGGGCAGCCTCTCTTCGTGCCTATGAGCGCCGAAGAAATGCACGCGCTCGGCTGGGACAGTCTGGACGTGCTCTTTGTCACTGGCGATGCCTATGTGGACCACCCCTCGTTCGGCAGCGTTCTGCTGGCCCGGTGGCTGATCCACCACGGCTACCGCGCGGGCATAGTGGCGCAGCCACGCTGGGAAAATCCCGAAGACCTGCTGGTTATGGGCAGACCCCGCCTGTTCGCTGGCGTCAGCGCCGGCGCGCTGGACTCCCTGCTGGCCCACTACACGGCATTTCGCAAAAAGCGGCATGACGACGCCTATACTCCGGGCGGCAAAGCTGGCGCACGGCCCAACAGGGCCTGTCTGGTGTACGCCAACCTGGCCCGCCGGGCTTTTCCCGGTTTGCCTCTGGTGCTCGGCGGCATTGAAGGCAGCCTGCGCCGTGTGAGCCACTACGATTTTTGGACAGATTCGCTGCGCAAGCCCATTCTTATGGACGCCAAGGCCGATCTGCTCATCTGGGGCATGGGCGAACGCGCCACGCTGGAGTGCGCACAAAGGCTTGATGCTGGCGAAGATCTGCGCGGCATCCCCGGCACGGCATGGCTGGACAAGCTGGAGCAGACTCCCGAAGGGCCGCGTCCCGCCAATCTGCCAGAGAGCATGACCCAAGCTCCCTGTATGCCCCTGCCCAGCCACGACGAAATTTTGTCTGATCCAGTACAACTGCTGACCATGACGCAGGAACTGGAGCGCCAGGTTCACAGGCTGGATGCATGGGCCTTTCAGCCCGTGGGCGACCGCGCGCTGGTGCTGGCCCGTCCGGCTCCGCCCCTGACAACGCAAGAAATGGACGCCCTGTACGAAATCCCCTTTACCCGGCGGCCCCACCCAAGCTACCGCGAAGCCATACCTGCGGCTGAAATGATGCGCACCAGCATTACCAGCCACCGGGGTTGCGGGGGCGGCTGTTCCTTCTGCTCCCTGGCCCTGCATCAGGGCCGCCGCATCAGTTCGCGCTCTGAATCTTCCGTGCTGGACGAAGCCCGCAGGCTTGGACAGGAAAATATGGACCGCGGCAAGGGGCCAGTGGCCATTTCAGACGTGGGCGGCCCCACGGCCAACATGTGGCAGGGCTACTGCGCTCTGGACAAGGCAACGGCAGAGCGCGGCTCTTTCGAAGAAGCCGCTGATGCGATGACCAAGGAGCGCGGTGAAAACAACGCTGCGCACGCTCCGGCAGACGCGCCAGCCAAAAGCCGCTGCCGCAGGGCCAGCTGCTGTTATCCCGCTGTCTGCAAGTTTTTCACAACGCCACAGAACAAGCATGTGAGCCTGCTGCGCAAGGTGGCGGCCCTGCCTGAAGTCAAACAGGCGCGCGTTGCCAGCGGCGTGCGCGCTGACCTTGCACTGCGTGACGCCGCCGCTCTGGCTGCCTACACGGGTGAATTCACGGGCGGACAGCTCAAGGTTGCGCCGGAACACTGCGCCACAGGCGTGCTGTCGCTTATGCGCAAGCCGCCTCTGGAAGTTTTTGAAGCCTTTCTGGCAAGCTTTGTGCGTCAAAGCAAGGCCGCGGGGCGCGAGCAGTATGTGGTGCCGTACCTCATGAGCGGCTTTCCCGGCTGTACAGACGACGACATGCGGACCCTTTCCAGCTGGCTGCGCCAGCGCAATTGGAATCCGCGCCAGACGCAGTGTTTTATCCCCACGCCCGGCACCATTGCCACTGCCATGTTTTACTGTGGCAAGAACGAGGCCGGGGAAGACATTTATGTGGCCCGTACCGATGCCCAGCGGCTGCGGCAACACGGTCTGCTCATGCCCGGCAGAAGTGCGGGCGATGAAGACGGCAACCGCCCACGACGCAGAGACGGCCAGGATCATACCCGCAAGGATGCGGGTCGGGATGCTGGCAGAAATGCGGCCAGGGGTGCGGCCAGAAATACGGACAGAGATGCGGGCAAGCCCCGGCAAGGCACGCCCGGCAATCGGGACAGCCGTGACGCCCGACGCGGCAGGGATGCGGATCAAAGCCGCAGACCCGCAGAAAGACCTGGGCAAAAACCCGGCAAGCAGGGTGGGCGCTCCAATGAAAACAGGCAGGATAGCCGTAAACTTCCGGCCCCTGGACGCCGCGCCTAGAGCAGATTAACTTTGAAATGCATTCATTTCAAAGTTGTCATTCTGCCTAAAAATGCGATTTTCGGCAGAATCCACGCCGAGTTGCGGCGCGCTGCACGCTTGTGCAGCGTTAGAGCATTTAAGCTTTTTCAAAGTTAAAATGCTCTAACGAACAGAAATACGACGGGCAAGAGAATGGTGGGCAGGAGAATATATGTCGCAAAATCTTGAAGATCGGCTTACTCGCCTGGAAGAACTGACCTTCTTTCAGGAAGAACGTATTGAAAAACTTGACGCAGCCCTCACAGCCCAGCAGATGCAACTGGACAATGTGGAGCAGGAGCTGGCAAGCGCCCGAACTGTTATCCGCGCTTTGCGCGACAAGCTGTCCCAGCAGCCGGAAAACAGCCTGCCGCCCCACTCCATGCCCGAGCGCTGGTAAGTCCCTGCTGTGCGCTTCACGCTTGGCGGTGGCATTCACCTGTGATGGAATTATGCGGGTACAGCAAGCTCCATTGGGTACGTTGAGGCAAACAAATTGAGGATGTTGTCATGATAAGAAAAGCCGTGGCTGACGACGAGGCTGCCATTCAGGAATGCGCAGACAAGGCCTTTTCGGGCTACATTTCCTTGATAGGCCGTCAACCAGCCCCAATGACAGCAGATTTTTCAGCTCAAATTGCGGCGGGCCAAATATACGTGGTTTTGAATGATGGCGGCGACCTGCTGGGCTACATAGCCTTCTTCCCACAGGGCAACCATATGAACCTCGACAGCATCGCGGTGCTGCCAGCGGCAGCCGGGCGCGGCATCGGCAAAAAGCTGATAACATTCTGCGAGGCTGAAGCCAAACGTCTTGGTCTTGAGGCGGTGCATCTTTATACCAATGAAATGATGACCGCCAATCTTTCCATCTACCCTCGCCTTGGCTACGTTGAAGTTGACCGCCGCACAGACGAAGGATTTAACCGCGTTTTCTTTCAAAAAAAGTTGGTCTGAACAAAAGTCAGGCGACATATATCTGCAACCCCGCGACCTATTCGCCATTTTCGGCGCTGCTGCCTGACGCAGCAGCAAGAGGCCCGCACTTCTAACGAAGTGCGGGCGATTAACTTGATGACGCCCGCTTTTTTCCAAACCGCGGGGTGCGCCGCCATCGGCGGCTATGCCGCCGGGCGGAAAGGCACGAAAACGCCTCACTTACGGCGCGGCAACCCCGCGACCTATTCGCCATTTTCGGCGCTGCTGCCGGACGCAGCAGCAAGAGGCCCGCACTTCTAACCAAGTGCGGGCGATTAACTTGATGACACCAGCGCTTTTCCAAACCGCGGGGTGCGCCGCCATCGGCGGCCATGCCGCCGGGCGGGAAGGCACGAAAACGCCTCACGTACGGCGTGGCAAAACCGCGACCTGTTCGCCATTTTCGGCGCTGTTGCCGGACGCAACAGCAAGAGGCCCGCACTTCTAACGAAGTGCGGGCCTCTTTGAACAAGTTCAACTTTGAGATCGTTCCCGTTTCAGAACAGAATATTCTTATAAAGTCGAAATAAAAATAAAATATCAAAACAGGTCACGGGGAAGGAGATCCTTTTAAAAAAGGACTCCTCCCCGCAAACATCTCAAAGTAAACGTGCTCTAGAAACCAAAACCGTCCGAATTCGAGCCAGACGCGCCAAAGCCGAAATCATCGGGCACGGCGTTTTCATCAAGGGCTTCAGCCACAGCTTCGTCGCCAGAAGCAGCCAGAGCCGCGCCAGCGCCACCAGCCATAACCATACCTTTAAGGCCGTCTTTGATGGCGTCCTTGATATTCAGGAGCAGGTCGTCGTGGTTGACGGCAACCTTGCCCTGGTATTCAGCCGTCTGACGGCGCAGGCCGCCGATGTCGGCATTCAGGGTCTTGATCTTGGCTTCCAGCTCATCAACCTTTTTGGACAGAGCTTCGGCACGGGCTTCAGCGGGCTCAAGGGCGCGCACGCGCTCTTCAAAAGCAGTGGCAGCGGAGGTCTGGGCGACCATGCTGTCATACACTTCGCCCAGGAAGTCCAGCACCTGATCCACCATAGCCTTGGTGTGACCGTCCATGCTGGGAAGGGAAACATTGTCGCCAAGCAGGCTTCTGCCGTTGTTTACAAAAGCGTCCCAAGACTGGCCTTCTTTCCATTCCAGATCCATAAACTTGGGGAAACAACGGGCCAGCCAGGTAGCGGCGAAGGGGCCCACGGCCTTGGCGCAAGTGTCACAGACAACGGTGCGTCCGGCCACAAAACCGGCGATTTCCTTTACGTCCACGCCATCCTTGCCCACCACCAGGGCAAGCACGGACTCAACAGGAAAAACTTTGCGAGCTGTATCGGACATGGCGGCCTCCTCCTCGGAGATCGTTTTTTTATTCATGAAAACTCAGTTCCAACAGTCCAAACTTTGCCGTCGTTCCCGGCCAGCATGATAGCCAGCCGGGAGCCGTCGGCTAACTTCTACCGTACATGCGTGCGTACAGCAGCGCCACCGTGCGGTATACAATATGCCCGAGCTTGGACCAGGGCAGATAGGCGAAAAGCATCCACACAAATACCAGGTGCAGGTAGTACACCAGGAAGGCGGGCACAATGGCGTCCGCCAGGCGGAAGCCCTGAGCCATAACGCCCGTGAGCGCCACTACCCAGATGATGCCAAGCAGATACCAGTCGTACCAGCTGGAGCCCTGGAACTTGGGATTCAGGCGCAGACGGCGTACCGTCAGCAGGCCCAGACCCAGCAGCAGCATGAATGCGCCAATGTTGGCCAGAATCTTCACCGGGAAGGTCAGCGGCATGGGGGTTTCGATCTTGATGAGCGGAATAACCTTGCCGCCCCAGTGCCCCAAAGCTACCACAGCCGTTACAAAGGCCAGAATGGCGAAGCTCCATACCAGCAGAAGGTGTCCGTTCTTGCGATTGGGCGTTTCTTTGCCGGTAACAGGGCCTTCTTCACAATCGTTGAACTTGCGGTGCGTGATGATTTCATCCCACAGCACGTCCCACAGATGCCATATCCAGCATTTTGTCTTGCCGATAACGGTCATCTTGCCTTCAGGCTTGAAGTGCGACCACAGCTTCATGGCCCCCCGCGCCAGTATGAACAGCGCGGTAAAGAAGGTCAGCATGAAGATGGGGTCGATGGTGTAATCGCCATAGAATATCTGGCCGAAAACAATGCGGCCATCGGCAGCGCGGGGGAACCACTGGCCGCCGTTAAAGCCGGCGCGGATCCACCACACGATAAGCCAAAGCACAGCGGGGATGGCGAAGAGAATGGGCAGGCCGGAAGGCTTGCTCATCCACTTGCCAACAATCGAAGGCTCAGTCAGATCTTTATAGATGACATTGCGGGCCGCGCCCATAAGATCGGCGGGCTTGGCGCCACGGGGGCACAAGTCAGAGCAGTTACCGCAGTTGTGGCAGAGCCACAGGTCGATATCGCTGCGCAGCTTGTCCTTGAGGCCCCAGGAGGCCCACACCATTTCTTTGCGCGGATAGGGCGCATTGGCAGGAGCCAGGGGGCAGGCCACGGAACATGTGGCGCACTGGTAGCACTTCTTGAGGGACTCGCCCCCTGCTTCTTCCAGCGCCCTGGCGAACTCCAGGTCAGGTTTGATTGTAATTTGTGCCATTGCTGCCTTCCTCCTACATGCCCTTGAACGGGTTGGGGCCCATTGCCATGATGCGGTCCACAAAGCCGTCGATGAGGTTGGGGACCTTGTCGTATTCGTCAATGGCCACTTCAAGCAGTTCCACCCGTTCAGGCTGCACGCCCAGGCGGTTGAGAGTCTCGGCTATGTTGTCCTTGCGCTTGGCGCAGATTTCGGAGCCTTTCACAAAGTGGCACTGGTAGTCGTCGCCATACTTGCAGCCCAACAGCATCACGCCGTCATAGCCTTTGCTCATGGCGTCAGACACCCAAATGGCGTTCACCGAGCCGAGACAACGAACCGGGATAATGCGGCAGTAGGGGCTCCAGGGCTTGTGACGTTCACCGGCCATATCCAGGGCAGGATAGGCGTCGTTTTCGCAAGCCAGGATGAGCACGCGCGGGCCTTCTTTCTTGAAGTCCTTGGGCACCTGCACTTCACGAATCATAGAGCCGATCTGGTCGATATTGTAGTTCGCGAAGGAGATAACACGCTCGGGGCAGGCACCGAAACAGGTGCCGCAACGGCGGCAACGCGTGGGGTTGAGCCGGGGCGTGCCCTTTTCGTCATCGTCCAGCGCGCCGAAGGGGCATTCTTCAGTGCAACGTTTGCACTGCGTGCAGCGCACCATGTTGAACAGGGGGTACGACAGGTCGCCCGAACGGGGGTGCACGGCAACGCCGTGGCTTGACGCTTCAATGCACTGCACGGCTTTGAGCACCGCGCCCTTGGCGTCTTCTTCGCAAGCGTCCATGGTCAGGGGCTGACGTACGCAACCCGCTGCGTACACGCCTGTGCGGCGCGTTTCGTAGGGGAAGCAGATGTAGTTTGAGTCGGCAAAGCCGTCAAACAATTCCAGATCGGGGAAGTCAGGGCCCTGACGGTAGTCGAAATGGATGGTCACGTCCTTGGCCGTGGTGGGCACAAGGCCCGTAGGCAGAACAACCATGTCCACATCAAGGTCAAAGTCCATACCCAGCAGGGTATTTTTGCATTCCACAACCATGTGGCCGCCGGCTTCACGGATGTCCGTAACGTCGGCCTTGGTCATCATGACGCCCAGGCGGTCCTGCATCTTCTTGTAAAAGCGTTCCAGAATACCGGGAACTGTCATGTCCTTATAAAGGATGAAGGTCTGGCAGGCGTCGTTGGTCTTTTCACAGACCGTATTGGCAAGGCGCAGCATGCCCACGCTGTTGACAGCGTTGGAGTAAGCCAGATGGCGAATGCTTTCGAGGTCTGCTTTCACAAAACCTTCTTCACCTTCCGCAGCCACAGGAGCAGCTTCGGCAGGGGCTTCGCCATCAAGGGGGCAGCCTTCCGCAGCCTTGGCCACGGCCTCTTCAGCCATGGTTGTGTCCAGCACAAAGGCTATACGGTTGGCCTTGACCTGGTCGGCGACAAGCATTTTGCCAAAAGTGGCGGCATCCACCACCATCGGGGTTTTGTCGAGGCCCATGGGCGCAAGGTACTTGTGATCCAGAGCCACCCAGCCCGTAGCCAGCACAACAGCGCCCACTTCCACTTCCACCGTGCCGGTGGCTGTGGCGATGGCCGCTTTGAATTCGCCCGGCTGGCCCTCCAGCTTCTGCATATGGGCGTTCATGTGAATTTTGATCTTGGGGCTGCCCATGGCCTCGCTGACCTTGGCAACGATGTTCGTGGGCTGCTTGTCTACCCAGGGAGAAGCCAGAGGCGACGCCATGGGAATATTGTTGGCCGCGCCGCCCAGCCTGTCGCTCTTTTCCACCAGCACAACTTCGTAGCCAGTGGCCGCAGCTTCAAGGGCCGCCGTAAGGCCGGTCCAACCGCCGCCGATAATCAGAATGCGCTGCACGCCCGGCACCGAAGCGGCTTCGGGGGCTTCGCACTTTTGCAGCTTCACAACGCCCATGTTTACATAGTCGCGGGCCATGAGCGTCAGCAGTTCAGGCGCGCCCTTGGCAGTATCCGTGGGGCTTCTGTCAGGATTTTTGTAGGCCTGCACACACTGCTCGCGCAGGTTCACATGCTCTACCAGAACAGGCAGGCGATAAAGTTCGCCATCCACGCGCGGTGAAGCGCCGCACAGCAGCACGCCGTCCAGGCTCTGGGCCTCAATGTCGGCCTTTATTTCATCCAAGGCCAATGCCAGCACGGGAACAACCTTGACCACGGCAGTGAGATCGCCCCACTTTTGCGCGGTTTGTTCGGCAAGCGCCTGTATATCAAGGCCGCCGCCAATGTTCTGCTGGTCAAAATAGACGCCAATCTTTCCGGCCATGCCGCCTACCTCCCTTTCACCGTTTGTACCGCCTTCAGGGCGGCGGCTGTACCGGACTGGGCCGAACGCATCACATCCAGGGGCATGCGCGCGCAACCAGCAGCAAAAATACCGGCCTCTTCGCCGCCCGCCACAAAACCTTCTTCATCAAGAGGCAGAGGCAGAGGCGCGTCTTCTCCGGCCAGCGAAGGCTGCATGCCCGTGGCCAGTACAACAAGGTCATAATCAAGGGTGAGCTTTTCAGCACTCACGGCGTCTTCGGCAGTGAGGCGAACCTTGTCGCCTTCGGCCTGCACGACGTCAGCCACCTTGCCCTTCACGAAGCGTACGTTGGGCATGGCCCTGACCTTTTCAAGCACTTTAACGTAGCGGCCAGGAGCACGCATATCGATGTAATACACCGTAATCTGCGTTTCGGGGCTTTGCTCGGCCAGGTACTGACACTGCTTGAGCGTGGCCATACAGCAAATGTAGGAACAGTAGTTCAGGTGGTTCTGATCGCGTGAACCGGCGCACTGCACAAAGGCAACATGGTGAGGACGGCGTCCGTCGGTGGGGCGCACTATGCGTCCGTTGGTGGGGCCGCTGGGCGCGGCGAGGCGCTCAAGCTGCATGTTGGAAATGCAGTTCTTCACGTTGCCCGCGCCAAGGTTGGTGAGGCGGGTCACGTCATAGGGCTTCCAGCCAGTGGCTACAACGACAGCACCCACGCTGAGGTCAATCTCGCGCGGTTCTTCGTTCACGTTCAGGAACTGGTTTCCGGCAATGCGGGCCTTGTCGGCCTTGGAAAGAGCCTGCTTGTCCAGCGTGTAACGGCTGGGGAAGGCAAAGGGCATAGCCTTGAAGAGAGCCTTGCGCCGGGAAAGGCCAAGGTCAAATTCGCTGGGGGTTTCACCGTCCAGACTGGATGCCAGCAGGCTGAAATCCACGTTATGAGGCGCCGTGTGGCGCGGTTCAATGCGCACCTTCACGGAATAATCGCCCTTGACCCCGCTGAAGCCAACGACTTCCGCCTGGGTAAAGAACTTTACACGCGGATTTTTCCTGATGCGCTGGAACTGGATTTCCAAGCCACAGGAGGGAGGACAAAGTTTGGGAAAATATTTGTTGAGCTGAGCCACGCGGCCCCCGAGCCAGGGCGATTTTTCGACGATATAGACGTCGTGCCCCAGTTCCGCCGCTTCAATGGCGGCTGTAAGGCCTGCAAAGCCGCCGCCCACGACGAGAATGGCATTGGACATCCTGGATATCCTCCTGCGTTGTTGCATAGCGGCTTGAAGAAGTGCCAACGGCCTTCCGCCGCAGAAAAAGGAGTGGCCGCATCCGGCCGGTCCTTACGGGCTCCGGCTCAAACCGGCTGCCGTCAGTCAGCCGCATTGCATGAATGCGGCGACCCAGAGCCGTGCCCGATTGCCCTCAAGACGCTGTCTCCCCATAACCGGCAAAACTCCCGCTGGCATTTTCCGTCCAGCGGGGAGCGTGAAGGCCAAGCATAACATAAAGTTGCAGGCTTGGCATCCGGACTAAACGTGCCGGGGCCGGACCGCCGCCGCATCCACGGCAACGCCCCTGTCTTCACGCTCTCTACGTTTTTTCGCACAAGATCTGGCTGCGCATATGCTCCAGCCAAGGGGGCGGCCATAAGGCCGCCCCTTTAGTGCTACAATGCCGCCGACTAGTCGGGGATGATCTGGTGATAGGGCTTCTTGAAGATCTTGGTCTCGCCAGTGGCGGGATCATACTTGGAGTTCACGAAGCACTTCCACTTGGTGTCGTCCAGGGCCATGAAGTCCGCACGGTAGTAGAAGCCGGGGTAACGGGATTCTTCGCGGAAGGAGATGTGCTGCATGTGCAGGCGCACCGTCCACAGGCGATGATAGTTTTCCCAGCAGCGCAGAAGTTCATGCAGGTCACGGGAAGCCAGCTTGAGGGAGTCTTCTTCCATCATGGCAAGCAGATTGAAGCCCGTGTCGAGCAGAGCCTTGGAGGTGGTGTAGTATGTGCTCACGCCGCCGCCGTATTCGTCGGTGCACTTCACGAGACGCATCATGAAGTTCTTGGGCGTGATGTAGTGCGGGTTCACGACGGGGTCGGTGGAAGCGTCTTTGCCCGCCAGGAAGTTGTAGTAAGGACGGTAGATCAGCTTCTTCAGTTCGTCGGCGGTTTCCTTGAACTCGGGCTTGAAGTCCTTGTGATCAAGGCACCAGCGCACCATCTGCTTGCCGGCGATGCGGCCTTCAGCATGGGAACCGGAAGAGAACTTGTGGCCGGAAGCGCCCACGCCGTCGGCGCAGGTAAACAGACCTTCAACGGTGGTCATGCGGTTGTAGACCTTACCGTTGGCAGCGCGCACCTTGTAGTCTTCGGGCACCCAAGCTTCGTCGGGACCGGACACCCAGATGCCGCAGCAACCGGAGTGGGAGCCGAGCAGGTAGGGTTCGGTGGGCATGATTTCGGAACCGCGTTCTTCAGGAGCGGTATTGGTGCAGGCCCACAGGTTGGCCTGACCAACGCACATGTCGAGGAAGTCTTCCCAAGCTTCGGACTCAAGTTCCTTCTGCTGTTCTTCATTAAGAGTAGCAAAGGTGGTCTGCAGGGCAGTCTTGGTGTCCATGTAGATGGGGCCACGGCCTTCGCGCATTTCACGAAGCATCATGTGGTTACGCAGGCATGTCGGAATGACATGGCCCTTGGCGTAGCCGCGATCTTCGTAAGGCTTCAGCATGGCACGGTTGGTCACGCAATAGTCTTCGCCCTTGCTGTTGGTGGCTTTGGCCTTGAACAGAAGGAACCACGCGCCCACGGGGCCGTAACCGTCCTTGAAGCGGGCGGGCACGAAGCGGTTTTCCATCATGGTCATTTCAGCGCCAACCTGAGCGCACATGGTGTAGGTGGAGCCGGAGTTCCACACGGGGTACCATGCACGGCCCATGCCTTCACCGGTGGAGCGGGGACGGTACACGTTCACCGCGCCGCCAGCGGCCACCATGATGGTGTTGGCTTTGAAGATGTGCACTTCGTTGGCGCGCAGGTTGAAGCCCACGGCGCCGGCGATGCGATTGGGGGTGTTCTTGTCGAGCAGCAGCTTCACGATGAAGATGCGTTCCATGATGCGGTCTTCACCCAGGGCATTCTTGGCAGCTTCGGCCACGATGCACTTGTAGGATTCACCGTTGATCATGATCTGCCAGCGGCCGGAACGCACGGGGGCGTCGCCCTTGCGCAGGCTCT